>NZ_MVOC01000099.1 GCF_002043095.1 Mycobacterium sp. AT1 | reverse complement strand
TGATGGCGCTCGCTGAAATTCCCCAGTAACGCTCATCGAAATTCCCCACCTGTGTGGCACCGCCAACGGGGGCGGGTCTCCCTTGAAGCTGATGGTCTCTGACCACGCATCGGCTATCAAAGGAGACCCGCTTTCTCATGCTGACATGGGAGGACGATGTGGAAGTACATGCCCTACGTAAACGAGGCTGGTCGATCTCGGCGATCGCCCGACACACCGGACGTGACCGCAAGACGGTCCGGGCTTATCTGAACGGCACCCGAACCCCCGGCGTGCGCAAACGTTCCGGGGTGGATGCCTTCGAGGTGTTCTTGGCCTACGTGACCGCCCGGCTGGTCGACGACCCGCATCTGTGGGCGCGGACGTTGTGCGATGAACTCGAGGATCTCGGGTACGCGATGTCGTATCAGACGCTGACCCGCCAGATCCGCGACCGCAAGCTCCGGCCGACATGCCAGGCGTGCCTGACCGCGACGGAGCGACCCAACGCCGTCATCGATCACCCGGCAGGTGAAGAGACGCAATGGGATTGGCTGGATCTGCCTGACCCGCCAGCGTCGTGGGGATGGGGGTCGATGGCGCACCTGTTCGTGGGCACCCTGGCGTGTTCGGGCAAGTGGCGCGGAGTCCTGGCGCCGGAGATGACTCAGCCCCGGGTCGTCGACGGCCTCGACCGGATCTGCCGGGGCCTGGGTGGGGTGAGCCGGGTGTGGCGCTTTGATCGGATGGCCACGGTCTGTCACCCGGAGTCCGGGCGGGTGACGGCGAGCTTCGCCGGGGTGGCCAAGCACTACGGGGTGTCGGTGGCGATCTGCCCGCCGCGGCGCGGCAATCGTAAGGGTGTGGTGGAGAAGTCCAATCACACTGCCGCGCAACGGTGGTGGAGAACACTGCCTGATGGCGTGACAGTCGAACAAGCCCAAGAACGCCTCGACGAATTCTGTCGGCTTCGCGGTGACGCCCGCCTTCGTCCGACTGCTGACGGTAAAGCCTCGGTGGCCACCGTCGCCAGCAGCGAAGGTCTGCATCCGATGCCGGCTCGGCCGTATCCGGCGATCCTGACCTCCGAGCGCGTGGTGTCACGCCAAGCGTTGGTCTCCTATCGTGGCAACCGGTACTCGGTGCCGCCAGAGCTCGCGTCGGCAAGCGTGACCCTCACCCACGTACTCGGGGCCGACGTCATCGACGTGGTGACCGCCTCGGGCATCACCATCGCCCGCCATCACCTGGCCGCCGACGGGACCGGGGCCATGGTTCGCGACCACGGCCACGTCTACGCCCTGGAACAAGCCGCGATGGCAGGCGCGAACACGGGCGGGCCGCACCGCCGCAAGGAACGCATCCCGCCAGGACCGGAAGCTTTGGCCGCGGCTGCCACCCTTCGACGCACAACGACCGCCAACAGCGCTCTCGATGAGAACTGCTCCACCACAACACAATCTGATTCCACTGCCGTGCTCTACGACCTGTCGGTCTACGAACGCGCTGCCCGCGGAAGGAACACCCTGTCATGACCACTCGCACCACCACCGATTCCGGTGACCGTCTGCCCGCCCCGAACACCGCCGAAGCAGCCAGCCTCTATCAACGCCTGCGCGGACATCTTGCCGTGCTCAAGCTGCACGACGCCGCTGAAGCGTTGCCAACGGTCCTGGACCAGGCAGCGGCCCAAGACCTGTCGATGACCGCAGCCCTGGACCGACTGCTCTCGATTGAAGTGGAGGCCACCGAAGCCCGCAGACTGGCCGGACGGCTGCGGTTCGCATGCCTACCGACACCGGCCTCGTTAGAGGATTTCGACTACGACGCCGCAGCCGGAGTCGACCGCAAGGTGATCGAGGAACTGGCCACCTGCCGCTACCTCGAGACCGCAACCAACGTCCTGCTGATCGGCCCACCCGGAGTCGGCAAGACCCATCTGTCGGTCGGATTGGCCAGGGCTGCAGCACATGCCGGATATCGCACCTACTTCACCACCGCCGCCGACCTCGCCGCCCGGTGCCATCGGGCAGCGATCGAAGGCAGGTGGGCCACCACGATGCGGTTCTACGCCGGCCCCACACTGCTCGTGATCGACGAACTGGGCTACCTCCCGCTGCCCGGTGAAGCGGCGGCAGCGCTGTTTCAGGTTGTCTCCCAACGCTATATGAAGACATCGATCGTGATGACCACCAATCGTGGCGTCGGATCCTGGGGCGAAGTCCTCGGCGACAACACCGTCGCCGCGGCCATGCTCGACCGCCTTCTGCACCGCTCGGTTGTGCTCAACCTCGACGGCGACTCCTACCGCCTACGAGACCACAACGCCCGAGCCGAGAAACTCCGCCGAACGACCACCGGAACACGCCAACCACTACAGTGACGGTTGCTCACAAGTGGGGATTTTCAGAGAGCACCGCTGGGGAACTTCGATGAGCGCCGTCA
>NZ_MVOC01000098.1 GCF_002043095.1 Mycobacterium sp. AT1 | reverse complement strand
CGCGGAAGTTGGCCGCGACGGCGTTCATCTCGACGCGAATGTGTCCCGCGCGCAACGGTTCTTCGGAGTTCGGGACCTCTTCGAGCGCCAGGTTGTCGAACGTGCCCGCGGTGGCGATGCCGAGCCGCCACGGCTTGCCCGAGGTCGGGGGCTGCAGCACCGCGTCGACGCCGCGGCTGCGCACGACACGGGCGGCGTGGAACACGCCGTCCCGCACGACGACCTGCGGCTCACCGACGGCGAGCGCGTTGGCGACGTCGAATTCGGCTGTCGCGTCGACCAGCACTATGCGGCCGGGGTTCTCGGTCTGGGCGGCGCGGACCAAGCCCCACACCGCGGAGCCGGCCAGATCGGTGACGTCCTCACCGGGCAGTGCAACAGCCCCGTGCGTCACGACTACCAATGTCGCGGCGGACGGCTCGGCCAACCACGACTGCAGGCGCTCCAGCGCGCGGTGCACCGTGGCATGCACCACGGTCGCGACGTCGACGGAATCGTCTGCCGTCGAGGCGGATTCGTAGACGACGGCCTCGGCTGGCGCGGCGGTCTCGGGCGCGGGGACCGCGGACCATTCCACCTCGAACAGTTCGCCGTCGGCGCTGGCCTGGCCCACCAACGCCAGCTGCTCGGCGCTGACCGGGCGGGTGGTCATCGAACCCACCGACAGGACGGGCAAGCCCAACCCGTCGGCCAGGTCGATCGACACCGAATTCGGGCCAACCGGAGCGATTCTCGCGCGCACCGACGACGCCCCTGCGGCGTGCAGCGAAACCTGCTGCCAGGAGAACGGCAGGGCGAGTTCGTGATCCTCGACGGCCAACGCGATGGCGTGCATCGAGGCGTCCAGCAGCACCGGGTGGACGCCGAAGTCTCCCGACTGGACGTCCTGCGGGATGGTGACCTCGGCGAACACCTCGTCGCCTCGGCGCCACATCGCGGTGAGGGCGCGGAAGGCCGGGCCGTATTCGTAACCGCGCGCGGCGAGCGTCTCGTAGGCGTCGCCGACGTCGGTGGCCACCGCACCGGCGGGCGGCCACGCCGACAGGTCGGCCGTCGGCGCCTGCTCGGCGGATCCGACGACGGCCTCGGCGTGCAGCAGCCAGGCCGCTTCCGGGTCGTCGGGATGGGAGAAGACCGACACCGTGCGGGATCCGGACTCCTCGGCAGCCCCGACCAGGACGCGGATCTGAACTCCGGACGGTGACACCACCAGCGGCGCCTGCAGGGTGAGCTCCTCGACTGTCCCGCAACCCACCTCGTCGCCCGCGCGGATGACGAGCTCCACGAATCCCGCACCGGGGAAGAGGATCACCCCGCCGACGGCGTGATCGGCCAACCACGGTTGCGTCGCCACCGCGAGCCGCCCGGTCAGCACGACCTGGCCCGTCTCTGGCACCTCCACGACCGCACCGAGCAGCGCGTGCGCCGCGCCGTTGAGCCCGAAGCCCGTGGCGTCGGAGGCTCCGCTGCCGCCGCCGGACAGCCAGAATCGGCGACGGTCGAAGGCGTAGGTGGGCAGCTCGACGAGGCGACCGCCGTCGCACGTCGCGCGCCAGTCCACCGAGATGCCCGACGTGAATGCCTGCGCGGCCGAGGTGAGGAAGCGGTCCCAGCCGCCCTCGTCCCGCCCCAGGGTCGGTACGACGACGGGATCGGTTGCGGCATCGGTGCAGTCGCGAACGGTGTCCTCGATGCCCGCGATGAGCGCCGGGTGCGGGCTGGTCTCGACGAACGCCCGGTAGCCGTGGGCGGCCGCGGCCCTGACCGCCTGGTCGAACTGCACCGTCTGGCGGATGTTGCGGTACCAGTAGTCGGCGTCGAGGGTGGCGGTGTCGACGAGATCGCCTGTGACGGTGGAGAAGAACGCGGTGCGCGTCGACGTGGGTGTCAGACCCGCGAGGGCGTCCTGCAGTCGACCGTCGACGGCTTCGACCTGAGCCGAGTGCGACGCGTAGTCGACGTCGACGCGGCGGGCGCGGATCTCCAGCGCCTCGCACTGCGCCACCAGGGCGTCCAGCGCGGACGTCTCACCGGAGACCACGACGGCGGAGCGCCCGTTGATCACGGCGATGCCAGCTCGTTCGGTCCCGATGTCCAAGCCCGACAACAGCTCTCGCGCGCGGTCGACGCCGCAGGCGAGTGACACCATGCCAGCCGATCCGGACAGCTCGACAAGCAGCTTGCTGCGCAGGGCGACGACCTTGGCGGCATCGCGCAGCGACAGCGCGCCCGCGACGTGGGCGGCGGCGATCTCACCCTGCGAGTGGCCGATGACGGCGTCGGGGGTGACTCCGACCGAACGCCACAGCTCCGCCAGCGACACCATGACGGCGAACAACGCGGGCTGCACGACGTCCACGCGGTCGAGGCCGGGTGCGCCGGACTCGCCGCGCAGCACGTCGAGCAGCGACCAGTCCACGAACTCCGCAAGTGCTTCCGAGCAGGCGGTCAGCTTTTCGGCGAAAACCGTTGAGGCGGACATCAATTCGATGCCCATCCCGATCCACTGGCTGCCCTGGCCCGGGAAGACGAAGGCGACCTTGCCGACGGGGGTGGCCGTACCGCGGATCACCCGCGTGATGTCGGCGTCGGACGCCACCTCCGAGAGGCCGGCGAGCAGCTGGTCGCGGTCGGTGCCGAGCACGACGGCGCGGTGCTCGAAGGACGTTCGTCCCGCCAGCGTCCATGCCACGTCACGGTCGTCGAGGCCGGCGTGAGTGGCCAGATGATCGGTCAGGCGGGTGGCCTGCCCGCGCAGGGCGGTCGCGGACTTCGCGGACAGCACCCAGGGCAGCACCCCAGGTGCGGGAGCCGCCTCGGGCTCGGCCTCCGCCGGTGGCGCCGATTCGACGATGACGTGGGCGTTGGTGCCACTGATGCCGAACGACGAGATGCCTGCGCGGCGCGGGGTGGTGCTGGCGGGCCACGGCTGCGCTTCGGTCAGAAGGGAGACCGCACCCATGGTCCAGTCGACGTGCGGGCTCGGCTGGTCGACGTGCAGGGTCACGGGCAGCGTCTCGTGCTGCATCGACATGATCATCTTGATCACGCCTGCGACGCCCGCCGCGGCCTGGGTGTGACCCATGTTGGACTTCACCGAGCCCAGCCACAGCGGCTGCGTCCGGTCCTGGCCGTAGGTGCCCAGCAGCGCCTGCGCCTCGATGGGATCACCGAGCGGGGTTCCGGTGCCGTGGCCCTCGACCACGTCGACCTGCGCGGCCGTCAGCCCGGAATTGGCGAGTGCCGCGCGCACGACGCGCTGCTGCGACGGCCCGTTCGGCGCCGTCAGGCCGTTCGACGCGCCGTCCTGGTTGACCGCCGAGCCCCGCACGACGGCGAGTACCGGGTGGCCGAGCCGCTGGGCGTCGGAGAGCCGCTCGACGACGAGCACGCCGCCGCCCTCGGCCCAGCCGACGCCGTCGGCCGCTCCGGCGTAGGGCTTGCAACGGCCGTCGGCAGCCAGCCCGCGGTGGCGGCTGAACTCGACGAAGATCGTGGGGGTGGCGTTGACGGTCACGCCGCCGGCCAGGGCCATGTCGCACTCGCCGAGGCGTAGCGCCTGCACCGCCATGTGCAGCGCCACCAGCGACGACGAGCACGCGGTGTCGATGGACACGGCCGGGCCCTCAAGGCCAAGCACGTAGGCCACCCGACCGGACGTCACGCTCGACGTCATGCCGGTCAGCCGGTAACCCTCGATGCTGTCGTTGGACATGCCGTAGCCGCCGGCGATGACGCCCGCGAACACGCCCGTCGCGCTGCCTCGCAGCGACGTCGGGTCGACGCCTGCGCGTTCGAGCGCCTCCCACGACAGCTCGAGGAGCATGCGTTGCTGGGGGTCCATGGCGAGGGCTTCGCTTGGCGCGATCCCGAAGAAGCCGGCGTCGAAGTCGGCGACGCCGTCGACGAAACTGCCCGCGCGCGCGTACGACTTGCCCGGTGCGTCGGGGTCGGGGTCGTAGAGGCTGGCAACGTCCCAGCCGCGGTCATCGGGTAGCTCGGTGGCCACGTCGCGACCCTCGGCGACCATGTTCCACAGGTCTTCGGGGGAGTTCACGCCGCCGGGGAACCGGCACGACATGCCCACCACGGCGATCGGCTCGCCAGAGCGCTCCAGAAGGGCCCGGTTCTGGGTCTTCAGCCGGTCGTTCTGGACGAGAGCCCGGCGGAGCGCCTCGGTGGCATTGGCGAGTTGATCGGCCATACGGTGTGAAACCCCTGTCTGGACCGCCGCGTGTGCAGCGACCCACAAGTATTCGGTACGACGTGTTCGTTGGATGAGCCTAGAAGCCCGCAACGGTGCACGGCGAACCGTGACCGTTCATTGTGTTCCTTCCAGTGACGTCGGGTAACCCGCACGTGCATACACTCGGGCGTTCCCTTCGAGACGACTAGGCGAGATGAGTGGTCACGCGATGACGATCGGCGCAGGTAGCCGGCACGCGGTCCCGTTGGACGGCGAGCTGGGTGACGCCGCGCGGCGGGCCGTCGGCGGCAAGGGGCGCGCGGTCGCTGCGATGGCGGCGCTGGGTCTGCCCGTACCTCCTGCATTCTGCGTGACCTCCGATTGGAGCGACGACGATCCCTCCGCACTGGTCGGCCGCCTGTGGCAGGACGTGCTCGACGGGCTGAAGGTGCTGGAGGAACGCACCGGACGCACGTTCGGTGCCGGCCCGCGACCGCTGCTGCTGTCGGTCCGCAGCAGCGGGGACACGTCGATGCCCGGCATGCTCGAGACCGTCCTGAACGTCGGCGTCGACGACGCGGTCGTCGACGCGCTTGGCAAGGAGTATTCGGTGGGGTTCGCCGAGGACACCGGGGAGCGCTTCCGACGCGGCTATCGGCGCGCGGTGGGGGTCGAGGCGCCCGGTCAACCGCTGGCGCAGTTGCGCGGAGCCGTCGAGGCGGTCGCGTCGTCTTGGTCGTCCAGCCGAGTCGACGCCTACCGCGCACATCGCGGACTTGAACGGGGCGGCATCGCAATCCTGTTGCAGGCCATGGTCTTCGGCAATCTCGACGCCCAATCGGGCACCGGGGTGTTGTTCACCCGCGACCCGGCCACCGGGGCGTCGACCCCGTTTGGCGAGTGGCTCCCCGCCGCCCAGGGTGACGACGTGGTGTCGGGCACCAGCGACTGCGAACCCCTGTCGGCGATGCGGGACCGGCTTCCCGCCGCCTACGACGAGTTGGTCGACGCCGGCGCCCGTCTGGAGCGGCTCGGCGGCGACGTGCAGGACGTCGAGTTCACGGTCGAGGCAGGCAAGCTGTGGCTGCTGCAGTCCCGGGTGGCGCAGCGCTCGCCGCGGGCGGCGCTGCGGCTGGCGCTGACCTTCCGCGACGAAGGTCTCGTCGACGACGCCGAGGTGATCGAGCGGGTGACGCCGGAGCAGCTCGCGACGATCCTGGCGGTGCGCTCGGCCCCGAGTGGGCCGCCGTTGGCCACCGGCGCCGCCGCGTGCCCGGGAATCGCGTCCGGCCTGGCTTGCACCACCAGCGACGACGCCATCGCAGCGGCCGACGCGGGCCATGACGTCATCCTGGTGCGCCCGACGACCAGCCCGGACGACGTCGCCGGCATCATGGCCGCCAACGGGGTTGTCACAGAGGTGGGCGGCGCCAGCAGCCATGCCGCCATCGTCGCGCGTGAACTCGGCATTCCGGCGGTGGTCGGCTGCGGAGTGGGGCTGACCGCGTCGCTGGCGGGGTTGACCATCACCGTCGACGGCGACGCGGGCGAGGTCCGGGCCGGCGAGTCCGCTCTGTCGGAGTCGGTGCTCAGCCCCGAACTGTCGAGGTTCACCGACATCGTGCGGGCGGCGGTCCCCGACGTCGTCGGCGATCTGCAGGCCATGCATCGGGCCGCCCGGTCGGCACGCCGGTGAACGACGCCGACGAGTTGGCCCTCCTGCAGACGGTCCGGCTCAAGGGCCGGATCGGCCGGGCCGAGCTGACGGGTCCCGTCGACGGGTGCGTCGCTGCCGGACTGCTGTTCGACGCCCCGATGGTCCGGCTGACCGACGCGGGCCGGGCCCGGCTGGTCGAACTCCTGGCCGACGAGCGCGCCGTCGTCGACCACGACGCAGCGGACCGGGTGTACGACCGGTTCCTCGTCGTCAACGGCGGCGTCAAACCCCTGATCTCGCAGTGGCAGCTGACGAGGGACGCGGCCGGACCCGACGAGGTGACCGCCGTCCTCGACCGCCTCGACGAACTGCACCGCGAGGTGGTGCCGGTCGTCGCCGCGGCGAGCGAGCTGGTCGCCCGGCTCGGGAGCTATGCGGATCGGCTCGACGCCGCCCTGCGGCGGGCGCGCGACGGTGACATGTCCTGGTTGACCCGCCCGATGGTCGACTCGTATCACACGGTGTGGTTCGAGCTGCACGAGGAACTGATCGGCCTGGCCGGGCGGACGCGCGCCACCGAGGCCGAATCCGGAAGCGGCGGCTGAGCCTTCATGCGAAGCTGGCGGCGTGACGGCTGAGAAGGTGCGCGTGGTGGTGGGTGACGACCATCCGCTGTTCCGCGACGGAGTGGTCAGGGCACTGAGCGCCAGTGGGTCGATCGACGTGGTCGCCGAGGCGGAGGACGGTGTGGCCGCCCTTGCCCTGATCCGCGAGCACGGGCCTCGGGTTGCGCTGCTGGACTACCGCATGCCGGGTCTGGACGGGGCCCAGGTGGCCGCCGCGGTGCGCCGCGACCAGTTGCCGACCCGGGTGCTGCTGATCTCCGCGCACGACGAGTCGGCAATCGTCTACAACGCGTTGCAGGAGGGTGCGGCCGGTTTCATCTCCAAGGAGTCCAGCCGCTCCGAGCTGGTTGCCGCCGTGCTGAGCTGCGCCAAGGGCCACGACGTCGTCGCCCCGAATCTGGCCGCCGGGTTGGTCGGTGAGATCCAGCGCCGCAACGAGTCCGACACCCCGGTGCTCAGCGCCAGGGAGCGTGAGGTGCTCGGCTACATCGCAGGCGGGCAGACCATCCCCGCGATGGCCAAGAAGATGTTCCTGGCCCCGTCGACTGTGAAGACCCACGTGCAGCGGCTGTACGAGAAGCTCGGCGTGAGCGACCGGGGCTCCGTTGTCGCCGAGGCGATGCGCCGCGGACTGCTGGAATAGCCGTGGACCGCGCGTCCCGGCAGCTCGTCGACTACTTCGCCGCCGAACCCGTCCGCGTCTCGGCGCTCCTGCGGCTGCCGCTGATCGGACTGATCGGCTTCCTGGTGTGGATCTGGGAGGTCGACAGCTGGCTGCCCGAGGTCTACGCGGCGATTCTCGGCGCGTACTCGATCGCCGCCGTGCTGTGGGCGGTGGCGGTGTTCCGCGGGCCGGTGCCGACGTGGGGTGGCCGGTTGTCCACCGGAGTCGACGTGCTTGCGGTGGTCGCGCTCTGCGTGGTGTCCGGCGGGGCGACGGCGGCGCTGCTTCCGGTGTTCTTCCTGCTTCCGCTGTCGGTGGCGTTCGGCGACCGGCCGGTGTTCACCGGTGTCCTCGGGATCAGCACCGCGGCATGCTATTTGGGCGCGTGGATCGTCTACTCGAAGCGCGACGACCACGTCGGGTTGCCCGACGTGGTCTATCTCCAGGTCGGCTTCCTGGTCTGGCTGGCGGTGGCTACGACCGCCCTGTGCTTCGTGCTGACCCGGCGCGCGGCGAGGGTGGCGGCGCTGCTGGACGTGCGCCGCAGGTTGGTGGCCGAGTCGATGCAGGCCGACGAGCGGACCAACCGGGAGCTCGCCGAGCATCTGCACGACGGTCCGTTGCAGACGCTGCTCGCCGCTCGTTTGGAGCTCGACGAGGTGCGTGACCGCATGCCAGATCCCGCGTTGGACATGGTGTACGCGGCGCTCAACGAGACCGCGGCGGGCTTGCGGTCGACGGTGACGGCGCTGCATCCCCAGGTGCTGGCCCAGCTGGGTTTGACGCCGGGAGTGCGGGAACTGGTGCGCCAGCACGAGAGTCGAGGCGACGTCGTCATCGACGCAGAGCTGGAGGACGTCGGCAAGCCCGTCTCGCAGCCGCTGCTGTACCGGGCGGCGCGTGAACTGCTCGCCAACGTGCACAAGCATGCCGGCGCACACGAGGTCACCATCCGCATGTTCCGCAAGGGCGACCGCGTGGTGCTCACGGTGGCCGACGACGGAGCGGGCTTCGAGCCGTCGATCGTCGACCAACGCGTGGCCGAGGGGCACATCGGGCTGGCGTCGCTGCAAGCCCGGTTCGACGCGATGGGCGGCGCGATGTCGATCGATTCGGGCGTCGGCCGCGGGACCGTGGTGACGGTGACGTCGCCGCCGGAGGATTTCGACGCCTAGCGGCCTTGGAACGCCCCGGCCGTGGCGAGCGCCACCCGGGCGCGGGCGCGCTGCGGGTCGTCGCCGAATCGGTCGATGGCCCACGAGATGGCCGTGACGAGTTCGAAGAGTTCGTCGGCGGTGACGTCGGCCGAAGCCGATCCGTCGGCCTTGGCGCGGTCGAGGAAGTGGCGGGTGCGGTCGGTCAGGCGCGCGGTGACGTCCTGCACCGGTGACGTGTCGTCCTCGATCGACGTGGCGATGCAGGTTGGCAGGTCGTTCCAGATGCGGAGCTGCCACGCGACGCGTTGAAGCCATTCGCGCAGCGCGTCGTCCGCCGACACCTCGTGCTCCAATTCGGCTGAGCCGTCGATGATTTCGACGATGTTCTTTTCGATCACCGCGGCCAGCAGGTCGTTTCGGGTGGGAAAGTTCCGATACAGGGTGGCGTTGCCGACGCCGGCGGCCGTGGCGATGCAGTCGATGGGCGCGTTGATCCCCTCCGCGTCGAATATCGCAAGCGCGGCACTGAGGATCGCGTCGCGATTGCGCTGAGCGTCTGCGCGCAGCGGCCGAGACGTCTGTGTGGCCACGGACACACCCCTTGCATAAGTGGGGAGCCTCCCCACATAATCGAGAAGTGGGGAATAGCCCCACTTAGTGCACGACTTTACCGCAGGAGTGACGATGGCAGAGCGACTCGACGGACGAATTGTGTTGGTGACCGGAGCGAATGGCGGTCTCGGTGAGCAGTTCGTGCGACAGGCCCTCAAGCGTGGGGCGACGAAGGTCTACGCCACGGCGCGTACGCCGAGGGACTGGGGCGACGAACGCATCGTGGCGTTGGCGCTCGATCTGACCGATCCGTCGTCAGTGGCCAACGCGGCCGAGGTCGCGTCGGACGTCGACCTCGTGGTCAACAACGCGGCCATCTCGCCAGCCGACGACGTGTCGGTCGCGACTGGCGACGAGGAAATCACGCGGCGCATCTTCGAGACCAATTACTTCGGGAACCTTCGCGTCGCGAAGGCGTTTGCCCCGGTGTTGGCTGCCAACGGCGGTGGCGGATTGCTCAACGTTTTGTCGCTGGCGGCGTGGCTTCCTTTGCCGACGGCGTATGCGGCGTCCAAGGCCGCCATGTGGTCGGCGACGAATGCGCTCCGCAGCGAGCTGGCGCCGACCGGCACCACCGTCACGGGGGTCATCGTCGGGATGGTCGACACGGCCATGTCGGCCCGGTTCGACATGCCAAAGGTGAGCGCCGCGAGCGTGGTGGAGCAGGCCTACGACGGTGTGGTGAGGGGTGCGTTCGAGGTGCTCGCCGACGAAGACTCCCGAGACGTGAAGGCCCGGATGAGCGGCTCTGCCGAGGACCTCAGCGCCTACCTCGTCGCGAAGCTCGAGGACTTCTTCGCCGACCTCGCTGGGGCTGCGGTCACGGCGCCTCGTTGAGTTCGCGTTCGCGTTGGACGCGGCGGGTGCGGTCTTGGGCGCGGGTGGTCTTGCGTCGGGGCATGGTCAGTCCGGCGGTGTGGCTCGCCGGAACGCCACTTGCCTGAACGGTTGCGGTGGGCTTGCTGAGTTCGGGGAACAGTAAGCGGCTGCCCGGGGTGGT
>NZ_MVOC01000097.1 GCF_002043095.1 Mycobacterium sp. AT1 | reverse complement strand
CGCCAGATATCTGGCGGCGGCGGACGGGCTGCACTCGCCCATCCGGCGTTCGCTCGGCCTGGAGAAGGCCAGCCCGGGGCCGCGCCGGTGGGGAATCCGGCGGCACGTCCAGATCGCGCCGTGGACGGACTCCGTGGAGGTGCATTGGGCGCGCGGCGCCGAGGCCTACGTGACGCCGGTCGCCGACGACTGCGTCGGCATCGCGATCCTCAGTTCCACCCGCGGCGGATTCGACACCCACTTCGACGAATTTCCCGAGCTGCGGGAGCGGGTCGACGGGCATGCCAACGGGCCGGATCGGGCTGCTGGCCCGCTGCGGCAGTCTGCCCGCAGCCGGACGGCGGGCCGGGTGATGTTGGTCGGCGACGCGGCCGGGTACGTCGATGCGCTGACCGGCGAGGGCATGGGGCTCGCCTTTGGCGCCGCACGGCAATTGGTGAACTGCGTGGTTGCCGACCGGCCCGCCGACTACGACCGTCAGTGGCGACGGGTGACCCGGCGCTACCGGCTGTTGACGGCGGGGCTGGTGCGGGCCGGCGGCATGCCACCGGTGCGGGCGCGCATCGTGCCTGCGGCGTCGGCCCTGCCACGGGTCTTTGCCAAGGCGGTCAACCAGCTTGCGTATTGATCGGCGTGACGCCGCCAAGCGACGACCCGACCCCACGAGTCCGCGCCGGGCTTGGCAGACTGTTCCCATGGCACAGATAACGCTAGGCGGAAATCCCATCAACACGGTCGGCGAGCTTCCCTCGGTCGGATCGCCCGCGCCCGGATTCACCCTGACCGGCACCGACATGGGTGCCGTCACCAATGATCAGTTCAGCGGAAAGCCGTTGCTGCTCAACATCTTCCCGTCGGTCGACACCCCCGTGTGCGCCACGAGTGTGCGGACGTTCAACGAGCGGGCCGCCGCGACCGGTGTCGCGGTGCTGTGCGTGTCCAACGATCTGCCGTTCGCACAGAAGCGCTTCTGCGGCGCCGAGGGCATCGAGAACGTCATCACGGCCTCGGGTTTCCGGGACAGTAGCTTCGGCACGGACTTCGGCATCACCATGGCCGACGGCGCCTTCGCCGGGCTCCTCGGCCGGGCCGTCGTGGTGGTCGGTGCTGACGGCAACGTCGTGTACTCCGAGCTGGTGCCCGAGGTCGGGCAGGAGCCGAACTACGACGCGGCGCTCGCAGCGCTGAGCTGATTTCAAGCTCGCCGAGGGTGAACTCGTTGGTCATGTTCGACCGAAATGACGCCAACGAGTTCACTCTCGGCGGGGACTAGCCCTTAGATGGGCCACTGCTCGCGGCGGTGGGCGGCGTCGAAGAACATCCACTCGTAGCGGGCCGTGGTCGCGAAGTGCGCCCTGGCGACGGCCTCCTCCGCCGGGTTGAGCGTCCGCCCGATCTCGTCGGTCAGCGCCAGCACCTGCGCGACGGCGGCGGCGAACTCCTCGCCGCCGTAGCTGTCGATCCAGCTCTGATACCGGGAATCGGGGGAGCCGCGCTCGAGCAGGGCGGCGCCGACGCGTTCGTAGATCCAGTAGCACGGCAGGATTGCGGCCAGGCCCTCGGCGAAGCCTCCTCCGTACGCGGTGGCCAACAGATAGCTGGTGTACGCCCGCGTGGTGGGCATGACGTCTTCGTCGATCGCCGAGGCGGGCAATCCGAGCGCGGGTAACAGAGTGCCGTGCAAACCGAGTTCGACGTCGAGCACGTCGGCGGCATGTCGGGCGAACATGGCCGTGTCGGTCAGGGTGGGCGCCTTCGCGCCGACGACGGCCAATGCGCGGGCGTAGTCGCGCAAATAGTGCACGTCTTGGGCGAGGTAGTGGGCGAACACGTCGGTGTCCAGGGTCCCGTCGGTCAGTCCGGTGATGAAGGGGTGGGACAGGATCGCCGCGAACGTCGGCTCGATCTCCCGCCACAGTCGTTCTGACCAAGTCTCGGTTTGCGTGCTCATGGGTGCCGAACTTACCCGGGTCGTCACCGTTGGGTCACGGTATGGCGGCTCATTGGCGTTGGGGCACTCGGCAATTGGGTTGCCGACGTTGTGGGGTAGTAGAAGTGAGTTGTCGCCCCGACGTTTGTAGAGAGATGGAACTTCCGATGAGACGCATTTTCGCCTTCGTGATCAGCCTCGCCGTCTTGGTGGCGACGCCGGGACTCGCGTCGGCCGACCCCTATCAGCGGCCCGCGCGCAACCAGCAGGCCGTCGACTTCGTGATCAAGCGTGCCGTCTCCCAGGTTGGGGTCCCGTTCGCGTACGGCGGCGGCGACGCCAACGGTCCCACTCTCGGAAGCGGCCCCACCACCGACGCGCTCGCGACGGAGCAGCGTGCCAACACCCCCGGTACCGATCCGGGCAGCGCCTTTGGCACGGTCCCCGGTTCGACCGTCCTCGGCGCTGCGCCTGCTCCCGCGCCCACCGTCGTCGGCTTCGACGCCTCGGGCATCATCGTCTACGCCTTCGCCGGAGCGGGCATCAAGCTGCCCCGCTCGTCGGGTGAGCAGTACAAGGTCTCACAGAAGGTCGCGCCGAGCCTGGCGCTTCCCGGCGACCTGATCTTCTTCGGTCCCGACGGGACGCAGAGCGTGGCGTTGTTCGTCGGCAACGGCCAGATGCTCGAGGCCACCGACACCGGCATCAAGGTGTCCCCGGTGCGTACCGCCAACATGACCCCGTACGTCGGTCGCATCATCGCCTGACTCGTCACCTCACCCCGGCCAGCGTGAAGTGAGCTGTTGCGGCGCCCACTCGGGCCACGACGGTGAACCGATCACGTCTGCGCCGCTGATCTGGGCGACGATCCGGGGTCCGCGGATACCGCTGCCGTCGTAGAAGGTGACACCGTCACACATGGGGGCGGCGTCGACGACCACCGACCAGAGCCGACGGTGTCGCTCCCGAATCTTGGTGGGCGGCACGGCATGTCCGCCCGCGGCCACGCGGTGCGCCACGCGCTCGACGGCCAGGTCCTCGGGGATCATCAGCACGTGCAGGACGACGGTGTAGTCGGCAACCTTGGCCGCGGCGACGAGTTCGAGCTTCGACGGGTGGGAGAACACCGTCTCGGCGATGAACGACAGTCGGCGCTCGACGAGTGTCGACCTGGTGTCGGCGGCGATCTTGGCGGCGTCGTAGGCGTGGGACTCCGCGTCTTCCGGCCAGCGCTGTCTGGCGATTTCGTCGGCGTTGACGAAGACGCTGCCGCGCAGGAGCGGCGCAAGCGTCAGTTCGACGAAGGTCGACTTGCCGGCGCCGTTCGGGCCCACGACCAGATCGAGGCGATTCACTCCACCGTCACGGCGCGCCGGTCAGCACGACCGACGTGCCGTCCGGGCGGTGTTCGACGATGTCGCCGTGCTCGTCGAGGGCCACCGTGGTGACCCCGCGCGCGGCCAGGACGCGGCCGTAGTCGGTGCGGGAGAGGCTTTCTTCGATGCCGGCGGAGATCTCGGCGTTGAAGACCACGCCCTCCTCGAGGGTCAGCTCGCGCAACGGCAGCTCGCCGGCCATCGCGGCCTCGACCCGGCGGCGCGCCGCCGTCTGCTGGCTGGACACCGCGCGGCCGACGCGGACCCAGTGGTCGAGCTGCTGCTTTGCCGACCGACTCTGGCGCGCGCCTTCGGCTTCGGCGCTGGCGACCAGGTCGGCGGCGAAGCGGGTGACGCGATCGGCGACTTCCGACATGGTTCAACCTCCTGTTACAGAATGCTACACGGAGTAGCAATGCGTAACGCGGTCCGCGGGGACTGCCGGTCGGTTAGTTTCGTCTGGTGTCCGACCTGACGAACCGCCAGATCGTGTTGCGTCGCCGGCCCCAAGGCCTCGTCGATGCCGACGACACCGAACTGGTGGTGACTCCGGCACCCCGGCCCGCCGACGGCGAAGCACTCGTCCGGGTGACCTACGTCGGCATCGACGCCGCCGCCCGGACGTGGCTCAACGACCAGCCCGGCTATCTTCCGCCGGTGCAACTGGGCGAGGTCATCAGGGCCGCCGGGATCGGCGAGGTGGTCGAGTCACGTTGCGACGCCTACTCCGTCGGCGACGTGGTGACGACTCTGTGCGGGTTCCAGGAGTACGCCATCGTGCGCGACGACGTCTTCTGTACGCCGGTGACGGGGATGGACGAGATTGACCAGCTGGCGGTGATGTCGATCTACGGGCCGACGGGCGCCACCGCATACTTCGGGATGAACGACATCGGCCGACCGGCGCCGGGCGAGACGGTGGTGGTCTCGGCTGCCGCGGGCGCCACCGGCTCGGTGGCAGGCCAGATCGCGAAGATCGCCGGTGCCCGCGTCGTCGGCATCGCGGGTGGTCCAGACAAGTGCCGCGCGGTCGTCGAGGACTTCGGCTTCGACGAGTGCATCGACTATCGCGCAGGCAACCTGCCCGCCGCACTGAAGGAGACGTGCCCGCGCGGGGTGAACGTCTACTTCGACAACGTCGGCGGTCCCATCCTCGACGCCGTCCTCGGGCGCCTGGCACCCAAGGCCAGGGTGGTGCTGTGCGGCGTCATCTCCAGCTACCTGACCGGTGAGCACCCGGGGCCGGCCAACTACGTGAACATCCTGGCCAAGACGGCGACCATGCAGGGGTTCAACGCGCTCGACGAATGGGGCCGGTTCGACGAGGCCTTCGCCGCGTTGCGGGGGTGGGAGCAGCAAGGCCTGCTGGTACACCGCGAGACCGTCTACGACGGCATCGAGTCGTGCGTCGACGCGCTCAACGGACTGTTCACCGGGGCGAACATCGGCAAGATGCTGGTGCGCGTCGGTGAACCGACTTAAGACGCGCGCGGAGCAGACTTGGTTTTCCGGCGTCGTCGCACCGGGGCGCCGGCGTGGTGATGCTCACGTCTTCGACGGTGAGACAACGGCTTTGCCATTGGCTGAACGGCCTACGATTGACGGTATGGCACGTGGTTCTCGACAGGAGTACATCGCCCCGGACGGCCTGCTGCGCATCGAGGACTGCCTGACCGCCGACGGGGCCGTCGAGCTCCCACCCGGGGTGACGCTGCCGTCGTTGATCGACCGCAACGTTGCCCACGTCGGGGATTCCGTCGCCTACCGCTATCTGGACTTCACCGGCTCGGATGCGGGCCGAGCCGTCGAGCTGACCTGGGCCGGTCTCGGTGTCCGGTTGCGAGCGGTCGCCGCCCGGCTGCAGAGCGTCGCAGCCAGAGGGGACCGGGTGGCGATCCTTGCGCCGCAAGGGCTCGACTACGTGATCGGATTCTTTGCGTCGATCAAGGCGGGCAACATCGCCGTGCCGCTGTTTGCGCCCGAATTGCCCGGGCATGCCGAACGTCTCGACACGGCGCTGCGGGACTCAAGGCCGTCGGTCGTGCTGACCACCGTGGCGGCGCTGCAGGCCGTCGAGTCGTTCCTCGACCACCTCCCGCCCGCGCTGCGGCCCAAAGTGCTCGTCCTCGAGCACATTCCGGACTCCGACGGTGACGGCTTCACCCCGGTCGAGGTCGACGTCGACGACGTGTCGCACCTGCAGTACACGTCCGGTGCGACGCGTCCACCCGTCGGGGTGGAGATCACCCACCGCGCGGTCGGTACCAACTTGATTCAGATGATCCTGTCGATCGACCTGCTGAACCGAAACACTCACGGCGTCAGTTGGTTACCGCTCTACCACGACATGGGGCTCTCCATGATCGGCTTCCCGGCGGTCTACGGCGGACACTCGACTCTGATGTCGCCCACCGCGTTCGTCCGCAGGCCGCAGCGGTGGATCAACGCGTTGTCCGACGTGTCGCGAGAAGGGCGGGTGGTGACCGCCGCGCCCAACTTCGCCTACGAGTGGACGGCGCTGCGAGGACGGCCGGCGCCCGGCGACGACGTCGATTTGGCCAACGTCGTGATGATCATCGGCTCCGAGCCGGTCAGCATGGACGCCATCGCCGCGTTCAACGAGGCGTTCGCGCCGTTCGGGTTGCCTGCGACGGCGATCAAGCCGTCCTACGGCATCGCCGAGGCCACGCTGTTCATCTCGACCACGGCTCCGACGGCCGCGGCCACGGTGCTCTACGTCGACCGCGACGAGCTCGAAGCCGGTTGCGCGGTGCCCGTTTCGGCCGACGCCCCGGCGGCGGTGGCTCAGGTGTCGTCGGGTCAGGTGGCTCGCAGTCTGTGGGCGGCAGTGGTCGACCCCGACACGGCCGGCGAGCTCCCTGACGGTCGAATCGGTGAAATGTGGTTGCACGGCAACAACATCGGTCGCGGCTACTGGGATCGGCCCGAGGAAAGCGCGCACACGTTTCACGCCCGGTTGGACTCCCCGCTCGCGGCGGGCAGCCACGCCGCCGGCGTTGCCGCGACGGCGGACTGGCTGCGCACCGGCGATCTCGGCTTCTACCTCGACGGCGAGCTGTACGTCACCGGCCGGATCGCCGACCGGGTGATGGTCGGCGGACGCACCGTCTACCCGCAGCACGTCGAAGCCACCGTGGCCGACGCCTCACCGATCGTCAGGCGCGGTTACGTCGCGGCGTTCACCGTCCCAGGAGACGACGGCGAGCGCCTCGTCGTCATCGCCGAGCGTGCTGCGGGCACCAACCGTGCCGATCCACGGGAGGCGGTCGACGCCATCGGGGCGGAGGTGCTGCGCCGCCACGACTTGACCGTCC
>NZ_MVOC01000096.1 GCF_002043095.1 Mycobacterium sp. AT1 | reverse complement strand
CCCGCGGTACCGCGGGGTAGACGGACCCATGACGCCCGGTCCCGCTCGCACCGAGGAGGCCAACCCCCTATCGAGTGTGTTCCTCGAGGGCGCCCTCGCCGCCGGGCATCCGATCACGGAGGACTTCAACGGACTTCACGCCGAGGGGGCGGGATGGCACGACATGACGATCGTCGGCGGCACCCGACAAAGCGTCGCCGCCGCCTATCTCCACCCGATCCGCAGCCGGACGAATCTCACCGTCTCCACCGAGTCACGTGCCGTGAAGCTGGTCATCGACGGAAACCGTTGCCTAGGTGTGCGATACCGACGAAAGGGCGCCATCCACACCGCGTATGCCGAGAATGAAGTCGCGCTCAGCGCCGGCGTGGTCGACTCGCCACGGTTGCTGATGCTCTCCGGGATCGGGCCGGCCGCCGAACTCGAGGCAGCCGGGGTAGTCGCAGCACACGACCTACCCGGGGTCGGTCGCAATCTGCACGACCACCCGTTGTGCGGGATCGTCTATGAAGCGACGCAGCCCGTTCCCGCCGGACGGAACAACTACGGCGAAGCGTCCCTGTCGTTTTGCAGCAACGGGTCGCTCGCCGGACCGGACATGCAGATCTTGTTCATCCACATTCCCTTCCATCCGCCGCACCTCGTCGGACCGACCAACGGCTTCACCTTCGGCGTGACCACGGTGCCCGACGCCCGGGGAACGGTCCGGCTGCGCGACGCCGACCCCGACACACCACCGCTGATCGACCCGAACTATCTCGGCGCGGAGTCCGACGTGCGACGGATCATCCACGGCGTCGCCATCGCGAGGGACATCGCGGCGAGCGCCCCCTTCGCGCCGTGGAGAGGGCGGGAGATATTGCCCGGACCCGACGCAACGAGCGAAGAGTCGCTACGCGAGTACCTGGCCCAGGCCACCAGCACCTACTACCATCCCGTGGGAACCTGCGCGATGGGCATCGGTGACGACGCGGTGGTCGACGCCGAGCTACGCGTCCGCGGTGTCAGGGGACTGCGAGTGGCGGACGCGTCGATCATGCCGAAGATCGTCTCGGTGAACCCTGGTGCAGCGGCAATCATGGTCGGGGAGAAGGCGGCCGACCTCATCTCGGGGTCAGCAGCAACTACCCGTCAACGAGGGACCGATCTCCACTCGGCCAGCGCGGAGCACCGGTAGCGTGACGGAGACGTTCCGTAGCGCGCACGAAACGACCGCGACAGCACGGCCGGATCTGACAGGCACCACCTACCGGCGACATCTCCGATCGAGAGTCCGCGCATCGCCGGATCGGCCAGATCCTGTCGGATCGCTTCCAGGCGCAGATCGCGGATCATTCCGGCGACACCCCGAGTCTCGTTCTCGAACAACCGCTGCAGCGTGCGCGTCGACACGTGGTGCTCGCGGGCGAGCTCGGCGGTGGACAACGAGGGATCGGACAACCGGGCCTTGATCGAGTCGAGTACGGCGTTGCGCAGCAACAGTTCCGGCGTGAGGGTCGCGCGGTCGTCGAGGTCGACCAACGTCGCCGTCAACAACGCGGTCACCGCCACGCCCAGCCGGTGACGAGCGCTGGGCGACGTCGTGCCGAGTCGGCCGACCTCGGTGAGTACCCGGCGCAACGCGCGGCCGGCGCCGCTGGTCTGATACACCCGCGTCGATGCGTGCTTCAGCACGTCCGTCGGCATGCCCATGGTGGCCAGTGGGACGGTGACCACGACGCAACTCCACCGGTCGGGCAACTCCAGCTGATAGGGACGCGACGCCTCGTAGACCGCGAACTGGCCCGGTCCGACTTCGAGGTCGGAGCTCCCCTGGCTGAACCACCCCACGCCATGTCTCATCATGATCACCTTGGCAACCTCGAGGGAAACCTGGTGCGCCGAGGAGACGCTACGGCTGACTTGTTGTGCGTTTCCCGTCAGTGAGAAAGCGTCGACGGCACCCAGCCGGGTCTGCGTGAGCCGGCCGGAGGCGCAGTCGGCGCCGGTCGGTCGACTTTGCAGGCCACTGAATTGGCCCTCGAGGAGCTGGCCCCACCCCGATCCGTCTATCAATGGCTCTCGCACGTTCTCGAGATTACGAGCCTTACCTGGCAACACCTTGGAGTGAACTGCGAAGTAATCCAATCATCGGGGAGCTGCCGGCGTGCCCCTCGGTGCAGGGGTTCCCGTCGGGCGAACGCCTTGGAAGACGACGTGGACGTAGGTGCTCGGCACACGGTGTGCTGACAAGCGGTTTGACACGATCTCAGACTCCAGCGCGAGCGCTGGACTAAACAGCGGCCACGTCGCCCTGGGCCGTCTTGAGCGCAACGCCATGCTGCCGGATGGGGACGGGAGGACCGCGCAACCCAACGCTTTCCTCCGATCTCCGCTCGACAGGAATCTTCGCCGTCCCCCAGCATGCGGTGACCGCACTACGCGAATGCCCGCGCGGTGTCTCGGAGGCGCCGGTAGGCGTCCACCTCGCCACCGGGCCTCGCGTGCTTCGCTCGCTGCTTGTTCGAGGCCGTCGCTTCCTCCAGCTCCGGTGATGCTGCGCTTCTTCCGTTCGGTCAGGCCCCCGTGATCGCACCGCACGCACGCCCCGGTCCGTGCCCCTGGTCGCCGGCGGGTGGCCTAGCGGCGTTGGATCGCTTCGGCAGCCTCCACGATGTGTCGAGTCAGGCGCCCAAGCCCAACATCCGAGACCGAGGTGGCCCGGGCGAGCGAGAAGACGTACCGGAATACCGGTTGGTGTAATTCGAGGAGGCGGACCCCCTCCGGTAGTACCTGGCAACCTAGTTCGGGAATCAGCGCCACACCCACGCCAGCTCGGACCAGTGCCAACTGTACGGTAAAATCAGTTGCCTCGGCAATCGCGTCCGGTACGAAACCCGCTGCGCCGCACGCGCGTTCGATCATCTGGTAACAGCTCCACACTGGGCGGGGGACGATCCACCGATCGCGATTGAATTCCTCCAGCCCGACGCGTGTTCGAGTCGTGACACGCGCATCAGTGGTACTCACCGCCAAGCGGACCGACTCGGTGAGCACCTGTGTGGCGCTCAGATCGCCTACCGAGACTGGCGCCACGTTTGAGTAGGCATGGGTGACCGCGAGGTCTACCGTGCCTGCACCGAGAGCTGACAGCGCTTCCGGAGGCTCCATCTCCGCCATGGTCATTGGTGGCACGACACCCGGTGCGGACAGTGCCGTTGACCACGCGTCGGCGACGAATGACCGAGCCGCGGTCGGAAACGCCGCCACCCGATAGGTGCCGGTCGTCCCCTCCCGAAGTGCGCGAACATCCATTTCCGCGGCTGTCAGCAGGTCGAGGACACCTCGCCCATGAGCAGCCAAGACTTTCCCGGCGGCGGTCAGCCCCACTCGGCGTCCGCGACGTTCGATGAGCTTGAGCCCCAGTTCTCGTTCCAGGGAACGCAGTTGGATCGACACCCCGGGAGCGGCGAGCTTTAGCTCTTCTGCCACCGCGGTCACCGTGCCCAGGCGCTCCAATTCGGTCAACATCCTCATCTTGCGGACATCCAGCATGAAACCTTATTTATCAATCAATGACCAAAAAGTAAATGGAACTTCGGTGTTGGTTGCTGCAGGATCGACGTGTGAAGACGTTGCGGGTACTGGCCGCGGGCCTGGGTGTGGTGCTGCTCTGGGCGAGCGCATTCCCCGCTATCAAGGTCGCTTCTCCGGACCTGGGCCCAGTAGGTTTGTCGTTTCTGCGGTCGCTGTTCGCGTCGGTGACGTTGCTGATGTTCGCTCCGCTGCTCAGAGTCCGCCTACCGCGCCGGTCGGACCTTCCGATCCTGTTCCTGCTGGGACTGCTGCTCGCCGGCTATCAGCTGCTGCTGAATTGGGGAGAGCAAGAGGTGCCTGCAGGCACCGCCAGCGTCATCGTGGCCGCAGCTCCTCTCGTCTCTGTGGGCATTGCCGCGATTCGTTTCGGCGAGCCGCTGACGACGATCAAGATTATTGGTTCCGTCCTTGCGTTGTCGGGCGTCGCGGTGGTGTGCTTCGCTCGGTCTGGGCCGACCCTGTCTGCGGGGGTTGTCATCGTCGTGGTGGCGATGGTGGTGCAGGGCATCTATCACCCTCTGACCAAACCTGTGCTTCGCACCTACAGCGGTGCCGAGCTGACCACCTACGGCATGATCGCCGCCACCGTCGTCGCGCTCCCGACCCTCCCCTTCTGCTGGCAGCCGATCACTGATGCGCCGTCCTCGGCGTGGCTCGGGGCGCTTTACCTCGGAGCCCTGCCCTCGGCAGTGGGATTCATCTTGTGGGGCTACGCCGTGGCGAATCTGCCCATCGCGACCTCCACCTCATTGCTCTACCTGGTTCCGGCCGCTGCCATCGTCATCTCCTTTCTGTGGCTCCACGAGCTGCCACTGCCAGCCGAGCTGGCCGGCGGCGCGATCGTCATACTCGGTGTCGTCGCGATCAGTCAAGGCGACCGCCTCCGCGCGCGAGTACGTCACAAACCGCAACCGCAGCCCACCGCCGTCGCCGATGTCGGTCACGTATCCCATGCACGTCCCATCTGACAGGACCCGTATGAACGCTTGCTACCTCCAGTGCCCAACTACCGGGCGCACCGCGGAGTTGCCGACCGGGCCATCTCCACTGCCGCAGTTGGCACGCAGGGAGTTTCTGCGCTTAGACAACGGCTTTCGACGGTGAGCCCCGATCTTCTCGCCACCGTCATCGATCGGGCCGGTGGAGCGGCCCTGTGGAGCCGGATCGGCCAATTGCGCGCCCACCTGACGATTGGGGGTCCGATCTGGGCTAGCAAGGGTTGGCCAGCCGGCCAAACCTTCGATCAAATGGTGACGCTGGACCCCAAAGCCCAGCGAATACGGTTCTCGCCGTTCACGCTCCCCGACCGCTGGATGGAATTCGACGCCGTCGCCGACACCGTCACGCTGCAGCCGTTCGACGGTTCACCCGCAGAGGTTCTGTCATCGCCGCGCGCGTCGTTCACCGGAATGCTGCGATCCAGTCCCTGGGACGCCGCGCATTTGGGCTACTTCTTGGGCTATGCGTGCTGGAACTACCTCACGTCGCCGTTCTTGTTCGCCTATCCCGGCGTTCTCACTCACGAATTAGACCCATGGCGTGAAGCTGGACAGTCCTGGCGACGGCTGGCGGTGACCTTCCCACCGACGATCGCCACACACAGTCCCAAGCAGGTCTTCTACTTCGACCACGATGGTGTGCAGCGGCGGATGGATTACATCGCCGAGGTCAACGGCTCGGCTCTGGTGGGGCACTACAGCACTCGATTTCGCGACTTCGGTGGTCTGCAGATTGCCACGCGCCGACGTGTATTCCGCCGCACCCCCGACAACACGGTGAATCTGAACGTCGCTTCCATCACCCTCGACATCCACGACGTCGAACTAGATTTCTCGGCCGACAACGAGATAGGAATGGCCTCGCCGTGACCAGCTCCAACGACGTAATCGAGTACCAGACGCGCCGACTCGACATCGGGCTGCCTTCGCTCTACGACCAGGCGCGGGACAACTTTGAACGTTTAGTTCCCGAGGTCGACTACGCACGCTTCTTTCAACTTGCCAACTGGCAGGCCCATCTCGAGCTAGCCGAAATCAACGCCCCACACGGCTTCATGTTCTACAACCGCATCGACGTCTCCGCCGTGTTGGCCAATGCGCCGTCCGCGCCGTGGAAGGCCACGCAGTACCTGATGGGTAATCACACGATCGCCGAACGGATGTTCCGACATGACCCGTCCATCATGTTGCATGCTCCGTTGCGTGCCTTGATCTACGCCGATCGCGAAGGACACACCCACTTCACGATCGACCAGCCCAGCTCGCTATTCGACAGCTACGACAGCCCGGCCGTCAGCGCCGTCGGAGTCGAACTCGACGAGCTGGCGGCCCAGCTGATTCACCTGCTCGGAGGCCAGCCGCCCTCCGAGCTCACCAGTCGTCGATAGCGCTTGAACGACGCCGATAATGAGAGAGCTGGCAGCGCAGGGACGCAGGATTGTCGGCAGACGTGCGGCAAGCTCGACGATGGGTGGACGGCCGAGTCCAAGGGTAGAAAGGCCTACGACGGTCTGCACGACGTGTTCACCGATCAGCCTATGGGCGCGCTGACCGAGGAGCGCAACGACGTCAACCCGTTCACCCGGACCCAGCAGGACGAGGTGGCGGCCCGGTCGCACCAGCGCGGGGACTAACGGTGTTTCCGGCGGTTTTCATCAATAGGTTTCGGCTGCCGGGAATCGGTTGGCGAAGGTGATCGCGAACGCATTCGGGGCAGGTTTCGTGCGCCGTGAGTCGCTGTGATTTGAGTGGAGGTGAGAGACCTTTGCCGTCGGGTCGTCGCAGCGGCCCGATCGGAGCTGAGGGCAGCCCAAGCCGGGAGGTGTCGGGGAGGGTGGGAGCAGCCTTGACAAAGCCGGGGCGTGTCAGCGCTGCCAGATGGTGCGGGTCCGGCGAGCGCGATCGAAAGGAGGGCGTGAGGAACCGATGTTGTAAAGCCCCTCAACGCTATACCGACTCGAATCTGGTGGATGTGGGTCGGGAGCGGCGCATCCCGAGGTGTGTAGGAGCCACGGGAACTTTCCGGGCCGGTGAAACGCGGTCTGGAGAGGCTGCGGAGAAGGTCTGCGGCGTAACCGCAGTGAGGCCGCAGGGGCAGAGGCGGACTCCTCCTCGATCGATCGAAGCACAGTGAACACGGGAACCGTTGCGGGTCTGCCCTTTCCGAGTGCAGCCAGCGTATCGGGGGGGCTGGGCGCACCGTCGGTCGATCGGCTCGCAGCGGGGCGGAGTTGCCGTAGTACTCCGGGAAAGCCGGTCACATGGGGAAGGGCAACAGCGAGAGGAGTCAGTTGGTTGCTGTAATGCCGAAAGATGCGCCGCCGAATGGCGGCGCCGGCGGCGCGGGCCCGAAGGGTCCGTGGCAGCGGGTATCGGAGATGCAGGACAAGCTGCACCGTTGGGCGGCGGCCGATACTGGCCGCCGATTTGATGATGTGTTCAACCTCGTGCACGACCCGGCGACGCTGATCGTGGCGTTTGATCGGGTCGCGGGTAACCGGGGCCGCAACACACCCGGTGTCGACGGTGTGACTGCCGCCGTGTAGATCGGCTTCACATCGCGTTGGATCTCGTCCCAGTACTTTCGTGATGTTAATCGAAATGGGTTGCGCAGCAGGTGAATGATGCAGATCTGCACGATCGCTTGCGGCCATACGTTGCTCACCACATCGGGCAGACCCTTCAGTCCGTCGCAGACCACGAAGAACGTGTCCTTGACGCCGCGGTTGCGCAGATCGGTCAGCACGCTCATCCAGAACCTGGCGCCCTCCCCGCCGGTGCCGGCCCACGAGCCGAGGATGTCGCGTTCCCCGGCCAGGGTGACCCCGATGGCGGCGTAGAACGGGCGGTTGGCGACCTGGCCGTCGCGGACCATCACCACGAGATCGCGTCGATGAAGATCGCGGCATAGGTTTCATCAAGGGGCCGTACCGTCCACGCGTTCATCTCCTCGAGCACCTCGTCGGTGATCCGGCTGATCGTCTCCTTGGACACCGACGCACCGTAGATCTCGGCCAAATGCGCCGAGATATTCTCCGTCGTCAGGCCTTTCGCGTACAGCGACAAGACCACCTCATCGACCCCATTCAGCCGGCGCTGGCATTTCTTGACAATCTGGGGCTCGAAGGTCGATGCTCGATCCCGGGGGCACGTCAAGTTCGACCGGGCCGGTGGTGTCGGTCAGCACCGTCTTGGAGCGGGTGCCGTTGCGGACGTTGCCCGACCCCGCCTCGGGCGGGTCGTGCTTCTCATAGCCGAGGTGTTCGGTCATCTCCTCATTGAGCGCGGTCTCCAGCACCGTCTTGGTCAACTGCTTCAGCAGCCCGTCGGGCCCAATCAGCGACAGGCCCTGCTCTTGGGCCAGTCGCACCAGCTCGACCGCAGCCTTCTTCTCAGCGGACTGCTCAGCCGCCTTCTTCTTCGCCATATCTTCCAGTGTCGTCATCACGGCACCTTTCTCGCCGAGCAACGCTCAGCGAGTCAGTGCCGGAAACACCGTTAGATCCACAGCCCCGCGCTGGGACGCGAAGCGGTGCAGGTGGTCTGAGGTCACCGGTGTCGCTTCCGGTCATCGGTGTGTCAGCTAACGTCGGCCGGAATGGGTGGACTGGACGTCGGAGTCAAAGGGCTCGGCGGTTCGCCTTGCGCTCGAAGCAGTTTACTTGTGAGAGAACGGATTAGGAATCCGTAGACAAAGACCGCAGCACCCAGGGCGCACAGGAGGGGCGCGAAGATGATGAGCTGTGGCCAATTGGTGTCGACGATCACGAAGTGGGGTTGTTGTCTTTCCAGTCCGGGAATTACGTCGTTGCGGAAGTAGTCGCGGATGAGGGGGACCGAGCGGGAGGGCGTGCCATCGAAGTGGGTCAAGTTTTCGGTGCCGGGGACTTCGGTCCATCCGTCGGTGACAGTCTTCAGGCTCGTGATCAGTTGATAGGTCTGCGGCAGTTGTGCCTTCATGTCCTGTAGGACCCGTTCGGAGGTCACGTGTGACGTCGAGGCCAGTACGTTGATCAACGTGGTGGCATCGGCGGTGGACGCAGAGAACGGTACGCCGTCGAGCAGTCGGGCGGCGTGGGGGAAGTTGAGGTGGACTAGGCCGCGGACGTCCTGCAGGGGGATGCCGACGTGCTGGGCGACGTGCTCGAGCAGCGCCGGGTATTCCTGGGTCACGCCACCGTCGGGCAGGACCGCGGGCCCGAGCGCATCGACGAAGATGGAGATGAACTCGACGCCGGCATGGTCTCCTTGGATGCGGTCCAAGGCGAAGACGGGCCGGGTGTCATCCAGCAGAGCCTGACCGCCGATGAGGCGGGGAAACAGGTTCAAGGCGAGCACCAATCCGGGCACGATGACGCCGATCACCGAGACGACTGCCCACGCATATCGCAATCGGTTGCGTTTCACACCATTTCGCGTCTTGACTATCATGGCCACGCCGAACGCGATCACGGCAGCACCCAAGACCAGCAACAGCGGCGGAAGGAACCACACACCGCCCCTTGCACCCAGCGGCCGGAAGTTGGCTTGTTGGCGTTCGACGGGTCCCACGACTTCCTGGCTGAGGTAGGTTCGCAGCTGCGGCATCGTGCGCACCGGCGTGCCGTCGAAGCGGGTAAGCGCTTCGGTGCCGGGGATGGCGTCCCACCCGGCGGTGAGTTTCGGCAGGTTTTGATACACCTGCCAGATCTTGGGGTAATCGGTTTGCAGCATCTGGTCGGTCTGTGCCGGCGTTTGTTGCAGGACCGTGCTCAGGTAGTGGACGAGTTTGGGCAATTCGGCGCTGACTTCGGGCAGTGGGAGCGAAGTAAGAAATCCGTTGATTGCGGGAAAATCATTGCGTAGCAGCTGTTGTGCTGCATCGGGAGAGCTTCCGGTGCGCGAGGCGATGAAGTCGATCAGTCTGGGCATCTCGGCTGCCGCCCCGTCGGGGTGCATCATGGCGTCACCGGTATCGGTTGCCGCGGAGACCATTTCGATGCCAGCGCGGGCACCGATGACGCGGTCGACGGTGAACGCCGGGCTGAGGTCGTCGACCATCGACTGCGCGGCGCCCAGCCGGTCGAACAGCTGCCACGACACCACCAGGATGACCACGATCACCCCGACCAGCGCTACTCCGGCCCATGCCAGCGGAACCGATTTGCGGGCCATATTTGCCTTTCATCGTCGAGTCGTCAGAGCTGCGGAGTGAGGTCAGTGAAGCTGACGGTAGACATTCCGGTGACCAGCCAGCGCGAGCTTTCCTGCGTCATGGTGAGTCGGTAGCCGACGTACTTCAGCGAAGGGACGTTCTTGGTCAGCGGACTCGTCGCCGTGGTGTTGGTGAAGACGATGGCCACCGCGTCCGAACCGTTCAACGACTCGACCCCCGCGCCGACGACCTCGGTGCTGTCTGTCACCTGGGCTTGCTTGTTTGGTGCGGCGGCCGCGGCGAGGAACTTGCGGTATTGCGCCCCGAAGTCTCCGCTGAGGTACTGCCTGGCGCGGTCGGCCAGAGTGTCGATCGTCTCGGGTGTATAGGTCCACAAGGTGGTGACGGCGGCGACCGCGGTGCGTACCACCTCGGTGCGCGTGGACGCCTCGGCGCGGTCGGCCAGGTAGGCGTGCAGACCGGCACCGGCGAAGGTCAGCGAGCCCACGAACACCGCCGTCGCCACGGCGACGAGAGCAATCTGCCACCGGTTGAAGCGTGAACGCGCAGTGCCTTGTTCATCCGAGGTATCGGCGGAGGGGACGTCGTCGGCGCCGGTCTCGGTGGTGGTGGCGGGGGAGTAGTCGTCGCCCTCGTGCTCGAGCAGGGCGGTGGTACCGGAGCCGGAAGCGCGACGTTGACGCTTTCCGCGCGGAGTGGCGCTCGGCGAGCGTTGGGGGCGCCGGTTTCTCACTCTTCTCGCGCCGCCCCCGGCGACTCTCTGGGTGCCGTCCTGGTCGTGTTCGGTGGTCACGTCATCGGGATCAGGCTGCTGATCTTCCATTGGTCACCCTCCTGTTTCGTCGTGACGACCCACCGGTTGGCCCGTGCCGCTTGCAACGTGCCGTCCGGTGACTGCGATGTGAGCTTGGTGACGACGAGTACGTCGACGCTGCCGTCGTCGTTGCGCCGCGACACCCCGGCGTCGAGCACGGTGCCCGTCGTGGGTTCGGATCGGGCGATGCCGATGAGGATCTCGTTTTCGTTCTGGCGGTATTGGTCGGCGAATCCACCGGTGGCCTGGGCCAAGATCCGATCGGCGTAGTCGTTGGCGTGGAATGGATCCGGAGAGGTGAATTCGGTCATGAACGTTCGGACGTAGTCCACGGCGAAAGCATCGGTCATGGTTGCCCGCCGGTGGACGTCGTGTGACGACAGCACCCAGGCACAGGTCGCGATCGCGCTGATTGCCACGAGGGCGGCGACGGTCACCACCAGCGGCGCCCCCCAGCGGCGCGCAGGTCGCGGCGGCGGCGGAAAGCACGGGACATCATCCGGATCGATCTTGCGGCGGGGGCTCACGGCTTGGCCTCGATCGGTTGAGGGCTGGTCACGACCGTCAGATCGTCGAGACGCCAAAGCGCCGAGCCGGATTGAACGAAGGTCACCCGCACCGTTGCGGTGAGGTAGCGCTGATCGGGCGCAGCTCCGCGCTGCCCCTGCAAGAACAGCAGCATCGTCGCCCGGCCGCGGCCCGCGTCGAGCACGGCGCCGTCGGTCACCCAGTATTCGTTGCGCACCGCTCCCGACCTGCGGATTGACTGCTGCTGGGCGGTCAGCTGCCCGCGGTATCCATCGGTGACCAAAGATTGGGCGCGCGCGAAGTCGGCCTCGATGGTGTCGGGGTGATACGTCAGGATCTGCTCGACGACGTGGGGGCCCAGCGCGGTGATGGCCGCGTCGGTGTCGGCGACGGTACGGTCCGGCAGGGCGATGACGGCGAGGCTTAGACCAGCGCCGGCGGCGCAGAGCACGGCCGCGGCCAGGGCAGTGACGACCGCGGCGCGGCGGGGCCGGCGCGCCGCACCCACTGCTGGCGCCACGTGGGTTTCGGTATCGCAGATCATGTCGGCGAAGGTCCGTCGACGGGGATCCTTCAGCGGCCACAGCCAACCCAGAAGCACCGGCACGGTGTCCAACAGGTGCGCCGCGTCGCGCAACAGCAGTCTCACGGGCCCGACGACCGATCCGTCGCGGCGGACCAGCGTGAGCCCGAATACTCTGCGGCCCAGTGTCTTTCCGCTAGCACCTGGGAGGAGAAACCTGTTGAAGCCTGTCCAGAGCACCGCCGCGACACCGAGGCTCACACACCCCCACCACCATCCCCCACGCAACGGCACGGTCAAGGCGACCAGCGCCGCGGTGGCCAGCACCGCAGCGCCGGGCAGGAGGTCCAGACTCCATGCGCCGGCGCGCGCAGGCCACGATGCCCACTCCCCCGCGGGAGGCTCGTCGGGTTCGGGCCTCGTGTCCGAGGATGTGGTGTGCGGACGGGCCGCGACGTCGGTGAGCGTCACTTGGCCACCTGATCGAGTTCGGCGACCTTGAACTGGCCGTCGACGGGCACCATTTTGACCCGTACCCGGTAGCTGTTCTCCCGGTCGGCCATCCCCTGCTGAGACACGGTGGCGCGGAATACCACCAAGACCTGGATCGACCCGTTGTCGCGGACCCGTTCGACGGCGGCGTACATCTCGGGGACATGCACACCGACGTCGACGGCTTGGTAGGCCTGCGCCAGCACCTCGCCGTACCACGTGGCCTGGTCGCCGAAGCTGCCCGTCGAGCATTCGGCGAGCTTGCGTTGGGTGGCGGGCAACGCGGCGGCGTTGGGGGGTTGGGTGGCCGCGACGCAGTCCTTGGCGGCTGCCAGCGCTGCGTCGGCGGCGGCGGCGTTCGCCTGGCTCCCGCGATGCGCCTGTCGCGCGTAGAAACCGCCGGCGCCAGCACCTCCAGCGAGCAGCAGCAGCACAGCTGCGATCAGGATCGGCCACGGTCGTCCCGTGCGTCTACCACCTGAGTCGTCGGTGTCGGTCGACGTGTCGGTGGCGTCGGGCGTTCCGGCGGTCATCGAGGTGTCGATCGGGGTCAGAGTGCTCACCCCACCGGTGCCAGCATCTTCTTCCATCCGTCGTCTCCTGCCTGGATCGAGTTGTCGACGGAGTATCGAACCCCGTCGGGCCCGGTGATCTCTCCGGACTGGGTGTGGATGGGGGCTACCGGCGGTCCGGCCGGGGTGTAGATGCACGGGTTGGGTTGCTGGCCGTTGCATTGGACGGTGCCTGACCCGGGCGGGCTGAGTGCGTCGTTGACGGGCGGCGGTGTGCCCGGCAGTCCGGTCGCGGGCATCGGGTTGAGGCCCGTGTCGATTGTCGGCGCTGGCACCACGAAGCCGGGTTTGACCGGTTGATCGCAGCGCGCTGCGGGCGCCGGGCAGGTCAGCCCCTGGTCAGGGTCGCCGTACCAGGGGTTGGTGCCCATGGGTTCATAGGGTTGACCGCTGCGGCACTCCTGCGGTGTGGCGGCGGTCTTGCCGGGGACGTCGACACAGGGGATGTTGCGGGCGCCGCGGACCGCGTTGGCCGGGGTGTCCTGAGGGATCTTGCAATATGTGCCCGAGGGCAGCGGCGCGATGCTGGTATCGGCGGGTGAACGCCACTGCGAGGCAGGCAGGAACCCGGTCAGGCAGGGCGGGGGCTGGTTGATCGCCAACCCGAGGTCGATGCGGGCTTCGCCGGGGAACGCCAGGGTGGTGGTCTGGGCGACTGAGGCGGCCTGCGGCAGCAGCACCAGCACCTGCTCGATGCCTGCCCGGTAGCGCAAGAGCAGACCGGTGACGACTTCGAGGTTCGCCAAGGTCTGGGGAAGGGATTCGCGGACGCCGCCTAGGACGTCGTTGGCGGTGTCCAGGGTCGGGGCTGCGTTGGTCAGCACGTTCTTGAGCTGGGGGTCGTTGGCGGCGGTTTGGGTGGAGATCACGTTGAGGTTGTGGATCCACTGCTTGATCTGGTCGGTGGAGGCCGATTGGCTGGTGAGCAAGGGGGCGGACTTGGAGATGAGGTCGTTGATGTCGGTGGTGTTGTCCTTGAGTTCACCGGTGAGCGATTGGGTGGCGTCGACCAACTGGTGCAGTGCCGGGCCTAGGCCACCGATCGCTTGCGACGTCTCGTCGAGCACGGTGGCGATCTTGTCCCGTGGTAGCGCCGCGAGGCCGCGATCGACGGCGTCCAGCGCCGCCCCGATATCCTCGGGAACCGTGCCCGCCGCGACGGTTTGTCCGTGGGTGAGGTACTTACCGTGGTCGCCGTCGGCGACGAGATCGAGGTACTGCTCACCGACGGCGGACACCGAGTGCACGCTGGCGGTGGCGCCTACGGGGATCCGATAGCTGTCGTCGATGCTCATCGTGACCTCGACGCCGGCTTTCGTCGGCTCGACCGCGGTCACCCTGCCGATCGTGGTACCGCGGTAGGTCACATTCGCCGTGCGGTACAGGCCCCCAGACACTGGCAGATCGGCGGTCAGGGTGTACTGCCCGACGCCGACCTCGGCGGGCAGACGCAGGTAGTACCCACCCAGGACCACCACCGTAAGCAGTGTCAAAATGCCGAAGACGATGAGCTGGATCCGAACGAATCTGGTCACCATTCAGGGCCCCCTCTCGACCAGCGGGCCGCCGGGCGCATCGTTTGGATTCGGGGTGAAACGCACGTCGGGAATCATCGTGGCGGGATCGCGGCCCCAGGACTGCTCCAACGCTCGCAGTGCTCCGGTGAAGCGCGTCCCAGTCAGAAGCCCGTTGTCCAGGGCACTAAGCGTCAGGTCCACGTTGAGTGAGGTGTTGATGAAGTCACCGCGGAAGCTCTTCGGAACGGCGTCGATGTCGAACGGTGCGGTGAGGGCCACCTTGAGCGCCGGAACCAGGAACGGTGCCGCACGGACGAGTTGGGCCAGCGGCCGCTGCAGGGAAACTAGGTTGCGGTTCAGGGTGGCACTCGACGAGTCGGCCGTTCTTTGCGTGGCGTCGCTGAACCGGCCGATCGACTCGACGGCGTTGATGACGGTGCCGCGGGAGTCGGTGAGGTACTTGACCAGTGGGGGCAAATCGGTCAGCGCCCCGTTGAGCGTGTCGTTGTGTGCGGCGGCCATGGCCAGCAGCCGGTCGGCTGAGTCGATGGCGTGGGTGACGTCCCCGATCTGCCCTTCGAGCTTGGCGGTGAACGTGTCGAGTTTGTCGAGCAGCGCGCGAATTTGGTCGGCGCGGCCGTTGACGACGTTGTAGACCTCGTTCGAGATGACCTCGAGGTTGGCCACGCCGCCACCGTTGAGGAGTGTCGCGATGCTGGCCAGTGTCTGTTCGGTGGTGGGGAAGGCCGACGAGTTCTGCAACGTGATGGTGTCGCCGTCACGGAGGAATTGTGGAGAGGGGTCCGGTGGGGCGGCGAGCTCCACGTGCTGTGTACCCAGCAGGCTGGTCTGTCCGATCTTGGCGGTGGCGTTGCGGGGCAGTCGCACACCACCTTGGAGTTCGACGGTGAGGGTGGCGACCCAGTTCTTCATCTGGATTTCGTGGACCTGCCCGACGAAGACGTCGGAGATCAGGACCTTGCTGTTGGGGGTCAACCCCAGCGTGTCGGGCATCTGTACGTAGACGACGTAGGAACCGTGGCCACTGCCGGGACCGCCGGGGATGGGCACGTTGGCGATGCCGCGCCACTGCCCGCAACCGCTCAGCGTCAGCGCGATGGTCAGCACCACCGCGCCCTGCCAGGTTCTCCGGCGCGGACGGCGCGCGGCTCCGCTGCGGGGTCGGATGATCCGGGTCCGCCACCAACCCAGGGCGGTCACCGGCCCGGTCCCATCGGTTCTTCGGCTGGCAAAACGGGTCCGTCGGCGGGAACGGCGGCCGGGGCAAGGGCTGGAGTCGGCGCGACCGGACCTGGGATGACCTCTGGTCCCGGCGGCGGCGGCGGTCCCGGCTGTGGGTACCACGGCGGCGGCAGCGGGTTCGTCTCGTCGAAGCTGTTCGGCTTTCCGGGCAGGTTCGGTCCCCACGCGGGCGGTGCGTCGTCCGGACCGCCCATGAGTTCGGCCAGCGACCCTGGTGACAGCAAGTTCCCGGTGACGGGACGCACGTTCAGGCCCTGCATTCCGGGTGCCGCCACCCAGCCCGGTTGGTGGTTGCCGTGCCCATTGACGTAGGTGTCCGGCGCGAAGATGCCGGGCACGGTGGTGTCCTTGAATCCCGGTGGGGGTTGCAGCCGCGGCTCGGAGTAGGCGGTCATCTTGGGTAGCGTCTCGCCGGTGCTGAACGGCATCAACCCGAACGGCAAGTAGTTGAATTTGATGGCATCCAGGACAGGTGTCAGATACTGCGCGCACAGCTCGGCAGAATCCTGGTAACCGAGCCTGCTGCCGGCCTGGATGGAGCTGCAGATCAGCTGCAACGGATTCGCGAAGTTGGTGACGGCCGGGATGATCGTCAACGCGCCTTGGGCGGGGTGATAGCTGTTGTTGGTGTTGGCCGCGAAGGTCGGGAAGGCGTGCAAGAAGTTCTCCAGGTTCTTCTGCTGATCCGGTGTCACCAGCGGATTGGTCGCCGTCGCCAGGTTGTTGACGTCGGTCTTGAGTACGGAACCGTTCTCGTCGAGGAACTTGCGCAGCACGGGGAGCAATGTGTTGACTTGCTGAACGGCGTCGGAGACGGCGTGGTCATTCGGCGCGAGGCTGCTGGTCAGCTGAGATAGGTTGTCGTTCAACGAGATCAACTGTTGTTCGTTGATTTGCAAGGTGTTGAGGAACGTGGCCAGTCCGCCCACGATCGCGAACGTTTCGCCGCGGCTGTCGTTGATGGCACCCAGGGACGTCGAAAGCGTGTTCAGCGTCTTGCTGATGTCGTTGCCCTTGCCTGCCAGCCCCTCGGCGAGAGACTCTAGGGTGTCGCCGATCGGCCCCTTGGGTTGCTGTGGTGTCGGCCCCAGCGCGGTCACCGTCTTGCCGATGCTGTCGCGTAGGTCGTCCCACTCCACCGGCACCTGGGTGTGTTCGACGGGGATGACCGCGTTGTTGGTCAGGATCGGCCCACCGTTGTACGGCGGCTCCAACTGAATGTTGCGCGAGGCGACAAGGCTCGGGTTCATGATGACCGCTGAGACGTCGGCGGGCACCTTGTACTTGGTCGGAAAGTGAAACGTCACCTTCATCTTGTCGCCGGCCGGTTCGACGGTGTCGACGGAGCCCACCGGCACGCCCATGATGGAGACCTCGTCCCCCGGGTACAGCGAATTGGCCTCGGTGAAATAGGCAACGACCACGTTGTTCGTCAGCTTCTGGAACAGAATCCATCCTCCGTAGGACAACGCGAGCGCTGCGACCACGGCCACCGAGGTGACCACGATCGACTTTCGGGACGGCTGCCGCAGCTTCGGCGCGTCGAGAGTCGTGCTCATCGGCTAGTTAACCCCCATGGGATCGGTCGGGATGGGCGCGCTCGGCGCTGACGGCTCCGGCGCCACCGGTACGGTCCGCGCACCCGGCGGCCCGGGGGCGAGAGGTGCTGCCGGGACGCCTTCGATGGGCGGCGAGGATTCTCCGGGCACCGCCGCGCTCGGTACGCCCGGTGCAGGCGGCGGCGCGTTCGGATTCGGTGGCTGCCCGGTGAGATCGGGGCCCCCATAATTGGCGCCGTAGGGGTTGCCTCCGAATGGGCCGGTATCGCTGTTGGCGCAGGGCAGTGGGTTCGCAGCGGTGGGGTAATCGCCCGGCGCGGGTGTGTACGAGCATGGGGAGCCCGCGATCACGGCGGGGCCGGGATGCTCAGGGGTGCCCTCCAGCGGTGTGGGGGCCGGGGGCGGTGCACCGTTGGGCAGCCGTTGACCGTTGGGGTCGGGGAATTGCGATGATGGCAGCCCGGCATCGCCCCAGAACTTGTTGGGATCGATGCCGCGTTTCTTGAACGCGGCGTCCACCCACGGTTGCAGGATTTGATACGGCAGCAGGTTGAAGATCGCGGCCTTGACGTAGGGCCCGGAGGAGGCGATCTCGGTCAGCGACGCCACGAACTTGCCGACGTTCTGGACCGTGGCCGCCAGGTCGTCCTTGCGCTGAACCAGGACGTCGCTGACGGTGCTGATCTGTTTCAGTACGGCGTTGATGTTGGGGTTGTCGTTGATCAGGCCTTGGACTTGGGCCGCGACGGACTCGACGTTGCCGAGCAACGCCTCGATGGCCTGGCCTCGCGCGTTGATCGCCGACAGCAGCGCTTGTGCGTTGACGAGCAGGCGGTTGATCTGTTCGCCGTGGATGCCGAGGACGCCGGCCACCTTGCTGGTCTCCCCGAGCAGATGCTGAATCTGGTCGTCGCGAGTGCTGAGCGTGTCGGCGAAGCGCTTCACGCCGTCCAAGGCAGCGTTGAGGTGCGGAGAGGTCTGGTCGACGGTGTCGGTGAGCACCTGCAGCGATTGCTTGATGGTGCCGACGTCCCAGCCGCCCACGTCCTTGGTGGCGTCCCGGAACGCGTCGTAGATCTGGTAGGGGGTTGTCGTCTGGTCCAGGGGTAGCGTCGCACCCGGCCGAAGCGGGTCCGTCCCACGCGGTTCGACCTCCAACACCTTCTTGCCCAAGATGGTGTCGGTGCGGATGGAGAGCCGACTCTTGGTGCCAATGGTGTTGCCGTCCAACGTGAATTGGACGACTACGTGCCCGGTGGCCAGGGCCAGGCTCTGCACCGTGCCGACGTCCATTCCGGCGATGCGCACCTTGTCCCCGGCGCGCAGCGCTCCTGAGTCGCCGAACTCACCGTAGAAGCGTGGTTGGGCGAACAGCATCGGCACGCTGGTGAAGCTTTGACCGACGCCGGTGACGAGCAGGACCAGGATCAGCGCCATGATGCCGACGCGGACGCGGTGTTCGGGTTGCAGCGCCCTCATTGCGGTGTGCACCTTCCGGTCGGCTGCTGGGTGAGCCGGACCGTTCGGACCGGCCCGCCGGGTTGCAGCCCGTTCAACGTCAGCGTGACGTCACACAGGTACAGGTTGATGAAGTCGCCGTAGGTGCCGGCGCTGCGCCCGAGCAGCGTCAACGCGGTCGGCAACTTGTGCAGCAGGTCATCGACCTGTGGGCTCTGATCGACCAGGGGTTGGAGCACGCCCTGGGCCGACGTGATCGTCGATTTCAGCAAGGGCCGGTTCTCGCTGAGCAGATCGCTCAGCGCCCCGGTGGCGGTGCTCAAGCTGGCCACACTGTCGGCCAGTGGGCCGGCTCGGTCGCTCAGCCCGCTGATCAATGTTTCGAGGTTGACCACGGTGGCGTCGACCTGGCCGGCCTTGGCGACGATGCTGTCCAGCACGGTACCGAGGTTTTTGACCACCGACCCGATTGCCTCGTCACGGTCAGCGAGTTGAGAGGTCAGTCGGCCGGTCTGGTCGAGGATGTCGTTGATGGTGCCGCCCTGACCTTGAAAGACCGTGACGATGGCGGACGCGATGGTGTTGACCTTTTGTGGGTCGAGTGCTTGGAACACCGGGCGGAAACCACCGATGAGGGCGTCTAGGTCCAAGGCCGGTTGGGTGCGTTCGAGGGGGATGAGGCCCCCCGGCGGCAGGGTGCGGTCACTACCGTCGCCGGACCCGCGGGTGACTTCGAGGTAGCGCTCGCCGATCAGGTTGGCGTAGCGGACCTGCGCGGCCGACGACTGGAACAGCGGCAGTGCTCGGTCCACGGTGAAGTCGACGCGCACACGGGTGCCCCCGTCGACGAGCCGCATGTCGGTGACCTTGCCGACCTCGACGCCTGATGCCCTTACGAATTGGCCCTTGCGCAGGCCGCTGACCGAGGCGAATTCGGCGGAGTAGCCCACAGTCTTGTCGAAGCGCACTTGGCCGAACACCACGACCGTGAGCATCGCGAAGAGCACCAGGACCAACGAGACGGCGGCAAATTTTATAGCACTCGAGGTGGTGTTCACGGGTTCACCGTGTTCTCTCCGATTTGACGTCCCCACACGTAGTCGTTGGCCCACGGCGACCCGATCCGGAACTGCTTGTAGGGCGCGATGCTGGCGCCGGTGTCCATCACCAGAGCCGGAGCCGGCCACAGGTCACGGGTGATTTCTTGCCAACAGCCGGGCGCGCCGCCGGGGCCGCCACGGGCGTTGACCCTTGGCAGGTTGTCGGGGAAGACGTACGGATTGGCGCCACCGACGAGCTGGGTGTGCACCTTCACTGAGTATCCGTTGCCCCCGCCTTCGGAGGCCCCCACGGCTGGCTGGACCTGCCCGGCATTGCGGATGGCGCACGCCAGTTCCGGGCTGTAGGTGTCCAGGAGCGCGCTGACTGGCGCCAGCTGCAGAAGGGTCTGCGCCAGGTGTGGCTGGCTCTTGTTCAAGACGTCGGTGCCGGTGTTGGAGAATCCGATGGCCGACAGCAGCGTGGCATCGAGGTCCTTCTGCTGGGTGTTCAGGGTGCGTGCCGTGGTGGTGAGGTTCCCCAGGGCGCTCCACAGATCCGAAGAGGCATCCCCTAGCGCGTCGGTTATCGTCGCCAATTGACTGATGTCGGTATGGATTTGGTCCATTTGAGGGTTCAGGTTGTCGAGAACTTCGTTGCCGTTGGTCAGCGCGGTGCCGAACTTGTCGCCCAACCCGGACAGTGCGTCGGCCGCGCCGCTCAGGGTGAGGTTCAGCTTGACCGGGTCTATCGAGTGCGCGATCGAGGTGACGGTTTGGAAGACGGTGTTGATCTCGGTGGAGACCGACGCAACGGCGATGACGTCGGTGGGAGTGATGGGTCGCCCGGGTTGTTTGGGCGAGGACAGGGCCACGTATTTGCCGCCGAATACCGTGGTGGCCTTGATGGCGGCGTCGATGTTGACCGGGATCAGCGAGTAGTACTTCGGTGCGATGTCGAGGATGAACTTGGCCGCGGGCTGGCCGTCACGGTCGATCTCGGTGAGGCTTCCGACCTTGCCGATCTCCACGCCGTTGAGGGTGATCTTGGAGCCGGGTCCGATCAGCAGTCCGGCCCGGTCGGAGATCAGCGTGAGCGGTTCCTTGGCTGTGAAGCCGCCCCGGAACTGGATGAAGACGACGACGGCGATCAGCACGAGCACCGTCGCGCCGAGTGCAGCCAAGGTCTTGAAAGGCGGTGTGCGCTGGGCGTTCTCGGGAAGGGGTGTTGACATGGTGGCTACACCGAGAGGTTGAAGTTGGGGTCGACGCCGTAGAGCGCCAGCGACGAGAGCATGGCGATGATGACGACCGCGGCCAGGGAGAACCGCATCGAGCGTCCGACGGCGTCGCCGACGCCGACCGGTCCCCCGGCGGCGGTGTACCCATAGAAGCAATGCGTGATCATCACGACGACGGCGGTGATGACGGCGACGAGGAACGACCAGAACACGTCCTCGGGTCGCAGGAACGTCCGGAAGTAATGGTTGTAGGTGCCGCTGGATTGTCCGTAGAACAGGGTCGTGACCAGCTGAGGCGAGAGAAAAGCCATGATCATGGCCAGCCCATAGAGCGGCAGGATCACCACTACGGCGGCGATGATCCGCGTTGAGGCCAGGAATGCCAGGGACTTGACTCCCATCACCTCCAGCGCGTCGATTTCCTCACTGATGCGCATGGCGCCGAGTTCGGCAGTGGCGCCGGCGCCCACCGTCGCCGCCAGCGCGATGCCGGTGACGACGGGGGCGGCGATGCGCACGTTGACCAGCGCCGCGAAGAACCCGGTGAAGACGTCCACCCCGATGTTGCCCAACGAGGAGAACCCCTGGATGGCGACCAGTGAGGCACCGGACAACGTGATGAAGGCGACGATGGCGAGCGTGCCTCCGATGACCGCCAGCGCTCCGGTGCCCATCCCGATCTGGGCGATGAGCCGCGTCGTCTCGGCGCGGTAGCGGCGCAACGTCAGCGGTATCTGCCCAATGCTGACCAGCGTGAACCACACCATCTGCCCGAACGAGTCCATCCCGCGGCGGGGGACGCTGAAGTAACGGCCGAGGTTGGCGGTCACGCGTGGGTAGCGGGCACGGATGACGGCGGCATTGGCGCTGCTCGTGGTCACCTCAGTGCCCCGTTCCGAATCGCACGCCGATGGTGGTCAGCACGACGTTCACCGCGAAGAGGGCGATGACGCAGAGCACTACGGTTTCGTTGACTGCAGTGCCGACGCCCTTGGGTCCGCCGGACACGGTGAGACCGCGGTAGCAGCCGACCAGACCGGCGATCAGCCCGAACGTGACAGCCTTGGCGGTCGCGATGAGCACCTCGGGCAGCCCGGTGACCAGCGTGAGGGTCGACAGGTAGGCGCCACCGGAAACCCCTTGCAGGTAGACGCTGAAGACGAAACCGCCGACCAGTCCCACGATGATGACCAGACTGTTGAGCAAGGTGGCGACGACAGTCGCTGCGATCACCCTGGGTACCACCAACCGGCGGATGGGGTCGATGCCCATGACCTCCAGGGCGGCGATCTCTTCTCGGATCGTGCGCGCACCGAGGTCTGCACAGATGGCGGTAGAGCCCGCCCCGGCGACCACCAGCACCGTGGTCAACGGTCCCAACTGGGTGACGGCACCCAGCGCGGCGCCCGCCCCGGAGATGTCGGCGGCGCCGAACTCGGCCAGTAGGACATTCAGCGTGAAGGTGAGCAGCACTGTCAGGGGTACTGCGGCCAACATGGTCGGGATGATCGTGACGCTCATGAGGAACCACGCCTGCTGGATGAGCTCTCGCCATTCCACGGGATGGCGGAACAGGGCCTTGGCAGTCAACGTGCACATTCGGGCAAAGCCACCAATGTGTCCTATAGGGCCGCTCAAGTGGATACCGAGGTAGTTGCGCACCCCCGCGGAGGTCGTCATGGAAGTCGGCTCCCGGGGTGGGCCTGGTGAAGCGGTGACACCTGGGACGCCTCCTCAATGAGAATCGTGCGACTAAGAAGATGCACTAGTAAATAGTTGACACCTAAGAGATAGCGGTGATGGTATCTAGTGGGCTGCGTCACCACAAGTGCGTCTTTGTGGTGTGGGCCATAGCCGGTGGCCGCTGGTGTCGACCATGGGGCTCGAGCGCAGCGCGTCCGGCGGGGTCTCGGGTCGTTGAGGATGGAAGGTTCGCTACCTTCCCCGAGGTGGCATCGCCGACGACCCCCACCGTCACCGTGCGGCGCAATTGTTCGGGGTGGGTTCGTCTCGCCGACGAACGGCGCGTCCCCCCGTAGTGACATCGGCCGCTCAGAGGGCGAGTCCTGATTCTGCCCACTGGACAACGGTTTTCAGCTGTCCGCTGGAGCTGCGCTGTCGTCCTGAAGGTGGGGTGCGCGAAGTAAGGCGCCGCTCACGTGGGACCCATGCGCACTGCGCCATCGAGCCGGATCGTCTCGCCGTTGAGCATGGGGTTGTCGATGATGTGGGTGACCAGCGCGGCGTATTCGGCGGGTTTGCCAAGCCGCGATGGATGTGGGACCTGTTGGGCGAGAGACGCTTGTGCGGCGTCGGGCAGACCCGCCATCATCGGAGTTTCGAAGATTCCCGGTGCAATGGTCGTGACACGAATGAGGTGTCGGGCCAACTCGCGGGCGATGGGCAGGGTCATCGCCGCAACGCCGCCCTTGGATGCGGCATAGGCGGGTTGGCCGATCTGGCCGTCGAATGCGGCCACCGATGCGGTGTTGACGATCACGCCGCGTTCACCGTCGACGGGTTCGGCGCGGGCCATCGTTGCTGCGGCCAGCCGAATCACGTTGAAGGTGCCGAGGAGGTTGATTCGTACGACACGTTCGAATTCGGTCAGCGGCAGTGGGCCGGAACGGCCAAGCACCTTTCCGGGAGTGGCGACGCCCGCGCAGTTGACCAGCACTCGGACGTCGCCGATCGACGCTGCGGTATTGATCGCCTCGGAGACCTCTTCCGCGGAGGTGACGTCGGCCGGCGCGAACGTGGCCGCCGGTCCAAGCAACTCTGCTGCTTGCTCGCCGGCGGAGCCGGGGAGGTCGACCAGAACGACGTGGGCCCCTCGGTCATGCAGTGCGTGGGCGGTGGCGTTGCCGAGACCGGAAGCTGCGCCGGTGACGATCGCGACGACCTGGTCGATGTTCACGGGATTCTCCTTCGGGGTTGGGTGCTGCGGTCGACTGAGTCATGGAATGTGCAGGATGAGGGCGTCGCCCTGGCCGCCGCCTCCGCAGAGAGCAACCGCGCCGATGCCGCCGCCCCGGCGGCCCAGTTCCAGAGCCAGCTGCAGGGTGATGCGGGCGCCGGACATCCCGATCGGGTGGCCCAGGGCGATGGCGCCGCCGTTGACGTTGACGACGTCGGGATCGATGTCCAGGGCGCGTGTGGAGGCGATGGCCACCGCCGCGAACGCTTCGTTGATTTCGACGAGGTCGAGTGCTCCTGCGGTGATGCCGGCGGCGGCGCAGGCCGTCGCGATGGCTGCGGCGGGTTGGACGTGCAGACCGGAATCTGGGCCGGCGACGATGCCGTGCTCGCCGATCTCGGCGAGCCAGGTGAGTCCGGCGGAGATCGCGCGCTGTTTGTTCATCACTACGACGGCGCAGGCGCCGTCGCTGATCGGTGAGGCGTTGCCGGCGGTGATCGCGCCACCTTGCCGAAACGCGCCGGGTAACTGGGACAGTGTCTGGACGGTCGTCTCGGGGCGGACTGCTTCGTCGCGGCGTAGCCAGCCGCCGTCACGTTGGTGGCCGGGGATGCACACCGGAACGACTTCGTCGTCGAAGACGCCGCCGTCCCACGCATCGGCCGCCCGCTGATGTGAACGTGCTGCTAGTGCGTCCTGCTGGCCGCGGGTCACCCCGCGGGTATCGTTGTCGGCTTCGGCGAGCAGCCCCATGGGTTGGTCGGTGAACGCGTCGTGAAGCCCGTCGAGGGCGAGGTGGTCCCTGAGGATCACGTCTCCGTATTTTTGGCCAGTGCGGGAGTGCGGCAGGAGATGCGGTGCCCGGCTCATGGATTCCATGCCGCCGGCGACGATAATCTCGAAGGCCCCGGAACGGATGAATTGGTCGGCCAGGATGATGGATTCGACGCCTGACAGACAGACCTTGTTGACGTTGAGCGCCGGAGTGCTCATGGGGATTCCGGCCGCGGCGGCGGCTTGACGGGCGGGCATCTGTCCTGCGCCGGCGGTGAGGACCTGGCCCATGATGACGTACTGCACATCCGACGGAACGATCGAGGCGTTGGCCAGCGCCGCGTTGATCGCGATGCCGCCTAGGTCGGCCGCGGTGAAGCTCCGCAGGGCACCTTGGAAGCGGCCGATGGGGGTGCGCGCACCGGCGATGATGACAGAAGTGGTCATGCGGGCAGATAGCCTTTCTCGACGACACTCACGAGGTGGGTTGCGGATAGCGGACCGGGACGGACCCGCGGCCGGGTGGTGCGGTCAGCCTGGGATGGCGATGGCGCAGTGCTGCCGCGGGCAGGCCGGCAGCTGGTTGGTCATAGCCGGGTTGGTCACAGCGCCCGTTCGAAGGGCGCTGGTGAAAACCACCCGGCGTTTCGGTGCTCGTGATCGTCGGCGGGTGCGAGACCACGGCGGGTGAAGCGTTCGGCGAATGTTTCGACCGTCTGAGCGGCGGCGTCATTCCCAGGGGTCTGTTGGAGAAATGCTTGGGTGGTGTCGAGCAGGATGAGCGCGCCAGTCCGCAAGGTCGGGTTCACCAGGCCCGACCTGGCGGCGATCGTCCAGAGGTGGCGGGTGTCGGGCAGCGCCGCCAGCAACTCGGTCGCCACCGCCGTGGTCATCGCTGCGCAGACGGTGTGAACTGCTGCCGCCCGCAGCTCGGGGGGTAGTGCGTCGATCATTCGTAGCTCCAGCCAGCCACGGGGCCGGATGGGGGGGAACAGCGTCGTGAGGTGGTAGCGGAGGTCTGCTCGGCTGGGCCAGCCGATCGGGTGCCCGTGGGCGAGCCAGTCGCCGAAGCTGAGCCCAGGTGGCAGAGCGATGCCCTCACGGCCGGTGTTGACGAAGAAGACGTCCGCGCCGAGGGCGTAGCGGGCCCAGTCCCTTTCGGGCGAACGGGTGAGGGGTAGTGGAGCGGTGCGGCCGGGGTCGATGCGGCTCCAGATCTCCTGTCGCCGCGACTGCCAGCGCGCGCCGTCGTGACCGATGCCCGGGGAGTTGGCGAACATGGCGATCAGCAATGGCCCGATCCGGTTGGCAAGGTCCCAGCGATGGTGGCCGCCAAGCGGATCGTGACTGACGTTGATCTGCACCGAGGCGGTGTTGGTCATCATCTGGGTGCCGGCGTTGCCGCGGTGAGCGAAGAAGGCCTCCATCGCGGCGTAGCGCGGCTGGTCCAGAATCCGAGCCGGTGGGCGACTTTCGTCGAAGGCCAGGTCAGAGGTACACCAGCCGTGCCGCCGCAGTTGCGCATGCACGATCTGGGCGTCGGTTTCCAGGGCGGCAAGGGCGGAGCTGGCCGTCGGCTGAGGTGAGGTGGACACTTCGACTTGCCCACCCGGCTCGATGGTGACGCGTCCGCGGTGGGGCAGCCGGATGCCGAGCAGCGGGGTCAGCTCCGCCACCGTCGGCCGGGGCGAAGGTTGCTCCCGTGCGTGGTGCAGCCGCCATTCCACCTCGATGCCGACCAAGTCGTCTGCGGTGCACTCGAAGTTGGTCGCTGCGATATCCATGGCCTGATCGACGGTCAGGGTCGGGTAGGGGTGCGGCATGCGGGTTGACTCCTCGAATGGATGAGTAAGAAGTTTCAGAACTAAGTAGTTGACTGCTAAGAGATTGGACAATAGTATCTAGTGAACCACCTCACAACAACCATGGCTTTGCGCGATGGACCACAGGGGCGCCGCGCGCCACGAAATCGATGAAAGGCGCCTATAGATGAGCGGCCCGATGACCGGAATCAAGATCGTTGACTTGTGCTCGATGATGTCGGGCCCGTGGGCCACCGACATCCTGGGCGACCAAGGGGCCGACGTCATCAAGGTGGAGGTGCCCGGCAAGGGCGACCACGTCCGTGACCTTCCCAACCGGTCCGGGGACATGTCGGCAATGTTCGTCAACGTGAACCGCTCGAAGCGTTCACTGACGCTGGATCTGAAGAAGCCCGAGGGCGTCGCGGTGCTCAAGAAGCTCGTCGAGGGCGCCGACGTGCTGGTCCAGAACTTCAGGCCGGGCGTGGTGGAGCGCCTCGGAGTCGGCTACGACGACCTGGCCCCGCATAACCCACGCTTGGTATACCTGTCGATGAGCGGATTCGGAGAACGCGGCCCGGCCTCGGGACAGAAGGTGTACGACTCGTTGATCCAGGCACTGTCGGGTCTGACGACGGTGCAGGCGGGTTCCGATTCCGAGCGGCCACGGCTGATCCGCACCATCCTGCCCGACAAACTGACCGCGGTGGTCGCCGCGCAGACCCTGTCGGCGGCATTGTTCGCCCGCGAACGCACCGGCGAAGGACAGCACATCCGGCTCTCGATGCTCGAGGCGGTGCTGTCGTTCCTGTGGGCCTCCGACATGGGTGCCTACACCTTCCCGGATCAGCCGGTGCCGGTCGAAAAGGGCGGCAGCTTCATCGACCTGATCTATCAGACCGCCGACGGCTACATCACCGTGGCCACCAACAGCAACGTCGAGTGGCAGAACATGTGCAGGGCATTGGGCCATCCGGAGTGGATCGATGATCAGCGATTCGCCACCCCGACCGGGCGTTCGGAGTACATCAACGAGCGGCTCGCCATGATCCAAGAGGTGCTCATCGAGAAGTCCTCGGTGGTGTGGCTGGACCTGCTCGACGAGTTCGACGTGCCGGCCGCGCCGATCCTGAAGCGCTCCGAGGTCATCGAGCACCCCCAGATCAAGGCCACCGAGATCATCGTCGAATCCGTGCACCCGGTCGCCGGTCGGCTGCGCCAGGCCAGGGTTCCCGCACGGTTCCTGGGCACGGTGCCCGACGCCCCGCGCGGTGCGCCGTTACTGGGTCAGCACAACGCCGAGATTCTTGCTGAGGCCGGCTACAGCGACGAGGACATCGCGGCACTGGCCGCCGCCGCGGTCATCGGCACCGAGCAGGGCGCCACCGCCGGCGCCTCAGCCTGAAAGGAAGTACGAGGAATGACAACGACATTGGTGGTCGGAGCGGACAGGGGCATTGCCCATTCGATCGTGCGAAAGTTGCACGCCCGCGGTGACACCGTCGTCGCCGCGTGCCTGTCCGACGGCGCGGATTTGGCCGTTGACGGCATCCCGGTCGAACCCCACGTCGATGTGACCTCCGGTGAATCGGTCACCGCACTGGCGCAGCGTCTTACCGCCGCGGGTACCAAACTCGACGTGCTGTATCACATCGCTGGCGTGATGTGGCTCGATGAACTGGGGTCGATCGACTACGACCGGTTCCGTCAACAGTTCGAGATCAACGGGCTGGGGCCGCTGCGCACCGTGGAGGCACTACGTCACCTGCTGCAGCCCGGCGCCAAGGTGGGCATCGTGTCGAGCCGAGTGGGATCGTTGGGCGACAACACTTCTGGCGGCATGTACGCCTACCGCATCTCCAAGGCGGCCGCCAACATGGTCGGACTCAATCTGCACCACGACCTGTCCAAGGTCGGCGTCAGTGTGTTGATGCTGCACCCGGGAATGGTCGCCACCGACCTGACGAAGGACTTCCCCGGTGAGCACGAGTACATCACACCCGATGAAGCCGCCGCTGGGCTGATCGCCAACATAGACGGATTGACTCCCGAGACCTCAGGACGTTTCCAACATTCCAACGGCACGTATCTCCAATGGTGACAACGCCATAGCTGTCTCGCGCACGCACTTCACACTTCGACCCGCTTACAAGGATAGGAATCGCCGATGATCACCGTCTACGGATACGTACCCGCGTGGGGGATCCCCGACATCAGCCCGTACGTCACCAAGCTGGTGAACTACATGACGTTCACCGGGCTCGAATTCGAACACAAGACCCAGGACTTGGCCACCTTGGATCAGGACTCCCCGCACGGAAAGCTGCCCTACATCGTTGATTCCGACGGCACCAAGGTGGGCGATTCCAACACCATCATCGCCTATTTCAAGAGCAAGTACGGCGACCCGCTCGATGAGGATTTGAACAGGCAGGACCGCGCCGTCGGGTTGGCCTTCAACCGTCTCATCGAGGAACACCTGTATTGGAGCGGGATCATTCAGCCGCGCTGGCGTGAAGACGCCGGCTGGGAGACGTACATCCCCTACGTCGTGGAAGGCGCCGAGGTCACCCCGGAAATCCGGCAAGGGCTCGATGCGTTTCGGGCCCGGATCCTCACCGAATTCGATGGCCAGGGCATGGGCCGGCGCAGCGCCGAGGTCGTGGCCGAGTTCTTCCGTGCTGATATCGATGCCATCTCCGACTTCCTGGACGACAAGCCGTACTTCCTGGGCGACAAACTGCATTCGATCGATGCGTCGGTGTACTCGACGCTGCGCCAGATCGCCGACCAACCGCAGCAGTGGCTGGGCACCGGTTACGTGCAGTCCAAACCAAATCTCGTGGGCTACATGGACCGCATCCGCAAAGAGTACGACATCTGAGCGTCCGTAACCCCTTGTCTAGGAGCATGTCTCGATGATCGACCTCTACTACTACACCAGCCCCAACGTCCGTAAAGTGCTGATCGCGCTCGAGGAACTGGCCCTGGACTACCGCATCGTCTGGACCGACATCAGCGAGGGCGATCAGTTCGACGCGCAGTACGTCGAAATCAACCCGAACAGCAAAGTGCCCTCAATCGTCGACCACGACGGGCCGGACGGAGGGTCGATAGCGCTGTTCGAATCCGGGGCCATCCTGCTCTACCTCGCCGAGAAGACCGGACGGCTTCTTTCCCCCGATCCTCTCACCCGCCAAGAGACGTTGTGCTGGTTGTTCTGGCAAGTGGCAAACCAAGGGCCGATGGCAGGCCAGGCCGCGCACTTCGTCTCCCATGCCCCCAAACAGGGTATCGACAATCCGTATGCCCGGGGCCGCTACCAGGCCGAAGTAGCCCGGCTCTACCAGATTCTCGACGACCGCTTCACTGATCACGACTATCTAGCCGGCGACGACTACTCCATTGCCGACATCGCCACCTTTCCCTGGACCCGGGTCGCCGCCGGGCACGGCGTCACCATCGCCGACTATCCCCACGTCAGAGCCTGGCAATCCCGGATCGCCGACCGCCCGGCCGCCAAGGTGAAGGTGTCCGATCCCCGCGAGGAGAAAGCCCTGCGCCACGACTACAGCCCCGAGCAGTTCCAGAAACTCTTCCGGCCGGAAGGAAGCACACAGTGAGCATCCCCGTCGTCAACCCCGCCACCGGCAAGGTCTTCACCGAGGTCCCCGACACCTCGCTCGCTCAACTCGACGCCGCAGTCGATGCGGCCAACGACGCCTCGACCTACTGGGCCGCCACCTCGCTGGCCGACCGGCAGAAGACGGTGCTCGCCCTCGTCGAGCATGTCCGCGCCAACATCGACGAACTGGCCCGCCTAGTCACCCTGGAACAGGGAAAACCGCTGGCAAAGGCAGCTGGGGAGATCGAGTCCGGGCTGCGCGGATTGGAACGCTACGCCAGCTGGGACATCCCCGTCGAGGTGATCCGCGACGACGGTACCGAACTGATCGAGGTGCACCGCTCACCGGTCGGCGTGGTCGGCGCGATCACCGCCTGGAACTATCCGATGTTGTTGGCGCTGTGGAAGATTGGGCCGGCGCTGGTCACCGGAAACGCGATCGTGCTCAAACCCTCCCCGCTGACCCCGGTGGCCACCGCGCGTCTGGGGGAGCTGGCCCAAGACGTACTCCCTCCGGGAGTACTACAGGTTCTCGCCGGCGGTGACGATCTGGGCAAGGCGATCACCACCCACCCGGGCATTCACAAGATCACCTTCACCGGGTCCGAGCGCGCCGGCAAGGCAATCATGTCCGCGGCAGGTGCCACCCTGAAGAGGTTGACGCTGGAGTTGGGCGGCAACGATCCCGGGATCGTCTTGGACGACGTCGACGTCTCTGCCATCGCCGCCGACCTGTACTGGGGGGCACTGTCCAACTGCGGGCAGGTCTGCGCCGGCCTCAAACGGCTCTACGTACCCCTGGCATTGGCACCGCAGATCGAGGAGGCATTGGCCGAGATCGCCAGGACCGTCACGGTGGGCAACGGCTTGGACGACGGCGTCGACATGGGACCCATCCAAAACGCCGCCCAACTCGCCAAGGTCCAGGGTTACGTTGCCGACGCGGTCTCCCGCGGTGGCGAGGTCTACTTCCGCGGACAAGCGCCCGACGGACCGGGTTACTTCCACCCGGTCACTCTGGTGCGCGGCGTCGATGACTCCGTGCCGTTGGTTGCCGAGGAGCAATTCGGACCCGTCCTACCGATCCTGACCTACACCGACCTCGACGATGCGATCGCGCGCGCCAACGACTCCGAACTCGGCCTTGGCGCCTCGGTGTGGTCGGGCGACGAGGACCGCGCCATCGACGTCGCGGGGCGGGTGCAGGCCGGCACCGTGTGGGTCAACCAACATCCGATGCTGTCCTCTGATGTTCCTTTCGGAGGCATCAAGCAATCCGGCCTCGGCGTCGAGCAGTCCCTACATGGGGTCCTGGAATACACCAACTACCGCGTGCTGCGCGTCAAGCGATGAAAACCGTTATAGCCCAATCAGATTGGAAGGCAATGGCATGTTACTGAACCGCGACGACTGGTATGACACTTCCCGCGACCTCGATTGGGAGTTGAGTTACGTCGACCCTGCAGTAGCCTTCCCCGCCAGTTGGAGCGGGGTCGGTGACATCCCCGAGCAGGCGTGGGACGCGTGGGATGAGCCGTTTCGGGTGTCCTACCGCGACTACGTCCGAATCCAGCGGGAAAAGGAGTCTGGCGTCAAGGCAGTGAGCGGCGCCCTGGTACGCGCCGGCATCTACGAGAAGCTCGATCCCGCGCACGTCGCCGCCTCGCATCTGCATATGGGCACGACGTGCATGGTCGAGCACATGGCCGTGACGATGCAGAGCCGATTCTGTCGGTTCGCGCCCACGCCACGCTGGCGCAATCTCGGAGTTTTTGGAATGCTCGACGAAACCCGCCACGCCCAGTTGGACCTACGGTTTTCTCACGACTTGCTCAAGCACGACCCTCGATTCGACTGGGCGCAGAAGGCATTTCACACCAACGAGTGGGGTGTGCTGGCGGTAAAGAACTTCTTTGACGACGCAATGTTGAATGCCGACTGCGTCGAAGCGTCGTTGGCGACCAGCCTGACCGTGGAGCACGGTTTCACCAACCTACAGTTCGTCGCGTTGGCCGCCGATGCGATGGCCGCAGGCGACATCAATTGGTCAAACCTGTTGTCGTCCATACAGACCGACGAGGCCCGCCACGCGCAGCTCGGATTCCCGACGTTGGCGGTGTTGATGGAGAACGATCCGCAACGCGCGCAGCAGGCCCTTGACGTTGCTTTCTGGCGCTCCACCCGGCTGTTTCAGACGCTCACCGGCCCTGCGATGGACTATTACACTCCGCTCGATCAGCGCAAGATGAGCTTCAAGGAGTTCATGCTGGAGTGGATCGTGAATCATCACGAGCGGATCCTGCAGGACTACGGACTGAAGAAGCCGTGGTATTGGGACCAGTTCATGGTGTCGTTGGAAAACGGCCATCACGCGATGCACATCGGAACGTGGTTTTGGCGGCCTACCTTGTTCTGGAACCCCAATGCTGGTGTGTCCAAGGATGAACGGGACTGGCTGCGCGAGAAGTATCCCACCTGGGAAGACAACTGGGGGGTGCTGTGGGATGAGATCATCGACAACGTCAACGCCGGCCGGGTGGGGATGACGATGCCCGAAACTCTGCCGTCATTGTGCAATTTGACGCAGCTTCCCTTGGGATCGGCGTTCTCGCGCCACGAATTGGCCGAGCACAGCCTGACCTACAAGGGCCGGCTCTATCAGTTCGATTCGGAGATCTCCAAGTGGTGCTTCGAGTTGGACCCGGAGCGCTACGCGGGGCACCGCAACTTCGTCGACCGGTTCATCGCCGGGGAGGTTCAGCCGCCGGACCTGGTGGGGGCACTTGCCTACATGGGACTCACCCCCGAGGTATTCGGCGACGACGTTTACGGATACTCGTGGGCCGAGGACTATCTGCCCACAGCCAACGGCAAGTCTTCCGCTGGGAGCGTGCCTCTACTTCTCCCCGAACCCATTTCGCTTTGATCCCGTCCGGACTAGTCAGCTGAGGAGAGACCTGCATGGCTCCATTTCCGATCACTGCCCGCTTCGTCGGGGACTTCGTTCCCCACTTGGTGGCCGTTGATACCGACGACACCTGGGACCAGGTCGCCGTCAAGGCCGCCGTCCATTCGGTGGGTCGTCGCGTCGCCGAGCCGGACCCGCATCCGGGCTATGAGGTGCTCCTCGGCGGGCAGGTACAGCCCGCCGACGCCACGCTCGGTGAGTTCATGAACGGCCGTGAGTTCTTGCCGTTGCAATGGGTCGACGTCCGATTCCGGACGGCGGCGCCCAGCAATGTCTGACCAGGTCGGCGACGGGTTCGTCGACCTGGTCGAGGAGGACCAGGTCTGGGACGGCGAAATGGAGGCCTACGACGTCGGCGACGAGGAGGTCCTGCTCGTCAAGGTCGACGGCCAAATCCGTGCCTACCACGGGATTTGCCCGCATCAAAGTGTCTCATTGGTCGAAGGTCAACTCGAAGATGGCGTGGTGACCTGCCGCGCTCACGAGTGGCAGTTCGACGCGTTGACCGGCGAGGGCATCAACCCCCGCGACACCTGCCTAGCCCGTCACGACGTTCGCGTGGTGGACGGCGTCATCCAGGTTCGCCTGAAGACGCCGGCCGCGGCGCAGCCCTGAGATCGAGGAGAACATCAGCTCATGAGCATCATCGACATGGACGTCGCGATGGAGTCCTCCCCGGACCTGGTCGGGCCGGTCATCCGGGCCGGCAACCTCGCCGAAGCGGTCATCGACGCCGTCGAGGAGGACAACCCGGGTCTGGACGTACTGGTGCTGGACCGCGAGGACTACGTGCGGATCCACACCATGCGCCAGTGCCGGCTGACCCAGTCCAGCCTCGCCAAGCACCTCGGGCAGCACTACGAGCTGTCTGCATTGGAGATCGACATGCCCTCTTTCAAGGGCCGTTTGAAGACCCGCACCACCGAATACCTGTGGTTCTACGAAAACCAGGGACAGGAGTAATCATGACCGAGCAGACTGCGCAACCTCGCAATCGAACACGAAAGCTCAAGACCTGGAGCGCCTTCGGCAATCTGGGGCGTCGGCCCACCGAGTACGAAGTCCTTACCCACAACATGAACCACACCACCGGCGTGGTACCGCTCGAGATGGGCCCCGAGGTACACGGCAATGTGTGGCTGCGCACCCATCGCGACTCGATGTCCCTGGTGGTTCCCGACTGGGACGCCTTCCGTGATCCCGACATCATGACCTACGGCAGTTACGTTGCTACACAGGATGATCAGGAAACCTACGTCGAGGGACTGCTGGCGCAGTTCGACGGCGATCACCATGACGAGCAACTCTCGTCGGAGGCGCTGAGCCTACTTGGCCACGCAATGACTCCGACCCGCTTCGTGGCGCACAGTCAGCAGATGCTGTCGGCCTACGTTCAGCAGCTCGCGGTGAGCAGCTACGTCGGGAACTGCGCCGCCTTCCAAACCGCCGATCAATTGCGCCGTGTTCAGCTCACCGCCTACCGCACCACCCAACTTCGGCTGAACCACCCCGACCACGGTTTCGGCACCGGGGAGAAGGCGACGTGGACCGGACACCCCGACTGGCAGCCGATTCGGGCCGCCTTCGAGTGGGCGCTGATCGAATTCGACTGGGACGCGGCGTTCGTCGCGACCAATCTGGTCAACAAGGCGATCGCCGATCAGCTCTTCCTGGTCCAGTTGGGCAGCCAGCTGCGCGCGACGGGCGCGCAGCTGGACTCTTTGATCGTGGAAAACCTGTGGCACGACGCCCAACGCAGCCGCCGCTGGAGCGCCGCATTGGTCGAGTTCCTCAGTGCAGCCGACACCGCGAACCTGCCGGTGCTGCAAGATCATCTCGACGGCTGGAGCGAGCGTGCGCACGCCATGATCGACGCCGGTGCGCGTCTGGTGTCCACACCCGCTGGGGCGGACGCCGACACCATCGCGGCCGCTGTGCAGCAGGACTGGTCGGGCTGGCTGGCATCGCTCGGACTGCGCACCGGTTCGTCGTGAACCCCGCCACCACGGTCGATACCACCGTGGCCTTCACTGGACACGGCACCACCGTGGAGGCGCAGCCGGGGGAGACAGTCCTGCGGGCCGGATTACGGGCCGGGTTACCGCTGCCCTATGAGTGCGCCAGCGGTGGCTGTGGCAGCTGCCGAGCCCAGCTCGTCGAGGGGACCGTCACCACGCTGTGGGAGCAGGCCGGCGGGCTCAGCGAACGTGACCGACGCCGCGGAAACCGGGTGCTGATGTGCCAGTCGGTGCCCGCCGGGCCGTGTACCATCAATGCCCCGCGAGTATCGATCCCCGAGGGTGTCGACGAGCCGACGCCCCAGCGGCACGGGGCACGTTTGGTCGGCCGTCAGCTGCTGACGGCCGACACCGCCCTGTTCACCCTTGGCGTCGAGGCGCCGGTGCAGTACCTGCCCGGACAGTTCATGCTGCTGGAATCACCGACCGGGGTGCGGCGCGCGTATTCGATGGCCCATCCGGTCCGGGACCCCTCCACCGTCGAATTCGTGATCCGCGCCAAACCTGGGGGTGCCGCATCAAAGTGGCTGTTCAGCGACATGAGCGTCGGCGATCCGCTGGTGGCAGAAGGACCCTACGGGCGTGCCTACGCCCGACCACATTCGGCCCGGCCGGTGTTGTGCGTCGCCGGTGGCACGGGACTGGCGCCGATCCTGGCGATCACCGAGCACCTTCTGACCGCCGCTCGGCCGCCGTCCCTGCATCTGTACGTCGGCGCGCGCACCGACACCGACATCGTCCTGCTCGACCGGCTAGCTCGACTCCACGACATGGGCGCCGAGCTTGCGCTGTCCGTGGAGCACCCCACCCTCAGCGCGGAGGCGCTGAGCCCTGGAAACCATCGCTTCTCCCCGGTGCGAATCGGGCGGGTCATCGATCACGTCGCCGACGACTGGCCAGCTCTGCAGGGGCACGACATCTACCTGGCCGGTCCCGCCGGAATGGTCGACGCCGCGTTGCGCGCCCTGGTGCGTGGGGCAGCCGCCCCAGCCGACCGGGTGTTCTTCGATCGATTCCTGGCCTGAGCCGCTCTACAAACGATTAGGAACACCGCCATGTTGCTCGACACCCCGTCGTCCCTGCCGACCGACGAGATCTACAACCGAAATTTCATCGACGGACAATGGGTATTTCCTGGTGCGCCGTACGAATACGAGATCCGCAACCCCGTCGACAGCACCATCACTGCGGTCGTGCCGCTGTCGTCGCGTAATGACGTCGGCCGTGCCATCGCCGCCGCGCACCGCTCGCAGGATGGGTTGTGGGCCGACACCGACCGACGCAACCAGTTGCTCACAAAGCTGCTCATTCGGTTGGCCGAACTGGCGCCCGACCTGTCGCGGCTGCAATCCATGGAAACGGGACTGGCACAGGCTGATTCAGCCGCAACGATCGACGCCGCACTGCGCCTTGCCCGCACCATCCTGACGCGCGCGGTCATCGACAAGCACCCACTGCACCCCGGGGTGTCCGGGCACGTCCTGTCCTGGGGACTGCCGTTTACCGAGATGCTCGCCAATGTCTTCGGTGCGTGGACACAAGGCAAGTCCGTGGTGGTCAAACCTTCGCTGCGTGGTCCGCTCTCACCGGTGGTCGTCGCGCTCGCGGCGAGTCATGTCGGTTTCCCGCCGGGGGTGCTCAACGTGGTGCAAGGCACCGGGGTCGACGTCGGTGCCGCCCTAATTAGCAGCTCTACGTTGGCGCGACTCCACGTGCACGGCAACGACAACACCTTGAGCCGTGGTCGCCGCGCGACCCCCCGCACCCACGTCCCGTTGTCGACCCTTTCCGCGGGCGGCAACGCCGCAATCGTATATCCCGACATCGCCCCCGACCGGGTTGCGAGGCTGGCCGGCGACATCGCCGCCGCGGTCCGCATGAACAGTGCCGGTGGCCCCTTCGGCCTTCCGATCATCGCTCTGCACTCAACGGTGGCGAGCCAGGTTCTGGAGGCCATCGTGGGCGAGGCCACGTCTGTGCTGCCGGCACCCCTACCCACCGAGCCGCTGCGCCGCCGCGCGATGGGCCGTCTAGACGTGCTCCGCGCCGGCGGAGCACGGGTACTCGCCGGGGCGACGATTCCCGATGACGTCGAGCACCGGATGGGATGGAGGATCCCGGCCACCGTGCTCGACCTCGGCAACGCCGAGCGGGCGGCTCCGCTGCTACGGGCCGCAGCTGAGCCGCTGGGGCCGATCCTCACCGTTGTTTCGTGGGACAGTCACCAGGACTTGGATTTGTTGTTCGCTGCCCAGCGCCACCTCGACGGTTACGCCAGCACCTGGGGCGACAGCGTCGGGGACGAACGGATCCGATTCGGTGTAGTCACCGGTGAGCAGAGCCCTCTGGATGCGGCCTTCAGCGGCCTCTTGCCTTCGGCGTGGATCGGCGACACCTCGGACCCGCACGAACCACTAACGAACATTCGCAAATGTCCATAGTCGGGGAACGGGATCCCCGCAGTAACCAAGGAGGACTAGTCCAATGGCAATGAAGTTCCTATCGGACGAGTGGTGCGCAGCGGCCATGAAGGCGATCAACGACAACCCTGCCGTATACCGCGGCTTCAGAGACCCCAAGACCTTCGACCACAAGATGTACTTCGGGCTTCTGGACAAGCCCGAAGTCATTTCCTACTTCACCTTCGAAGGGGGCAAGGTCACCGAGTGGACTGAGGAGAAGATCCACGGCGACGGGCCGTTCGACTTTGGGCTTCGCGCCACCGTCGACGCCTTCCGCCAGGCCGCCGAGGGTCGGGTGGAGGGCGGCAAGCTGCTGATGGGCGGGCTGCTGAAAGTCACCGACGGTCAGATATCCCTCGCAATCCAGAACGCCGGCGCGTTCAACAACTTCCTGCTCTCGTTCGGCCAGGTCGACACCGACTGGGACGTGTGACTGCAACGTCGGCCGGTCCCGGTACCCATTGCCCGCCTTCGACACAACGGCGGCGCTCTCATGAAGATCGGATCAAGAGATGTCTAGAGAAACGGCCACGTATGAGGTCACGTGCATGGGTGGCGATGACGCCAACGGCGTAGCAGGAATCCTGCACATGCTGCTGACCCAGAACTTCGCCAACAAGCCGGACCTGGTCGAAGTCGCTCGAAGAATGAGGAGCCCGGTGGCCATCGTTAGCACCGATACGGATGAATCGGCCACGCTTGAGTTCACTCGGGACGGCGTCACCATTTCCAACGGGATCGTCGGCAAGCCCAACGTAGCGGTGTACGCCACCGTCGACCAGATCCTTGATGTTTCGCAGTTGACGATGAAGGGCGGTGGGCTATTGCCGATCGGATTCTTCACCAAGCGTGGCGCAAAGGTGTTGGGTCAGATCGCCGTTCACCGGCTAGTGGTGAAGGGCCTGCTGTCTCACACCCTCGCGTCGCTGCGAACGATCGCGCTGCTGTCTGTTGCGGATTAGCACGATCGGGGTCACCCAGGCTCGGTAATGTCTTAGTAGTAAGTAGTCAACGCTTGAGATAAAGCTCACTCGCATTGTTTGCGACAACTCGCCACGCGGAGGGGTTGCGCGGCTGATCAACTCGCGGTCCTCGAAACCGTTCACGTGAAAGGTGCCTTCAAATGTTTGGTCTGATTGCTGAAGTCAAGATCGTCGACCTGCCCCGGAGGGAGGTGGGCACATTCGAGCAACATGTGTCCGATGTCGCCGCAGGCTTGGAGTCCACGGGGTGGACCAGCGGCGGCGGTGCCACCGCGAATGTAGCTTGCTGATGAAGACCGTCTCATTTCTCGATCCGACCCGGTCTGAGGAGGCAAGCACTGGCCTGGACTTCGTGTTCATCGTGGACCCGTTGGAGAGCCTGCAGCCTGCGCACGATTCGTCGGTCGCCTTGATGGAAGCAGCCCAGGCTGCAGGTCACCGAGTACTGGTCACCGAAATCTCTCAACTGGCCATCAGCGAGGGGAAGGCGGTCGCCCGGTGCCGCGACACGCGGCTGCGTCCGGCGGTGCTCACCGACGGACGCTGGCTGGCCGACACCGACTGGTTCGCGGTTTCGGCCCCGCGGATGATCGCCCTCGACGACGTGGCCGCGGTATTCATGCGCACCGACCCGCCCGTGGACGCCAACTATCTGCGCGCCACCTTCATCCTCGATCTCGTCGACCCCACGAGGACGCTGCTCGTCAATTCCCCGGCCGGGTTGCGCGACGCCAACGAGAAGATCTTTGCGTTGCGAGTGCCCGAGATGTGCCCGGCGACGCTGGTGTCGGCTAGCCGCGAAGACATCATCGACACGGTGAGCCGGTGGGGTTCCGCGGTACTCAAACCCACCGACGGCATGGGTGGACGAGGAATACTGCTGCTGCGCGACCACGATCCCAACATGCGATCAATTCTGGATACCGCCACTCACCGGGGCCGCGACCACGTCGTCGTGCAGAAGTTCATCCCCGCCGTCGCCGAGGACGGGGACCGGCGGGTGATCTTACTGAACGGTGAACCCCTCGGGGTGATCCGGCGGATGGCCAGCGGTGCGGAGTTCCGCTGCAACATGGCCGCCGGCGCAGACGTGCACGCAGATCGTGTAAACGACCGCGACCGCGAGATCTGCCGTGCCCTAGCGCCTGAATTAGTGTCCAGGGGCCTTCACTTCGTCGGGATCGACGTCATCGGAGGCATGTTGACCGAAGTGAACGTCACCAGTCCCACCGGGATCCGGGAAATCGACGCACTCTGCGGCACGCACTTGGGTGGGGACGTCATCGACTGGATCGCAGCCCGCTGCAGGAGCGGAGCATCCATCCGATGAGCAATGCTGAACGTGTCATAGTCGTCGGTGCCGACGCCGCTGGGATGAGTGCCGCACACCAGGCGCTGCGCACCGCCCGAACCACCGGCCGTGACATCGACGTCGTCGTTCTGGAGAAGACGCAGGACACCTCCTACTCGGCGTGCGGAATCCCCTATGTGCTCGCGGGATTGGTGGGATCTACCGACGAATTGAGTGCTCGCACCGCGGATAAGCACCGCGCGATGGGTGTCGATCTGCGCCTGGGGGCCACGGCCACCGGGCTGGACATGGCCACCCGCACCGTGACGAGCGTCACCGACGACGGCCGGGAGAGCCATCTGCCCTTCGACAAATTGGTTCTTGCCACCGGGGCCGATGCCATCGTCCCGCCGTGGGCGCGTGATTCCGATGACCACCTCATCACCGGAGTGCTCACCGTCAAGAACCTCGAGGACGCACGGTCGTGGCTTGATCTACTCGTGGGTCGCGAAGCCACCGCGCGTCCGCGCGGCGCGGTCGTGGTCGGGGGCGGCTACATCGGTGTGGAGATGGCAGAAGCCTTCCTCGCCCGTGGACTTGCCACCACATTGATCACCCGAGGTGCAGTGATGAGCACCCTGGACCCACTGATGAGCGAGCGGGTCACCGCTGCGCTCGAGGCGGCCGGCATCCGGGTGGTGACCGACACCACCGTGATCGAACTGGACACCCACCACGGCACGGTGCGTGCGGTCACCACGGCGGCCGGAGACACCTACCCCGCTGATGTCGTCGCCCTGGGCATCGGGTTGCGGCCCGCCAGCGCTCTGGGTGCCGGCGCCGGTCTGGCCATCGGTGGGCACGGTGGCTACCTCCCCGATGACCAACAGCGCATCGGCGATGGAGTGTGGGCCGCCGGAGACTGCTGTGAGGTACTCGACCGGATGCGCGGCAAGAGTGTGTTCTCCCCATTGGGGACCCACGCCAACAAGCAGGGACGCGTTTGTGGATACAACATCGCAGGCGAACACCGCACGTTCGCAGGCATCCTGGGTACCGCGATCACGCGCTTTAGCCACGGCGACACGCACCTCGAGATCGCCCGAACGGGACTAAGCACCACCGACGCCCTCGCCATGGGCTTCGAGGCGGAGTCGCTCACCACCGAAGGCGGCACGGCGAGCGGGTATATGGCCGAGCGCGCCCCGATCGCCGCCAACATCATCGCCGACCGCCGCACCCGGCGCCTCCTCGGCGTCCAGGTCGTCGGAGGCGCCCAGGCCGGAAAGCGCATCGACACCGCGGCCGCCGCGCTCTGGGGTGAAATGGCCATCGATGATCTCGCCGAGATGGACCTCTCCTACGCTCCACCGTTCGCGACTGTCTGGGAAGCACTTCAGCTCGCCGCCCGACGGCTCGCTGATCGCCTCTAGCGCTACGGCCGCCGTCAGAGAGATGGAGAGACTGGAGACCCCACGTTGATCGTGAAAGAAGCGCGGGTTCCCTACGTCCGACGTCGAGCTCGCCTATCGCAGTGCCAAAGACTCCGCGAGTCGTCCTCTATGGGGTCAACGGAACGAATAATGGCTCGGCTGCTTCGCAACGTTCTCACCTGGCGACCGTTCTAGAGGGTGCGCTACTTCTTCTTCTTCGGGGCCACTACGGCGTCATTGTCATGGTCGGGATGCTCGAAACGTGCGAGCAACGTCTTGAGCAACCGCCGTAAATCTGCATGATCCCGGTCGCTCAGGTCGGCCAGCAGCGCGGACTCGTGATCCAGCACTTCCGAGACCACGGAATCGACTAGCTCCACCCCGGCATCAGTAAGTTCCACATCCACCCGGCGGCGATCCTTTGTATGGAAACTTCGTGTGACAAATCCGGCACGTTCCAGCTTGTCCAAACGTCCCGAGATGCCGCCCGACGTAATCAAAGCCGCCTTCGTCAATTGACCAGCGGTCATCCGGTACGGGCGACCACGTCGGCGCAACATGGCCAGCACGTCCAGCGTCACGCGGTCGGTGCCCAGTTCGGCCAGCCGCTGATCCCTTTCCTGCTCCAAATATCGCGAGATGCGCCAGAGCCGGGTCACGATGCCGATCGAGCTGACGTCCATGTCCGGGCGCTCACGAACCCAGTCCTGTTCAACGCGGTCCACCCCGTCATCGCCGGTGACGGCGGCCCCCGAGGTCCCTGATGCCGCCACCGTCACAGGCACCTCCAATAGATCATGTCGGAAGTCTACCGAGGGACAAACAATTCGCTACTAAGAGACCCGCGACCGCGAACGGGTGGGTGCTGCCTTGTTGCGCAGGCGCGTGCCTTGCAGCGCGTAATCAGCACCGCGCTGCAACTGTCGGAAGCTGACGACATGATTCGAGCGGTGCCTGTGAATTCGACCCAGCACGTCTCGGCGAGGCGAGATACTGGGTCGCCGCAACATGAACGCAGCGCAGTGATCACCCTAGATCCCGTGTGCCGTAGACCCTTCATTGTTCGGCGGTCGCTGGCAACTATCGCGAGTTGGTTTTGGCATTCTGTCAGCGCTCTTTGAATCTCCGGCCACTGGCGTTCTTGAAAACCGGCCACCCAACCAAGATCGGATGGGTGATCACAGTGCAGGACTGGGCGCAGGCGAGGTACCTCTTCACGCGGGTGGTGTGCCGAGATGCGTTGGCACTCGGACGGATAGGAGAGCTCACCACTGATCCGTCACTCCGTGCCCGCCCGGTGTGCTTCGTCCGACGCACCGACCACCACCTCACCCGAGCCGAAGAGTAATTCCTGGCACTCATCGTCGATGGCGCCGATTTTCAACCGCGGACGCCACGGACAAGCGTCGGCGCCTGCTGGTCGCTGAGCTGGTCGAGGAGGGGCCGAGCCTGTTTGGCGGTGATGCCTTTGTCTCACCCACGCGCACCGGCGCATGTTTCTCCGCCGAGAAGGCCGATCAGGCCACGGTGGCCGAAAACGGCATCGACGGCGTTCTCGACTTGGTGGGAATGCCGCTACCGCGGGTCTATTCGGCTGATCTGTCCGAGTTCGCGCTGGCCGCGGGGGTCGCGGTCCCCACGACTGTGGCGCCGACCTGATGTACCTGTCGTTGACCGGCTATATCCAGCACGAACACGCCTGTCGCGGGGACTGCGAATGGCTTCTGCGCGATGACCGACCGGTACGCCGCCGCACTGGATGCGCTCGGCGCGATTGTGGTCCTGACCGCAGGTCACGGAATGAGTGCCAAGACCGACCACACCGGCACGGCATGCGTGATCTGCGTCGAAGACGAGGTCCGCGAAATCCTCGGCACCCCGGCAAGCATGCCCGTCGAAGGCGCAGACCACCTCCGCGTCATCTTGCCCATCACTGACGCCCATACAGTGCACCACGGTGCACTCGGGTCGTTTGGCAGCATCTACCTGCCGGCATCCACGGACAGGGCTTCGGTCATCGATCGATTGAGATCTCTGGACGGCGTGCGGGCCGTCCACACCCGCGAGGGGGCCGCCGAGACTTACGGCCGGCCGGAAGACCGCACAGGTGACCTGGGGTTGTTGTCAGAGGCGGGCACGGCCGTAAGCCGGTTCGCCGAGTGGTACGACCTCAGCGGGTTGGATGCCGATGCGCTTGCTCGGCGCGCTCGTCAAGCAGCAGATTCCCTCACCGTCAACCGCCGGCTACCACCCCCGGCTCTGCTGACGAGCTGTACTACCACTTGGCCGACGTCCCCAATTGCGACGATTTCTGGGTGGCAACCACGCCGGTCACGGAGCGCCAGAGCATGTCTGCGGTGTGACCGTCGTGCGGTCCTGCGGCACGGTGGCGCCGGGGGAGGGGTACTGGGGAAGCCGCGCCGCCACCGCAGTCGCCATCGCCTTCAACGATGGCTGCGATCGGCTTTCGGGGGGTTCTGTGTGGCGGGCGTCACGGACACGATGGCAATGCGAAGTCCAAAACGTACTAGTTCAGGAGTTTTTCATGAAGCCCCTAAGTTTCTCCGTCAACGAACGAACCTACGTTCTGCATGAGCAGCCGGTGGTGGTCATCTGCATCGACGGCAGCGAGCCCGATTACCACATCGAGGCCATGGCGGCGGGCAAGATGCCCTGGCTGAGCAGTCTCCTCGACGGAGAGTCGAGTAGTTCGTGGCCGGCGCATTGCGCCATGCCAGCGCTGACCAATCCGAACAATCTCTCGATCGCCACGGGCCGGCCGCCCGTTGCCCACGGCATCTGCGGCAACTACATCTTCGACACTCAGACCGGCGAAGAAGTACTCATGAACGACAAGAAGTACCTGCGGGCGCCGACGGTCTTCGCCGCGGCGAACGAGGCCGGCCTGGACGTGGTCGTCGTGACAGCCAAGGACAAGCTGCGTCGCCTACTCGGAGCCGGACTGGTGGAAGAAGGGCCTAGCTTGACCGGTGACGCGACCACGTTCGTCGCGCCGTCGCGGACCGGAATCTGTTTCTCCGCGGAGAAGGCGGATTCGGCGACGGTAGAAAGCAACGGGATCACCGATGTCCTCGAGTTGGTGGGCATGCCGCTGCCGAGCGTCTACTCCGCCGAACTGAGCGACTTCACGTTGGCTGCGGGCGTGGCCATCCTGGAATCGCGCGGAGCAGACCTGATGTACCTGTCCCTCACCGACTACATCCAGCACAAGAACGCGCCCGGCTCCGAGGTCGCGAACGGCTTCTACGCCATGATCGACACGTATGCCGCCAAGTTCGACGAACTCGGTGCCGTCGTCGTCATCACGGCCGACCACGGAATGAGCGCCAAGACCGACGAACGTGGTGTTGCGAACGTCATCTACGTCGAAGACGAGGTCCGCCGAATCCTTGGCCACCCGACCGGGGCTGCCTCTGACTCCGAGAACGGTGTCCGCGTCATCCTGCCAATCACCGACCCGTACACCGTGCATCATGGCGCGCTGGGTTCATTTGCGAGCATTTACCTACCGAGCGACGCCCCCGTCCAGGACGTGGTGGACGGCCTCCGCACCCTCGAGGGTGTGGAGCAAGTGCTCGAGCGTGAGGAGGCCGCAACGCTCTACAGCTTGCCGGCGGACCGGATCGGAGACATCGTCCTGCTCTCAGCCGCGGGGACCGCGGTTGGCCGTTATGAGGCATGGCACGACCTCAGTGGTTTGGACGCCCCGCTCCGCTCACACGGAGCGCTGGGCGAGTTGCAGATTCCGTTCCTCGTGAACCGTTCGTTGCCGAGGCCAGCGCCGCTTGACGAGCCGTTCGGCGACACCGCATACGTGCACAATTACGACGCATTCTGGATCGCAACGACTCTCGTTGCCAACGTGGCCAAGCACGGCCGCGATCGCGCCTCGGCTGCTCGCGTCTCTTGAGAAGTGTGAGGTGCAGAAATGACAAAGTCGCAACGGCGCGCGCCGTCAGATCTTCTCGTCAACGATCCACCGTCTCTGCGTGAAGTCACCGAGCAGGAGTTCGCCAAGTACAAGTGGCGCATGCTGCTGGCCACCATGTTCTGCTATCTGTTCTTCTACACGGGCCGGCAAACCTTCGGGTTCGCCATACCCGGAATCCAAGCCGAACTCGGCCTGAGCAAGTCCACCTTGGGCGCGATCAGTGGCGCGATGCTGTGGTGCTACGCGGCCGGCCAGATCGTCAACGGCAACCTCGCCGACAAGTTCGGCGGTCGCCGTGTGATGGCGTTGGGTGCCGTTCTGTCCACCGCGTTCAACTGGCTCACTAGCTTCTCTGTTGGAACCCGGTCCCTGGGTGTGCTCTGGGGGGCCAACGGGTTCGTCCAAGCGATGGGCTTCCCATCCGGCGGCAAGGTGATTTCGGGGTGGTGGAGCACCCACGAGCGTGGCAAGAGCTTCGGCTTCTACAACTTCGCCGCCGGCCTGGCTTCGGTTCTCGCCTTCGTCACGTCCACGTTGGTGGTGGATGTCTTTGACCTGGATTGGCGGTGGATCTTCCGGATCCCAGTCCTGTTGATGATGGTCGGCGGCATTGTGTTCTTCATCGTCGCGCGTGACAACCCCCGCCAGGCCAAGATCAAGCCTCCGCGATCCTGGGAGGCCGATCAAGACCAACCAGCTCAACCCCGGGATTCGGCCGGTCAGGTGCGCGGCGTCAAGTCCCTGGATCGCTACAAACTGATGCTCAAGAACCCCAAGGTATGGGTGACGGGGTCGGCTCTGGGTTTCAACAACGCTGCGCGGTACGGGTTGCTGATCTGGGTTCCGGTGTACTTGCTCGGCAGTGACTGGAAGTCCGACGGCTCGAAGATCAGTCCCCTGTGGATCTCGGTGGCACTGCCCGTCGGCATGGCGCTTGGGGCACTGGTCAACGGCCAGCTCTCCGACCGAATCTTCAACTCTCGGCGGGACTATCCCATCGCACTGTTCATGGGACTCGGTGCCGTGACCGCACTGGCGATGTACCTGCTGGATCTGCCGATCTTGCCGGAGGTTGGTCTGATGTTCTTGCTCGGGTTCTTCGTCTACGGGCCTCATTCGACGTTTTGGGCGTTGAGCACGGACGTCGCGGGTAAGGCGATGGCTGGGACGGCCATCGGCGTAGTCAACTTCTTCGGCTACATCTTCGCCGGGATCGCCGAACCCCTGATCGGTCACATGATGGACGTCGCGGGAAACACCGCCCTGATCTTCCCGGTGGTGGCCGGAGTGTGCACGTGCAGTTGTCTTCTCGCCTTGACGGTTCGCCGCTGACCGTCGCCGTCGTCGGCGTCTCGTCTGAGTTTTACTCGGGGACGCCGACGACGGGTGGCACACTGACCAGAGCTGCGGCGACGACCGGACAGCAAGGAGGGCAAGGGCATGATCTCGATCACCCAGCTCGAAATCTTCGCCGCCGTGGTCGACTGTGGAGGATTCTCCGGCGCTGCCAAACGTCTGTTCATGAGCCAATCGTCCGTCTCGGGTCACATACGCGCACTGGAGAATTCACTTGGAATGCAACTGGTCCAGAGGACCAGCCGCGGTGCCCAAGCGACCTACGCGGGGGAGGTCGTCCTGCAGCACGCCCGCGAGGTGTTCTCCGTACTCGAGAGTCTGGAAGGCCAAGTGGCGCAATTGCAAGGTCTCAAGACCGGCCGACTCTCCGTGGCGGGCACCACCACCCTGGGCACCTATCTCCTGCCACAGCTCGTATCCGAATTCTCGAAGCAGATCCCGGGTGTGGAATGCCAAATTCGCGTGGGCAACGAGGATGTGGTCGAGGCGTGGCTGCTCCAGAACGAGGTCGCCTTGGCGCTGTGCGCCGAGGAGCCAAAGGATGAACGCCTGACCACCACTCCGATGTTCGAAGAACAGTTGCTGCTCATCGGACCGGCAGATTGCCCGATGCGAGCGCAGGTCCTCAGCTCCTTCGACATCGCCGATCAACGATTCATCCTGCGGGAGGTTGGTTCGGCGACTCGCAGACAGCAGGAGGCTGCTCTGGCAGTTTGGGGTCTACCTCACGTGGAGCGGTGGGAGATGTGGGGTCCTGCCACGCTCAAGGAGTCCGTCTGCGCGGGGCTGGGTTTGAGCCTCATCTCCGAGCATGCGATCACCCGCGAACGGGCCTCGGGGATGCTCACGGTGCTCGCGATCGAACCGCCGCCCCCACGTCGCACCGTCTCCTTGGTGACTCGGTCCGGTCGCGCGCTGACTCCACCTGAACGCGCCTTCGTCGAACTGGTCGGCACCCTCGCAAAGTGGCCCGAACCCGACGACGGCCTCTACTAGTTTCACGACTTCCCCGTTCTGATAAACCCATTCGGCATCCAAGGAGATGAATCCGTGATGAACGCGGCCGCAACCAATCTGCCGTCGGCATCGTCGTCCCCGGCCGTGGAGGAGCGTTTTTCGCCGCCGCCCGCATTCTCCGAGCAGGCCAACGCGTCCGCCGCCCTCTACGACGAGGCCGAAGCCGACCGCCTGGCGTTCTGGGCGACCCAGGCCGAGCGACTGTCCTGGGCGAAACCCTTTACCGAGGTCCTCGACTGGTCGGAGGCGCCGGTCGCGAAGTGGTTCGCCGACGGCAAGCTCAACGTGGCCTACAACTGCGTCGACCGCCACGTCGAGGCGGGCAACGGTGACCGGGTCGCCATCCACTGGGTGGGCGAACCGGTCGACGACCAGCGCACCATCACCTACGCCGAGCTCAAGGACGAGGTCTCCAAGGCCGCCAACGCCCTGACCGAACTCGGCCTCGTCGCCGGCGACCGCGTCGCCATCTACATGCCGATGGTGCCCGAGGCGATCGTCGCGATGCTGGCCTGCGCCCGACTCGGCGCGATGCACTCGGTGGTGTTCGCCGGATACTCCGCGTCCGCGTTGAA
>NZ_MVOC01000095.1 GCF_002043095.1 Mycobacterium sp. AT1 | reverse complement strand
CGAGGCGGCGGGCGTCAGCCTGGGCCTTATCCAGCACTACTTCTTCACCAAGCAACAGTTGATCGAGAGCATCGACCGACACGTCCTCACCGTCTTCAACGAGGCGCTTGGCACCTCCCCACACGCCCCGACGGCGCCGGGGACCGGTTCGCAGACCTGATGCACAGCAATCCCGATGCCATGGATTATGTCGGGCGAGCCTTGGCTGAAGGCGGGGACATCGGGACGATCATCTTCGACGGCTTGTGCTTGATCAGTGAGCGTCAAGGGGCGAACTTCAGGTCTCAGGGCTTGGTCGCCGACGACCTCGATCCGGTCTGGGCGGCGATGCTTCCGATGATCCTGCGAGTCGGCACCATCATCTTGCGCCCACACGTCGAACGGCACCTGCCCGGCCCGCTGTACGACCGCGCCGAGACGTCACGCTGGGATGCCGCGGCGACCAGGATGATCCGCGAGGGTCAATTCAAGCGGTAGTGGAAGCGCCAATCGCCGTCGATCGACATCGAGACCGGAGTCCACGACCGGCACGTGCTTGCGCCGACCCGCCGGCCCACTCAGGCCCGCCGCCCGTCGAACGCGACGAAAGTGCAGTCAGGCCCTGGCGGCGGCGCATAGACGGTCTCCCCGCACGTCCGACAGGTATAGGAGCGGTGCAGCCCCAATCCCTTGGTTGAGCACGATGCGCATTGCTGGCTGCCCACCAGGACCCGATAGGGGACCCGCAGTGGGTGTCCCTGAGGACATCGCGACGGCGGCCCGGGCTCTGTCCAGCCGCGGAGCGTTCGCGTCAGCCTGACCACGCACCCAACATACCCGGTGATTCGAACGTGTGTACGATGTTCGATCGTGAACTGAATGCGCCCGACGGGGCGGCTCTGAGCCTGCGGCGCCTGACCTTTTTGGTTCCAGGAGGAGCGATCCGCGTGGCACAGCTAAAAAGCGGCGACCTCGTCGGCACCTGAATGCGTGGTTGGTGATGCACGGTGCATCACTACGCACGGCAAGGCGCACGACTCCGCAACGTTGCCAACTCGCCGCGTGTTGTTCGCTGCAACTCGCTGCTGAACCCTTAAAGTCTCTATGTACATGTAATGCATGTTTGGAGGAGCGATGGCGACAGGAACATCCCCGGCGACGAAACGGGCCGGAACGCGCAAGACGGCGAACAAGCTCGTCCGGTTCGCTGGCGGTTCGGAAACGTCAGATTTTCTAGCAGCCGCCAGGGACGTCGACCTGGACGGTGGAATCACCGCGGGCCTGGCGTCCATCGCCACCGCCGAAGGGCAGCGGTTTATCGAGGCGCCCACCGAGGCGATCTCGCCACACCCGTACAACGACCCCAGCAGGTCTACCCCGCAGCCCGACAACCCGCGATGGGTGGAGCTCGTCAACTCCGTGCAAGCCGCCGGAGTTCAAGTCCCGATTCTGGTAGTAAGCCGTTCGGCGTTCGCGGAGGCGCGCCCGGAGCTGGAACCGCTCCTGGGACCCGCCACCCAGTACGTGATCATTTACGGCCACCGCCGACGAGCGGCGGCAGCGGCAGCCGGACTCGCCACCGTACCCGCGGTGATCGACGACTCGGCGATGGCCAACGGTGGCGATCTCGACGCCATGACGATCGAGAATCTCGGCCGCGAGGATCTCACCGATCTGCAGCAGGCCGAGATGTTCGCTCGTTACAGCGAAGCCGGGTTCGGCCAGCGGGCGATCGCCGAGAAGTTGGGGCTCAACCAGTCGACCGTTTCGCGTCGCCTGAGTCTGCTGCTGCTGGCCCCCGACGTCCTCTCGGCCGTCGAGCGCGGAGCTATCAAACAAACCGAGGCCGCCGAATTAGCCGGCAAGCTTCCTTTCGGTCCACCGCGACCGTGGCAGCAAGACGTTCAGTCTGAGCAGGGTGCCGACTACCGCCGCACCGATCAGCTGGCGGCGTGCGAACTCGTCGCCCAGGGTGCGACCCCGAAGCGTGCCGCGGAACGGGTACTTGCCGAACGCCGGGCCCGGCAACGTGCAGCGGCCGAGGGCATCGAGATCATTGATCCACGCGAACGCTTCGGGGCCGACTATCAACGGCACGCGATTCCCTCCCCCGCCGCCGCCGGGGTACAGCTCGTTGCGGCGATCGACGACCTGCAGGGCGGGCTGGTGTATTACCCCGCAGCGGTGCAGGAAACTCCGCCGAGCAGTCGACCGTCGACGCCGCCAGGACACGACGTGTCGACGCGGCACTTCGCTGCTGCGACTAGGGCCCGCCGCGCCGTGGGTGCACGACTGGTGTCGAGTCAGCCGCCGCGGGACAAGCTCCTCCCCCTCTTGGCGGCCCAATACGCATCCGGGGTCGCCGCGTTGGGCGCGAGCCAAGCGGGGTGGAGTCTTGCCTTCGAGTACAGTCGTGCGGCCGGGCTTAGCAGTGCCGATTGCGACGACGTCGCCGCTTACCGCACGGCCGCTGCTGGCGAGACGGCGTTGAGGCGTCAGCTCGAAGTCGCGTGGGCCTGTGCCGTTGCGGCGTTCGAGTTGAACGCATCGGATAGGCGGCGCCAAGCGTGGGATCATCTCGACCTTGCGTATCTGCACTTGTTGCAAGATCGTGCGAGTTACTCCCCCACACCGTGGGAGGTAGAACGACTTACCGCCGCTGGCGGGGGGCACGAATGACGCGCAGTACCCCCCATGGAACCAACTCTACCTGCGGGTATGTAGAGCAGTCGGCAGGTGATGCACCATGCATCGCGTACTAGGTGCGGTCATGCTGCCGTGGGTGATGCACGGTGCATCACCGACGCCGGGTCTCGCCGTTTCGAGGGTTGGGGCAGGATGCATCACTACCCCTCCCCTCCCCGCCGCGATTCGCCGCGTCGCCCTCTCGCCAGACGACGGGCTTCCGCGCTCGACGCCTCCACCGCCTGCTGACCCCTGGGTGATGCACCGTGCATCACCCAGGCGCGCGCCGACCACGACGGCGCGGCCCGAGCCCCAGCTCGTCGCCACCTAACGACTTACCTAAACGGCATCGAAGGAGTTCACATGGGTACGACCTACGCGTTCGCCAGCCTGGCTGGCAGTACAGGGAAGACGACGACCGTCGTCACCCTGGGCACACAACTTGCGCTCGAAGGCTTTCGCACACGAATCGTGGACTTGGACAGTCAGGCCAACGCGAGCACGTGGCTGGGCTATGAAGACACACATGGGAAGACAACGGCGGACATCCTCCGCAACGAAGCGACCATCGCCGAGGTCGAACTCCCCGGGCGTGTCATCAAGGGGGTGGACGACAACGATGAGCCGATCGTCGGCGAGATCCCCAACCTGAGTCTGGTTCCGGCCCGTCGATCCACCTTGGACAAGATCATGATCGAGCTGGCAGCCGATCAAGGCGGCGTGCTGCGGCTGCGAAAGGCCCTAGCCCAGGCTGACCCCGTCGACGTCACACTGATCGACTGCCCGGGAACGATGTCGACCCTCGTCGTCGCCGGCATCCTCGCCACGAGTGTCGACGAATCCGACACCACACCGGGAGGATGGGGCGTCATCGCGTGCACCAAACCGGCCTATAAGGAAAGTCGCGGCATCCCCGACTTGGAGCGGCAGATGCACACCCTGCGTGAGACCTACCGGATGAACCTTCCGCTGCTGGCGATTGTGCCGTGCGTGGTTCCCCCGGAGAACGCCGGACGGGTCTACATCGACCAAATGGAGGACCTCCGAGACGCCTACGGTGCGCTGGTGACCCCGGGTGTCCGTCGCGCCGGTATCGTCGACGAGGCGTTCGTCAACGCCACTCCCCTACCTCTGTACGGCTACCGCGCGCGTGCCCTGAGCGACGATTACCGCGCCGTGAAGAACTATCTGGCTGAAACGCTGGGGCTGTTCAACCGGCGGACCGTGGCGGCATGACGCCACCTGCCCCCGACGGATCAGCCGACACCAACGAAGGTGCGGTGAACGCGACCCGCAGCACCGTCAACATCAGTGGTGAACTGTTGGGGGTCTCGAGAGCTGCGGTGCGGCTGGTCCGGGCGAAGACGGGCCGGGCGTACTCTCTGCGGCAGTTCACCGAGGAAGCCTTCGCCGCGCAGATTCAGACGATCGCCGAAATCTACAACGACGGTCGCGCCATCCAGCCAGACGAAACGCCATTGGAAAAGGGTCGAGCGCCATACTGATGCACGGTGCATCGCTGTGGCAGTAAGCCCTGCGGCGGCAGGCCGGGTACGGCGGGTTCCCGAACGTGCGCGGCGTGGCAAAGCGCGAAGCGGCTTTCGTCGGTGGAGCCCCTACGTCGTCGGTTTAGGTTTGCTGAGTGGAGGCGGCCGGGCGCGGCAGCGAACACCTGGGCCGCTATATCGTCACAGTGACGGAATGAGGCCGACAACCGGGTAGCGGCAACGGACGGGCGCCGCGCCGTAGCGGCACTGCCGGGACCATGGCCACCGCTCCTCATCGCGAAAGCTCCTGCAACGCAACGCCTTACGGGCCCCAACGCGCACGCTACGTTCCGGCGGATCGGCACACCATTGATGTGACCTACCCTGGCTGGCACCTCACGCTCTAGGCTGTGGACGCGGAACGTCATGCATCCTTGACCCATCCACCGCCACACGGTGAACAACGCAGGCCGTGGCCCACTAGGGGAGTGGAGCCGACGACACCAATCGATAGAGGCTGCACAACGTTCCCGTCGGGGGCGGTGTCTCGACGGTGACACCTTCACGCCGGCAGGCGTCGACGCCTGCCACCGGCGCGGGATTCCGATACCACGGCGCCGCGCCTTCGGTGTCGACGCCTGCGAACGCGTTGGCTTGCGCAACCGTGGTGAACCGCGATTCGCCGAGTCGCGTCGGCCCGCCCGTAGAAGACGACGCCGGTGGCGGGCCCCAGACTTCACGACAGTGCCGTTCCTCGTCTCGGCGAGGTATCGGGCTCCATTGGGGTGGGTCCACATTTAGAGCGTCCGCCGGTACGGCTGGCGCACCACCATGCTTCGCTGTCTCGATGATGCGATCGACGAAGCGCGGCCCCGGCGCTACGCGCGAACGCGAAGTCCCGCGCCGTCTCGGGGTCGGTCCAACCCGAGCCGACGGCGACCTAGTGACACCATCGAGCGGCTGTCTCGCCGGCCAACTCCTGGACGTTCTCCGTATCGACCCGCCGAAGTGCATGGGCGGTGCTGTGGATGAGATCCGTGGGGCGCCATGGGCGCGGAAGACTCGTCACGGTGACGAAAGTGCCTTCACGTTCCCGCGGGTCAGGTCACGGCGGTGGTTGATGCTTCTTCGCCGTGCGGCTTAGTGATGCCATGAGGCCGCTCATCGTTTCGATGGTCGTGAGCAGTTCGTCGCGGTCTTGCTCCAACCGTTCGATCCGGGCTTGCAGTTCACGTTCCCGGCGCAGGGATGCTTCGAGGTCTGCATTGAGAAGCTGGTAGAGGTGCCCGACGTCCTGTGCGGGATCGTTGGGTGCGGGCGGCCAGTTCCCGGTGGTGCGGAGGTACTGCTCGAAGCTGTCGGCGAGGAGGAACCATGACGCGGTGCCTTTGCGGCCTGCGATGTGACCGCGTTCGCTGTCGATGGGGGAGTCCGCGCGGCTGGCGAGGTCGGTGGCCCAGCGTTGGGTGCGCTGCGCCAGAGCGGCTGCCCGCCCAGCGAGGTAGGCGCGCCGACCTGACGGGCTTATCACCTCGCCGTATGCGCCGTCGGGCCACGGCGCACCCGCCGGGCCGCTCATCCGTCTACCTTAGCTGGTATTCAGAAACCTTCTGCGGTTCCGCGGTGGATTTTCCGGATACGCGGGTCCAGACGTCAGCGAAACACGCCAAAGCGGAATATATCCGGAAAGTACTCACCTGCCGTAAGCTGAGCGTAGCCGGTGACAGCCTGCTGAACAGCGGAGATTGAGCCTAGACCCGTGAGCTTTATCCAGAAGTATGGCGGAAGACTTCCGGACACGGCGGTCGCGAAAGGACACGGACAGCCACCATGGCCATGAACACCAGCACCGTCGGGCTCGACGACGAGGGGTCCCGCAAGAGCCGCCATGGCTCCGAGACCCGCGACATGAACGCCTTTCTGCGCGTCCGCTATCACCAGGAGCAACTGGATACGTTGAAGGCCAGGGCGGGCGACCGGTTGCCGACACTGATCAGGCAGTACGCGGACCTGCTTAGCGGCTTGCTTCCCGTCGCCGACGCCAAGGGTGTCGACCCGTTTGAGTTGGTGCGCCAGACGATGACCGCGTTGCTCGACGAGGAGCAGCCGCAGGCGCGTGCCTCCTAGCCGTTCTGGACGTCGCACGTAGTCGACGGTTTCCGTCGACGCAGCTAGGTGTTCACGAGGCGCCCGCCGAGTAATTCGGCGATGATTTCGATCGCGGCGTGTTCCTCGTCGACGATGTCGTGGGTTGGCGGTCCGGTCGACATGACTGTTTTGAGCCACGCGGCATGATCGAGCTGCTCGTCGTGCTGGAACGGCGTTGGCGGGGATGGGAACCCGGCCAACGCGGGCAGGGGGCGTGGCGACTCGCGATCCTCGTTGCGTTCAGTGAGCCACCGCCTCCAGGCGGTGCGTTCGAGTCGGTGTCGGTGTAGCCGTGTTTGGCGGACGTGGTCGAGCCGCTGACCCGCCGCGATGTCATCCAGGGTGACCCGCCCGGTGGCAACCCGCCCTCGACCTGCTGGCGCGAGTAGGCCGGCGATCTGGAGGTCGACGACCATGGCGTCTCCGGTGGCGCGGGGGAGACGCGCGGCGGCGTACACGTCGGCCTTCGTCGTCACACCGTGGTACGCCACCAATTCGTACACACGCCTCAGGTGGTGTCCCAGGACGCTCCACGCGTCGTGCACGGCTTCAACCCGCACTCGGTCGATGCGGGCAGGGTCGTCGTGGACGACGTTGTGCGTGGTGAGCGCATAGCGGTCCGCATCGACGCCAATTCCACGCCGCACCAGCATCAGCGGCGCTCCGGGGCGGTCCCTCAGATCGGCCAACACTCGCCAGACGGTGTCTTCGCTCAGCAGCCCACAGCCCAACGACAAGGTTCGGCCGCCCACTCCTACCAGCCAGGCCCCTGAACGGTGCTCTCCAGCCACCAGGGCGTAGAACGCGAGGCACTGCAGGACCGCGTGGACCGTCCATCGATACCGCTGCCCTGCGAATTCGAGATCGGCCCACGACAGCGCGTTGGCCAACCACGCTCGCAGATTTTTCGGGCCTCGCCATCCAGCTGCCCTCCCCCCCGGTGTGTAGTTACGTTCTTTGTGCCGCGGGGGAGAGGACTTTTGGGCGTTCGTGACGTACCAGTTCCAAGCCTTGGCGTAGTCGCGGGCCAAGGCTTGGTCGCGGCGGTGCTGATACCTGGCATAGGCGGCGCCTAGTCCGTCGTTCCACGGGGCACCCGGTCCGAGTTGGCCGCGCATGTCGTTGAGGCTGTAGCCGCGTGCGATGGCATGGACGACGACCGACATCCGTGCTTCGTGTCGTGACGTCCACGTAGGTCGGGATGCGGACAGGGCACCGGTGGCGGCGAAGGAGGCGACCTCGACGGGGATGGGACTGCTGCGGCGGTAGGCCGACCCCAGGCGCCGGTCGTCGCCGTGTCCCTCCACGTGGGTGTCCGGCAGGTCTGGCTCGGCCGACTGCCCGTTCGCTCGAGGTGCTGGGTCTAGGGCACCGAGCAGCATGTGGAGTCGCGGTAGCAGGTGAGGTGCAGACCGCGTCGTGAAGGCCTCGACGGCGGCGTCCAGGGTGCCGTCGAGGCGTCGATAGTGGCCGTGTTTGTCGGCTGATCCGGGCACGCTGATGCACCCGGTACGCGCGTTGGTGGCCGGGGTGATGTCCAGGGTGGGTAGGCGCGCTTTGAGAAGTCGCATGAGGGCGGTGACTTCGTCGCACGACGCAGTGGTGCCGATGGCAAGCGGGCAAAGCAGATGTCGGCCTCCGCTTGTGGAGCGGTCGCCGACGACGGTCCCGCCGCAGTCGGTGAACCATTGTGCGGCGGTGTGGAAGTCGGCCGTGACGCGTGCAGCGTCATAGCCCTTGGCGTCGAAATCCAGCGCAAGGACCTCCGTGCGTCCACGCGCATACAGGTACACCGCTGCCGGCCGGGACGGCACCGTGTCGGTGAGGCGGGCGGTGTCGGAGAACTTGCCGGTCTGAGCGTCGTACAGCCTCATCTGGGCGCGTCCGGGCGCGGCCATCATGCGGGCCAGGCGCTTCCAGACCAGTGCGGGCGCCGGCGAGGTGTCGGCGCATTCGGTCACATTGAGGCTGGTCATATTTGACGCCGCCAAAACGGCTCTCGCTCAACACATTCCATGGTGTGAAAAAAGACGTACCGGAGCGTGACATGCGCCTGGTAGAGGTGACAGCTCGACATCTTGCGGCTCATCAAGACGGCCTTCTATACTGGAGCCAGCTCTGACGAGCAAACTGGTTCCTCTGAACAATGGAAGCCACATCGATGGAAGCGGCAACTTCCGTCGATGGATCAAAGACCCCTGGGCGTTACGCCCGGGGGTTTCTGGTTTCCCGAGGTCTATTCGGTTGTGGGCCTTAAGGTGTCGGCACGTTGTCGACGCCGTCGGCGATTCCCTTCCGTGACGGGTGTGGCGTATGTTGTGAACACTTTGTACCTCGGTTGCGCGGTGCTACCGCGCATCTGCGCGGCGTGTCGCGGAATGCTTGCCCGAGGTGCGTCGTGCCGGAACCACCTCATCACCGGTCTGCGGTCAGGTCGGCAATCCGAGTAGTGCCGTGCCAATTGCCAGGTGCATAGCTAGCGCGGCCGGCGCGGCGGTTGGATGGACATTGCCCACGATCCCGGGATTCGTGGACGCCGTCCCGGCGCTCACACTTGGGTGACCATCTGTGTAATCAGGACTTTTCTTGGAGCGACATCCATGACCGCACTTGACGACAGAACTATCTTCGCCGACGGGCAACGCGCTGTCGACCGGCTCACCGAAGACATCGCAGGACAACTTGAGCCAGTACCGAGGCCCGGAGCCGGCAGCGCCATGGTGCCTCCCCTCGTCCGCGCGAGTCGGGCAGTCGCGGTCGTCATCGCCGTCGGAATGGCGGTATCGAGCTTCATCCTGTCCTTCGCCGCGTTGAGCGATTTGGCACGACGCACCAGTAGTTGGGGCGGGTGGTTGCCGTACCTGTGGCCCGGAATCGTCGACGGTGCGATCGTTCTGGCTACCATGGGCATTCTCACCTTCTCCGCCTATCCCGATCAGCGCAAGGCCAAGCAGTTCTTCTGGGCCGTGCTCGGCGTCGGAACGCTCGTGAGCGTCGGCGGCAACGCACTGCACGCCATTCTGCGAGCCGGGGCGCCACTGCCGACCTGGCTCACCTTTGTGGTGGCGTGCGTACCTCCGGCTGGAATCCTCGCCGCCACACACGTCGCCCAGATCTTGTGGCAGTTCAGTGCGTCGCTCGTGACGACCACGGTGCCACCGAGTCGTCGCGGCGGCGTCGCGCCCGCTCGTGCACATCACGACCGAGGTGAGCGGTGGTTGCCGTTGGCCCGTGAGATTCACGACCGGGGCCGCTTGACCAATCATTCCGAAACGACGCTGACCGAGGCGCTGTGGCGACTCTTCGAGCTTCAGCCACAGATGTCGTTGCGGGCCATCGGCGAGGAGGTCGGCGTCGGGCATCACGACGTGATCGCCCGCCTGCGTCAAATCGCTTCCGAGGTGGTGCGCGACCGTCCGGATTTGGTTCCCATGCCCGTAGCTATCGAGGCGACACCGGGCTTAGCGTCATAACCAGCAACGCGGTGGGCGAACAGAGAGGACTCCACTCGTGACTTTTGGTCTTCCGAGCATTCCCGACATCGTGGGGAGCGTGCTCGAGCCTGCTATCGAGAACACGGTGAAGGTCGTGACCGCGGTCGGGCGGGTGTTCTCCGACGACGACCATCGGCCGGCGGGAACTCCATTGCAGCGCACCAACACTACGTTGTACGGGCCCGGTGGGCCGCCGGCGGCACCGGCGCCTGCACCGGCACCGCCGCCCGACGGTGCTGGCGGGTTGAACGACGGCGCCACCAACGCCGGCGATCAGTACAACAAGAGCGTCGACGGGGCCGCGCTGACCGACGACAAGCTCGCGGCGCTGCTCAAGCACATCTTCGAGTCCAACCAGCAGGCCCGCGACAAGGTGAACGCGATCCTGACCGACATTCAGGCCAAGTCGAAGCAGATCGCACCCGAAATGGGTGACCCGGCCTCGGTGATGGCATTCCAGAAGTACATGGACGGGAAGTTCGGGGAGATTCAGAAGCTGCTCAGTGACTCCCAGGTCGACGCGAAGACGCAAGCCGCAATCATGGATGCCCTTGGCGACGAGTACAAGACGAACGGTCCGAAAACGCCTGAAGGACAGAAGGATTCCGGCGCAGGCGGCGGCGGTTCCGGTGACGGTTCTACCGGCGGTGACGGCGGTGGGGGCGGCGACGCTGCGCCGCCGCCGGCTGATGCGGGGAGTGGAGGCGGGGATGTCGGCGCGGCCGGTGCCGACCCGCTGACCGATCCACTGGCCGGCATGGGTCCGATGGGCATGGGCGGCATGGGCGGCATGGACCCGATGTCGTCGCTGGCGGGCCTCGGGTCGTCGCTGCCGGGTCTGCTGGGCGGCCTTGGCGGTGGCGGCGGATCGCCGCTGGACTCGCTGGGCGGGGCACTCGGCGGGTTGGGCTCCGCGTTGCCCGGGCTGGCGTCCCAGTTCGGGGACAAGGCCGGTCAGGACCAGGCCGACGACAAGTTCTCCGACACCAAGGGCGACGCGAAGGGCGACAAGCCCGGCGACTCGCAGTTCACCGACGACGGCAAGTCGGGTGACGCCGACAAGGCCGACCCGGGCAAGGCCGACCCCGGCAAGACCGACGCGAAGAGCGCGACAGATCCGGCTCCTGCCGAACCGGTGTCCAACGCCGCGGCGGCGGCCGCCCCGGCCGCGGCGCCGGCAGTCGACCCCAAGACCGTCTCCCTGCCTGACGGGACGACGGTGACCGCGCCTGACGATCACCGCGCGGCAGCAATGAAGGCCGTCGTCAACGGCTCGTCTGTGAGCGCGGCGTACGGCGATCAGATCCCTCCGGCGGGATCTCCGGTCATGAACCCCGTCGACCGCAACAGCCTGCGCCCAGGCGACTACGCGCAGTTCGAGGCCAAGCCGGCGGTGATGTTCATGGGAAATGGCAAGATTTGGCTGGACGGTCAGCTCAAGCCGGTCTCCGCGCTGCCCAGCTCGTCGGATTTCTTGGGCTGGACTCAGCCGCCGGCAACGGGCGGCGGAACACCGGCGGTGCCACCGTCACCCGCGGGCACGCCGGCGACGCCGCCGCCGCCCACTGGTAACCACACGGCATAGGGGAGCCTGCGAGCATGCACTCAGAAGCTGAGACTCGGGAGCGCACGTACATCGAGACGTCGCGTTCCGGTGCGCTGCTCGTCGAGCTGGATTCCAGCGGCGGCGTGGTGCGCGTTCAGCTCGAACCCGAGGTCAACGCGACCTGGACGTCGCACACCCTGGCCGAGCGGCTGCTACATCTGCACCGGCTGGCGCTCATGCGGGCCCGCCACGCCCAACGGCAACGGATGAACGAGATGGGCGCCGACATGCCACCAGACGACACCTACCCCGGGGAGTCCGACATTCACGCCTATCGGGCACGATATTTGGATTTTTAGGGCCGCGCTAAGCGTCGCCTACCGGGGTTACCCTGGGCAAACGAGTCATCTGAGGAAAGGGGCATCATGGCCGACCGGTTAGCGGTGGACTTCGACGCATGGGAAGACCACGCCTCGTGGTGGGACAACGAAAGCGACGCCGCGCGACAGCGCATGGCGGTCGACCCGGAGACGCTCGAGTCCGCCCGACACGCCTTCGGCAAGATCGGTTCGTCCTCGGTGGGTGCGGCCTACGCCTCGACGTTGGCGGCCCGTCATGAGCTCGGTCAGCGCCTGGCGGCCAATGCGCAGGCAGTCGCGAGTCACATTCGTCGTGATCTGCAGACCTACGCCGATCAGGAGCACGCCAACCAGCAGTCGCTGAGGACTTAAGGTCCGGTTGCCTGATGGCCAGTAGCGCGAACCTCTACGTCGACCCCGACGGTGTCCGCGCCGCCGGGTCTGGTCTGTCCACGGCCAGCTCGGCGGCGGGCACCCCGGCAACGGCTGTGACGCCGTGCGCGGCGGACGCCACCTCGACGAGGATCGCCTACCTGCTGTCCACGTCGATCGGCGACCTGGTCAACGCCACGGCGGTGTTGCAGCAGCGGACAGCGCATGCCGCCGCGCGTCTGAATCGGAACGCCGCCACCTACGAGGAGCAGGAGGAGGCCAACGCGGCCTCGTTGGCTAGCTCCTCCAGTGGGCGGGCGACCGCGGTGTCCGTCGGGGACGCCCCGTCAGTGGCAGCTCCGGTGCTCAGCGTTCCGCAAATCCCGTCTCCGGGAGTGCAACCGGCGTCCGGGAAGGAAATTGCGGCGCTTCTGCACGGTGGAGCGGGGCCGGAGGCCATGGAGTCGGCAGCGCAGGCGCTCAACACCCACGCCACCCAACTCGAATCCGCCGCGCAGACGGTCCGCTCTGCACGGTGGGCCAGTGAGCAGAGCTGGGATTCCTCAGCTGCCCAGCAGGCCAGCGCGCACCTGTCCACGCTGGAGTCGACCTACACGCGCCACGCCGAGCAGTCCCGTGCGCTGTCGCGAGACGCCAGCACGCAGGCTGACAACTTTCGGCAGGCCCGCGCGAACACCCCGCCTCCCGAGCACTTCGCCGACTTGGAGCGCCGGTTGCAGGCTGCGGCAGCGGCCAACGCGGCCCCGAACAGTCTTGGGCGCTACACCGCGATGGTCACCAAGTTGCAAACCGACCTCGCTGCGGCCCATCAGCAGGCGGTCAACAGCTATGCGACCTACACCGCCGGCGGTCAGTTGCAGGCAAAGACCCTTGAACCGGGCGTCGCAACCACTACACCCAAGCCTCCGGGGCAAGGTGAGCCTGGCCCGGGAGTTGGCGGCGAGGACGGTTCTGGTCTCGGGGCCGCCGGGCTCACCGACGATCCCGGGGCCAACGGACTCAACGCCCCTGCCGGCGGCGCTGGGGACCTGATGCAGACGGTCCTGCCCACCGTGTTCGGGGTGGTCGCCGGCGCGGCCGGGGGACTGCTCGGCGCTCTCAGTGGGGCGGCGGAGAAGGTTCAGCAGACCGGCACGCAGCTCGTCAGCGGGCTGGCCCAGGGCGGTGCGCAAGCGCTGCAAGGGCTCTCGGGTGGGCAGTCGGGAAGTCCCGAGTTGCCCTCTGGCGACGCCGGAAGTCCCGACCTCGGTATGGACGGCGGTGGTGGTGGCGGTGAACCAGGCGACACCGAACCCGCATCCGCGGGCGACGGAGCGCTCGCGGCGGCCCCGGCGTCGGCGTCCGCAGCGCCGGCCGCAGCGCCGGCTCCGACCTTCGGATCGCCTGCCCCGTCGGTGGGTACGGCCGCCGGCGCGGGGATGGGGTCAACGATGGGCGGCGGGATGATGCCGCCGATGATGGGTGGGCCCGGCCGCGGTGGCGGCGGGGGCGGGGAGGACGACAAGCGGCTCTACGAAGAGAAGCGACTGCGGTTGACGACGGCGCCGAATGCCGAGCCGGTCAAGGGCCGTGTTGAAGCGCGCGAAGCGCGTTCGGATCGCGAATCGCGTTCTGACAGAAGGGATAAGCCCTGATGGCGCTCACTGACGACCAGTATGTCGCGCAAGCCGAGGCAGCTCTGGCCCACATGCGTTCACGCAACAAGGCGTTCCTCGACGCCGTGGACGGCATCGACCTTCCGGCGATGCACGACGCGGTGCGTGCCCGGTTCGACAGCAACGGCGACCTGGTCGACCTCGACATCGCGCCCGAAGCGCTGAACGTCTACACCAACGTCGAACTCGAAGAACTGATCACCGACGTTCTGCGTGAGACTCGCACACATCTCACCAACCAGATGCACTCGTTGTTCGTGAAGTACCTGGTTCCGTCGGATCCGCAATTCGACCCTGACGCGACCGGCGAGCCGTACGTCCCGCCACCGCCACCGGACGCATGACCCACGGCGGACGTACCACGCACCCCAATGAGTAGAGCTATCAACCACACCCACGACGTCGGCGACGAGTGGCCGTTCGACATCGCACCCAACACCGCGGTACTGATCACCCGACGTGTTCTGGAGGGCCACCCCATCCTTGAGGTGTTCCACGATCCCGACGGCGAGTGGCAGTTCCTCTGCGGATCCACCGTCACCCGTGAGGACGGCCGGGTGGCCTGCCTAGCGTGCGTGGTCAGCCGAGAGCCCGCTCTGGCCCAACTCGCAGACACCCCGACCGGGTGGTTTGCCCGCCGGCCCTCACCTGACCAACCCTGGGAACGGGCACGATACGACGGTCCATGGGAATGAGTCCCCCGAACCCGTCACCGATGTAACCGCAAACCGCATGAGGCGCAACCACATTGGCCTCAGTGGCAAGCGTGCGGAGCATGCGCGGCAGCCGTCTTTCCCCACTGGCCTCACTCGCGGCCGCGCGCGCGTGCGACGAGTTCGGCGCGCGCCCGGTACTCAGCCTCTGCGGCGTCGGCCCGCTTTCGGGCGGCCCGCGCCCCGATCTCGGCCGCGACTTGACGGGCCGCCAGGTGCGCTGGCTGTCCCAGTCGACTCAACGCGTCACGCCGAGCTGCGCGCGCGGCCGCCAGGTCCACCTCAGCCTGCCGGCGTTCTTGCTCACGACGACGGTGGCATTCCTGCTCGAGCGCAGCGTCCAGGGCCGCCGGCCGGTCCTCAAGGGTGTTGTTCCGCTGGTGCCACTCGATCGCGTTGCACACCAGGCCGATGGGCTTGTAGGGAACCGGTGGCATCCAGTGGCCTCCGGTGCGTTCCCAATCGCGCAGCAGTTGGTTGACATCCTCCCCGGTCCAACCGTGGGCGGCTACAGCGGCCAGAGCGCGACTCCACGCCCTAGGGGTGTACCGGCGTGCCCAGCGCGGCGTTTGGGGCGCACGAAGCCATTCACGGGCCAGTGCGTACCCTCCAGAGTCGACGACCCCCCGCTGAGCCCGCCGCCTCTTCGGTCGTGGCGGGCGCGAAGCGCCTCGTTTCGTTGAAGCCGAAGGCTTTTGGGCTTGCCCGGTAGTTAATTTCTTTCTCAAATACGAGAGATAACTACTTAAAAGAGACCCTACGGGGTGGGGTGTCAATTGTGGATAACTCGGCGTGTGCAGTGCCCACACGCTGGCCCATCCGCGGCCTCGGTCGCCCATGCGCCAGCTGGCCATCCGCTCGGTCCGGGTGCGCTGACGGCCGCGGAACACCTCGGTGGCCACTCCTAGCAGCCGCAGCGCCTTGGACGCGCGCTGCACGGTGCTCTTGGACAACCCGGTGTCGTGGACGAGGCGGTCGTTGGTGGGTCGGCAGTTGCGGCCGGTGCGGAAGTCGGCGTAGCGCGCCCGGGCCTCGGCCACGCGCACGATGGCCTTGAGGGACACCGCGGCGCCGGGCAGCTGCGGGGCAACTCGGGTGCGGTAGTGGCTGTAGTAGGCGATCGGCACGGTGACCCGCGCCCACAGTTGCTCACCACCGATCCAGCAGGCCACGCCGGCGTACGCATCGGCGGACAGCTCCAGGAAGACGTCCGCCGGCAGTTGCCATGGGGGCTCCGCCTCACTGGTGCCGACGAGTTTGGCAAACCGTGCGCGGGTGTCGGCCACATGCTGCGGTCGACGCCGTCGGGTCCGCGTAACTCCACGTTGATGACGCTGCGCGGTGCAGCCGCGGTACGGCCGACCCGGCCCGGTGGGCGGTTGCAGCGAACCAGGACCGACCGTGGGCAAAAAAGTATGAACACGGCGCGCATCATCTGGTGCTGGACGCAGATGTGCGCTACCGTGGGAGGTGCCGATCAAGCACTTACCCTTCGGGGTCCCCAACGCCCTCCAGCGCCAACTGGGGGGCGTTGATCATTCACGGGACTTCTGCAGCCCCGGTGAACGAGAGATATGAAATTAGTTCGTCGGCTTCCTCACCCGTGCGTTCCAAGCAAATTCGCCATGATGGGTAAGAAGCACTTTCAGGTCACATCGCCAGCGGCAGCGCCTCCGTCCTGTCGACGCGGGTCGCCAAGCCCAGTCGTTCGCGGATCACGTCCGCGTTGTACTGGCATTGGGACAGGCCAGCTCGCTGGCTGCGGCCCTTGAACTCTTTCCCGGACGTCGCGGTGGACGAGCACGGTGGCATCGGGGCGCTGCACCCGACGAGCGCAGTCGGGCCGGAGCGAGACGCTGCGGGTGGGAGCCGAACTCCTCGAGGAGGCGTTGCACGGCGGCGGTGTCGACGACGTCATCGACCAGGAGTCGCTGATCGGGGTGGGGGAGGAGATCACCTCGACCGACGTGCTCGGTGAGGACGACGCCGAGGAACGTCGACCGTTCCAGGTCGCCACGCAGGACTTCGACGACGACGAGCTCCTGCATGTCCAGGGCTGCCTCGACGACCACGCGGTCCCCTAAGGAGGGGCGTCCAACACCGCGGGGCGATCCTAGGCGTCGAGCAGTCATTCCCACCTCCGCGACAGCATCATTCCTGGAATGCACACCGTCACGTTCGTTCATGGGCCTTCCATTTCACGCAGGACACGCCGGGGTCTCATGGTGCTTGTGCGACTGAAAACGCTCTGTAGCCAACGAAATACCGTGGGTGACCGCCCGAGCGGTAGCGATTCGAGACACGGCGGCGCTGTGAGTCGAACCCCGCGCAATGGCCTAAGTCGCCGGAAATATGGCCGTCGAGCGGCGCAGCGGTACGGCTGGCACACAGCCCGTGCGGGCCGCGTGGAGAAGCCCGTCGGTGCAGGCGAGGGTGCGCAGCAGCAGGCGCCGCGGCCCCACCCAGGCGCAGTCACAGTGCGCCTGTCGGCCGAGCCGGCCGTCCTCCACCCACGTCTGAGGCCGCGCGAGGTCGACGGCCGGGCCGCTCGTCGGCGCCATCGTTGGTCCCACGAGGTCAGGCTGCGGTGCGGTGCGCGTCGGCACTGACATCTGCGCTGGCGCGGCGACGTCGGACCGACGAGGTCGGCATGACGGGGGCGGGGAGATTGGGCAGCTCCACGCTGCGGCGCCGCTCGAACTGGGCGAGTAGGTAGTCGTAGGCCGCTTCGAGCATTTCGGGGTTGCCCTTGTCGCCGGGCAAGGACAGGCCGCCCCAGACGCCGAATTCTTCCCGGCTGGCCACGGCGTTGTATCCGCAGCGTCCGATGAAGGGGCAGTCCTGGCACGCCCGGACTGCGAGGATTCGGTCCTTGAACTGGGAGAACCACAGTTCTTGGCCGTTGCGCGCCCTGTTCGGGTCTACCGTGCGGCACGGTGTCGTCAGCTCGGTGCTGTAGGTCCGCACCTCTCGTTGGCTGTGGCGGTCGACCCCGCGTGCCCCGGAGGCGGTCTGGCCGGCATCGGTCTGCGCGTTCATGTCCCGGGTCCCTTCCCTCGATCATCTACCGGGATTTCCCGGTTACAACCGGGACAGTAGCAGCGTTTTCCCGCTTTTGCACCGTCCCGACCGGGATTTCCTGGTTTTGATGGGTTGCCGTTCGGGGCCGCGCAAACGCTCAGTGCAGCTCAGAGGCTCGACACCAGGCCGTGTCACTGTGCTCACCGCGTCCAAAAAAACCGGGATTTCCCGCCTATATCGGTGCCGAACACCGTGAAATCCCGGTCTGTAGGGCAAAATGAAGCCCATCATGTCCTGGGATGAGCTGGCTGTAGCGGTCCGGGCTCGGCGCAGGGAGCTGGGCCTGACCCAAGCCGATGTGGCCGCTGCCGGACATGTGTCGGTCGAACTGATCCGCAACATCGAGACCAGACGTCGCACCCCCGAGCGCCTCAACCCCCGCAAGGCACGCGGTCTGGAGGATGCGCTGCGCTGGGAATCGGGCAGCATCGACGCAGTCCTCGCCGGCGGGGTGGCCACCACCGCTGAGCCAAAGCCGCCTCTCGACGCCGAGGTCGCGGCCCCCGACCCGGGCGACCGCTTCGCCTTGGCCAGGCAGATCGTCGCCCTACGGGCGACTCTGTCGGCGCACCAGCGCTCGATCAGCCCAGATGCGCGCGAAACGTTGATGACAGAAATGGCCAACTCGGCCCGCGAAGCCGAGGAAACGATTGTGCGGATGATGCCGTGGCTCGGCGACACCGAGCGCGGAGAAGCCATCGACCTCCTTCTCAAGTTGCGAGAACCGTTGTCCTGACGTCACATTCGGTGTGGGGTTCTGGCCCCTAACTGGAGAGCGGTGATGTTCTGGCGACATCGGGTATCTGGCCGACCGCTTACAGTGGGCCATGACCATTACCTGCCGCCCGCAAGAGGTAGTCGGGGTGATCAACGAGCTGCACGCGGTCGCCGAAATCGTGCGCACGTACGGAGATTTGGGTGGTGTAGGCAACGGGCCCAGCCTGGGAACCGGAATGCCGACGCAGCTCTACCTGACCGCCGCGGCGATCGAGGCGCAACTGCGCAGCTTCGCCCACGTCGACCAGCTGTGCGCATTCCGTGTATTCCGATCCGCCGACGATCCGGTGCGCTCGGTGATGCACTTCGACCTCACGGTGGCTGACACCGTCGTCGTGGGCGCGGTGAGTAGCGAGGTCTGCATCGCCGAGCTGACTGAGGCACACCGGCGGCTGGCGGCGGCGGCGAAGCAGCTACGCACGGCCTTGCAGGCCGGGGCATCGGAGACGGTGAACGCGAGCCTGGACAACGAGGTTGAACGACTGCGAACGTTCGTCGCCTCGTTCGCCTGAGGGTGGCGTGTCAGGACGGTGACACCGAAACACGGGACGCTTAGCCGGATCTGGCTGGAGCCAGCTCACCCCTGCGTCACCACACTCATGAGGCAGCGGTCTAGATGGGTGCTCGTCCGCCGCTGCCGCCGCCCATTGCCCCGCCGGGCGTGATCACCGGTGGTGACCAGTTGCCGTGATAGTCCTGGCTCCACCCGGGGGGTGCGATCTGTTCGGCCTCGGTCACGGGGTCGTCATCCCACCCGTCGCCCATGCTCGCCGCGAAACCGCCCGTCGACTGAGTGAAGCTGGCGGGCACGGTCTGCCCATAACCCGGCGGCGAGGGGTCGCGGGGATCGGGGATCAGATCCTCGCGCGGCAACCAGATGCCCGATCCTGGCAGGTATTCCTCGTGTCCGAAGGGTCCCAAGGCGCCGGGGGGTTTGATCTGGGCATTGGGAAATTCGTCGTCCGGTACCCAAGCGCCGCTGCCCGGGACGAGCTCCCTCCAGCCGTGTTCGTTGCCGTTGGAGTCGTAGAAGGGGGACGGCCCCAGGTCCCCGGGGTTCTTGATCTTCAGATCGGGCAGCTCGTCGGGCCGAACGAAGTTCCCTGAGCCCGGCCCAATTTCGACCCATCCGGGTCCGTCGGCAGGTTGAGACGGGCCAAGTCCGTTGGGTCCTCGGATGATCGGGTAGTGCCGCTTGTCGCCCTTCTTCCACGCCGCGGGGTCGACTTCCCCGTGGCCACTTTGGCCGGCGAACGGGCTCCCAGGCCGCGGTGGCGGCTCCAGCGGAGGACCCACCAGCGAGGGGTTACCCGCGCTGCGGGCGTAGTCGGCGTACTGCGTCATTGCCTTGGTGTGCAACCCACCGAGTTCTGTTTGCAAGGCCGACACCACGGGTGCATAGCGCCCCATGTTGGCCGGGTTGGCGTTCGCCTGGGCGGCCTGCTTGAGGCGGCTCTCGGTGTCCTCGAACTGCTGCGGTGTCGGCGTGTTCGACCGCGCTCGCGAGTAGGCGTCAGCGTGGCTTTCCAACGCTGTTGCCGTCGCGGTGGCGTGCTCGCCGTGGCGTTCGTACCACTGGCCCAGTTCCCGGATGCGTTGCGAGGCTTGATCACCGGAAGCTGCCTGCCAGTCCGCAGACAGCGCGGCACTGCTGCCTTGGAGTTGGCGGGCAGCGCTCTGCAGCTCGGTGGCGTGCGCACGCATCTGTTGGGCGGCGCTGTAGAGGCCGGCCGGTCCCGGCCCGCCGTGGAGCAACCTGGCAACGTCCTTGCCGTTGGTCGGGGGTGCGCCGACCTGCGGAGCGCTCACCGTCGGAATGGTCGGCGTCGGCAGGGACGGCACCGCTACCGGCGGCGGCCCGCTCTGGCTGGAACCCCCACCGCCGGCGCGGAGGCTGGCGGCGTTGAGCTGTTCCTGCTCTTCATAGGTATGGGCGCTACCGGTCAGCATCGCTCCGCGTGCCTGCGTGATCGACTGGGCAAGTGAGCTGTACCCGGTGACCGCGGCGCAGCGGGCCTGCAAAGTCTGGCTGACCGCCGCCGACACGGGATCCGACGCGGGGGCCGTGACGGTGACCGCGCCACCGGAGACGGTTGACGACGCCGAGGCCACCGTCGCAGCCGTCTGGGTGACCGCGGCGGTGTCGATCTCCAGTTGTGCCACGTTGACCTCCTTCACCGACCGCACGACGGGGCGTGCGGTGAGCTACCACCCGTGCCAGCAACGTTAGCGGCTCCCCGAGGGGGGTTGCGACGCCTAAACGAAAGCAGCTGCCGACGAGCGGGCAATCCATTGGGGTGGCTGCGCATCTCGCTCACCGACAGCTGCCCGTCCAGTTTAGGGGCGACGCTAATTGTCGGCCCCGTGTTCGATACTGCAGACATGTGGTGGGATGACCAGCTCCAAAACGGCCCGGCGGCGCCGGGCGGGAACCTGTGTGTACTTCCCGCGGCGTCCGCCCCGGTGGTGAGCCCGCAGGTCTCAGACGTTCCGCATCCTCGACAGGGGAGCACCGTGCAGGCGCCGGTCGATCCGTGGCAGTGGTGGTGGGATCACGCCCGACGCAGCGCCCACGCGTTCTTGGCGGGTCACGTCCCGCCGGAGATCGCGATCTTCGGGCCGGTCCTGGTGGACGGCGAGTCCGGTCTGCTCGAAGCGGACGTGGCCTTGAGTCTCTTGTACGGCGGTGACGGGCAGTACGCCCGCAGCGACTACCTCGTTCTGGCCCGACCGGCGGTGATGGTCGGCGCGTTGGCCGTCAACGCCGCGATCAATCATCGCCGCAAACGGGCCGCGCAACGCGATGCGGAGCCAAGTTGGCGTGAGCAGCGCACCGCACACATATGGAGCACCACCCACCGCGTGATGTGGGACGGACCGTCTGGTCTGGAGAGCCTTTGGTATGGCGACATTTCTGGCTTCTATCCCGACCTCGACAGCTGGACCTTGGTGGTCGCCACCTCCGACGGGAACCCACCGGTGCGGTTGGTCGGACCGGCCGTGCCGCTGGTGGCGCTGTGGACTGCCACCGCGGTGATGGGGCAACGGTGGTCTCAGGATCCCCGGCTGGCCGCGCTGCTGCGCTGAACGCACGCCGCGAGTCACGCAAACGACAATCCGGAACGCATCGTCGGTATTTTTTGGGGCGATGTATCTGACCTGCCCCGCAGGTAGGATCAACCCCATGCCCGCGAAGACACAGATCGACACCGACGCCACCGGCACGGGTCTGGCCGCCTCCGCGCAGAGCCGTTCCACGGCCATCGCCGGCACGGACATCACCCTTCCGCAGGGGCTCTACGTCAGCGCGACGAACGCTCTCGCCGCCGGCTTGGTGGCCGCCAGGCTCGCCGACCTTTCCGTGCGAGTCACCGCGGGAGCCGCTACTGCCCAGACCAGCGTCGCCACATATGAGGCGACCGAACAAGCAAACGCTGCATCGCTTCGCACCTAAACCAACGGGGAGGGACAGACCATGAGCACCGGCACATCCGCCTGGGCGCCACAGACTGGGGGAGTCCCGCCCCAATCCGGCCCCCCACCGCAGAACCCGCCGCCGTACGGCTGGAATCCACCACCCGCCGGCGGACCTCCGATGGTCGCCCAAACCGCTCCTCGCCAACCCCGCATGTGGGTCTGGGCACTGTCGATGGCGATCCTCATGGTGGTCGCTGTCGCCGCCACCGCGGCCATCACCTACGCGATCGCGCACTCCGCGACCAGCTCCGTGTCCGCGCCGGCCTCCCCAGCCGCACCCAGCTTCACCGCAGCCGAGCAAGCCGACGCAAAACAGGCTGTCTGCAACGCGTTCGACGTATCGACCAAAGGGATAGCAAGCCAGGGTGGAGCTCGGGTCGACGGACAGCCGAACATTCCCATGCTGTTACGGACGCTGAGTGGAACCGTCTCGATTCAGAGCGCGCTCGTCCCCGCGACTCCGGCGGACGTCGCCGAGGCGGCCCATGGAGTTGTCAAAACAAACCTCGACCTGATGAATGCTGCTTTGGGCCAGGCCAACATTGATCAAGTCAAGGCAGCGAACGATGCGTCGAACAGCGCGGTCGACACGCTGGTATCTGCCTGTGGGTTGCCGCACTAATGCCGGCGGCAACTAACACCGGCAGCATCCTCGGTGATGCCACCGACAAGGCGGCCGGTCAGGTCAAAACCGCCGCAGAGCGCGCCAATTCGGAGGCCGCGAAACTCCTGAAGGGTTTCAACGCGGCCAAACCACCCGCACCGGACAATTACGTACCCCATTACGGGATGCCCGGCGGCGGTGACATCCACCTCCAGCCGGGAATGTTCACCGGAGCGCTCATCGGCCCAGGGGTATGGCCCACCGAATCCGAGTCCGAACTTGCCCAAACCAAGACGAAGCTCAAGGCGCTCAGTGACCGCCACCAGCAGGCGGCCGACGAAGCCAAACGCCAAACCGACGAAGTGTTTGCTCAGCACTGGACCGACGGTGACGGCAAAGAGGCTGCTTACGAGCACTACTCGGCCGAGCACAACGCCCACATGGCCGTCGTCGACGTCCTCGACGGGGTGGCAGACACCAACGGTCGACTCGGGGAACACATCCGCCTCGCCAAGCGCAACATCCGCGACGCCCACGACGCCGCCCACAAGGAAATCGAGGACTACCTCAACGCCCCCGGTGGCGTCCCCACAGCGCAGATCGCCGTCATCACCACCAAGTACCGCACCCTCATCGAGGGCTTCCGCGGCCAGCTCGTCGAACAGGTCGGGGACGAAACCACCGCACTCACCAACAAATTCGGCAACCTTCCGGAGTCTCCTCCAGGTTCCCCCGCGCAGCACGACAAACCAGAGGACGTGGACGGACGGCACGGAGCAGATCCCACTGATGGGTCGTCGACAAAGCCGGTCGACGACCCCATAGGTAAGCCAAAGCCCGGAGATAATGGCTACCACAAGGGAGATATCACCGATTCTCCTGGCAGTGCGAACGCCGGCGGGCAGGGCGCAGGCTTGCCGGATCCGCTGGCCACGGGATTTCAAAAAGTCTCGCCAGGTGAAGCGTCTGGCGCAGCAAAACCCCCGTCGATGCCGTCGATGCCGTCGCCGCCGTCGCTGGGCGGTGGTAGTGGCGGCGGGGGCGGCTCTGGTGGTGGGGGATCGTCGCCGCTGAGCGGTCTGAGTGGGGGCATGAAAGGCATGTCCGGCGGCCCGCAGGGTGCCGGTGGTCTGTCCAGTCCCGCCTCAGGCCTGCAAGGACCGGCTTCCGGCGGCACCCCGGCATCTCTGGGTAACGAGTTTGGGCGGGGCGTGGCGGCTGGCAACGCGGCGGCGGGCGGTATGCCGCCGGTTAGTTCCGCGCCGCCGCAACCACCGTCGGGGCCGTTGTCGGCAGCTCCGCTGGCACAAACATCAGCACCGGCGTCTGCTGCCCCCTCCGCGTCGACCGCACCGGCTTCGGCGACGCCGTCCGCAGCCTCGGGCGGGACCGGTATGGGCGGCATCCCTGCTGGCGGTCTGGGGGCGGGTGGGGGCTCCTCGTCGGGCCCGTCGCCGCAGTTGTCGTCCTACGGGTCCGTGCTGCCCCCGTCTGCCCCTGCTGTGGCGGGGGGCGCTGCGGCGGCCGGCAGCTCGGTTCCCAGTGCTCCCGCCGCGGCGGCTGGCGGCGCGGGGCCCGCGCCTGGCTCGCCGGGCTTTGTACCCGTCGCGGACGGCGGCGCGCCGCAACGGATTGGGCGCGACGTGTCCATGACCGATCTGGAGACGGCTCGGGCGGCGGTCGCCGATCTGGCGGCGGCCTCGAGCATGATCTACCCGGGCCTTGAGTGGGCCGTGGCCGTGTCTCGTGGGGTGTCAGGCTTCCCGGAGATGTGGGTGACGACCAACGAAGGAGCCGGGTACATCCCGTTTGGGGTGTTCATCCCGCGGTCGATGCCGCTGGCGGCGAACTTCGATCCCGACTTCGACGCTCGGTGGTTCGGTTGGTTCAATCCTGCCGAAACCGTTCTGCGGGCAGTCCGGGCGAGGGGCGATGCCATCTCGGCGATCGCCACCACGTGGGCGCAGACTTCTGAGGAAGTACGTTCGGCGACACCGGATGTCGCGATCGGCGTCACACCCTCGGGCGCTCCGGGCGAGGCGGGAGCAGCGAGGCTGACCCGGGGTCGTTCGCATCGCTTGGAAACGATCGCCCCGGCCATCTTCGCTGGCCTGCAGCGAGATTCGGATGACGGTGAGCGTTACGCCCGGCAACTCACCCAGCAGGTCGTGTTCTCGGGGCCGGAGATGTCGCCGGCGGCGATGTCGGTGGCTCGGGCGATCATCGCCAATGGGTGGCCCTCTGACCGCGAGTGGGAAGAGCTGACCTCTCAATACGAGATGGACCGTCTAATGGCTGGTTCGCAGCGCCCCGGCCTAATGGGTGTGGAGGAGCCGCAGCAGCTGGCGGCATACCAGCACGATTTCATCGAGTGCCGCCGCATGGAAACGCTACTGTGCTGGCAGAGCGGCACCGCGGCCGACGTCGTGTACGCGGCGATGACTGCCGGTGTCAACGCACCCGCATTCGCATAGGACTGCCCCGAGGCCCTGATTTTGCTTGGTTGGGGCGTGGTTGTGGGTGGTGGCTGCGGTTTAGTTTGAGCGGGTGGGCGGCTCGGGTGTAGGCGCGTATATCGCGCAGGTGGACCGGGTGTTGGCCGCTGCTCAAGGCGTCTTCCCCGCCGCGGGCGGTCCGGGTTCGGTGCTCACGTCGGGTCCTGGTGTTCCGGCGGCCCCGGCCGACTCGGGGCTTGGGGTGGGTGCGAGCAACGCCGGTGACGGTTACAAGCGCAGCTGGGGCGCGGTGAGCGGGTTGGACGCCCAAACCAACGGCACCTCCGCGGCCGGCGCCGCGGAAGGGCAGAACGGCCGTGCCGGGGCCACTGGTGTGCGCCAAAGCGCCGCGAGCAGCGCCGCGGCGATCGCCCCGGCGACCGGGTCACCGGCGGGGGTGAAGACCCTGGTGACCAGCATGGATGACCGGATGGCCGCGATGCAGCGTCAGCTCGACGCGACCAAGGCCCAAAACCAGCTGCTGGCCACCCGGTTGCGGCAGGTCGCGATGTCCTACCGCTCGGCGGCGCAGGCCTCGCCGGCGGGAATGTTCAAGGGCCTTGGTGGCGGGATGGGTGGCGGCGGGATGCCCTCGATGGGCATGGGCGGCGGCGGTGGCGGCTTCCCCGGAATGGGGATGTTCTCCCGCCTGCCCGGCATGCTGGGCGGCCAAAACTCACGCAACGCCACCAACCAACTCACCACCGGC
>NZ_MVOC01000094.1 GCF_002043095.1 Mycobacterium sp. AT1 | reverse complement strand
GGCCCGGCGCCACCCCCGCCGGATAGCCGTCACACGCTTCGGTTCCGGCCTGCGAATGCCGGGTCCCGACACGACGATTCACGATCAGCGGTGTTGGCACGGGTCCGAGGCGGCGCCAGGACGCGTGCGGTCTCGACGTGCGCGCGGGCCTGCGGTCTCAATGCCCTTGGGCGCAGGTGCCCGTCACGGGCAGGGCCACGTCTGGATCTGCGTCTCGGCCATCATCGAGCAGAGCCACGCCGCGCGGTGAACCGCGTCGGCCCAAGATGAGCACGATCGTGCACACACCCGTGAGAACTGCCGCGGCGAAGCTCATCGCAGCGACCTGCCCCCATTGCGATGCGACGGCGCCCGTCGTGAGCACGGCGACCGCGGTCACGGAATAGGCGAATGCGGCGTACGCCGACGCAGTGCGACCCTGCTGAACCGGTGACAAGGAACGGGTGAGCACTCTAAGCCCGTTGGTGTACGCCGCCCCATGACCCAACCCCCATGCGCTCGCGGCGACGACGATGGGCCACAACTGCCGTGTCTCCATCCCGGCCACCACGGCCAAGCTCCCGCCAACGAGCAATGCCATGGCGTAGGACGTTCGTAGCTGAAAACGCAGTGTCCGCAGCGTCACCGAGCTGCACCAGGCCACACACATCAAGACCAGCGGCACCGTCATGCTGGTCAGGACCGAATCGGTGCCGAACTGCTGACGGAGGGCACTGGGCGTGCTGCCGGCGGCAACGCCTCCCACCACCCACCCGGCGGCGCCGGCGCCGTAGGCCGCGGCCCGTTGGCGCATGGACAAGCCCGGCGGCGGCGTGGGCTCGGGTGCGCGCCGTCGGGGGCGCGACGCGTGCATCTGGGTGCGGAGGGCGTTGCGGGCACCAACGAGCGCACAGACCAGGGCAGCCAACACGGCGACGAGTGCACCGGCATGAAGCTGGTAGACCAGATGGTCGGGTCGGGGAAGTACTTCGGTGGCCAGCGTCGCCACCAGGACTCCGAGCGCCGATCCGGCCAGGGCGCCCGTCGCCACCGACGTGCGGCCGCGTTCGCCAATTGCCGCCACCACCAACGTCGCACTGGACCCGGTGGCGATGCCGACGGCGGCACCGCCGATGGCGCGGCCCACGAACAGCCAGCGGGCGTCGTCGGCGCCCATCCACATGGCCGCACTCGACGCGATCTGCAACAGAACCGCCACCGGCAGGAGCAGCCAGGCGAAACGCGTCAGTTGCGAGCGCATCAACAGCACGAAGAAGGCCACCAACACGATCAAGTAGATCGAGAACACCGCCGCGACGTCGAAGACCGACAACCCCAGGGTGTCGCGATACAGCGGCAGCACGGGGGTGGAGATCAAGGTGCCCGCCACCACGACCGCGAAACTTCCCGCCGCCGTGGCGGCCAGGAACCTCGCCGACCGCGTCTCAGTGCCCGAGGTGTGCACGCCTCGGCTCACGACACCACCCCTACCGACGCCGGCTGAGGGACGGGGCTGCCACTACCCGCGGCCAGCACGGTCGGCCACGGCGGTCGGTCGCGAACCGCCATCGACGCTGCAATCCGTGTCACGGGGAGTGGGGGACGAACACCTGGGCAAGGTCGCACGGGTGGGTGGTGGTGCCGTAGTGCGCCGGGTCGGTGGCGTCGGCCTCGAACGTCTCCGAGGTGGCGGCGAGAGCCGCGTACTCGTATCCGGTGTCGTTGCCGCTGACGAACACTCGACCGTGGAGGATGGCGGGCATGTTGGCCACGGCCTTGTCGAAGGAGGCGATGATGGCCTCGTCACGTCGTGCGGCCACACCGGGCCAGCGCAGCACCAGGAGTTCGGCGATGGGTCCGGTGGTGGTGGAGGGCCCATCGTCGGGGAAGCTGCTGATGCGCGACCCGGTGTATCGCCAGCGGTGGGTGGCGCCGGCGGAGATGCGCTTGGACCACGGTGAGCTGTTGGGTCCGGCTATCGAGACGTAGTCCGGTGCGTCGAGCACGGCCAGGTCCTCGAGGTCGTAGACGTTGAGGTAGCGCGGCGCGGGTGCCGTGTTGCGGAAGCGTAGACCGGTGAGGATGCCGGGTACCCGGAGACGCTCGGGCAGGTGCTCGGTGTCGGCCCAGGCGTTGTACTCGTCGTCGTCGGCGGGATGCATCATGGCCAACAGCAGTGCCTCGGCCATCATCGGTCCTCGCTGCCGAAGTAGTCGCTCACCGCAGCTGCCAGTGCCGCGGGCGCCTGCACCGACGGGATGTGACCACCCTCGATCACGGTGTGCCCGGCACCGGGCACGGTTTCGGCGATCACCGCGATGTCGGCGGGCGGGCGGACCAGGTCGTCGCGGCCGGAGACGAACACCGTCGGAACGGTGATCGTGGGCAGGATCTCGGCCATGTCCGAGGCGGCCAGCATCCGCACGATGAAGGCGTAACTGCCCGGGTCGTTGGCCACGAACCGGGCTTGGTAGGCCAGGAAGATGTGTTCGTCGCCGCGCAGGTGCGGCGGATAGGAACGGGCCAACGCCGCCTCCACGATGCCGCGCATGCCGACCCGATTGGCCAGATCTGCTCTCTCCCGCAGGATTTCACCGCTGCGGCCCACCGCGTTGGTGGGCGGGTTGATCGCCATCACGCGGTGCACGCGGTGGGGGTGGCGGGCCGCCATGGTCAGGGCCATGCAGCCGCCCAAGGCCACGCCGGCCACGTTCACCTCGTCGGTGATGCCCAGATGGTCGAGCAGGGCGATCACGTCGTCGACCAGAGTGCTCACCGTGACCTCGGCGCGGATCTTCTCCGAGCCGCCGTGTCCGCGGGCGTCCACTCGGATGATCCGCTGATCGGCAGGCAACTGCGCCAACACCGGATCCCAGCTCTCCAGTGATCCGCCCATCTCGTGCAGCAACAGCCACACGCGGCCCTGGGTACCCGAGGTGGTGTACCGCACCACGGCCTCGGGCAGCCATGCCCACTGCGCCGCCGCCGACCTCACGCTCACGACTGCTCCTTCAGACACCACGATCGCCCCTCTCTTCCCTGACTTCAGACAACTGCTGGTCGCGCTTCGCGTTCGCGCGCTGCATCCGCACGGCCGTGCCGGTGATCGCGGACCGCCGTGCCCGGTGACGGTGAGCTCGACGTACCCGCCGCGCGTCGCGCGCTCACCGGACGCTTCTGCTCTCGTGCTCCCAGTGGGGTGCCCGCAGTGCCTTCTTGTCGGGCTTGCCCAAAGGTGTCAGGGGCAGAGACTCGACGACGAAGACCTGCTTGGGCGTCCATGCAGCGCCCTTGGTCGACCGGACGTGGGCGCGCAGATCGGCGACGTCGAGCTGCAGGTCACCGGAGACGACGTAGGCAACGACCGCTTCGCCCCAGTCGGCGTCCGGGATGCCGATGACCGCGCTCTCCCGCACGCCGGGATGGGTGCTCAGCGCGCGCTCCACGTCGCCGGCGAAGATGTTGAAGCCGCCCGAGACGATCATGTCCTTGCGTCGATCCCTGATGTGGACGAAGCCGTCTTCGTCGCGGAACCCCACGTCACCGGTGTGCAACCAGCCGTCCTTGAGGGTCTCTGCGGTGCTGTCCTCGTTGTCGAGGTAGCCGTCCATGACCAGCGGTCCGCGGACGCAGATCTCGCCGGACTCCCCGGGGCCGAGCGCGACGCCGTCGTCGTCGAGGATCTGCAGCTCCACCATGGCGGTGGGTTTTCCGCAGGACGCCAATCGCACCAAGTCGTCGACGTCGTGGTCGGCGGTGCGCAGCACGGAGATGCAGTTCGGTGCCTCCACCTGACCGTAGAGCTGCATGAATATCGGTCCCCACCGCTTGACGGCCTCGGCGAGGCGTTCGGGGGTGATCGCGGAGGCGCCGTAGAGCACCAGCTGAAGCTCGCCGACGCTGCCGTGGATTGGCTCGGGCTCGTTCAACAACCGGTAGATCATGGTGGGCACCAGGAACGTCGCGGTGATCCGTTCGGCGGCGACGGTGGCGTGGATGGCGCTGGGGTCGAAGCCGGCGTGGACGTGCACGCATCCACCCCGTAGCAACACCGGGATGGTCATCAGGCCAGCCGCATGACTCAGCGGCGCCACCGTCAGGAAGCGCAGCTCGGTCGGCCACTCCCATTCCGACAACATGGTGAGGATCGCGGTTCCCATCGTGCGTTGGGACCGCACGACGCCTTTCGGTGTCCCCGTCGTCCCGCCCGTGAAGGAGATCGCGGCAATCGCGCTGGGCGGGTTGCGGTCTGCGCCTCGCGCGAGGAGCTTCCGGCTCGCGGACCCCGGCGCGCGGCCACCACCCTCGGGTTCGGCCTCCAGGCGCAGGATGCGCGTGCCGGTGGGAAGGTGGCCGCCGACGTGGTCGGTGACGGCGCCGTCGGCGCCCGGCGCCAGAACCAGGACGTCGGGGGTCAATTGATCGAGGATCTGCACGATCTCCGGACCGGACGCCATCGGATGCAGACCGGTGTAGGAGGCGCCGGTGGCCACGATGGCGAGCTGCGAGGCCAGGTAGTCAGCGCTGTTGGGGCCGTAGAGGGCCACCCGGGAACCGCCGTCCACGCCGGCGCCGGTGAGGGCGTCGATAACGGCCTCGACACGCAGGCGTAGATCGCGACCGCTGAGCCGCAGGCTGCCGTCGACGACGGCGGTGCGCTCGGGGTAGCGGGTCAGTGCCTCGATCGCGAGATCCTGATAGGTCGGGTACTGCGGTGATGCGGACACGTAGCTGGTCACGACAACCCCTTTCGTCTTCGTGGGTGGGCCTGCAGGCCTGTGGTCAGGGCGCTGCCGCGCCTCACCCACCCGCCCACGTAGTCCAGAATGATGGATGAATGTCTGAAATACGGGACACTTGACGATATCCGCCGGGCAGCCCGCCCGTCAAGGACGCATCTGACCTTGCGAGCCGTGCACCAGAGGGAACGAACGCAGACCGATCCGTCGACGTCGCACTGCTCTGGCCACACCCAGGGCGTGTCGAAACCGTTGCGCCGCAGGGGAAGAACACCGCACACGGCACTCGGCGGCCACACCGGATCCCCCGCGTACTCGGCCCCTGACAGAAGTGCAGCCCCCGCGGTTGCGGCGACGTCGGCTGCGCTGCAGAGAGTGTGGCTAGGACTTGAACATGTCGGAGGCCAGGAACTCCGCCCGGGTGCGGAACCGGCGCACCGGGTCGGTGCCGTCCCACGACTGCGAGAGTGACTTGATGGCGTCGAGATACATGCGCCGGCGCGGAGTGAGCGGCGAGATCTCGATCATCGTCCCCAGGTGTTGCTCGGGTCCGTAGAAGTAGCTGGCGTCTTTCGTGCCGTCGGGCATCTTGATGCAACTGACCTCCTCGAACCCGAGGATGGTGAGCTTGCGGCAGGTGTCGACGTAGCTCTCGGTGGCGAATGCAACGTGTTGCAGGCCTTGCCCCCCGCGGGCGTAGAACTCGGTGTAGGGCGACGGGGCGTCGTTGGACTGGGAGATGACCTCGATTTGGATGTCGCCGAGGTAGGCCAGCGCCAGCGACATGTGAACGTCGCTGATCTTGCCGCGGTGCACGAATGGCCGGTCCCCCAGCGAATTCTCCATGACCACGAACGGGCCCACCCCCATCGTCTTGGTCCAAAACTGCAAAGTGGCGTCGAAGTCGCGGACGACGAAGCTCAGTTGCGACACCCGGCCCAGGAACGAGGGCAGATGCGTGGTGTGTTGTTGGGCGATGGTCATGAGATCTCCTCGTCGCAGGTCGTGCGGGTGGATCGGTGGGGCCGGTGACCGACCGGCGGCGGTGCGCTCAGACCGCCGCGACCTGGCGTGGGCTGATTCCGATCTCGGCGGCCACCGCCTCCAGCGACGCCAACCGGGCCTCCAGCGACAGGTCGTCACTGGTGGCGGGATGGATGGCCTCGAAGGGGATGATGAGATCGTCGAATCCCGCTGCGCGGTACCGGTGCAGGTTCTCCACGATGGGACGGCCGACGATCCGGTTGTAGTAGGTGAAGGGCAGATGATCGCGGCCATAGTCGCGTCGCATCCCCTCGATGCGGTCGCGGATCGTCACGGTCTCCTCCAGCGGCACGGTGGTGCCGTACCAGCCGTCGCCCCGGCGGGCGGCGCGCCGCAGCGCTGCGCCCTTCGTCCCGCCCATCAAGATCGGCACCTCGACGGGGTGGTCGGTGAGAGCCAGCCGCGGAAAGGCGTAGAACTGCCCGTCGTGGTCGACCGAACCCCCGGTGAAGAGCTTGTCCAACACGTCGAGGCACTCGTCGTAGCGCTGGCCGCGGTCGGGGAAGCTGACTCCCAACGCCTCGAATTCGGTACCGAGCCAGCCTGCTCCGACCCCGAAGACGAAACGACCACCGGAGACTTGCTGGGCGGTAATGCATGCGCGCGCGGAGGCGATGGGGTGGTGCAACGGCAGAAGGCAGATCCCGGTCACGACCCGAGCGCGCTCGGTGGCTGCGATCACCGCCCCGATCATCGTCCATAGGTCATAGATCCGAGGATCAGCGCTGACGACGGCAGGCTTGGACCAGCCGCCCTCGTAGGGATGGTGGGCGTCCATCACCTCGGGCGCCACGACGTGCTCGCCGATCCACAAGCTGTCGAAACCGAGTTCGTCGGCGCGGCGCGCAATGGGGACGAGATGGCGAGGGTCGTTGCCGTACAACGAGATGCCAAGTGACATGGGTAACTCCCGGGAGGTGAGGGGCGAGGAGGGGCTTCTGGGCGCACGCACCGGCGCGTGGGGCGAGCACGGCGGCCGGGCGCTTAGGGTGTTAGCGCCTCTGCGCGAGGTGTCGGCGTCTCTGCGTGCTCGCGCGGCGCGGAGTGACCCGAGGACAGGGCGACCTGTCCCCCGTCGACGTTCATGATCAACCCGTGCACGTAGCTGGCCTCCGCCGACGCCAGGAACAGCACGGCGTTGGCTTGATCGTCGGGTTGTCCGGCGTGCCCGAGCGGGATGCGTGCCTCCCGCTCCACGAAGTGGTTCGGGTTCTTCTCCACGTCGGCGCGAGACAGCTCGCTGCCCCAGGTCATTCCGGGGCACAGCGCGTTCACCCGGATGTTGTACTGCCCCCAGTCCACGGCGAGGACCTTGGTCAGGCCGATGACACCGGCCTTGGACGCCGTGTAAGGCGCGGCGGTCGGGAAGGCGACGATGCCGCCGATGGAGGCGATGTTGATGATGGACCCACTGCGTCGCGGAATCATCGACCGCACCGCGACGGCCTGCGACCAGTAGAACGTGCCGTCGAGATTGACGGCCATGATCTTGCGCCAAACCTCGCGGGGCATCTTCTCGGCCAGCACGCGGTGCATGATGCCAGCGTTGTTGACCAGGACGTCGATGCGCCCGAACGCCTGCATCACGGCGTCGACGTTGGCGTCGACCTGGTCGGGGTCACTCACGTCGCCGATCAGACCGAGCGCAGCATTGCCACCAAGCGCTTCGATTTCGGCGACCGCTGCGCTCACCGCATCGGCATTCAGATCGGTAATGACGACGTGGGCGCCCTCGCGGGCGAAGGCCTTGGCCGTGGCAAATCCGAGGCCGCCGGCGGCGCCGGTGACGACGACGACCTGGTCAGAAAATCGCATGGGTGAACTCAACTTTCATCTGTTTCGAGCGCCGTGGGCGCGCGCCGTGCGGACAACACTCAGGTCAATCACCGCTCTACCAAACGTCCCGGGATCCCGGGGCGCATTCTCGTGTTCCAGACGGGATCGCAGCGCGTGACCGTGCTGCGAGCACCTAGGCAGCACGCTGGCTGATGCCGCTTCATCACTGCGTCCATCATTCTGTACTTACGTCTGTAATGCGGGACACACCTCATGACATTAGGGATTTGGGTCTCATCCGTCAAGGCAGTGACGACACACACCGGGGCTACTGCAGGGGTGTTCCTACCCCTGGGGTGGTCGTCGCGGCGTGTCGTCGACGCGGAACGGGTGACGTGCTCTGCGCCATGCCGCTTCGCATCAGGAGGCAGTACCGGGACGTCGGTGCACCGGTGGCGTCCCACCGCGGCGGTCGGCCCCGACGGCCGGCGGCCGGTCGCCACCCTGGGTGGCGACGCCATGCCGCGCCCGTAGGCGTGCGGACGGGGCGGCGAGGGGCGCTAGCCGATGTTCATGTAGACGGCCTTCTCATACAAGAAGCTGTCGACGTGGGTGGATCCACCCTTCCACCCGTATCCGCTCATCTTGTAGCCGCCGAATCCGACGTTGGCGTCCCACACTCCGTAGCAATTGACCCAGACCGCACCCGCTTTGATGCCGTCCACCATCTTGTGCGCGGTGGACAGACTCTGGGTCCACACCCCGCCAGCCAGACCGTAGTCGGTGTCGTTGGCCAGCCGCAGCGCGTCGTCGACGTCGTCGAACGGGATCACCGAGATCACCGGACCGAAGATCTCCTCGCGGGCGATCCGCATGTCGTTGTTCACGCCGGTGAACACGGTCGGTCCGAGGAAGTAACCTGCGTCAAGGCCGTCACCGAGGCGTTCACCGCCGCAGGCGAGACTGGCGCCCTCGGCCAGGCCGATGTCGATGTATGACAGCACCCGGTCGAGTTGTCTGCTGGAGATCAGCGGACCGAGGTCGACCTTGGGATCCATCCCGTCGCCGACGCGTAGGGTGCGGCTGTACTCTTCGAGCCTGGCGACGAATTCATCGATGACGCCGCGCTGCACCAGGACTCGCGTTCCCGCGATGCATACCTGTCCACTGTTGGCGTAGACGCCCATCGCCGCTCCGGGCACGGCTATGTCCAAGTCGGCGTCGGCGAAGACCACGTCGGGCGACTTGCCGCCCAGCTCGAGTTGCACGCGCTTCATATTGCTCGTCGACGCCTGGATGATCTTGCGGCCCGTCTCGGTGGAACCGGTGAACGAGACCCGGTCCACGCCGGGGTGCGCGGCCAAGGCGGCTCCGGCCGTAGCGCCGTAGCCGGTGACGACGTTGACCACCCCGTCGGGCATACCCGCCTCCTGGAGAAGCTCGGCGACCCGCAGCACGGTCAGCGAGGCATCCTCGGCCGGCTTGAGCACCGTGGTGCACCCGGTCGCCAGAGCTGGTCCCAAGGTCCACCATTGGCTCACCAACGGCCCGTTCCACGGGATGATCCCGCCCACGACACCGGCGGGAGCCTTGATCTTGGCGGTGAACTGACCCCGCAACGAGCTGCGGAGCGTCTCGGCCGAGGCGGAGGCGGTCTGCGAGGCGTAGAGCAGAATGACCTGGGAGACGACGTCTTTCAGCGCCAGGGTGCGCGTCAACGGCGCACCCATGTCCAGGGTGGTCAGCAACGCCAGCTCCTCGAAGTTCTTCTCGACGAGATCGTGCATTCTCAGCAGCAGACGTTGCCGGTCGTAGGGCGTCCAGCGGCTCCAGTCGCCCTCGAACGCCTGACGCGCGGCCGCCACCGCCCGGTCGACGTCGCCTTCGTCGCCCGCGGCGAGCCGGGCGATGACCTCCCCAGTGGCGGGGTTGACGGTGTCGATCTCCTTGCCCGACAGTGCCGGGAGCCACCGTCCCCCGATTAGCAGTCGTTTGGCTCCCCCGAGGAAGTCCGTTTGCGGTGTAGTGCGGTTCTGCATCGTCTGCATGACATCTCCTCGTGTGATTGGCACGGATGGCTCCGTGGCCGTGAGTGCGGCGACGTGCAGGTGGAGAATCGCCACGGTGGCATTCCCCGCGATCCGGGAGCCCGCACATGGCCTCGCACTTCCGAGGGTCCATCATGCCGCATGGTCCAGCTTAATGGACGCTATTCCGTATTTGGGAGACCAAGGTCGTGGAATCGCGCCGCCGCGCGCCGTCGGCATGGGCCACTCTTGACGGCAGACGTGACGGCGCTTACAGTCAGATCGTCCCACATTGAAGACAGTCGTCCATCATATTGGATTACGTCTTGGAGGGCTCTCGAATCGAGCTCTCAGCGATCGCGCCCGACGGCAAGCCCCCGCCGGCGAGCACCGACCGACCACCGCCTCGGACCCTAGCTAATCCTCCCGCTCAGCAGTCCCACGACCGTCCAGCCGCCGCGTGACCCGCCGGCGCGGCACGTTAATGACCGACGCACGCATCATCAGGAGACCACAGCGATGTCCAGCACCATCGACGAAGCACCTCGGCGACCGGGAACGGCCACCGATCCCGCCGCCAGCCCACCGTTCAAGTACCGTGTCGCCTTTGCCAGCTTGATCGGAACCCTGGTCGACGGGTTCGACCTCGTCCTCTATGGGCTCGCCGCGGCCTTGGTGTTCCCCCAGGTCTTCTTCCCGGCCCTAGGCGAGGCTGCCGGCACGGTGGCCTCGCTGGCCACCCTGGGGGTGGCCTTCGTGGCGCGCCCCTTCGGCGCCATCCTGTGTGGGCACTTCGGAGACCGGCTGGGACGCAAGAAGACCTTGATTGCGACCCTGCTGTTGATGGGGGTGTCCTCCACCCTCATGGGCCTCGTTCCGCCGGCCGCCCAGATCGGCATCGCGGCGCCCATCATCATCGTCGTCCTGCGGGCCTGCCAGGGATTGGCCGCCGGCGGGGAATGGGCCGGCGCGACCTCGTTCGTCGCCGAACACGCACCCCCGGGAAAGCGGGGGCTGTACGCCATGTTTCCTCAGCTCGGGCATAGCCTGCCGCAGACCGTCTCCAGCGCCTCCTTCCTCCTGATCGGGTTGACCATGAGTCCGGAGGCCTTCTTGAGCTGGGGATGGCGCATCCCGTTCGTCTGCAGCTTCGCCCTCGTCGGCATCGGTCTCTACATTCGTCTCAAGATCGAGGAGACCCCGGTGTTCAAGAAGGAGGCGGAGAAGGGGGTGTCCTCGGCACCGATCCTCGAGGCCTTCCGGCATCAGCCGCGCGAGATCTTCAAGGGCGTGGGCGTGTCGCTGACGATGTTCGCGCTGTTCTACCTCGCCACCTCGTATCTGGCCGCCTATGGCACCAACACCCTCGGTTTCACCCGCAACCAGGTGCTCGTCGTCGGTCTACTGGCCGGGGTCTGCTATGCGGTGTCCACCGCCAGCAGCGCCTTGCTGTCCGACCGTACCGGTCGACGCCGGATGATCGGATGGGCGCACATCGCCGGTGCCACCTGGGTTCTGCTGCTGTTCCCGGTGCTCGACCTCGGAGGCATCCTCGCTTACACCGTGGGCATCTGCATCACCACCACCATCGCCGGCCTCGTCCACGGGCCCATCGGTGCGTTCCTGCCCGAGCAGTTCGAGACCCGGTACCGGTATTCGGCGACCGGGTTGTCCTACAGCCTGACCGGAGTGATCGGCGGAGGCATCGTGCCGCTGCTCGCGCCGGTGATCATCGGTCGCGCCGGAACCATGGTGTTCGCCATCTTCGTCGCCGTCCTGCTCGCCATTGCCGCGGCGTGCACCTTCTCGCTGCGAGACATCAACGACGAGGCGCTCGACACCGTGTAGGACGACGTGGACGCGAGCACCCACCACGCCGGCTCGGGATTGGCCGTCCCGGTCTGCGAGCCCGCTTCTCGACAACGGCGTCGAGCACAACCAATGCCCGGCAGCGTCCCGCGCTGCCGGGCATTGGCGTCGAAGCGACCGACGCGTCTACCGCCACCCCGCGCGCGGGGTGGCGGGCTCAGTTGCCGGCGCGGGACGTCCCGGTGTGCGGGGACGTCAGGGCAACGCCCAAGTCGTGGGGGGTGTGGTAGACGTCGCGTACGCCTGCCCGCTGTAGCTCGCCGGGTGTGCCGTATCCCCAGCCCGCGCCGAGGAAGCGCAGGCCGTGGGCGCGGCTGCCCTGGACGTCATGCCGGCGATCTCCCACCATGACCGCGTCGGGGGTCGCGCCACCCAGGCGGCGCAGGGCCTCACCGACGACGGTCGCCTTGTCCGGCCGTTGGCCGTCGAGGGTGTCCCCGGTGACCACCTCGAACAGTTCCGTCCAGCGGTGCAGGTCGAGGATGGACCGGGCGAACGGCTCGGCCTTGCTGGTGGCGACGGCAAGGCGCGCCCCCACGTTCGCCACGGAGCGCAGCAGCTCCTCGACACCGGGGTAGGGCGCCGACTGGGTCAGCCCGTGTTCGGGATATCGCCGTCGATAGACGCCGATGATCGCCTCTGCGGCGGGGGCCCCGACGAGCGGGCCCAACGTCTGCCCGAGCGGCGGGCCGAGGATGGCGGTGCCCAATTCCTGGTCAGGCCACGGCACGCCGACCTCGTCGAAGGCGCGTTGCAGGGTGGCGAGGATTCCCGCGGCGGAATCGACCAAGGTGCCGTCGAGATCGAAGACCACCGTGCTCACCGGTCCGACGATCACGTGGGGGCTGCGTGGGCGGATACCGCCTGCAGCACGAAAGATCCGGTCGCGACGAGTCGAGGCCCCTGGCGGATGTCGCTGCGGATGAACGACGTCCGGCGCCCGGCGCTGAGTACCGTGGCTGCGGTGTCCAGGGGTTGGGTGACGTCGCCGGCCGACAGGAAGTCCACGTGGCCCCCGCGCACCCGAGTGGAGCCCTCGGCGGCCTGGCTGGCCGCGCGCGCGGCCAGCGCGAACAACAGCCCCCCCTGCACGGTGCCGAATCGGTTGGCCAACAGATCCGAGGCGGTGATCTGCAGCGGGGTGCTCTCGGTGATGGATGCCTCCAACACTGCATCGCTCCAGCAGCGGTCCCCGGCGGCGCGGATGGCATGCAGCAGGTGCTCTTCGGCGGCGTCGAGGTCATCCTCGGCCAAGGGGTGGACGGCATCGATGGCGCCCTGCCGTTCCCACGGCAGGAGCGTCGCGTTCGCCGATGCCACGGCGAAGGTCGCCGCGCAATGGCCGATGGCCCGACCACCGTCGCGCAAGGTGCCTGCAGTCGAGGCGAACCGTTCGTGAAGGGCTGCAGCGGCGGTGGCGACGTCCAGGCGGGCGGCCGGTGGTGGGGTGCCGGCGAGATCGATGGTCATGCTCAGCGTGGGCATCTGCTTGTCGGCGCCGGCCTGGGTACGCACCGATGCGCCGAGGGCCAGGTCGGCGAGCACGGCGATCTCCACCAGGCCCGCCGGTGCCGTCCAGTGCTTGGGCGCACCGGACAAGCCGAGCAACCCCGACGACGACCGCACGCCGGCGATGCAGGCCAGGGCCGGGGCGCCGGTGAGTCGTGCGATCGCGAAGGCGTGCAGCAGGTGGGCGGTGACTACGTCGCTCACCGTGGCGTGACCGTCATCGGGGTGCACCGGCACCGGCGCGTGCGGGCCGCAGTGGGTGATGGCCAGGATCGGCGCCGTTCCATCGGCCGCGACGCTTGTCTCAGCGCAGACAATCCACGATCTCCGACACGTCGTGGAGTTGCTCGAGTTTTTCGATCGCGTTGACGATGATCTGGCGCGTGTCGCGACTGACGGGTTGCACGGCGTAGTCGGCGCAGTCGTCGAACTTGGCGATCAGGTCCGTCCAGCTCAGCGGGCGGTTGGTGGCGCCCGGCGTCTGGTCGTGCGGCGTCTCCTCGTAGAGCACCTCACCGCTGGTGAGGGTGATTCTGACCGCCCCGGCAGGCAGTTCGGCCCCCGACCAGTCGTACTTCGCGTCCTCGACGAATTCGATCTTGTCGGCCATTGCGGTGATGGTGGGGTCGGTGCGGCGCTCCTCGGAGAAGTCCCCCACTCCGATGGTGCCGCGCACCAGCCCCAACGCCACGGTGAAGGGGATGCTGAACTTGGCGTCGTTGACCGTCGGCGGTCGGCGCCGCAACGCGATCGGTTCGACGAGACGCTGAGCGAAGTCGCCGCCGATCACCTCCAGTTTGGTGATGTCGTCGGTGCGTCCGGCCGATCCCATCAGCCGCAGCGCGGTGTCGATGAACAGATGATTGTTCGCCGCGCACGGCCACAGCTTGTAGTTGACGGTGCTGCCGTGGAAGGTGGTGCCCAGCCCGTCGAGGGCGGTGGCGCGATCCCACTGGTTGCCGAAGTAGACCTGCAGGAAGCCGGCCTCGCCCTCGAAGGGAGCGGTGGTTCCCTCGACCCCGGCGTGCGCCAAGAGCGCAGAGAACAAGCCTGCCTTGGCGGCGAATCCGGCGTACATTCCGCGCAGGTCGCCACCGATGCCGTAGGCCAACTGCATCGTCCCGGCGGCTTGGCAGGTCGCGATGCTCAACGCGTCGAGCACTTGCTTATCGGTCGAACCGAGGAGCTTGGCGCAGGCAGCCGCGGACGCGAAACACCCGATGACCGGTGTCAAGAACCAATCCTGCTTCCAGGCAACGCTTTTGCGCAGCCGGGCGAAGATGTCCTGCCCCAGGGCCAGTGCGGTGATGAACTCCTCTCCACTCACCCCGCCCTGGCGTTGCGCCAACGCGAACAACGCCGGAATAAGGGGGCTGCTCGGATGGTGCCCCTCGGGCAGGCAGTCGTCGAAGTCGAGCCCGTGGGCCATGGCGCCGTTGACGAATGCGGCGTCGACCGCCGGGGCGCTCCCACCGAAACCCATCAACGTGCTCTCTTGGGCACCGCCGGAGTGGCGCATCAGCTCGACCACTCCAGGCATGGCCTTCATCAGGCCGCTGGCCCCCAGGATCACCCCCAGGGTGTCCAGGGTGCTGAACTTGGCGGCCCGGACTGCATCCTCGGGTAGGTCGGCGAACGACGTGGCAGTGACGTAACGAGCCAAGGTCAACCCAAGCTCCTCGACGTCTCCGGTGATCACACTCGACATCCTGCGCTCCCTTTCTCGTGCACGTCCCCGATCCGAGGTCGAGCCGCCCCTATCCGGGGCCCTGCCACGGTGTGGCCAACCCGCCACGCGGATGTGGCGCGGCGGCTGCGCGGCGACCCAACGTCACATGGCGCTCCGCGCCTCACTCCACCAGACGCAGAGGCGACGACACATCATGACTTTGGTACGGCATATCCGTTGCAGCCGTCCATTATTTAGCACTACCGTCCACCATGGTAGACGATGAGAGCGTAGTGGGGTCGGCACTCCGCCGTCAAGGACGCGTTCTTCAGCAAGTGCGGCAAGGGTTTACCTCCCGTGCCGACGAGCGCCGCGAGACGGCCTTCCTTGACGAAGTGGCGTACGCCACTGCATGCTGGTTCCAGCATTACAGACCTTCGTCCACTATATAGGACACGACCGAAGGTTCGTGGTGGTGTGATGTCCACCTGGCTCGGTGCCCGGCGGCGACCGAGCCGCCCAGACGCTTCGGCCCTCAGCCAACATGAAGGAGACATGATGCAAGGAGTGGTGTTCTTCGGTGACCGCAAGCTGGAATTGCGGACCTTCCCCGACCCGGAACCAGCCCAAGGCGAGGTAGTGGTCCGGATCCGCGCGTCCGGCATGTGTGGCAGCGATTTGCACTTCTACCGGGGCGGACCCGCAGGCCCACCGGGAACCATCATCCAGGGCCATGAACCCTGCGGCGAGGTGTATTCCATTGGCCCTGGCGTGAACGAGACACAGATCGCTCCTGGTGATCGGGTGATGATCCACCATTACTGGGGCTGCGGAAGCTGCGAGGAATGCCGGTCGGGATGGCCGCAACTGTGCACCGTGGTGGATATCCACACGCTGTGCGTCAACACCCATGGCGGCCACGCACCGTTTCTCGTGGTTCCGGCGGCCACTCTCATACCGCTGCCCGACGAACTGAGCTTCAAGGCTGGTGCGGCGATCGGCTGCGGAACGGGAACCGCATGGGGCGGCCTTAAACGACTGGGCAATGTGGGCGGTTCCACGATCGTGGTCTTCGGCCAGGGACCGGTAGGGACCTCGGCGACCATGCTCGCTTCAGCGATGGGCGCGACCGTCATCGCGGTCGACATCGAAGATAGCCGCCTGCTCACGGCACGCGAATTCGGCGCCCAGCACACCATCAACCCCCGCGAGACAGACGTCGTGGCAGCGGTTCGCGACCTGACCGCAGGCCGGGGCGCGCCACTGGCCCTGGAAACCTCCGGGGCGACACCGGCCGCGCAGAACGCCCAGGACGTCTTGGCGACCTGGGGGCGCGCGTGTTTCATCGGGCTCGGAGCTGACGTCCTGTTCAACACCACCCAGTCCTATCAGCGTCA
>NZ_MVOC01000093.1 GCF_002043095.1 Mycobacterium sp. AT1 | reverse complement strand
GGCCCGGCGCCACCCCCGCCAGCTGACATCACCCCGGGGCGAGCTCCCACCCGATCCCCGACTCCCGCCCCCTGGGCGTGCCGACGAAAGGCAAGTCATGGCCCCAACCCGGTTTCCGCTGATCGACCCCGACCACATGACACCCCGGCAACGCGAAGTCGCCGACACCATCGCCGGCGGCCCGCGGGGCGGGCTGCGGGGGCCGTATCTCGCGTTGATCCACCATCCCGAACTGGCCGACGTGGTCCAGCGGATGGGCGCACACCTGCGCTTTACCTCCGCGCTGCCCCCCGCCCTGATCGAGCTGACGATCTTGCTGGTGGCCCGGCACTGGACCTGCCAATACGAGTGGGTGGCCCATGAACGCGTCGCCCGGGCCAGCACCGATCTGCCCGACGCGCTGATCCGCGCCATACAGGACGGACGGATTCCCGAGCCGATGACCGAGGAGCAGCGGATCGTGCACGACTTCGTGCTGCGCACCCTCCATCACGGTGAGCCCCGCGGCGACGTCTACGACGAGGCGGTGCTGCGCTTCGGTCGCCAAGGTGTCCTGGACCTCGTCGCGACGTGCGGCTACTACGGGATGGTCGCCATGCTGCTCAACACCACGCAGGTCGCATTGCCCGAGGGTGTGGCGCCTCCCCTTCGCGAGGTGCCGTGATCACCCCACCACGACCACACGCCCCGGCCGACCCACGTCGAGGCGGCAGCGGTACGCCGTCAGCGGGACCGGGCCGTCGGCGACGTCGGTGGGGTGCTGTTCAGGCGGGAGCCGACAGGCTCGTCGACGAGCAGCGCCCTGTGGATCCTCCTCACCTCGGTGCTGCACCGGGGCCACCACTCCTCGACTGTAAAGGCATGACGTGACACCCAGTGGACCCCTGGTCGGACTCAAAGTCGTCGAACTGGCCGGGTTGGGCCCCGGCCCCCATGCCGCGATGATGTTGGCGGATCTCGGCGCCGACGTCGTGCGGGTGGATCGACCCGCACCCCCAGGTCCTGCCGCGGCGCCGAATCCGACCTTGCGGGGACGCCGACGCGTGGTCGCCAATCTCAAGGACCCCGCGGACCGCGCCGCAGTGATGCGCCTCATCACCGACGCCGACGTTCTCTTGGAGGGCTTTCGGCCCGGGGTGACCGAACGGTTGGGTCTGGGCCCCGCCGACTGCCTCCATCGCAACCCTCGGTTGGTGTACGCCCGGATGACCGGGTGGGGACAGGACGGCCCGCTGTCCCAACGCGCCGGCCACGACATCAACTACATCTCGCTGACCGGCGTCCTGCATGCCATAGGGCGAGCCGGTGAACGTCCCGTGCCGCCGCTGAACCTGATCGGCGACTTCGGCGGTGGGTCCGCGATGTTGGTCATAGGGGTGTTGGCCGCGCTGTGGGAGACTCAGCGCTCCGGGCGCGGCCAGGTCGTCGACGCCGCGATGGTGGACGGCGTGGCGGTGCTAAGCCAGCTGTTCTGGAGTCTGCTGGCCCGCGACGCCTGGATCGACGAGCCGGAGTCCAACCTCTACGACGGTCACGCGCCGTTCTACGACACCTACGCCTGCGCCGACGGCCGCCACGTCGCGGTGGGCGCGCTCGAGCCGCAGTTCTATGCCGCCTTCCTCGACGGTCTGGGCCTCTCCGGTGCCGACCTGCCCGACCAGATGGACCGCAGCCGCTGGGCCGAACTGCGACGGCACTTCACCGACGCCTTCGCCTCGCGGAGCCGCGACGAATGGGCCGCGACCTTCGCCGACGTCGACGCCTGCGTCACCCCGGTACTGGCGTTCGGCGAAGCCGCCGCGCACCCCCACGTGCGTGCACGGGGCACCATCACCGAAGTGGCAGGCGTAGCGCAGGCTGCCCCGGCGCCCAGGTTCTCCCGGACCTTTACCACGGTGCCCGACGCGCCCGCGCCACCCCAGTCCGTCGACGACGTCCTCGCCGATTGGCACGCACCCGAGCACGCGGCACTGCGGTGAGTCGGCTTCCTCGTCGCACGCGCCGCCGTGCACCCCGCCCACGCTTGGACCAGTCCGTCCGCTCCGGACGCCGCGCCGCCGAGGAACACGACAGGAGCTACCCACGATGACGTTGACGCACCAGGCGGGTACACCGCTGCGCTACCCCGACCGCTTCTACATCGGCGGCCAGTGGGTGACACCGTCGACGACCGCCGCGTTCACCGTGGTCGACTCGATCGACGAGGAACCCTTCTTGCGGGTAGCCGAGGCGCAGGCGGCGGACATGGCCGCGGCGGTCGCGGCGGCCCGGCAGGCATTCGACGAGGGACCGTGGCCCCAACTGAGCCACGCGCAGCGGGCCGAGTACGTGCGCGCCTTCGCCCAAGGGTGGCGGGAACGTCTCGACGACGTCGGTCAGCTCTGGCCCCGCGAATCCGGTGCACTGCACTCGTTGGCGCTCACGTTCGCCGAGCGGGCCGCCAACGAATGCGACGCCTACGCCGCCTTGGCCGACAGTTATCCGTTCGAGGAACGAGCACGACCCACCCGCGGTGGCGAGTTCGCGGTGCTGGTGCGCGAACCGGTGGGGGTGGTCGGTGCGATCATCCCGTGGAACTCCCCGGTGCCGATGATCATCCACAAGGTGGCCCCGGCGCTGCTCGCCGGCTGCACCGTCATCCTCAAGTCCTCACCCGAGGCGCCGGGAGAGGGTCTTATCGCCGCCGAGATCGCCCACCAGATCGGTTTGCCGCCTGGGGTGCTCAACGTGGTCACCGCCGACCGGGAGGTTTCCGAGCTGCTGGTCGGAGATCCTCGGGTGGACAAGATTGCCTTCACCGGGTCCACTGCGGTCGGTCAGCGGATCGCGGCACTGTGCGGTCAACGGATTGCTCGGTGCAGTCTCGAGCTCGGCGGCAAGTCCGCCGCCATCCTGCTCGACGACGCCGACTTCGACGCCGCCGCGGCGATTCTGACCGGGTCGGCGTGCGCGAACTCAGGACAGGTATGTTCGTCGCTGACGCGCATCGTAGTCAACCGCTCGCGTCACGACGACATGGTCGACGCCCTGGCTGCGGCGTTCTCCCAGACCGTGGTGGGCAACCCGTTCGACCCGCGAAGTCAGTTGGGTCCGTTGGCATCCGAGCGTCAGCTGCAGCGGGTACAGGGCTACGTCGACCGTGGTGTCGAGCAGGGCGCACGGTTGGTCACCGGCGGTCGTCGACCCGCACATCTGGACCGGGGGTTCTATATCGAACCCACCGTGTTCGCCGACGTGGACAGCCGGCACGTCATCGCCCAAGAAGAGATCTTCGGGCCCGTGCTGGCCGTGATCCCCGCCGACGACGACGCCGACGCGGTACGCATCGCCAACGACACGGTGTACGGACTCAACGCCTCGGTCTTCACCGCCGACGTCGAGCGAGCCCGCACCATCGCCGCACAGTTGCGGTCGGGCACGGTGGGCCACAATGCCGTTCGCGGCGACTTCGGCATCGCGTTCGGTGGCTTCAAGCACTCCGGCATCGGTCGCGAAGGCGGAACCGAGTCGATGCACCTCTACACCGAACCCAAGACCATCATCTTGGACGCCGTGCCCGCCCAGTATCAGCGCTGAGATCGCGGCCCCGCGGCGCCGCCGACCGTCAGGTCGGTGCGCCGGGTATCGCGCGGAGGCCCTACGTGCGGATCGGAGGCCACCGCGCGCCGACCGACCAACAACGACGACGGGAGCTCGGAGATGGCAGAGCTGAGACTGGGGTACAAGGCGTCGGCGGAACAGTTCGCCCCGCGGGAACTCGTCGAGCTGGCCGTCGAGGCCGAGGCGCACGGCATGGACAGCGCGACTGTCAGTGATCACTTCCAGCCGTGGCGCCACGAGGGCGGGCATGCGCCGTTCTCGCTGGCGTGGATGACCGCGGTCGGCGAACGCACCAAGCGACTGGTGCTCGGCACCTCGGTGCTGACCCCGACCTTCCGATACAACCCGGCGGTGATCGCGCAGGCGTTCGCCACCATGGGGTGTCTGTACCCCGACCGGATCTTCCTCGGCGTCGGCACCGGCGAGTCCCTCAACGAGATCGCCACCGGGTTCGAAGGCGAATGGCCCGAGTTCAAGGAGCGCTACGCGCGCCTACGCGAATCCGTCCGCCTCATGCGCGAGCTGTGGTTGGGCGACCGCGTCGACTTCGACGGCGAGTACTACAAGACGAAGGGCGCGTCGATCTACGACGTCCCCGAGGGCGGCATCCCGATCTACATCGCCGCAGGCGGGCCCCAGGTGGCCAAGTACGCCGGCCGCGCGGGTGACGGGTTCATCTGCACCTCCGGCAAGGGCGAGGAGCTGTACAAGGACAAGCTCATCCCCGCGGTGAAGGAAGGCGAGGAGGCCGCTGGCAAGGCCCCCGACGCCGTCGATCGGATGATCGAGATCAAGATCTCCTACGACACCGATCCGGAGCTGGCGCTGGAGAACACCCGGTTCTGGGCGCCGCTGTCGCTGACCGCCGAGCAGAAGACCAACATCCACGACCCGCTGGAGATGGAGAAGGCCGCCGACGAGCTGCCCATCGAGCAGGTCGCCAAGCGGTGGATCGTCGCGTCGGATCCCGACGAGGCCGTCGCCAAGGTCAAGGACTACGTCGACTACGGCCTCAACCACCTCGTCTTCCACGCCCCGGGCCACGATCAGCGCCGGTTCCTGGAGCTCTTCCAGCGCGACCTGGAGCCGCGGCTGCGCCGACTGATCTGACAAATGGTGGCATTGCGCCGTCACGGTCATGATTCGCCGTCGTGCCGCACCCTTGTCGTTTCCTCGCCGTCACCTCGCGCGCGCTGCGGCGGTGCGTGCACGGACGGAGGCCCCGACATCCCCGTGCAGTCCTGTCGGGGCAACGGGTGTGGCGAACTGGCACGCGATGGTCTGCGGCGTCAGGAAAACTCGAACACGCCTTTGCCGTCGGACTGCTGGTCGAACCACTCGTAGGCGGCGGTGGCGTCCGCGAGAGCCCAACTGTGCGAATACAATTCGTCGACGGGTAGTTGACGGGCCGCGACGAAGTCGGCGCAGCGTTTTTGCTCCACGATGGACAGTGTCCATGAGGTCAGCAGCGTCATCTGACGCTGAT
>NZ_MVOC01000092.1:697-31084 GCF_002043095.1 Mycobacterium sp. AT1 | reverse complement strand
GCATCGCGTCGCCGGCGACGAGGACCTCGGGTACCGCTTCCTGTTGATGGCCGACAAGACCCGGTATCCACCCGGCGGGGTGTCCACCGAAGCGGTGCAAGAGATTCGACGGGTGAAGGCGCGCATCGACGCCGAACGCCTGCCCCGCGGCGCCGACCCGAACACGCACACCAAACTGGGCCGTGGTGGGCTCGCCGACGTCGAGTGGACGGTTCAGCTGCTGCAACTGCGCTACGGCCACGAAATCGAGGCGCTGCACAGCACGTCCACGCTGGACACCCTCAACGCCATCGGCGCCGCCGAACTGATCGCCGAGGGCGACGTCGACGTCTTGCGGCAGGCCTGGTTGACCGCGACGAAGGCACGCAACGCGCTGGTCTTGGTGCGCGGCAAGCCAACCGATCAGCTCCCGGGGCCGGGCCGTCAGCTCAACGCGGTGGCCGTCGCGGCCGGGTGGGACAACAGTGACGGCAGCGAGTTCCTCGACAACTATCTGCGGGTGACCCGACGCGCGAAGTCGGTCGTGCGGCGGGTCTTTGGCGAGTGAGCACTGACGTACCGTTCGACGTCGTCACCGGACGACTCCTCGCGTGGTCGAATCCGGCCTTGGCGAGGGGGGCCGGGTGAAGTTCTACGTCAGTCCTGCGTTCCTGCCGACCCGTGAAGTGGTCGAATTGGCCAAGGCGGCAGATGATTTGGGCTACGACGGTTTCGGGATTCCGGACCACGTCGTCAACCTGGAGAAGCTGGCGACGCCTTACCCGTACACCAAGGACGGGGAACGCCGGTGGCAGCCGTTCACCGACTGGCCGGATCCGTGGGTGCTGATCGGGGCGCTGGCCTTGGTCACCGAACGGCTGCACTTCGTCACGACGGTGTACATCCCGGGGATGCGTGACCCGTACTCCGTGGCGAAAGCCGTTGGGACGGCCGCGCATCTGGCCGGTGGTCGGGTGGAGCTGGGGATCGGCGTCGGGTGGTGCGAGGAAGAATTCGCGTTGATGGGCCAGCGCTTCGACCGTCGAGGCAAGCGCACCGACGAGATGCTCGAACTGCTTCGCGCGCTGTGGCAACCGGGATGGGCCGAATTCGACGGCGAGTTCTACCAGACGCCCCGCCTGGAGATGGAGCCAACGCCGCCGCCCATTCCGATCTACGTCGGGGGACTGAGCGACGTCGCGCTCCGTCGGGCAGCTCGCAACGACGGCTGGATCGGCGATCTGATCTCCACCGACCGCGCCATCGCGAGTGCCCGACGGTTACGCGAACTACGCGCCGAAAACGGGCTCGGGATGGAGGGTTTCACCATCTTGACCCCGCTCGTCGACGCGGTGAGCATTGCGGACTACCACCGTGCCGAAGCCGCCGGGATCACCCACATCCTGACGATGCCGTGGATGTTCTACTCGGGCCCGGCGGCCACGACGGCGGAGAAGATCGACGGAATGAAGCGCTTCCGCAAGGACTTGGAGCTGGACCGGTGATCGGCCTCGACGTCAGCCCCGCGTCCGGGTGGCGGACACTGCGCCGGTACGGCGCCGAGCGTCGATGGCCCACGCGCCGCCACCGGTGAACACCAGCAGGAAGAACGCGAAGCAGTAGAGCACGGCCGCCTCGCCACCGTCGGCCAGCGGAATGGGGCCCATCGGCAGGTGCTGGGTGAAGTACGCGAAGGCCATGGTGCCCGACGCGAAGAAGGCCGCGATGCGGGTGAACAATCCGAGTCCGATGAGGACACCGGTCACCAGTTCGATGACACCGGCGTACCAGTACGGCCAGAGACCGACGGGGGCCTGCTGGTCGGCCATCGGCCAGCCGAAGAGGTGCGAGGTGGCGTGGCACAGGAACAGCAGCGCGAAGACCACGCGGAAGATGCTCAGTACGGCGGGGGCGTGGGGGGACAGTCTGGCGTCAAGGTTCGTCAGCATGGCGATCACTCTACTATCCGGACTTCGGTCCGTATAGTTGTACCTCCGCCGACACGACGAAGCCGGGCGGAGTGAACTCCGCCCGGCTTCGTTTGCCGGCCTACGCGCCGTTTCGACGATTACACGTCGTAGTACAGCGCGAACTCGTACGGGTGCGGGCGGATCTGGATCGGCATGATCTCGTTCTCACGCTTGTACGAGATCCACGTCTCGATCAGGTCCTCGGTGAACACGCCACCCTCGGTGAGGTAGTCGTGATCTTCCTCGAGACGGTCGATCACCGCGGACAGCGACGTCGGGGCCTGAGGAATGTTCGCGGCCTCCTCGGGAGGAAGCTCGTAGAGGTCCTTGTCGACTGGCGCCAACGGCTCGATCTTCTTCTTGATGCCGTCGATGCCTGCCATCAGCATCGCCGCGAACGCCAGGTACGGGTTACCCGAGCTGTCCGGGCAGCGGAATTCGAGGCGCTTGGCCTTCGGGTTGTTGCCCGTGATCGGGATGCGGACGCACGCCGAGCGGTTGCGCTGGCTGTAGACCAGGTTGATCGGAGCCTCGTAACCGGGCACCAGACGCTTGTAGGAGTTCACCGTGGGGTTGGTGAACGCCAGCAGCGACGGCGCGTGGTGCAGGATCCCGCCGATGTAGTGACGCGCCAGATCCGACAGGCCCGCGTAGCCCGACTCGTCGTGGAACAACGGCTTGCCGTCCTTCCACAGCGACTGGTGGGCGTGCATGCCGGAACCGTTGTCACCGAACAGCGGCTTGGGCATGAAGGTGACGGTCTTGCCGTTCTTCCACGCCGTGTTCTTGATGATGTACTTGAACAGCAGCACGTCGTCGGCGGCAGCCAGCAGGGTGTCGAACTTGTAGTTGATCTCGGCCTGGCCTGCGGTGCCGACCTCGTGGTGGCCGCGCTCCAGGATGAACCCGGCGTTCTGCAGGTTGGTGGCCATCTCGTCGCGCAGGTCGACGTAGTGGTCATACGGCGCGACGGGGAAGTACCCACCCTTGGGTCGGACCTTGTAGCCCAGGTTGGGGCTGCCGTCGGCTTCGAACGGCTCGCCGGTGTTCCACCAGCCCGACTCGGAGTCGACCTCGTAGGAGGTGCCGTTGATCTTCGAGTCGAAGGTCACCGAGTCGAAGATGTAGAACTCGGCCTCGGCACCGAAGAAGCAGGTGTCGGCGATGCCCGTGCTGGCGAGGTAGTTTTCGGCCTTGCGGGCCACGTTGCGCGGGTCACGCGAGTAGGCCTCGCGGGTGAACGGGTCGTGCACGAAGAAGCTGAGGTTGAGCGTCTTGGCGGCGCGGAACGGATCGATGCGCGCAGTGTTGGGATCCGGCAGAAGCATCATGTCGGACTCGTGGATGGACTGGAATCCGCGCACCGACGAGCCGTCGAACGCCAAACCGTCCTCGAACACGCTGGCGTCGAACGCCGACGCGGGGATCGAGAAGTGCTGGACGACGCCCGGCAGATCGCAGAAGCGAATGTCGACGTACTCGACGTTCTCGTCCTTGATCAGCTTGAAGATGTCGTCTGCAGTCTTTTCTGGCACTGAGAATTCTCCTTTGACTGGTGATCCGCCGTTCGACGCTAAGGACACCATATTGCGCGGCGGTCAAAGGCATGTTGCGCCGACGTTACGCAGTGGTGGTGCCGGAGGCCCACCCTATGCTGGTTTCATGGCGCGCACCTTCGGTTCCTGGCTCTCCGGCCCGCCACCGTCCGAAGCTGGCGACGCCAGCCAGGGACCCAACGACTTCGCCGGCCAACGTCTTGGCCTGCCCCAGTCTGGACCGGGTTCCCTGGTCGGCACCGGTCGACGGGTGCTGGCCGTCACCCTCGACTGGCTGATCGCGATGGGACTGGCGTCGCTGGCGGGTTCGGTCGACGGCACCGGCACCCTGGCCGATCACCGCGCGCTGGTCCTCGAGGTCATCTGGCTGGTGCTCGGCGCCGTGTCGGTACGGCTGTTCAGCTTCACCCCCGGCCAACTGGCGCTGGGCCTTCAGGTGGTCTCGGTCGACCACCGCCAGCACGTCGGCATCGGCCGCGCGACCGTCCGCGTGCTGCTCGTCGCGCTGGTGATCCCGGCCCTGTTCACCGACGGCGACGGTCGCGGCTTCCAGGACCGGTTGACGGGGACCGCCATCGTCAGGCGCTAGACCTCGTGGCGGATCTGCCCGTTCATCATCGTCATCGTGACCTTCGCCCGGTGAATGTCGTGCGGCTCGGCGGTCAGGATGTTCTGGTCCAGCACGATGAGGTCGGCCAGCTTGCCGGTCTCGAGTGATCCGACCTTGTCGTCGAGCCGGATCTGATGAGCTGCCCCGAGGGTGTTGGCGTGCACCGCCTCGGCTACCGACAGCCGCTGGTCGGCGGGCTCCAGTACCGGCGCATCCGGCTTTCCGATGAGTTGCCGGGTCACGCCGATCTGGATCGAGTCCAACGGCTTGTACGTCGAGAAGTAGCCCGCGGCAGGCCAATCGGTGCCAAACGAGATGCGTCCACCCGACTTGAGTACCTCCTGCGGTCGGTAGAGCAGGTCCTTGCGGGGCGCGCCGTAGCGCGAACCCATGTTGGTCACGGTGTCCGGATCTGCCGACAGCCAGTTCGCCGAGAACTGCGCGATGACGCCGAGCTCACCGAACCGTGGGTTGTCCGAATCCTCGACGTAGACGAGGTGGGCGATGGCGTGTCTACGCTCGCGCGGTGGGTTGGCCTTGATCGCCTCGGCGATGGCGTCCAGTGCCACCCGCGCCGTGTGCTCGCCACAGGCATGCACGTGGAGGTCGAAGCCCGCGGCGTCGACGTCGCGAATCATGCGGTGCCACTGCTCCTCGGTGAACGGCGAACCACCGGTGGTGTCGGGCTTGTCGGCGTAGGGCTCCAACAACCAGGCCGTGTAGCCACCCTGCGTGCCGTCCCCGACGATCTTGACCACCGTGGCCTGCACCAGCTCGGTGTTGACGCGATTGCGCACCTCGGTCATCTTGGCCACCGCGTCGTCGACCGGCGGTCCCTTGACGGCGTAGGACGCCACGACGCGGAACGGGAGTTCGCCGCGATTCTCGGCGTCGACGTAGAGCTCGAGGATCGCCGCCTGGTCCTCGCCGATCGGCGGCACCCCGGCGTCGAAGACCGAGGTGATGCCAGCCTGGGCGGCCTTCGGCGTCCATGACGCCAGCAGCTTCGCCATCGTCTCGGGGGAGATCGGTTCGACGGCATTGACGATCTGCAGCTCGGCGACGACCTCGAGCACGTACCCGGTCGGATCGCCCTTCGTGTCGCGGGCGTAGTAGCTGAAGCCCGGGATCGGATCGGGGGTGTTGCGGTCGACCCCGGCGATCTGGAGTGCCTTCGAGTTGACCCACAGGCTGTGGCCGTCGATGGCGAAGAAGAACGCGGGACGGTCGGGGATGATGCGATCCAGATCCCCCTTGGTAGGCCCCTCCGGGCCGAACATGTCCACGCGCCAGCCGAATCCACGGATCGGCCCGTCGGGGTTCGCCTTGGCGTACGCCTCGATCGCGGCGAGCGCGTCGGCACCCGTTGGCAGCTGCAGGTCGAGCCCGGAGGTCAGGAAGGCACCCATGAACGGGTGGATGTGGGCCTCGACGAAGCCAGGCATCAGCAACCGGCCGTCGAGGTCGACCACCCGGGTTCCCTCGCCGACCTGGGCCATCGCCCCTGCCTCGTCGCCGACGTGGGTGATGGTGTTGCCCGTGACCGCGAGGGCCTTGGCCCACGGCTCGACACCGGCGACGGTGTAGATCGGGCCGTTGCGGAAGACGAAGTCCGCGGGCTTGCCGGCACTCGGCGCGCTGCTCGGCGAGGCGGATTCCCGGCTCGGCGAGCACGCCGTCATCGCCGTCGTGGCCGCGGCCATGGCCGCCACGGTGAGCACCGTCCGTCGGGTTGCCCGGGCGGCGCCGAACGACGCGAAGTGTGGCGCCCATTGGCATGCAGTACACATCGAAGCCCCCCAAGGCGTCAAAGTCTTTGGCCGCTAGGCCATTTGATGCCTACTCAGATGGAGAGGCGCAGTGGGAACATTAGCTGCTGACCCACGCGACGGGGCGGATTTGCGCTACTTGCGGCGCACGGTGCGTTGCACGCCGCGCATCTTCGCGCCAGGAGGCAAGGGACCCTTCGGCATGGCGGCCGGTCCCATCCGGGAACCCAGCGCCGCCAGTCGCGACTCCAACGAGTCCATCTGCTTGGCCGTGATGTTGGCCGGCAGCTTGGTGAGGTGGCGCTCCAGCTTGGACAGCGGCACCTCGCCCTCGCCGTTGCCGACGACGAAGTCGTAGATCGGGATGTCACCGATGAGCCGGGCGGTCTTCTTCTTCTCCTGCGCCAGCAGCGGCTTGACGCGCGTCGCCGATCCTTCGCCGACGAAGATCACGCCAGGCCGGCCGATCACGCGGTGCACCGCGTCGAAGTGTCCCGTCGCCGCGACACCGGGGGTGACGCGCCACTTGCCGCGCAGGTTGTCCAAGGCCCAGGCGGCCGCGCCGGTCTGCCCCTCGGCCTTGCGGTACACCGACTTCTGCGCACGGCGCCCGAAGATGATGAACGCCACCAGGAGGCCGAGCACCACGCCAAGCGGAATCAGCGTTACGTAGGTGAACACGTTGCCGACGACGACGCCGATGACCACCGCGATCGCCACGATCAGCACGAACGCGCCGATCATGTACGGCAGGAGTCGGGTGTCCTCCTTGCGCTGAATCTGGAACGCCTGCCAAAGCTGACTGCGGCGCTCCTTGGATGCGGCCTTGCGGGCAGCCTTCGCCTCGGCCTTGGCGGCCTTGTCGACAACGGGCTTGCGGGTCTTCGCCATCGGATCAGGATACGGGTGGTGCGTTATTCGCCCGCAGTTGCGCCGCTTGCGCGTACAACTTGCCCGCCCGGTAGGACGATCGCACCAACGGACCGGCCAGAACGCCGGGGAAACCCAGCTCCTCGGCGAACTTGCCGTGCTCGACGAACTCCTCGGGCTTGACCCACCGCTCCACCGGATGATGCCGAGCCGTCGGCCTCAGATACTGGGTGATCGTGATGATGTCGCAGCCCGCCTCGTGCAGGTCGACCAACGCCGTCCGCACCTCCTCGGGGGTCTCGCCCATGCCGAGGATCAGGTTGCTCTTGGTGACCAGGCCGTAGTCACGCGCGGACGTGATCACCGAGAGACTGCGGTCGTACCGGAACGCCGGGCGGATGCGCTTGAAGATGCGTGGGACGGTTTCGACGTTGTGCGCCAACACCTCTGGCCGCGTCTCGAACACCGTCTCGAGCTGCTCGGGGATCGCGTTGAAGTCCGGGATCAGCAGTTCGACGCCGGTGTTCGGGTTGAGTGCCTTGATCTGACGCACCGTCTCGGCGTACAGCCACGCCCCGCCGTCTGGCAGGTCGTCGCGCGCCACGCCGGTGACGGTCGAGTACCGAAGGCCCATCGCCTGGACGCTCTCGGCGACGCGGCGGGGCTCGTCGCGGTCCAACTCCGACGGTTTGCCGGTGTCGATCTGGCAGAAGTCGCATCGCCGCGTGCACTGCTCGCCGCCGATGAGGAACGTCGCCTCGCGGTCTTCCCAGCACTCGTAGATGTTGGGGCAGCCGGCCTCTTCGCACACGGTGTGCAAGCCCTCACGCTTGACCAGGGCCTTGAGTTCCTTGTACTCGGGACCCATCTTCAGCTTGGTCTTGATCCACGGCGGCTTGCGCTCGATGGGAGTCTCGGCGTTGCGCACCTCGAGGCGCAGCAGCTTGCGGCCAGTCGAGGAAACGGGCAGCTGGGAGATCTCGGACGGTTCGACGGTCACTTCGACAATGCTAGCGCTGGTCGGCCGTCGAGGGAGTCGGGCACCGCCACGGCGACGACGTCGGCGACCTCGTCGACGGTGATCCGGCGGCCGAGTTCGGCCGTCAGGGACGTGACACCTGCATCGGAGATGCCGCACGGCACGATCGAGGTGAACGCGGAGAGGTCGGAATCACAGTTGACCGAGAAGCCGTGCAGGGTGGTCGCACGCGCCACTCTGATGCCGATGGCCGCGACCTTGCGCGCCGGTCGGCGGTCGTCGCCGGGAACCCAGACACCCGACCGGCCCTCGACGCGACTCGTCGCGAGCCCGAAGCTCGCGCACACCGCGATCAGCGAATCCTCCAGCCGGCGGACGAACTTCACCACGTCCAGTGGCTGCGCCAGGCCGATGATCGGGTAGCCGACCAACTGACCGGGACCGTGCCAGGTGATCTTCCCACCACGGTCGGTGTCGACGACGGGGACGTCGGAGGCCACCGGCCGTTCGTGGGGTTCGGTCCGCCTGCCGGCCGTGTAGACCGGGGGATGCTCGAGCAGCAGCAGGGTGTCGGGGCCACCCGCCACCCGGGCGTCGGCCAACTCGCGCTGCATCTGCCATGCATCGAGATAGTCGACCGAACCCAGTCGTCGCACGACGATGTCGGTGTCCGCCGACCGGACCGATGCTGCGCCCATGTCGTGAACGGTACGCGCGTCAGGATCCCTTGGGCGCGGTGACGTAGGCCATCGCCTCGCCGATGGTGTGATGGCGAAACTCGAAGCCGACCCGCTCGAGCGCGGCGGGGATCGCGCGCTGCCCGCCGAGAAGCCCCTCCTCGGCGAACTCACCGAGGACGGCGCGCAGGGCGAACCCGGGGACCAGCATGGGCGTCGGCCGGTTGAGCGCCCGCCCAAGTGCGGCGGTGAACTCGGCGTTGGTGACCGGCGCGGGTCCGGTGCCGTTGACGGGCCCGGCGACGTCGTCGCGTTCGATGGCGAACGCCAGCGCCCGCACCTCGTCTTCCAGGCTGATCCAGGGCATGTACTGCCGACCGTTGCCCAGCCGCGCTCCGAGGCCGAGCCCGAAGAGCGGCTTGAGGCGCGCCAGCATGCCGCCCGAGGGTGACAGCACCAGGCCGGTGCGCATCAGCACCACCCGCACGCCCGCGGCGGACGCCGTCTCGGTCGCCGCCTCCCAGTCCCGGCAGAGACCCGCGAGGAAACCGTGACCCGCCGGCCCCGATTCGTCGACGACGTGGTCACGCGTGTCGCCGTAGTAGCCGACGGCGCTCGAGTTGACCAACACCGGGACACCGGATTCGACGACCGCCCGCGACAACACCTCGGTCGGGCCGATCCGGCTGTCGCGCAGGCTCTGCTTGAACGCGCCCGACCACCGCTTGGCGGCGACGCCGACGCCGCACATGTTGACGACGGCATCCACGCCGCGCAACGCACTCGCGTCGAACTCACCGGTGTCCGGGTTCCAGAAGATCTCGTCGGCAGTGGCCGGTGCTCGTCGCACCAGCCGCAGCACTCGATGATCGGCGGCCCGAAGAGCCGACGTCAGCGCCGAACCGATCAGACCCGAGGAACCCGCAATCGCGATGACGGCATTTCGCACGAGGCCTACAGTCCGAGGTCGGCCTCGAACGCTCCCTCTTCGAGACGCCGTTTGACCGTCGTCAGGAATCGGCCGGCGTCGGCGCCGTCGACGAGGCGGTGGTCGTAGGTCAGCGGCAGGTAGCAGACCGACCGAACACCGATCGACTCGTTGCCGTTCTCGTCGACCACGACGCGCGGACGCTTGACGATGGCACCGGTACCCAGCATCGCCGCCTGCGGCGGAACCAGGATCGGCGTGTCGAACAGCGCGCCCTGACTACCGATGTTGGTGATCGTGAACGTGCCGCCGGACAGCTCGTCGGGCTTCAGGTTGCCCGAGCGCGCGCGTGCCGCGATGTCGGCGATCGCCCGTGCAATGCCGCCGAGGGACAGATCGCCCGCGTTCTTGACGACGGGGGAGAGCAGACCCTGTTCGGTGTCGACCGCGAAGCCCAGGTGCTCGGCGTCGTAGTAGGTGATCTCCTTGGAGTCCTCGTTGTAGCTGGCGTTGACGTTCGGATGCGCCTTGAGGGCGTCGATCACCGCGATCGCGAAGAACGGCAGGTACGTGAGGTTGACGCCCTCGCGCTCCTTGAACGTCGCCTTCGCGCGGGCCCGCAGCGCCACGATCTTGGTCAGGTCGACCTCGTGCGTCTGCGTCAACTGCGCCGTCGTCTGCAGCGATTCACGCGTCTTCTTGGCGGTGATCTGCCGGATGCGGTTGGCCTTCTGCGTGGTGCCGCGAAGGTGCGACAGCTCCGGTGCGGCGGCGGCAGGTGCCTTGGCCGCCGGGGCTTGGGCTGCGGCCGGCGCGGGCTCCGCGGCTGCCGGCGCCTTTGCGGCCTCAGCCGCGGCCAGCACGTCCTGCTTGCGGATGCGGCCGCCGACGCCGGTGCCCTTGACCGAGGTCAGGTCGACGCCGTTGTCGTTCGCCAGCTTGCGGACCAAGGGCGTCACGTACGGGCTGCCGTCGGACACGGGTGCCTCGGCTGCGGGTGCGGCCTTGGGCTGCGGCTTCGGTTCCGGCTTGGGTTCGGGCTTCGGCTCGGGCTTCGGTTCCGGCTTGGGCTCTTCGGCCTTCGGCGCGGGCTCTGGTTCCGGCTCCGGCTCTGGTTCGGGCTTGGGGTCCGGCTTGGACTCCTGGGCCTTCGGCGCGGCGTCGGCATCGCCGATCTTGGCCAGTTCGCCGCCGACCGCGACGGTGTCGTCTTCGTCCGCGGTGATCGACAGCAGGGTGCCTGCGACCGGTGACGGGATCTCGGTGTCGACCTTGTCGGTGGAGACCTCGACCAGCGGATCGTCGACCTCGACGGTGTCGCCGACGCTCTTCAGCCAGCGAGTGACGGTGCCCTCGGTGACGGACTCACCCAGTTCGGGCATCACGACCGAGGTGGACTTGCCTCCGCCGCTGCTCGGCGCGGCGGCCGGCTCTTCCTTGGCTTCGGGCTCTGGCTCCGGTTCTGGCTCGGGCTCGGGCTCCGGCTCGGACTTCTCCTCGGCCGCGGGAGCGCTCTCGCCGCCGTCGCCCTCGTCGGCGTCACCGATCGTGCCGAGGTCGCCGCCGACCTCGACGGTGTCGTCCTCGTTGGCGATGATCTTGGTCAGCACGCCTGCGGCGGGCGACGGGATCTCGGTGTCGACCTTGTCGGTGGACACTTCCAGCAAGGGCTCGTCGACCTCGACGGTGTCGCCTTCTTGCTTCAGCCATCTCGTGACGGTCCCCTCGGTGACGCTCTCACCAAGTGCGGGCATCTGGACGGTGATGGCCATGTGATGTGACTCCTCGAACGGTCGCTCGTAACGGTCGAAAATGCTCGCTGCCCATCCTGTCACGTCCGGGCCCGCCGGTCGTCGCAGACCGGCCGAGTTGCTCCTCTGGCACCATTGAAAGGACGATCGAAGGGAGTTGAGGTCCAGTTGGGACTGTTCGATTCGTTCCGTCGACGCGGCTCCAAGGGCGGCTCCGACCGTCGAGACCCCGCGGCCGACCTCAAGTACCTGAAGCAGTGGGTCGCCGAACACCACGGCGTGGAGGCCTTCGTCGAACCCAAGACCACCGTCACCGAGGTGACGGTGGTCCTCGTGGCCGCCGACGGCGAATGGACCCGGCGCCGCGCCGGCGGCGACAAGGGTGCCCGCCAGCTCTCCGACAAACTCGACATCCCGGTCTACGACGTCCAGAAGGTCGGCTACCCACAGCGCATGCGTGACTTCGACGCGCGCCGACGCATCGAACGCAAGCGCGAACTCAGACGGGAACTCGAAGATGACTGACGTGACGCACACGACCGTCGCCAGTGCCGACGGCGTGCGCATCGCGGTCTACGAACAGGGCAACCCCGACGGGCCGACGATCGTCATGGTGCACGGCTGGCCCGACTCGCACGTGGTGTGGAACGGCGTGGTCGAACTGCTCGAGGAGCGCTACCGCGTCATCCGCTACGACAACCGTGGCGTCGGGAAATCGGATGTGCCCAAGCATCATTCGGCGCACGCCATGGCGCGCTACGCCGACGACTTCGACGCCGTCGTCGGCGCGCTGAGCCCGGCCGAACCCGTTCACGTACTGGCCCACGACTGGGGCTCGGTCGGCATCTGGGAGTACCTGTCCCGGTCGGCGGCCGCTCGCCGCGTCGCCTCGTTCACCTCGATCTCGGGCCCAAGCGCCGAACACGTCGACCGCTTCGTCTCGACCCGACTCCGGCGCCCGTACTCGCCGCGGCAGTTCACCCGCGGTCTCGCCCAGTTCCTACGGCTGACCTACATGGCAGCCAACTCGATCCCGGTGCTGGCGCCGGCCGCCGTCCGGGTGGCGTTCCGCGCCGGACTGCTCGACCGCATCCTGGCCAAGGACCGTGTCCCCGCAAACCAAATCCATCACTCCGCCGACCTCGTCGACGACGCCGTCAACAGCATGAAGGTGTACCGGGCCAACTACTTCGGGTCGCCGGCCGTCGACCGTGCGGAGGGCCGCGTCGACGTGCCCGTCCAGCTCGTCGTCGCCACCGGTGACCCGTTCGTGCGGCACTACGTGTACGACGACGCCGCGGCCTGGGCGTCACGGCTGTGGCGCCGTGACGTCGTGGCGGGCCACTGGGTGCAGCTGTCACACCCCCGGACGGTGGCCGACGCGGTCGCCGAGTTCGTCGACCACCTCGGCGGCGGCACCGCCGCCCGCGCCCTGTTGCGCGCCGAGGTCGGCAGGGCGCGCAGCACCTTCGGCGATTCCCTGGTGTCGGTGACCGGCGCGGGAAGCGGCATCGGCAGGGAGACCGCGCTGGCGTTCGCCGAACAGGGCGCCGAGGTCGTCGTCAGCGACGTCGACGAGGCCAGTGTCGCCGAGACGGCGGCGATGGTCATCGCGCGAGGCGGCGTCGCCCACCACTACGTGCTGGACGTCTCCGACGCCGCGGCCGTCGACGACTTCGCCGAGCGGATCTGCGCCGCGCACGGGGTCCCCGACGTCGTGGTGAACAACGCGGGCATCGGCCACGCCGGCTCGTTCCTGGACACCCCGGCCGAGCAGTGGGACCGCGTGCTGGAGGTCAACCTCGGCGGCGTGGTCAACGGCTGCCGAGCCTTCGCCAAGCGGCTCGTCGAGCGCGGCACCGGTGGCCACGTCGTCAACGTGTCGTCGATGGCCGCCTACGCACCGCTGCAGGCGATGAACGCGTACTGCACGTCCAAGGCGGCGGTGTACATGTTCTCCGACTGTCTGCGCGCCGAACTCGACGCCGCAGGCGTGGGCCTGACGACCATCTGCCCCGGCGTCATCGACACCAACATCGTCAACACCACCCGGTTCGACGCACCCGCGGGACGCGGCGGTCAGGTCGCCGGGCGTCGCAAGCAGATCGAGGCGATGTTCGCCGCGCGGCGCTACGGCCCCGACAAGGTCGCCAAGGCCATCCTGTCGTCGGTCGCCAAGAACAAGGCGATCCGTCCGGTCGCGCCGGAGGCCTACCTGCTCTACGGCACGTCGCGGATCGCGCCGCAGGTGCTGCGCAGCACCGCGCGCGGCTCGGTGATGTAACCCAGCGCCTCAGAGCTGGGACGCACCGCCGTCGACTGTCAACTCCGCACCCGTGGTGTACGTGGCGTCGAAGGCCAGGAAGACGATGGCCTTCGCCACCTCCTCGGGCTCCCCGAGACGCCGCATCGGGTTCACGGCCCGTTGCGCAGCGATAAATTCGCGTGCCGCCTCGGCGGGCATGGACCGCTCGAGGATGCCGGTGTCGACTGGGCCGGGGGAGACGGCGTTGACCCGGATCCCGCGGTCGACCAGCTCCGCGGCGAACGTGCGCGTCATCGATCGCAGGGCTGCCTTGGTCGCGGAGTAGACGCTCGTCGTCGCGATGCCCTTGCGGTTGGCGATCGACGTCGTCAACACCACCGCGCTGCCGGGAGGCATCAGCGGAACGAAGCGCTGCACGGTGAAGAACGGCGCTCTGGTGTTGACGGCGAACAAGTCGTCGTACTGGTCACCGGTGGTGTCCTCGACCGTGGCGCCCGCCGTCGCGCCGGCGTTGAGCACCAGCAGGTCGACACCGCCGAACTCGGCGGCCGCCCGATCGGCAAGCCCGTCGACGTCGGCCACGTCGCGGCGGTCCACGAGTGCCCGCGGCCCGAGGGCGGCCGCGGCGGCCGCCAACGACGCGGGGGTCCGGCCGGTCACCAGAACCCGGGCCCCGCCCGCGTCCAATGCCTTGGCGGTGGCGAGGCCGATCCCGCTGGTGCCACCGGTGATGACGACGCGCTTGCCGTCGTAGTTCGACATGTGAATTCCTTTCTTGGACAGCTGGTTAGAGCTGCGAGTCGCCACCGTCGACGACCAGTTCGATGCCCGCGACGAACGTCGCGTCGAAGGCCAGGAACGCCACCGCCGGTGCGAACTCGCTCGGCTGGCCGAAGCGCTGCATCGGGTTGCTCGCCGTGAACGCGGCCTTGAGCTCGGCGGCCCGCTCCGGCACCTCCTTCTCCAACTTGCCGGTGTCGATCGAGCCGGGGCTGACGGCGTTCACCCGGATGCCCCGCGGCAGCAACTCCCGGCTTAGCGTGCGGGCCATCGAGCGCAGCGCGGCCTTGCTCGCCGAGTACACGCTGAGCGCGTCCCAGCCCGTTTGGTTCGCCGTGGAGGTCGTCAGCACCACGCCACTGCCCTCGGCCATCAGCGGCGCGAGCTTCTGCACCGTGAAGAACGGGCCCTTGGCGTTGATCGCGAACACGTCGTCGAAGGTCTGCTCGGTCACCGCGTCGAAGGGGTCGAAGCTGCCGATGCCCGCGTTGACGACCAGGGCGTCGACCGTGCCGAACTCGGCGCGCACCCGCTCGGCCAGCGCGTCGATCTCCGTCAGCGAGCTGGTGTCGCTGCGCACGGCGACGGCGCGGCCGCCCAGCTGAGCCACCGCGTCGTCCAGCGTCGCCTGGGTTCGTCCCGTGACCAGAACGCGCGCGCCCTCGTCCACCAGATGCCGGGCCGCGGCCAGCCCGAGGCCGCTGCTTCCGCCGGTGATCACTGCCGTCTTGCCGTCGTATCTGCCCATGGAATGAGTCTTTGGCAGTTCGGCGCGGGTGTCCAAGACCCGTTCGGCACCCCGTCATGCCGAAACGGAATGGCGGCGCCGGAATAGCCGAGGACGACCGCCGGGTTGAACCCGCTCGTGAGGACTTGCCGGTGAACGACTTCGGGACCGACCTCGAACTGCGGCTGGTGCGGTACTTCACCGTCGTGGCCGAGCAGCGCAACTTCGGCAGGGCGGCGGCCGAGCTCCGCGTCGCGCAACCGGCCCTCAGCCGCCAGATCCAGCGGTTGGAACGCCAGCTCGGCGCACCGCTGTTCGACCGCACGCCGCGGGGCACCGTGCTCACCGCAGCAGGCACGGCGTTCCTCCCGGAGGCGCAGGCCCTGCTGCGCGCCGCGCACCGGGCCACGCTCACCGCCCGGGCCCACGCGCCGGCGGGCAAGGTGGTCGTCGGCTACGTCGAGGACCTGGTGGTCACCTCGGCGGTCCGCGAACTACGGCTCCGTCACCCGCAGGCGACGATCGGCACCCGCCACCTGGAGTGCCACGACGGGCGCATGCTCGCCGACGGCCTGGTGGACGTGCTGGTCGCCCGCGCTCCGCTGCCGCACCCGGCCGACGACGTGCACGTCACGGTGCTCTACGAGGAGCCGCGGATGTTGGTGTTGCCTGCCGACCACCACCTGGCCGGCCGAGCGTCGGTGTCACTGCAGGACTTCGCCGGCGGTGTGCCCGTCTACTGCTCGCACGGCGCACCGCGCTCGATCTACCCGACCGACGCAGGCTCGCTGGCCGCGGGACCCGTCGTCGAAAGCTTCGAGGACAGACTCGAACTGGTCGCCAGCGGCCAGGCCGTTGCGGTGGTCCCCGTCGGTGACCGGCGCAGTACGTTGCGAGCCGACCTGGCGTCCGTCCCGATCGAGGACGTCCCCGCCAGCGAGGTAGTCGTGGTCACCCGAATCGGCGACGCGAACCCACTCGTCGCCGACTTCGTCCTGGCCGCCCAGGTTCACCTGGTGCCGGTGGCGGCGTAGCCCGTCAGCCGTTCTTGGCGATGTCCTCGAGCACGGCGAACATCGTGCGCGTCGGCACTCCGGTGCCGCCCTTGCCGGTGTAGCCCCACGGGCCGCCGGTGTTGTATGCCGGTGCGGCGACGTCGATGTGGGCCCACTGCACGCCCTCGGCGACGAACTCACGCAGGTAGACCCCGGCCACCAGCATGCCCGCGTAGCGGGAGCCGCTGACGTTCGCGAGGTCGGCGACGGTCGACTTGAGGTCGTCCTTGAGTTCGTCGGGCAGCGGCATCGCCCACCCGTTCTCGCCGACGGCCTGCGAGAGCGCGGCGACGCGGTCGCGGAACTCGTCGTTGCCCATCACCCCTGGCGTGCGGGCGCCGAGCGCGACGGTCTGCGCACCGGTCAGCGTCGAGGTCTCGATGAGGTAGTCGGGCCCGTCCTCGCACGCCCGCACGATGGCGTCGGCCAGGATCAGCCGGCCCTCGGCGTCGGTGTTGAGCACCTCCACGGTGATGCCGCCGTATTGGGTGAGGACGTCGCCGGGCCGCTGGGCGCTGGCCGACGGCATGTTCTCCGCCATCGGCACCGTCGCCACGACGTCGACGGGCAGACCCTGCTTGGCGGCCAACACCACGGTCGCGATGACGGCGGCGGCACCGCCCATGTCGGAGGTCATGTGATGCATGTTCGCGGCGGGCTTGATCGAGATGCCGCCGGTGTCGAAGGTGATGCCCTTGCCGACGAGGGCGACCTTCTTGGGCTTGCGCCCCTTGCCGCCCTTGTGGGTCAGGCGGACCAGCCGCGGCGGCCGGGTCGAACCCTTGCCGACGCCGACGATGCCGCCGTAGCCGCCCTTCTCGAGGGCCTTCTCGTCGAGCACCTCGACCTGCAGGCCGACCGACTCGCCGAGAGCCCTTGCGCGCTTGGCGAATTCGTCGGGGAACAGATGGCTCGGCGGGGTGTTGACCAAGTCGCGAGCCGTCGCGACCGCGGTCGCGACGTCGGTGCCGCGGACGGCGTCGGCCTTCGCGGCCTTCGCCGTCGACAGCACCGTGATCTTGGCCAGACTCGGCTCCTTGGGGGCGGTCTTGGTGCTGCGGTAGTCGGTGAACCGGTAGGCGCCGAGGATCAGACCCTCGACCGTCGCCGCCACGTCGAGCTCGGACAGCGTCGTCACGACGTGCTCGACGCCGCTCAACGCCCGCGCCGCCACCCCGGCCGCGCGCCGGATCACGTCACCGGACCACTCGTCGCGCGACTTGCCGAGGCCGACCGCGAGCACGCTGGCGACCGGCAGGGCGGGGACGACGAGGCGAGAGGTCTGCTCGCTGCCGCCCTTGGCGCCGAGCGCCTTGAGTGCCACCTCGATCTCGCCGACGGCCTCGGCGTCGAGAAAGGGGTTCGGGACGACCCGGGCCCGATCGTCGTCACCGGTGACGACGGGAACGATCAACACCGCCGCGCCGATGCCGCGCTTGGGCAGGCCGGTGGAGACGGTGACGGTGGGGGACTGGTAGCCGGGTGTAGTGCTCACGGAAGTCACCCTAGCCAGGGGCGGTCGGCCGTCGCGACCGCGCGACTTCTGCACGATGGCTGCCGCAGTCGAAAATGTGCAGCCCAGGCGCAGAAGTCGACGGCGGGTAGCGAGGCATTAATGTGGTTCGCCGTGAGTGACAACCTGCTGAAGGGTCCGCTGGAGGACCGCCACCGCGAACTGGGCGCGAGCTTCGCCGAATTCGGGGGCTGGCTGATGCCGGTGTCCTATGCGGGGACCGTCAGCGAGCACAACGCCACCCGCAACGCCGTCGGCCTCTTCGACGTCAGTCACCTCGGCAAGGCCTTGGTGGTCGGGCCGGGCGCCGCCGACTACGTCAACTCGACGCTGACCAACGACCTTCGTCGCATCGGCCCGGGCAAGGCCCAATACACGTTGTGCTGCAACGACTCCGGTGGTGTGATCGACGACCTGATCGCCTACTACGTCTCCGACGACGAAGTGTTCCTGGTGCCGAACGCATCCAACACCGCCGCCGTCGTCGCCGCCCTGCAGGCCAAGGCGCCGGCCGGACTGACCATCACCGACGAGCATCGTTCGTTCGCGGTGCTCGCCGTGCAGGGCCCGAAGGCGGCCGAGGTGCTCGCCGCGCTGGGCCTGCCGACCGACATGGACTACATGGGATACGCGGACGCCGAGTTCGGCGGCGTGTCCGTGAGGGTGTGCCGGACCGGTTACACCGGCGAGCATGGCTACGAACTGCTACCCGAATGGGACCGCGCCGCGATCGTCTTCGACGCGCTGGTCGAGGCCGTCACGGCCGCAGGCGGCGAACTGGCCGGACTCGGCGCCCGCGACACCCTGCGCACCGAGATGGGCTACCCGCTGCACGGCCACGAACTGTCACCCGACATCTCGCCGTTGCAGGCCAAGTGCGGCTGGGCCGTCGGCTGGAAGAAGGACGCGTTCTGGGGCAGGGAGGCGTTGCTCGAGGAGAAGCAGGCCGGCCCGCGCCGGGTGCTTCGTGGGCTCAAGGCCGTGGGGCGCGGCGTGCTCAGGGCCGACATGACGGTGCTCGACGGCGACCGCCCGGTGGGCGTCACCACCTCGGGAACCTTCTCTCCGACATTGAAAGTCGGCATCGCCCTGGCGCTGCTCGACGCCGACGCAGGCGTCGCCGACGGTCAACGGGTGGCGGTCGACGTGCGCGGCCGGGCACTCGAATGCGAGGTCGTCGCACCGCCGTTCGTAGAGGCTAAAACTCGGTAGTCACGGGTTATACAATCGGCACATGACTGGTCCCCTCGACTTCACGCTTGCCCGCAACGCGAACCCGGCAAGCGACGAGGTACGGACTGGAATCCTGGCCGACCCCGGCTTCGGCCGCTTCTTCACCGACCACATGGTGACGATCGACTACAGCGAGGCCGACGGCTGGCACGACGCCAAGGTGCTGCCGTACGGCCCCATCCAGCTGGACCCCTCCGCGGTGGTGCTGCACTACGCCCAGGAAGTCTTCGAGGGTCTGAAGGCCTACCGCTGGGGCGACGGCTCCATCGTGTCGTTCCGGCCGGAGGCCAACGCCGCCCGGCTGCGCAACTCCGCCCGTCGGCTGGCCATCCCCGAGCTGCCCGAAGAGGTGTTCCTCGAGTCGCTGCGGCAGCTGATCGCCGTCGACGGAGACTGGGTGCCCGCCGCGGGGGGCGAGGAGTCGCTGTACCTGCGCCCGTTCATCTTCGCCACCGAGCCGGGCCTCGGCGTGCGGCCTGCCGTCGAGTACCGCTACATGGTGATCGCCTCGCCCGCTGGCGCGTACTTCAAGGGTGGCCTCAAGCCGGTGTCGGTGTGGCTGTCCACCGAGTACGTGCGGGCCAGCCCCGGTGGCACCGGGGCGGCGAAGTTCGGCGGCAACTACGCCGCGTCGCTGCTGGCGCAGGCGGAGGCGACGGAGCACGGCTGCGACCAGGTGGTGTGGCTGGACGCCATCGAACGCCGCTACGTCGAAGAAATGGGTGGCATGAACCTGTTCTTCGTCTTCGGCAGCGGTGGCACCGCCCGTTTGGTCACCCCGGAACTCAGTGGCTCCCTGCTGCCCGGCATCACGCGAAACTCGTTGCTGCAGTTGGCGACCGATGCGGGTTTCTCGGTCGAGGAACGCAAGATCGACGTCGACGAGTGGCAGAAGAAGGCCGCCGCGGGGGAGATCACCGAGGTGTTCGCCTGCGGCACCGCTGCAGTGATCACCCCGGTCTCGCACGTGAAGTCGGGCGAAGGTGACTTCACCATCGCCGACGGTGAGCCCGGCGAGGTGACGATGGCGCTGCGCGACACGCTCACCGGAATCCAGCGCGGCACGTTCGCCGACACCCACGCCTGGATGACCCGACTCGGCTGAGCTAGCCGACAGCCAGTCCCAGCGCGGCGATCGTCGTCGTCAGCTCGACGCACGCGCCGAGCACGTCTCCGTTGACGCCGCCGAACCGTCGGACGCAATGTGCCACCAGTACGGCGCTGACCGCCACCGCCACCACCACCGCGACGGGTCCCTGCCACGGCCGGTCGGTGGCGAAGGCGGCGCCCCCCGCGAGCGCGACGATCCACGCGGCCGCCACCCACACCGGTTGCGTGCCTGCCACCAACGCCGCCATCGTGCCGCCCGGGGCGGCCGGGACCCCGCGACGACAGGCCGCCACCACCGCGACCCGGCCCGCCGCCACGGCCACCACGACCGCGATCGGGTCCAGCATGGTGAACGTCAGGCCCTGGACCACGATCGCCACGACGATCGCGGCTACGCCGAAGGGGCCGGCGGGCCCGTCGCGCATGACGGCCAGCGCACGCTCCGGCGGCCCATAGCAGCCGAGCCCGTCGACGGTGTCGGCGAAGCCGTCGACGTGCAGACCCCGGGTCGCCAGCAGCAAGACCGTCACCACCGCCATACCGGTCAACGGGTTTCCGGCGCCGAACGCGTGCGCGGCCAGCCACGCACCCGCGGCTGCCACCACGCCAAGCGCGACGCCGACCACGGGTAGCGCGGTCAGGGCGCCACGACCGAAGACCTGCCGGGTGCGCACCGGCAGGACGGTGCCAAACGCGAAAGCCGATGCGACGGAGCCGATCACGTGGACGGCCGCCCCTTGACCGTCAGGGGCTGACCCGCGATGACGAGGACGACCTCGTCGCAGGCGGCGGCGAGGCGTTGATTCAACGTCCCAAGCGCGTCGGCGAATCGGCGACCGGACTCGGTGGCGGGCACCACCGTCAGCCCGACCTCCGGACTGACAAGGGCAAGCGGGCCGCGGAATTCGGATACCGCGGCGACCAGCTCGTCGACGTCGGGTGTGACGTCTCCGCCGGTCCACGCACGTCGGCGATCCATGGCGGCGACCAACCAGCCGCCGACGTCGTCGACCAGGGTGGGAACGTCGGGACCGGTGCGCAAATGCGTTGTCACGTCGGCGCTTTCGACGGTTGACCATCGATCGGGCCGGCGCTGCCGATGGATGGCGACCCTAGCCGCCCACTCGGGACCGTCGGATACCGCACCGGTGGCCACGTAACGGACCTCGCCAGAAATGGCGGCGCGGCTGATCGCCGCCTCCGCCCACTGCGACTTGCCGGATCGGATGCCGCCGAGTGCGAGTACGCGCACGTCGAATCAGGCGATCTTGGCGCCGCGCTCGACCTGCGGGCGCGGTGCCCGCATGCGGCGCAGCTGAGACGCCCGACTGGCGGCGTAGAAGCCCAGCTTCCAACCACTTTCGGTGTTGTCGGGGAACTTGGCGTCGACGGCCTTGTTGACCCGCCGACCGATCAGAACCCCGTCGACCACCATGACGGCCACCAGTCCGAGCATCACGAACTGCACGTAGTACTGGATCTCGACCGACGGCAACGACAACATCACGAACACCAGGGCGAGCGCGGCAGGCATGAACAGCCCGAGCAGGTTCCGTCGCGCGTCGACGATGTCGCGCGTGTATCGGCGCAGCGGGCCCTTGTCGCGGGGAAGCAGATACGAGTCCTCACCCGACATCATCTTCTCGCGGCGTTCGGCCATCGCGGCGCGGCGCACCAGCTTGTCGGCCTTGCGCTCTTCCTTGCTCATCGTCTGTTTGGCGGCCTTCTTGCGCTTGCGCGCCTCCGCCGACGTCATCGGGGCAGGCGCGACCGGACCGCGACTGCGGGTCTGGTTGCGCTTGGGGGTGGGCCGTCCCTTCGGAGCGGTGGCACGCGCCCTGGCCTCCTGCTCGGCCACGGACATCCCGGCGACGGAGGAGGACGCGTCGCTCTCCTCGGGTGGGGGATTGTCCTTCTTGCGACCCAGCAGATTCACGCCTCCCAGGTTACTTACATCCTGGCGGCGTCCGACATGCGCCTCCGATCTGCCGCGTGGCCGGGGCCGGTTCCCCTTACCCTTCGGGGGTGACGATCCACGACCTGCGTGTCCTCATCGCCCCCGACTGTTACGGCGACAGTCTCACCGCCGTCGAAGCCGCCGAGGCCATCGCCACCGGATGGCGGCGCGGCAGGCCGGGGGATCGGTTGACCCTCGCGCCGCAGTCCGACGGTGGTCCCGGTTTCGTCGACGTGCTGGCCAACCGCTTCGGCGGACTCCGGTCCGCACAGGTCAGCGGACCGCTGGCTGCCGAGGTCACCGCGGAGTGGGTCTTCGACAGCGAGTCGGCGACCGCGTACGTCGAGTGCGCCCAGGCCTGCGGGTTGGCCATTCTCGGCGGACCGCCCACCGTGCAGACCGCCGTCGAGGCACACAGCCGCGGCGTCGGCCAACTCGTCGACGCCGCGCTGGTGGCGGGCGCGTCCCGCATCGTGGTCGGGTTGGGCGGCAGCGCCTGCACCGACGGTGGACGCGGCCTCGTCGACGCCCTCGGCGGGCTCGAGGTCGCCGAGGCGCGGCTGGCCGGGGTCGACCTGATCGCCGCCACCGACGTCGAACATCCCCTGCTCGGACCACGGGGAGCGGCGCACGTGTTCGGACCACAGAAGGGTGCCGACCCCGCGACCGTCGACCTGCTGGAGGATCGGATGGCCGCGTGGGCCGACGCCCTCGAGGCGGGCACGGGTCGCACCGTCCGCGACGAACCGGGTGCGGGCGCGGCCGGCGGCCTTGGAGCGGCGCTGATGGCGCTGGGCGCCCGCCGAGAGTCGGGTGCCGCCGTCATCGCCGAGCACACCAACCTCGACGGCGACGTGGCGGCCGCCGACGTGATCGTCACCGGCGAGGGCCGATTCGACGACCAGTCGTTGCACGGCAAGGTGGTCAGCGCCCTGGCCGCGGGAGCCCGACACGCCCCGGTGTTGGTGTTGGCCGGCCAGGTCACCCTCGACGAATCCGCCCTCGCGGGAGCGGGCATCGCCGCCGCCCACTCGATCAGCGACTACGCAGGGTCGGTCCAACTCGCCATGGACGACGCCGCGCGGCAGCTCACGGGGCTCGCGGAGCAGACGTCGTCACGTTGGGCCGCCGCCGAGAGTCGGGAATAGCGCGTAGGCAAGGTACCGTTGAGATATCCGACGCATGACAATGCCCAGGGAGTAGGAATGACTGTTCAGGACGAGTCGACCACGACTACCACCGCCGCTCATGGCGCCATCCTCACCGACGCCGCCTCGGCCAAGGCCAAGTCGCTGCTGGACCAGGAAGGCCGCGACGACCTGAAACTTCGTATCGCGGTTCAGCCTGGCGGCTGTGCAGGTCTTCGCTACGAGCTTGCCTTCGACGACCGGTCGCTCGACGGCGATCTGAACGTCGACTTCAGCGGTGTCACGCTGACCGTCGACCGGATGAGCGCCCCTTACCTCATGGGTGCGACCATCGACTTCGTCGACAGCATCGAGAAGACCGGCTTCACGATCGACAACCCCAACGCCGGCGGTTCTTGCGCCTGCGGCGACTCCTTCAACTGAGTCCTTGCCGCGCAATTCCGGCTAGAACTGGCCGGAATTGCGCGGTAGGTATGAGCACACCAGGATGTTCTGATCCTGGAGCAACAGCTGAGCTATGCCTTGACGCTCGACCTCGCCCTGGTTGCGGCCTGCCGGGGTAGCCCGCATCGTGAAGAGCACCTGCGACTGAGTGGGTGACCAGGCGACGATCTTGTCGATCGAGGACACCTTCACCTCGCCATACTGGCGGCGGAACGCATCGCTGGTGAGATTGGCGAGCGTCATGTCCGATCGACGATCGGTGACCGCGTCGAAGAACCCGCACGAATTGTTGCGGGCCACGGTCTCGTCGTCGCCCTTGGCCAGCGCGTCGAGATAGCCCTGAATGGCGGTCGCCGCCGAGGCGTCGGTCACCGCCACCTCGTCGTCGCCGCTGCGTTCGGCGACGACGACCGCAGCGACCACGGCCGCCACCAGCGCGACGACAGACAATCCGATCAGTGCGACACGTCGCCCTCGCCGTGGCGAGGGATAGTCGACCGGCGGAGGCAACGTGCCTGGATACGCCGACGGCACGGGTCCCGGGTACGGCTGCGGACCGGGTGGCCGCATGCCGGCGGGCGGAAACGGGTGACGGGGCAGCGATTCCGGGTATGGGGACTCGGGGTACGGGATTGGACCAGCCATGACGTTGTTAGGCTAGCGCACCGACCTGCTAGTTAGTCTTAGGTAGACGGCTTAACCAAATGAAGGGCATAGCTTCGTGACGATTGTGGTGACCGGATCCATTGCGACCGACCATCTGATGAAGTTCCCCGGCAAGTTCTCCGAACAGCTGCTGGCCGACCACCTGCAGAAGGTGTCGCTGAGCTTCCTGGTCGACGATCTCGTCCTGCACCGCGGCGGAGTGGCGGGCAACATGGCCTACGCCATCGGCGTCCTCGGCGGTGACGTCGCGCTCGTCGGCGCGGCAGGCAAGGACTTCGACGAATACCGGACCTGGCTCGACGAGCACGGCGTCGACTGCTCCAACGTCCTGATCTCCGAAAGCGCCTACACCGCCCGGTTCGTCTGCACCACCGACGAGGACATGGCCCAGATCGCGTCCTTCTACCCGGGTGCGATGTCGGAGTCCCGCAACATCAAGCTCGCCGACGTCGCGAAGACGGCCGGCGCGATCGACCTCGTCATCGTCGGCGCCAACGATCCCGAGGCGATGTTCCTGCACACCGAGGAGTGCCGCGCGCTCGGACTGGCCTTCGCGGCCGACCCGTCGCAGCAGCTGGCCCGCCTGTCCGGTGAGGAGATCCGCAAGCTCATCGACGGTGCGACCTACCTGTTCACCAACGACTACGAGTGGGATCTGCTGCTGCAGAAGTCGGGGTGGAGCGAGGCCGAGGTGATGAACCAGATCGGGCTTCGGGTCACGACCCTCGGCCCGAAGGGCGTCGACCTGGTGTCGTCGGACGGCACGTTCGTCCACGTCGACGTCGTCCCCGAGACCCACCAGGCCGACCCGACCGGCATCGGCGACGCGTTCCGCGCCGGCTTCCTGACTGGACGCGCCGCCGGACTGAGCCTCGAGCGGTCCGCGCAGCTGGCCTCACTCGTCGCCGTGCTGGTGCTCGAGGCCACCGGCCCGCAGGAGTGGACGTGGGACCGCGACGCCGCGATCGAGCGACTGTCGGCGGCCTACGGCGCCGAAGCCGGCCAGGAGATCGGCGCGACGCTGGCCTGACGGCCTACAGCTGCACCGGATACGTCGGTTCGGCGATCTGGGGCACCACGCTGCGCTCGATGAAGATCGCGTGCCACAGCATGAAGATCAGCACCGTCCACAGGCGGCGGCTGTGATCGGCCGCGCCGGTCCGGTGTTCGTCGAGCATCCGGGCCACCGCGGGCTTGTCGACCAAACCGTCGGTCTGGGACGACGCGAGCGTCGCGTGGGCCCAGTCGAGCAGTTCGCCCGACCGTAGCCAGTGCCGAATCGGCACCGGGAAGCCAAGTTTCGCGCGGTTGAGCACATGGGCAGGCACGATCGGCTCGAGCGCGCGGCGCAGGGCGTACTTCGTGGTGGTCCTGGTGATCTTCTGGTCGAACGGCAGGCGGGACGCCACCTCGAACACCTCGGGGTCCAGGAACGGCACCCGCAGCTCCAGTGAGTTCGCCATCGTCATCTTGTCGGCCTTGACCAGGATGTCGCCGCGCAGCCAGGTGAACAGGTCGACGTACTGCATCCGCGCCACCGGATCCCAACCCTCGGACTCGGCGTACAGGGGAGCGGTCACGTCGGTGTGCGTCCACTCCGGCCGGAAACCCGGCAGCACCGCGCGCAATTGGGCGTCGGAGAAGCTCCTGGCGTTGCCGTAATACCGCTCCTCGAGCGTCAGCGACCCGCGGTGCAGCAGGCTCTTGCCGCGCATGCCGTCGGGCAACGGCCGCGACGCCTTGCCGAGGCTGCGGCGCAGCCGGCCGGGAACGTAGTCGAAGGCCTTGAGCGACAACGGTTCCCGATAGATCGTGTAACCACCGAACAACTCGTCGGCACCCTCGCCGGACAACACCACCTTGACGTGCTTGCGCGCCTCGCGGGCGATGAAGAACAACGGCACCAAGGCCGGATCGGCCACCGGCTCGTCCAAATACCAGACGATCTCGGGCAACGCGGTGACGAACTCAGCCTGGCTGACCACCTTGGCCACGTGGCGGGCGCCGATCGCCTCGGCAGACGCCACCGCGACGTCGATCTCGGAGAAGCCCTCACGTTCGAAGCCCGTGGTGAACGTGATCAGGCGGGGGTTGTGCCGCATCGCCAGCGCCGCGATGGCGGTCGAGTCGATGCCACCGGAGAGGAACGCGCCCACCGTGACGTCGGCGCGCATGTGCTTGGCGACCGAATCCTCGAGCACCGCGGTGATCTCGTCGTACCGGCTCTTCTCGGCGCCCGCGACGAACGGCACCGCCGAGAACCGCGGCACGAAGTAACGCGTCACCGCCGGGGCCTGACCCGGGCGGATGCGGGCGTAGCTGCCCGACTCCAGCCGGCGCACGCCGCGGTGCAACGTCTCGGGCTCGGGCACGTACTGCAGAACGGTGTAGTGCTGCACGGCGCGCTCGTCGACGCCGAGGTCGACACCCGCCACCGGCGCGAGGTCCAGGAGCGACTTCTTCTCGCTGCCGACCACGGTGCCGCCGCCTCCGGTCGCCATGAACAGCGGCTTGATGCCGAACGGGTCGCGCGCGCAGAACAACTCTTCGTCCACCGAGTCCCACAGCGCGAAGGCGAACATGCCCCGCAGCCGGTCCAACGCCTGGGTGCCCCAGTGGTGATACGCCGCGAGGATGGCCTCGCCGTCACCGTCGGTGGCGAACTCGGCGCCGTATTCGGACCGCAGTACCTCTCGTAATTCCAGGTAGTTGTAGATCTCCCCGTTGAAGACCAGCTTGTAGCGGCCCGGCTGCTCGGGCGGACCCCAACTCAGCGGCTGATGGCTGTGGGCGATGTCGATGATCGACAGCCGGTTGAAGCCCAGCACCACGGTGGGGTCGGCGTCGTCGTCAGCCCAGGTCCCCGGCTCGTCCGGCCCACGGTGACGCATGAGGTGAGTGGCCCCGGACACCGCGTCAACCAGCCCGGCGGACGGCGCTGCGGACGGGTTACGTAGGTAGGCAAGCAGTCCGCACATCGCGCCAGTATGCCGAATCGCCAGGGGGCGCGGAACCGACACCCCGGTCGCTTCGCTCCAGCCGTTGGGTGTGGTCTACGCTGCGTAGTATTCGCCTGGTTTCACCCACTTCTAGGAGGCACCGACGTGACCGCACGCGGGTTCCGGATGGTGGCGTTGTCGGTTGTTCTCGGTGGGACATCGCTCCTGCTCAGCGGCTGCAGCTGGTCTGAGGCTCTTGGCCTCGGCTGGCCCAACGGCATCACCCCCGAGGCCAAGCTCAACCGGGAGCTGTGGATCGCCTGCGTCATCGCAGCGCTGGTCGTCGGCGCCATCGTCTACGTCATGTTGTTCTGGACGAGCGTCTTCCATCGCAAGAAGAAGACCGACACCGACATGCCCAGGCAGTTCGGCTACAACATGCCGCTGGAACTGGTGCTGACCGTCGTGCCGTTCCTCATCATCTCGGTGCTCTTCTACTTCACCGTCGTGGTGCAGGAGAAGATGCTGCACAAGGACCCCAACCCCGAGGTGGTCATCGACGTCACGGCCTTCCAGTGGAACTGGAAGTTCGGATACCAGAAGATCGCGTTCAAGGACGGCACGCTCAACTACGACGGCGCCGACGCCGAGCGCAAGGCCGCCATGGTGTCCAAGCCCGAGGGCGTCGACGAACACGGCGAAGAACTCGTCGGCCCGATCAAGGGACTCAATCCCGAGGACCGCACGTACCTGAACTTCGACAAGGTCGAGACGACGGGCACCAGCAACGAGATCCCGATCCTGGTGTTGCCCAAGGGCAAGCGCGTCGAATTCCAGATCGCGTCCGCCGACGTCATCCACGGCTTCTGGGTGCCTGAGTTCCTCTTCAAGCGCGACGTGATGCCGGATCCGAAGGCCAACAACTCCGACAACGTCTTCCAGGTCAGCGAGATCCAGGAGACCGGAGCATTCGTCGGGCGCTGCACCGAGATGTGCGGCACGTACCACTCGATGATGAACTTCGAAGTGCGGGTCGTGGAGCCCAACGTGTTCAAGGCTTACCTCCAGTACCGCATCGACCATCCCAACGGAACCAACGCCGACGCGCTCGGAGCGGTGGGTCTGCCCGAGTTGGCAGTCACGACGCACCCGTTCGAATCGCGCCGCGGCGAGCAGGTTCCGATGGCGAGCAAGTAGGGACGACGACTCATGCACATCGAAGCGAGACTGTTCGAGTTCCTCACCGCGTTCTTCGCGGTCTGTGCCATCGGCTACGGCGCGCTCACCGCGATCTACGCCTACGGTGGCATCGAGTGGGCGGGCACCACCGCGTTGGTTCTCACCACCGGCCTTTCTCTGATCACCGGTACGTTCTTCCGATTCGTCGCCCGGCGCCTCGACACGCGCCCCGAAGACTACGAAGACGCCGAGATCTCCGACGGCGCAGGGGAGTTGGGCTTCTACAGCCCCAGCAGCTGGTGGCCACTTCTCATCGCCCTTTCGGCGTCGGTGACCGCCGTGGCGATCGCCATGTGGTTGCCGTGGATGATCTTCGCCGGTGTCTGCATGGTGCTGGCGACGGCCGCCGGTCTGGTGTTCGAGTACTACACCGGACCCGAGAAGCACTGATCCCGTACGGACGAAGGTCACGATAGAGGCCTCACTTGACCGATGGGACGTCCCACGGAAGCCTTCGGCGTGTCACGTTCGGTAAGGTTGCCGAGGCACGACCACCAGTCACGACCCCGACGTTGACGTCGCGCCAACCGGGCAGTCGAAAAGGACAGGCGTAGATGAGCGGGCCGAATCCCCCAGAGTCGGATTCTCCAGGATCGAAGTCACTGGGGCCGGACGAACCGGCTCGGGACGCACCCAAGACGGGCGAGACGGAGATCTACTCGCGGGCGTACTCCGCCCCCGAATCCGAGCAATTCACCAGCGCACCCTACGTCCCACCGGACTCCGCGCTGTACGACTACGACTCCTACGATGCGAACTCCGAGGACGACGCCACCCCGCCGCGCTGGCCCTGGGTGGTCGGCGTGGTCGCCATCGTCGCCGCGATCTCTCTGGTCGTGTCGGTAGCCGTCCTGGTCACCCGCACCGACAGCGAGACGCTCGCCACCCCGGGAACCAGCACGACCACGTCGGTGCCGCCGGTCCAGGACGAGATCACCACGACGACGCCTCCACCACCGCCGCCCCCGCCCACCAGCGAGGAGCCGCCACCACCGCCCCCTGAGACGATCACCGTCACCCAGGAGCCTCCGCCGCCGCCTCCACCGCCCGCCGTCGAGGCGCCGCCCCCACCGCCACCGGCGGAGACGGGGCCGCCGCCTGCGACGTCAGCCGCCCCTACGGGCCCGCGGTTCATCACGTACTCCGTGACGGGGACCAAGGCGCCGCTGGACCGCATCTCGGTGACCTACACCGACGCGTCCGGCAGGCAGCGCACCCAGCAGAACGTGTACATCCCGTGGTCGCTGACCGTCACGCCGATCTCGATGTCGGAGTTCGGCTCGGTGCAGGCGTCGAGCCTGCTGCGACTGAGCAAGTTGAACTGTCAGATCACTACTAGCGACGGGCAGACCATCGCCTCACAGCAGAACAACGACTGGCAGACGAGCTGCTGATGACCGCTGACGTGGAAGGTGGGGCGACCGCGGTCGCGCGTCCTCGCCCCGGGACACCCGATCGAACCGATCGCATCCTGGTCGCCGTCGCCGTCGCCCTGTGGCTGACCGCGCTGGGAGCCGGGGTGGCGGCCGTCGTCGCGCTCGTCGACCTCGCCAACGCCCATACGGTCGGTGCGGAGAAGTCCGACACCCCGTGGCTGCTGTACGCGGTGATCGGCGTGTCCGCCTTGGTGATCATCGGGGCCATCCCGCTGCTGCTGAAGGCGAGGCAGTCGGCGGTGGCGAGTGCCCCGGCCCGCTCCCAGTCGCCGGACGACGGTGCGAGGTCGGGCGGAACGCCGTCGGTGGCACAGCGGCTGCAGCCGTTCGGTGCGCCGGTGCTGCGTCGGTACTCGACGCCGCCTGCCGGCCACCGGGTCGGTTTCCCGACTGCGGCGGTCGAACAGATCTGGCTGCGCTGCACCGCCAGCATTGCGGCCGCAATGGGCGCTGCCGCAACGGGAATTGGGGTGGCCACCTATCTGATGGCTTCCGACCACGACACCGCGTCATGGATCGTCTACGCCGTCGCCGGTGTCATCACCCTTGGCATGGTCGCAGCACCGCTGACGTTCCTTCGCCAGTTGCACGGCGTCCTCGAGTCGGCCAGCTAGCCCCACCGTCGCCTGGCACCGAATGGCCGGGGTGGGGGAGTGGGGCCCCGACCATCGAGGCCCCGTCGGGCGCCGAGTGTGTGGGTTCTGAATCCAAAGTGCGGGTGGCGACGTCCACGAGCCACACGGTCGACGACGGATGTGGCTGTCCCACATACGAACAATGCCCCC
>NZ_MVOC01000092.1:0-684 GCF_002043095.1 Mycobacterium sp. AT1 | reverse complement strand
GCCGTTGCTGCCGTTGCCGTTGGTGTCCTGCCGCTGTTTGAGGGCGGTGATGGCGCGGTGTTCGGCGGCGTGGGCGGCGGCGACCAGGGCGGTCTGTTCGCCTTCGGGGTCCGGGAACAGGAAGTTGCCCGTGCCCGGTGCGCCGGCGGAGCCCAGCTTGTTCATCCGCTTGGGCAGCGGCGCGCCCTGGTACTCCAGCGGGATGGGGTGGCCGTGCTCGTCGACCGGGCCCAGCGGCTGGTGCAACTCGACGTACGCGCCGTGCGGCAGCCGCTTGAGGATGCCGGTCTCGATGCCGTGCTCCAACACCGCGCGGTCGCTGCGCTGCAGGCTGATCGCCCACCGGTAGGTCACGTAGTAGACGATCGCCGGGAGTACGACCATCCCGATCCGACCGATCCACGTGGTCGCATTCAACGAGACGTGGAACTTCAGCGCGATGATGTCGTTCATCGCCGAGAACGTCAGCACGATGTACAGCGCGATCGCCATCGCCCCGATCGCGGTGCGCACCGGTGCGTCTCGCGGACGCTGCAACAGGTTGTGGTGCGCGGTGTCCTTGGAGAACCGCTTCTCCAGGAACGGATAGATGATCAGCAGCATGAAGACCAGGCCCATGATCAACGCGACCGCGACCGCGGCGGGCACGGTGTGCCCGAACGGGTACAGCTCCCACGCCGGCCA
>NZ_MVOC01000091.1 GCF_002043095.1 Mycobacterium sp. AT1 | reverse complement strand
GCGAAGACGGGCATGACGCGGACGCCGACGACGTTGTGTTCGGTGCGGCCGGGGCCGGGGAACTGGGTGTGCTTCTGGAACCAGACCATCGCCAGGTGCACCCCGATCAACGCCAGGATGATGCCCGGGATCAGCAGGATGTGCAGCGCGTAGAGCCTGGGGATGATGATGCTGCCGGGGAAGTCCCCACCGAAGAGCGCCCAGTGCAGCCAGGTCCCGATCAGCGGCATGCCCAGGGTGATCGAGGAGAACGCCGCCCGCAGCCCGGTGCCGGAGAGCAGGTCATCGGGCAGGGAGTAGCCGAAGTAGCCCTCGAACATGGCCAGGATCAGCAGCAGCGACCCGATCACCCAGTTCGCCTCGCGGGGGCGGCGGAACGCACCGGTGAAGAACACCCGGGCCAGGTGCACCATGATCGACGCAGCGAACAGCAGTGCGGCCCAGTGGTGGACCTGGCGGACGAACAGCCCACCGCGCACCTCGAAGGAGATGTCCAACGCGGTTTCATACGCCCGCGACATCTGAATGCCGTTGAGCGGCTGGTACACCCCGTGGTAGGTGACCTCGGCCATCGACGGGTCGAAGAACAACGTCAGGTACACACCGGTCAGCAGCAGCACGATGAAGCTGTACAGCGCGATCTCACCGAGCAGGAACGACCAGTGCGTCGGGAACACCTTGTTGAGCTGACGACGCACCGCCGCCGACGGGTGATACCGCGAATCAATCGCATCACCCTGATGGGCGGC
>NZ_MVOC01000090.1 GCF_002043095.1 Mycobacterium sp. AT1 | reverse complement strand
CGGACTGGTCGCCGAACGCCACGACGCCGTCGGCGAGTTCGTCGACGCGCACCGCGCGGCGGTGGATTCGACTGTCGGAGCCATCATCTCGGCGGCGGGGGACGTGTCGGCGACCGGGCTGCTGCGGGACCGCCGCCAGCTCGCGGAGCTCACCGAGATCGCGTCGGCGTCACTTGGTGACTGCGACGCACTCCTGATCCCCACGACCACTGAGCACCCCACCCTCGCCGAGGTCGCCGCCGATCCGGTCGGTGTCAACTCCCGGCTGGGGACCTACACCAACTTCTGCAACCTGATGGACATGTGCGCCGTGGCGGTTCCGTCGGGGACCGCGGGCGACGACCAGTTCGGCGTGTCGGTGATCGCGCGATCGGGTGCCGATGCGGTCGCCGTCGACGTCGCCCGACTGGTCGTCTCGCCGACGCCGTCCGTCGCGCTGCCCGGTGCGACGTCGACCGTGGGGACGTCGACCGACCGACCGTGGCCGACGCTCGCCGGCGCCGACGCGACGACCCTGATGGTGGTCGGCGCGCATCTTCGCGGACAGCCGTTGGCATTTCAGCTCGAGGACCGCGGCGCCCGGTGGCTGGGGCCCGCGCTGACCGCTCCGGTGTACCGGCTGGCGAGCCTCGACACCAGTCCGCCGAAGCCCGGCTTGGTGCGCGTCGGCGCCGACGAGGGCGCCAGCATCGGCGGTGAGCTGTGGTTGGTGGGCACGGCGATGCTCGGCGACTTCTTGGCGGCCTTGCCTGCGCCGATGGCACTGGGTCGGGTCACCTTGGCCGACGGCACCGAGGTGGTCGGCTTCGGATGTGCGCTGGACGCATGGCGAGCCGGTGAGGACATCACCCGGCACGGAGACTGGCCGACCTACCTGAGAAGTGTCTCCGCGCTGGTGTAGCGCTCGATGAGCGCACGGGTCCGCTCCCGAAGCGCCGGTGTCTCGCGGTCGGAGACCCCGAGGACGCGCAGGCAGGCGTCGGCCACGTGGATCGGCAGTTCGGCGCGCTCGTCACCGGGCGGCACCGACCACATGTTGACCAACGACTCGACCAATCGAAACGGCAGGTCCGCGGCGGCCGCGTGCACTCCGGTCGCGGCGATGACGGCCTGACTCAACGCAAGGTAGTGCAGGCGCAGCCGTTCCCGGTCCGACCAGAAAGACTCGAGACCGGCCCCCCGTAGTTCGGGCAGCAGGTACAGCGCGCCGAGGTTCCAGCGGCCGGCGAGCAATTGGTCCCCGTCGAAGGCGGCCAGGGCGTGCAGGTGTTCGTTGGCGCTCAGCGCCGGCTCGGCGCCGAGCAGGCTCGGGATGAATGCCAGTGTGGGACTCACGGTTTGCCCGAGCAGCGCGCAGAGGATGTCGTCCTTGGTCTTGAAGTAGTGGTAGAGCGACGCCTGGCGGATGCCGACCGACTCCGCGATGGACCTCGTCGACGTGGCGGTGTACCCCAGGGTGGTGAAGAGTTCACCTGCGGCGTCGAGTATCTCGTCACGCGCGGTGAGGCCGGGACGCTTCTGGTCGTGATGGCGGGGGCGACCGGCCCTGGCGAGCGGCATGACCCCATCGTGGACCATGGCGAGCCGAAATTGGTCAGGTCCCCATGTTTCTGTCACACGACAGAAACGCGCGACACCCATCGGTTACCTACGCCGCCGTTTGGTTACGCCAGCGACACCCACGGCGATGGCGCGACCGGAAAACTGTCAGTTGACAGGCGAGTGGCCCATGGACGTGCCGCTGTCCCGCCGACTTCGACACTTCCTGGAGCGTTCTCACATGGGCATCGCTGTTTCCGAAGGGGCTGCCATCACCGACGTCGCCACACCGACGGTGCCAACGATCTCCGATCCCGTCGCGGCCGCCGACGACCTTCATGTGACCTTCCGGCGCAACGGCCGCGACGTGCACGCACTGCGCGGGGTGTCGTTGCAGATCGCGCCGGGGGAGATCCTCGGTCTGGTCGGCGAATCGGGTTCGGGTAAAAGCGTTCTCGGGTTCAGCATGCTTGGGCTGCTGCCCGCCCACACCCCGATCGACGGCACCGTCACCGTTGCCGGATCCGACATGGTCCACGGCGACGACAAGGCCATCCGCAAGGTTCGGCGCCTCGACCTCGGCGCGGTGTTCCAGGACCCGATGACCTCACTGAACCCCACCATGCGGATCGGCAAGCAGGTTGCCGAGGCGGCGGGCAGTGACACCGAAGCGCTGCGCCTGCTCACCGCGGTCGGCATTCCAGAACCAGGGCGACGGATGCGTGCCTTCCCGCACGAACTCTCCGGCGGCCTGCGTCAACGCGTGATGATCGCGATCGCGATCGCGGGTGATCCGGATCTGATCATCGCCGACGAACCGACCACGGCGCTGGACGTCACGGTGCAGGCCCAGGTGCTGCGGCTGCTGGCGCGGCTTCGCGACGAGATCGGCTGCAGCATCGTCTTCATCACCCACGACCTCGGCGTCGCCGCGCAGATCTCGGATCGCATCGCCGTGCTGTATGCGGGCCGTATCGCCGAGATCGGACCGACGGCTGCGGTTCTCGGCGCGCCGGCGCATCCCTACACGCACGGACTTCTTCGATCGCGTCTGACCCTGACTACGGCGCGTGACCGCAAACTGGCCGCACTCGCCGGTTCGGTGCCAAGCGCCGTGTCCCCGCTGCCCGGATGTGCGTTCGAACCCCGGTGCGCGGTCTCGCGCGACGAGTGCACGACCGCACCTCCCGACCCGGTCGCGGTGGCAGCAGACCGCACCAGCGCGTGCATCCTCCCCTTGGAGGAGATCGTGAAGGATCTCGGCGCCGTGTCCACCACGACCCACGAACCCTTCCCCGAGGCCGACCAGCGCCAGGAGATGCCGCCCTCGGTCGTACTGCGCGACGTCACCAAGACGTTCTCTGTGACCAAGCGCTGGTTGGATCGCTCCGCCGGAGGGGGCAAACTCCAAGCGCTGCGCGGTGTTTCGCTGCGTGTCGCACACGGCGAGTCGGTGGCCCTCGTCGGCGAGAGCGGTTCGGGAAAGTCGACGCTGCTGCGCGCGATTGCCGGTCTCGAGAAGCCAACCTCCGGTCAGGTGGAACTGGTCGAGGGGCAGCGACCACAGATGGTGTTCCAAGACGCCGGCGCCTCGTTGACGCCATGGCTGTCGGTCGGCGAGCTGATCTCCGAGCGACTCAGCGGCAGTGGTTTGTCGCGGTCGCAACGCAGGGACGCCGTCGTCGAGGTGCTCGAGCGGGTCGGCCTGCCCGCCGAGGTCGCCAAGTCCAGGGCAGGTCAACTCTCCGGTGGGCAACGGCAACGAGTCTCGCTGGCGCGGGCCACCGTGGTGCCGCCGTCGGTGCTGCTGTGTGACGAGCCGACCAGCGCGCTCGACGTGTCCCTGGCCGCCTCGGTGCTGAACCTGATCGGAGATCTGCGACGCAGCCTCGACATGTCGGTGGTCTTCGTGACCCACGACCTGTCGGTGGCCCGCGTCGTCGCCGACCGGATCGCGGTCATGTATCTGGGCAGGATCGTCGAGATCGGACCGGCCGAACGGGTCATCGGCGACCCTGCGCATCCGTACACGCAGGCACTCGTCGACTCGATCCCCGACCTCGGACGCGAATCCCGCATCCTGCCAGGCGAACCCGCCAGTCCACTGTCACCCCCTACCGGATGTGCGTTCCATCCCCGGTGCTCGATCTCAGTCGACGCCTGCAGCGGATCCGAACTCGACGTCCGGCTCGAGGGTGTCCCCGGCAACCCGCACCAAGTGGCGTGCATCGAAAGGCGAGCGGTCTGATGGCAATTGCGACGGCGGCTCCACCGTCGGTACCGCTGGTGCGTGGGCGCCAGCGCCGGATCCTGTCCCTGCAGTCCCGCTCGACGGTGCTCAACTGGGCCGGTTTCTCCCTGATCTTCGTGGTCACGATCATCGCGATCGCCGTGCCGCTGCTGGCTCCGCACGATCCGCTGGTCCCCGTCGGCATGCCGCTGCAGGCACCCGGCAAGGAGGGCTTCCTCCTTGGCAGTGACAGCATCGGCCGCGACATCCTGTCGCGAGTGCTCTACGGCATCCGCTCGAGTTGGTTCGCGGCGCTGGTCGTGGTGGCCGTCGGGCTGCTGTTCGGCGGGTTGATCGGCTTGATCGCCGGCGCGACCGGGGGCTGGGTCGACTCGGTGCTCATGCGCATCACCGACGGCTTCCTGTCGCTGCCCGCCCCGGTGCTGGCCATCGCCGTGGTCGCCGCGCTCGGTCCAAGTTTCGTCCACACGCTCGTGGCGGTGTCGATCGTGTGGTGGCCGTTCTACGCGCGGCTGGTCCGCGGTGAGGTGGCCAGGCTGGCCGCCCGTCCGCACGTCGAAGCCGCACGACTGGCTGGCGTCAACCGCTTTCGGCTCGCGAGACGCCATTTGCTTCCTGGCGCGGTACCCAACGCGGTGGTCGCCGCCAGCCTCGACATCGGCACGCTGATCCTCACGCTCGCCGCGCTGTCGTTCCTCGGCCTCGGACAGTCCGCCCCGGCGGCCGAGCTCGGTGCCGACTCGGCCCGCAACCTGAGTTACTTCCTGCAGCAGTGGTGGATTCCGGTGATGCCCGGGTTGGGCGTCCTGGTGCTGGCACTGATCGGAAACATCGCGGGCGACAGTCTGCGCAACCTGATGAAGACGAGCTAGGCCGATGAGCGAATTCGAACTGTTCCGGGGCTCCTCGCGTCGTGCCGAACGTGACACCACTGCGATTTTGATGGTCGATTCCCGCAGTGGCGTCACGTTGGGCGCCGAAGGAGGTACCCGATGAAGACCTTCATCGCGGCACGTATCGGTGCCACGGTAGCGATCCTGGTCGCCCTGACCGGGGTGATGTTCCTGCTCCAACACATCTCCCCGATGGATCCGGTCAAGGCGCAACTTGGCGCGCAGGCGTCGGCGCAGGCCGTGGCCGCCCGGCGGGAGGCACTCGGGCTCAACGAGCCCGTGCTGGTGCAGTTTTGGCACTACCTGACCGGCGCCATGACCGGCGATCTCGGCACGTCGTTCCGGACCCGCCACGGCGTCGCGTCCGACCTCGGCACGTTCTTTCCGGCCACCCTGGAGCTGGCGCTCTACGGCCTGGCCTTCGCGTTGGTGCTGGCCGTGCTGCTGGCCTTCAGCACGACGTTGAAGTGGCGTGGCGCAGGCATCCTGCGCGCCGTCCTGTTCACCGGGTCGTCGGCACCGATGTTCCTGCTCGGCATCCTCGGGTTGATCGTGTTCTACAAGGAGTTGGGCTGGGTACCGGCCAACGGTCGGATCGCCATCGCCAATCCGCCCACCGGGCCGACCGGACTGCTCACCGTGGATGGCTTGCTGCACGGGCGATTCGACGTCGCTGCCGACGCCTTCCATCACCTGATCTTGCCGGCGCTGGTGATCGCGATCGGCCCCGCCGTCGCCATCGGGCGTGTCCTACGCAGCAGCCTGCTCGGTGACGTCGACAGCGACTACGCCAGGACGGCACGGGCCAAGGGGTTGCCGGAGGGCAAGATCCTGGCCCGCCACGTGCTGCGCAACTCCGTCGGTTCAGCGCTGTCGATGACGGGTCTGCAAGTGGGACTGATGTTCTCGGGTGTCCTGGTGGTCGAGCAGGTGTTCGGCTGGCCGGGCATCGGGCAGTACATCGCCCAGAGCATCCCCGTCGCGGACTTCCCGGCCATCGCCGGCGTCACCCTGATGCTCGGGGCCCTCTACGTCTTCATCAACACGGCGGTGGACCTCATGCAGGCCGCAGCTGATCCACGTATCGCCACAACAGGAGGTTAGGTGCCGAAACAGCCACTCATCGTGGGAAACCCGGTGTTCGTCGTCGTCGACATGCAGGAGGGCGGTGGACTGCCCGCCGACGAGATGGGGATTCCCGTCATGCCAGGGAACGCCGAACGCGTCGCCGTCGCCGAGCGGCTGCTCGCCGCGGCGCGCGCCGCGGACATCCCGGTGGTGTTCTTCCAAGAGGTGCACCGGCCCAGTGGCGTCGACTTCGGCCGCGAGCTCGACGGAGTCGAGGGTGTGCACTGCGTGGAGGGGCAGCGCGGCACCGACCTAGAACCGACGCTGCGACCGGTGCTCGACGGATCACGGAACGAATTCCACCTCGTCAAGCGGCGCTACTCGGGGTTCATCGGCACCGAGTTCGACATCGTGCTCCGGGGCCTCAAGGCCGACACGCTGATCCTCGTCGGCGGTCTCACCGACGTCTGCGTGCACTACACCTTCGCCGACGCCCACCAGCGCGACTACTACGTACGCGTGGTCACCGACTGCGTCGGAGGGTCCTCGCAGTACCGGCACGACGCGGCACTGGACGCGATGGAGTACCTGCAGACCGGTGCGCTCCGCACCAGTGACGAGATCCTCGCCGCGTTCGGTGAGCTTGCCGAATCCGCTCCCGCTCTCGAAGGAGCCACCCGATGACCACCAGATTCCGCGCCATGGCGGCCGTCGCCGCGGTGGCCGTCGTCGCGTTGACCGCTTGTGGCGGTTCGGATTCGGGCACCAGCACGCCGAATGCCGCACCGGCCGACAAGGTGCTGCACCTGTCGTTCCTGCAGGATCCGGGGCAGCCGCCGGACCCCGACATCTTCTACGCGGGGCAGGGCCTGCTGCTGACGACCAACACCTACGAGGGTCTGCTGCAGTACAAGGCGGGCACCGAGAAGCCGGAACTGGAACCGCTTCTCGCCACCGAGTGGACCGCGTCCCCGGACAACAAGGTGTTCACCTTCAAGCTTCGCGAGGGCGTGAAGTTCCACGACGGCACGCC
>NZ_MVOC01000009.1 GCF_002043095.1 Mycobacterium sp. AT1 | reverse complement strand
GGTCGGTAGCGGGGTTCCGGTGGAGCCTGCCCGGGGTGCACGATGCGGGTGATGGTGGCCCCGACCGTGGCGCGGCAGGCGATCGCGCCGGGCAGGAACTGTCCACCCATCATCGCAGCGGGCCGGATGCTGGCGAGGCGTCCCGGGGTGGGGGTGAGGGCTTCGGTGAGAGTCAGTTCTCGCAGCGGCTTGGTGAACATGGGCGGGGGTTCGCCGTCGAGGGCGGTGCGCTCGTCGCTGGGCTCGGCGGGGACGCCCTCGCGCGACTCCGGTTGTGGCGCAGTGTCGCTCGAGCGGTCGGCGCTGTCTGGCGCCGGCGGCTCACTGGGTACGTCGGGCGGCGGTGGCGGTGGGGCTGGTGCCTCGGGTTCACGGAGGGTGTCCGCGCTCGCGATCACGTAGACCACCACGCCCGTCGAGGGCGGGTTCTCACCGGAAGGGCAATCGGAGGTTTCGCACAGGCAGGCCAGGCGNNNATGGCGTCGGCGCGGCGTTGGTCCAGGGTGCGTGGGTCGGTCGGGCAGACGGTGCGGGCGAGGGCGTCGACTCGGGCGTCGAAGGCCTTCGCGTCGTGGGCGAACAGGGTGGCGAATACCGTGGCCATCCCGCCGCCGTCGTCATCCCCGACGTCCACCGACCGGCCTCGGGCCCGGGTCTCGGTGCGGTGCAAGGCCTGCGGGTCGACCTGGGCGACGAACGCGTCCACGGTCTTCTCAAGAGTGGACGTCGACATCGGCTCTCGATTGCTCAGCGCCTCGGCCAACAGTCGGTCGAGCTCGTGCAGGGCCGACGGGTCGACGACAAGGGCACCGCGTTGCACCACGGTCTTCACCAATTGGTAGGTGATCAACCCCTCGGCGAACACCGCGGCCACCAGCGGGAACCGTTCGTGCAGCGCGACGGCGATCAGCAGCTGGTTGGAGGCGGCACCATGGGTAATGCGCAGCGCGGCACCGATGTGGGCGGCGACGGCGTCCCAGGTGTCGGTGCACCACAGGTCTCGCTCATCCGCCCCGTCGGCGGCATGGGCGGTCTCGAACATGGCTGCCATTACCGCCACCTTGCGGGCACATGACGCGGACTCCACTCGCACCCACGCCTCCACCGCACCGGCACCCGAGGTACCGCCTGTAGCGTCCACCAGGCTGTCGAACATAGTTTCGAGTTTAAGACGTCGGTCGACGAAAGTCATTCTGCTGCAAGCGTTCTGTGGATAATCTGCGACCCTGTGGACAACCTCGCCTCGAGCGCCGAATATGTCGGAGTCGAGTGCTAGGTCGTCGCAGCGAGCCGCCATTCGCCGGCGCCAAGCAGTTCGAGCCGGTCGTCATGGTGCTGCTCGACGGTACTGCGGTGGCTGACGCTCACCACGATGCAGTCGGGAAGGCGTTCGCGCAGCCTTCGGTACAACGCGAACTCCTGACCCTCGTCGAGCGCGGAGGTGGACTCGTCGAGAAACACCGCACTCGGAGCGTTGAGCAGCACCCGCGCGAAGGCGACGCGCTGTTGCTCGCCGGGGGACAACACCTTCGACCAGTCGGCGACCTCGTCAAGCCGAAGCCCAAGGTGCCCGAGCGTGACGTCGTCCAGCGCGGAGCGAATCTCGGCGTCTCCCAACGACTCCGACGCCGCGGGATAGCAGACGACGGTTCGCAGGTCGCCCAACGGGGCATAGGGCAGCTGCGGCAGGAACATGGCGCCCGCGGTCGTCGGGTAGCGCACGGTGCCCGACGCGTACGGCCACAGCTCGGCGAGGCTGCGCAACAGGGTGGTCTTGCCGGTCCCCGAGCGGCCCGTGATGACCAGCGAACCACCCGCCGCGAGCCGTACCGCGAGCCCGTCGACCAGGGACTCGCCGGTCGGGGAGAGCACGGCGACGTCGTCGATCTCCACGCCGCCGCCCGCACTGACCCCCACCGCGAGAGTGCCTAGCGCCCTTGCCCTTTCGTTGGCGGAGAGCAGGCCGTCGAGGCGGATGATGGTCGCGCGGTAGCTGGCGAACGAGTCGTACACGGCGCGGAAGAACGACAGCGACGCCTGCACCGAACGGAACGCGCTCGAGGACTGGCTGACGTCACCGAAGGTGATCTGGCCCGCGAACAGACGGGGCGCCTGAACGATGAGCGGCAGCGGGTCGACGATCTGGGACATGGCCTTGTTCCAGCCGAGGAACGCCACCCCGCGCCAGACCAACGCCCGATAGTTGACGATGATCCTGCCGAACCGTTCGGACAGTCCGCGCCGTTCGACCCGCTCACCGCGCGAGAAGCCGACCGCCTCCGCCGCGTCCCGCACCCGAACCAACGCATACCGGAACGCGGCGTTGGTCAGCTCGTTGCGGAAGCTCAACCGGATGATCGGCCGACCGATCCAGAACGAGACCGCCGTCGCCCCCGCCACGAACAGCAGCACGATCCAGAACAGGGCCTTGGGCACCGTCACCCCGAAGAAGGTCAACGGACCGGCCAGGTTCCACAGGATCGGAGTGAACGCGACCACCGACACGATCGAATAGACAGCGCCGAACAACAGGGTGGTCGACGTGCCAACCGTCGGCGTGTTCGTTTCGGGTCCCGTCCCGGTGGTGAACACGTCCACGTCCTGCTGGATGCGCTGGTCGGGATTGTCGACCGGGCCGCCGTCCAAGAATCGGGCCCGGTAGTACGCGCGCCCGTCGAGCCAGTCGCTCGTCAACCGATCGGTGAGCCACACCCGCCACCGAATGATGAAGAACTGCATCAGATAGACGTCCAGCAGGGTCTGTGCCAGGTAGGCGACCACCAAAAGGCCGAAGATCAGGATCGAGAACCAGAAGCCACGGATGCCCGAGTCGCGGACGGCGTCGTCGCCCGCGCTGGCGCCCTCGAACGCGACCTGCAACGCGGAGTACTGATCGTTGCCGTAGTAGCTGAACAGGACGTCCATCCGCACCGAGACCATCACCGACAGCAGCAGGACACCGACCATCGCCCAGACCGGAATGCTTTGACGCCCAACGAAGTACGGGCCGGTGATCCGCCAGTACTGCCGCCCCCAGGTGGTGAAGCGCGCCAGCACCGCCAACACCGCGATCAGCGCCGCGGCGCTGATCACCCACGCCTTGGCCACCCAGATCAGCGACGCGACGACCTCGTTGCCCCAGTCGAGCGACGGAGTGAACATCTCCATGCGGGGAAGCTACTCCGGCACACACTAGAGCTAGACCGGAACGGGCTCGGGCTCCTCGCCGACGTCGGTGAGCTTCCATTCGCCGCCGCCGAGCAGTTTCAGTTCCTTGTCGTGGTGCTGCTCGACGGTCTTGCGGTGGCTCACGCTGACCAGAATCATGTCGGGCAGTTCGCTCCTGACGAGCTGGTACAGCGTCATCTCCAGACCCTCGTCGAGGGCCGACGTCGACTCGTCGAGGAAGACGGCCTTCGGCTTGGTCAGCAGGATGCGTGCGAAGGCAATGCGCTGTTGCTCGCCGGGGGAGAGCACCTTGGCCCAGTCCTGGACCTCGTCGAGCCGGTCGTTGAGATGGGGCAGAGCGACCCGCGTCAGGACCGACTGCAACTCGGAGTCCGGGATCTTGCCTTCTTCACCCGGGTAGGAGACGACGGCCCGCAGATCGCCGAGCGGTACGTACGGCATCTGCGAGAGGAACATCGTCTCGTTGGGGCCACACGGCCGGGTCAGCGTGCCAGAGGTGAAGGGCCACAGTTCGGCCAGGCTGCGCAGCAGCGTGGTCTTGCCGCTGCCCGACTTGCCGGTGATCACCAGGGTGTCGCCGATGTCCAACTGGAGGTCGAGTGGGTTGATGAGCTGCTTGCCGTCGGGGGTGCGAACCTCGATCTTCTCCAGGTGCACGGTGCCGTCCTGGCAGGCCGCGGTCGTGACGGTGGGCAGGTCCCTGCCCTCCTCGTTGGCGACGACCAGACCCTCGAGTCGGATGATCGCGGCACGGTAGCCGGCGAACTGGTCGTAGGCGTTGCGGAAGAACGACAAGCCGTCCTGGATGCTGCCGAACGCCGAGGCCGACTGCGTCATGTCGCCCAGCTGAATCTCGCCGGAGAAGAACCGCGGGAACTGCAGCACGTAGGGCAGCGGCTGGATCACCTGGCTCAGCGAGAGGTTCCACCCGTAGAACCCGATCATCCTGTTGATGTACCGCTTGTAGTTGGCGACGACGGACGCGAAGCGCTGCCGCAGCCCCGTCCGCTCGGCGATCTCACCGCGGTAGAAGGCGACTGCCTCCGAGGCGTCGCGCAACCGCACCAGGGCATAGCGGAACGCCGCGTTGAACTTCTCGTTGTCGAAGGCGAACCAGATGATCGGCTTGCCGATCCAGAAGGCGATCACCGAGGCGAACAGGACGTAGGCCAGCCCGATCCAGAACATCGCCTTCGGGAGGGTGGCGCCGAACAGCGTCAGCGGCCCCGACAGGCTCCAGAGGATCGCGGTGAACGAGATCATCGAGGCGATGGCGTTGATCGCACCGAACAGCAGCGTCGAGCCGGTGGTGATGTTCGGGGTGTTGGGTGTCGGGCCGACGCCGGTGGTGAAGATGTCGATGTCGGTCTGGATGCGCTGATCGGGGTTGTCGATCGTGTCGTCGATGAAGCGGGCGCGGTAGTAGGCCTTGCCGTCGAGCCAGTCGCCGGTGAGGCGGTCGGTCAGCCACGCGCGCCAGCGAAGCACGAAGCGCTGCATCAGGAACAGATCCAGCATGACGCGCGCGACGTAGATGGTCGCCAAGACACAGAAGACCGCGATTGAGAACCAGAAGCCGTGCTTACCGGAGTCCTTGACCGCCTCGTCGCCGCTCGCCAATCCGGCGGCCACCACCTGGAAGCTGGTCGAAAGGTCGTTGCCGTAGTAACTGAGCAGAACCGACAGCCGAACGCCGAGGATGACCGACAACAACAGCCCCGCCAACCAGGCCCAGACCACGACGCTCGAGCGGCCGGTGAAGTACGCGCCGGTGACTCGCCAGAACTGGCGGCCCCACGTGGTGAAGCGGCCGATCAGCGTCAAGATGATCATCGTGGACACTGCGGCAATCGCCCACGCCTTGACGATCCACCACAGGGACGTGAGCCACTCGTTGCTCCAATCCAGCGTCGGAGTCCACAAGTCCATTCCGGTCATCCGGAGAACGTACCTTGGCCGGCTGGTGACAGCAGGTCCCCGGGGTCAACTCGCCGTGGAGACCGGATCGAGTCGCCAGCCGCCCGCGCCGAGCAACGCGAGCTGGCGGTCGTGATGCTGTTCGACGGTGTCTCGGTGGCTGACGCTGACCACGGTCGTGGTGGGCAATTCTTCCCGAAGTAGCAGGTAGAGCATCAATTCCAGGCCTTCGTCCATCGCCGAGGTCGACTCGTCGAGGAACACCACCCGTGGCTCGTTGAGCAGAATTCGGGCGAAGGCGACGCGCTGTTGCTCGCCGACCGACAGCACCTTGGCCCAGTCCTTGATTTCGTTGATGCGAATGACGAGGTGGGGCAACGCCACCTTGACCAGAGCCTGCTGCACGCGGGTGGCGTCGACCTCGCCGGGGGGCCGGGGGTAGGACGCGGCAGTGCACAGGTCACCGAGCGGGATGTACGGGAGCTGCGAGACGAACATGACCTCGCGGTCGTCGACGGGGAACCGGACCCGGCCGGAGGCGTGCGGCCACAGACCCGCGAGGCTCTCGAGCAGGGTGGTCTTGCCGCTGCCCGACGGCCCGGTGACGACCACGCTCTCCCCGGCGTCGAGTCGCACGTCGAGTGCCTTCACCAGAACCCGCCCGTCGGGTGTGCGCACGTCGACGTCCTCCAGCTGCACCGCGCCGTCGGAGGATTGCCCGATCGTCAGCTGCGGAACGATCCGCGTACCGGCGTTGGCGGTGAGCAGACCGTCGAGCCGGATCAGCGCGGCGCGGTAGCTGGCGAACGCGTCGTAGGCGTTCCGGAAGAACGACAGCGCGTCGTGAATGGCGTGGAAGGCCGTCGCCGACTGCATGACGTCACCGAAGGAGATTTGACCCGCGAAGAGTCGTTGGGCCTGGACGATGTACGGCAACGGGTTGATCGCCTGGCTCACCGAGAGGTTGAAGCCGAGGAACAACACCATGCGGTTGAGCCAGTGCCGGTAGTTGACGATCACCGCGTCGAGGCGGGTGGTGAGCTGGCGTCGTTCGGCGCCTTCGCCGCGGTAGAGGCCGACGGCGCTGGCGGCCTCCTTCAGCCGGATCATCGCGTAGCGGAGGCTGGCGTTGCGGAACTCGTTGAGGAAGCTGAGCCGGATCAGCGGTCGGCCGATCCAGAACGCCAGGACCGTGGCCACCAGCACGTAGACGATGACGATCCAGAACAGCGCCCGAGGCAGCGTCACGTCGGCGACGGTCAGCGGACCGGACAGCTGCCACATGATCACGCCGAAGGACGCGACGCTCAGCACCGACTCGACCGCACCGAACAGCAGGGTGCTGCCCGACCCGTGCGACGGGGTGTTGGGTTCCCCCGTTCCGGTGGTGACGACGTCGACGTCCTGCTGGATGCGTTGGTCCGGGTTGTCGATCGGGGTGCTCGTCAGCTGCCCGCGGTAATACGCGTAACCCCCGAGCCAGTCGTCGAGGAGCCGGTGGGTCAACCACACCCGCCACCGAATGGTGAAGCGCTGCAGCAGATACAGGTCGCACAGAGAACGCACGGTCGCGACGGTCGCCAGCACCGCGAAGATCCGCATCGATTGCCAGAACCCGTCGATGCCGCTACTCGTGCGTGAGCCGTCGGGCTGCCCGGTCCCCTCGAATGCCACCTGCAACGACGAGAACAGGTCGTTGGCGTAGTAGCTGAGCAGCACGGCGATCCGAACCGAGAGGATGGCCGACGCCAACAGTCCCGCCAGCATCAGCCACACCGTCACCCGCGATGCCGACGCGGTGAAGTACGGGCCGTTGATTCGCCAGAACTGGCGACCCCACTCGGTGTACCGGCCGAGGAGGACGAGGACCACGGCGAGGCAGACGGCGGTGACACCGAACGTCTTGGCCACCCACAGCGTCGACGCGAGGAATTCGTTGCCCCAGTCGACGGAGGGCCGGAACTCGAGAGAATTCATCGGACTCCTCTGCGGGCGTACGGCGACACCGCTGTGTGCGGGAAGTTACCGCGTACCGTGAACGCGTGCCAAAGATCGCGCCGAAGACGAAAGACCGAAACTCTGGTCGCCTGAGCAACCGATTCTGGAAACTGCTCGGCGCCAGTACGGACAAGAACCAGGCCCAGTCGATGGACCTGGTGCACGCCTCGGCCGAGTTCGACGACAAGGCCGCCGCCCTCGACGACGACAAGCTGAAGCAGGCCGCGAACCTGCTCAACCTCGCCGGCCTCGCCGAGTCGTCGGACATCCCTCAGTTCCTCGCCATCGCCCGCGAGGCCTCCGAGCGCGCGACGACGTTGCGGCCGTTCGACGTTCAGCTGCTCGGCGCGTTGCGCATGCTGGCCGGCGACGTCGTCGAGATGGCCACCGGTGAGGGCAAGACCCTGGCGGGCGCAATCGCGGCAGCCGGCTACGCCATCGCGGGCCGCAGCGTGCACGTCATCTCCGTCAACGACTACCTGGCCCGACGCGACGCCGAGTGGATGGGGCCGCTGCTCGAGGCGATGGGCCTGACCGTCGGCTGGATCACCGCCGAGTCGACCGCCGACGAGCGCCGCGCCGCGTACGGCTGCAACGTCACCTACGCCTCGGTCAACGAGATCGGCTTCGACGTCCTGCGCGACCAGCTGGTGACCGACGTCGCCGACCTGGTCTCGCCCGACCCCGACGTCGCGCTCATCGACGAGGCCGACTCCGTACTCGTCGACGAGGCCCTGGTCCCGCTGGTGCTGGCGGGCACCACCCACCGCGAGCAGCCGCGGCTCGAGATCATCCGAATGGTCGGGGAGTTGGTGTCGGGCAAGGACTATGAGGCCGACGCCGACCGCCGCAACGTGCACCTCACCGACGCAGGCGCCCGCAAGCTCGAGAAGGCGCTCGGTGGCGTCGACATCTACTCCGAGGAGAACGTCAGCACCACGCTGACCGAGATCAACGTCGCCCTGCACGCCCACGTGTTGTTGCAGCGCGACGTGCACTACATCGTCCGCGACGGTCGGGTGCAGCTCATCAACGCCTCCCGCGGCCGCATCGCGCAGCTGCAGCGCTGGCCCGACGGGCTGCAGGCCGCCGTCGAGGCCAAGGAGGGCATCGAGACGACCGAGACCGGTGAGGTGCTCGACACCATCACCGTGCAGGCGCTGATCAACCGCTACCCAAGGGTGTGCGGGATGACCGGTACCGCGCTGGCCGCCGGCGAACAGCTGCGACAGTTCTACAAGCTCGGCGTCTCGCCGATCCCCCCGAACACGCCGAACGTCCGTTCCGACGACGCCGACCGCGTCTACATCACCGCCGCCGCGAAGATCGACGCCGTCATCGACCACATCAAGACGGTTCACGCGACCGGGCAACCGGTGCTCGTCGGCACCCGCGACGTCGCCGAATCCGAGGAACTTCACGAACGGCTCGTCAAGGCGGGCATCCCGGCCGTCGTGCTGAACGCCAAGAACGACGAGGAGGAAGCCCGCGTCATCGCCGAGGCGGGGACGCTGAACTCGGTGACCGTGTCCACCCAAATCGCCGGTCGCGGTACCGACATCCGGCTCGGCGGGTCCGACGAAAGCAGTCACGACGACGTCGCCGAGCTCGGCGGACTGCACGTCATCGGCACGGGTCGGCACCACACCGAGCGCCTCGACAACCAGTTGCGCGGCCGCGCGGGCCGCCAGGGTGATCCCGGCTCGTCGCTGTTCTTCTCCAGCTGGGAGGACGACGTCGTCGTTTCCCACCTCGACCCCGAGAAGCTGCCGTTGGCCACCGACGAGGACGGCCGCATCGTCGGCGACAAGGCGGGCCTACTCCTGGAACACGCCCAGCGCATCGCCGAAGGCAGGCTGCTCGACGTGCACGCCAACACCTGGCGCTACAACCAACTGGTCGCCCAGCAGCGCGCCATTCTGGTGGAACGGCGAAACACGTTGCTGCGCACCGCGACCGCGCGCGAGGAGCTGGCCGAACGCTCGCCCGAACGCTACGAGGAGCTCCTGGCGAAGCTCGACGAGGAGCGGCTGGAGGTCATCAGCCGCAAGATCATGCTTTACCACCTCGACCGCGGGTGGGCCGATCACCAGGCCTACCTGTCCGACATCCGCGAGAGCATCCACCTGCGGGCGCTCGGCAGGCAGAACCCGCTCGACGAATTCCACCGACTAGCAGTCGACGCGTTCGCGTCACTGGCCGCCGACGCCATCGAGGCGGCGCAGCAGACCTTCGAAACCGCCAACGTCGCCGAGGACGAGCAGGGCCTCGATCTGTCGAAACTCGCACGGCCAACCTCGACGTGGACGTACATGATTCACGACAACCCGTTGGCCGAGGACTCCATGTCTGCACTGAGCTTGCCGGGAGTGTTCCGCTAGGTTCATCACATGGAGCCTCCGGAAGATGCCGGCGACCGCATCCTGACCATTCCCAACGCGCTCAGCGTGTTGCGGCTGCTCCTCGTCCCCGTCTTCATCTATCTCCTGCTCGTCGCCGACGCAGGAGCGTGGGCTGTCGCGGTACTGATGTTCAGTGGCTTCTCCGACTGGGCCGACGGCAAGATCGCCCGCCTCTTCGACAACCAGTCCTCACGCCTCGGTGCGCTGCTAGACCCCGCGGTCGACCGCATCTACATGGTCGTCACCCCGGTGGTGATGGCCGTCGACGGCATCGTGCCCTGGTGGTTCGTCGGGACGCTGATTGGGCGCGACGTCGTGCTGGCGCTGACGCTGCCGGTCCTACGCAGCCGCGGGCTGACCGCCCTGACCGTCACCTACATCGGCAAGGCCGCCACGTTCGCGTTGATGTCGGGCTTCCCGCTGGTGCTCCTCGGACAGTGGGACGCCCTCTGGAGCAGGGTCATCCTGGCCATCGGATGGGCCTTCCTCGGGTGGGGGATGGCCATGTACCTGTGGTCGGGGGTGCTGTACCTCGTGCAGACCGCGATGGTGGTCGGGCAAGTGCCCCGCCGAGTTGCCGGGAGTAGTGGCTGACGGCGAGCGCGCGCTCGGCGGCTACAGCCCGGACGCCGGACGCAACGCTCACCTCGCGGGTGCGCCGAAGACGATCCCGGTGCCGTCGCTGCTGCGATCGCTGCTGTCCGACCACCTCGACCCCGGGTACGCCGCCGCAGCCGAGCGTCGCGCGTCGACGGGCGCCACCACCCGGCGCGCGGCGAACGTGGCCTGGCAGATCCTCGCGGGACTGCTGGTGACCGCGGTGTTCGCCGCGGCGGTCGCCCAGGCGACGTCCGTCGCCCCCGCCACCCAGGAGACCAGGCAGGTGCTCGCCACCGGAGTCCGCAACGCCCAACTGGCGACCGATCGGGACACGGCCCGCCGCGACGCGCTCGCCGGTGAGGTCGAATCCGAACGGCGTGCCCGGCTCGCGGGCGACCAGACGGGTCGGCAACTGCTTGCAGACCTCGACGTCGCCGAGTTCGCCGCGGGCGCGACCGCCGTCCACGGACCGGGGTTGAACGTCACCGTCACCGAACCCAGTGCCGCACGCGACCTGACCGACGTGTCCAAACAACGCGTCGCGGGCAGCCCGCAGGTGATCTTGGACCGCGATCTTCAACTCGTCGTCAACTCCCTGTGGGACAGCGGCGCGGAGGCCGTCGCCATCGGGGGAGTCCGCATCGGACCCAACGTGACGATCCGACAGGCGGGCGGCGGCCTTCTGGTCGACAACCAACCCGTCGGCAACCCGTACGAGGTGCGTGCCGTCGGCCCTCCGCACGCCATGCACGACGCGTTCGACCAGAGCCCCGCGCTGCATCGACTGCGGCTCCTCGAGGCGACGTACGGGGTCGCCGTCACCGTCAGCGAAGCCGACGACCTCGCGCTGCCCGCCGGTTCGGTACGAGAGGTCAACTTCGCCAAGCAGATTGGGCCGAAATGATCGGAATAGCCGCACTCGTCGTCGGCATCGTGCTCGGTTTGGTGTTCCACCCCAGCGTGCCCGAGGTGATCCAGCCCTACCTGCCGATCGCGGTCGTCGCCGCGCTCGACGCGGTGTTCGGCGGACTGCGCGCGTACCTCGAGCGCATCTTCGACGCCAAGGTGTTCGTGGTGTCGTTCGTCTTCAACGTGCTCGTCGCCACGCTGATCGTCTTCGTCGGAGATCAGCTCGGGGTGGGCACGCAACTCTCGACCGCGATCATCGTCGTCCTCGGCATCAGAATCTTCGGCAACGCCGCCGCCCTGCGGCGCAGACTGTTCGGTGCGTGAGACGTGACCGAATCGGACCCGGCCCCCGAGCACGGCAGGCACGAACTGCCCGACGACGCACCCCGACCGCATCCGCGCCGCGGGCAGATCGCCTTCGGTGCGCTCGCGGTCGTGCTGTGCCTGCTGCTGGGAGTCGCGATCGTCACCCAGGCCCGGCAGACCGAATCCGGCGACTCGCTGGAAACGGCCCGACCGGCCGACCTCCTGGTCCTGCTCGATTCGCTGCAACAACGCGAAGCCGCGCTCAACACCGAGGTGACCGATCTTCAGCGGACGCTCGAGTCGCTGCGGTCCTCCGGAAGCGACGACCAGGCCGCGATCGAGAACGCCCGCGACCGGCTGGCCGCGCTGTCGATTCTGATCGGGACCGTCGCGGCGACGGGGCCCGGTGTGACGATCGTCGTCGACGACACCGCGCCTGGGGTGTCACCGGAGACGATGCTCGACGTCGTCAACGAGTTGCGGGCGGCCGGTGCGGAGGCCATGCAGATCAGTTCGACGGGCCAGCCGCCGGTCCGTCTCGGCGTCGACTCCTGGGTGGTCGGATCACCCGGTGCGCTCGTCGTCGACGCCACCACGTTGTCCCCGCCCTATTCGGTTCTCGCCATTGGCGATCCGGCCACGTTGTCCGCGGCGATGAACATCCCGGGTGGGGCCGTGGACAGCGTCGAACGCGTCGGCGGCACAATGTCGGTGCAGCAGGCGGACGTGGTCAACGTGACCGCCTTGCGGCAACCGAAACCCCGCCAATACGCTCAGCCAGACAAGTGAGCACACGAGGAGCCCAGTGAGCGAGATTCCGTCCGACCTGTACTACACCGAAGACCACGAGTGGGTGCGTCGGACCGGTGACGACACCGTCCGCGTCGGCATCACCGACTTCGCCCAAGCGGCGCTCGGTGACGTCGTCTTCGTCGAACTGCCCGACGTCGACGCCGAGGTCACCGCGGGCGGCGAGTTCGGCACCGTCGAGTCGACCAAGTCGAACTCGGACTTGTTCGCGCCGATCACCGCCAAAGTGGTTGCCGTCAACGGCGAAGTGGCCGACTCCCCGGAGTTGGTGAACTCCGACCCGTACGGCGCCGGATGGCTCATCGACCTGCAGGTTGATGCCGCAGAGCTGTCGGTGGCCCTCGACGGTCTGCTCGACGCCGACGCCTATGGTGCGACGCTCGACGAATGAGAAATGCGGCCGGTGATCCGGTGGTCGTTGTCACGGCGACCACTGCCGCGCGGTACGGTCGTATCGAGATGCATGACGGCTGGCGTTACGCCGGCGCGTCTGCAAACCATCGCCACAGCAGCCAGTAAGGAGCACCGCGTGACGGACAACGACACCAGTTCGGGAGCGGATCAATCCGAGGGGGAAGTGACGGTCGAGACGACCTCGGTCTTCCGATCGGACTTCCTCAACGAATTGGACGCCCCGCCAGCCACCAGCGGTGAAGGCGCCGTGTCGGGAGTCGAAGGACTTCCCGCCGGCTCGGCACTTCTCGTCGTCAAGCGCGGCCCCAACGCGGGGTCGCGATTCCTGCTCGACCAGGCCAGGACGTCGGCCGGTCGGCACCCAGACAGCGACATCTTCCTCGACGACGTGACGGTGAGTCGCCGGCATGCGGAGTTCCGCCTCGAGAGTGGCGAATTCCAGGTCGTCGACGTCGGCAGCCTCAACGGCACCTACGTCAACCGCGAGCCCGTGGATTCCGCGGTGCTGGCCAATGGCGACGAGGTCCAGATCGGCAAGTTCCGACTGGTTTTCCTCACCGGACCCAAGGGCGACGACGACGGCGGTTCCGGTAGCTGATGACCGCCCCCGACACCCCAGCGCTCGCCGGGATGTCGATCGGAGCGGTCCTGGAATCGCTGCGACCCGACTTTCCGGACGTGACCATCTCCAAGATTCGCTTCCTGGAGGCCGAAGGACTGGTTACGCCACAGCGCTCGGGGTCGGGATACCGCCGTTTCACCGCATACGACTGTGCGCGCCTGCGGTTCATCCTGACCGCGCAGCGGGATCACTACCTGCCGCTCAAGGTGATCAAGGCGCAGCTCGACTCACAGTCTGACGGGGCACTGCCCGAGACTGGATCCAGTTACGGCGTACCGCGACTGGTGCAGGTTTCCAACGATGGCCGAGCTGACCAAAGCGCGTACGACACCGCTGCGGTGGCGCCCGCACAGGTCAGGCTGAGCCGCGAGGATCTGTTGTCGCGGTCGGGCGTCGACGAGGAATTGCTCGGCGCCCTCATCAAGGCAGGCGTCGTGACGTCCGGCCCCGGTGGTTTCTTCGACGAGCACATGGTGGTCACCGCGCAGTGCGCCAAGGCGCTGGCCGACTACGGCGTCGAACCCCGACACCTGCGGGCGTTCCGGTCGGCGGCGGATCGACAGTCGGATTTGATCGCCCAGATCGCCGGCCCCGTGGTCAAGGCGGGCGCCCGAGATCGCGCGGATGATCTCGCGCGGGAGGTCGCCGCGCTGGCCATCACATTGCACACCTCGCTGATCAAGTCCGCCGTGCGCGACGTTCTGGACCGCTGAGGATTAGACTCGGCTCGACGGTTTGACGACCGGCTTTAGGCGCGGAGGGCAGACACAGATGGGCGAGGTTCGAGTGATCGGCATTCGCGTGGAACAGCCTCAGAACCAGCCGGTTCTGCTGCTGCGAGAGTCCAATGGGGACCGGTATCTTCCGATCTGGATCGGTCAGACGGAGGCGCAGGCGATCGCGCTCGAGCAACAGGGGGTCGAGCCGGCCCGCCCGCTCACCCACGACTTGATCCGGGATTTGATTACCGCCCTTGGCCATTCGCTGAAGGAAGTCCGGATCGTCGATTTGCAGGAAGGCACGTTCTACGCCGACCTCATCTTCGACCGCGACATCAAGGTCTCGGCCCGGCCGTCGGATTCGGTGGCGATCGCCATGCGGGCCGGGGTGCCGATCTACGTCGAGGAGGCCGTGTTGGCCGAGGCGGGGCTGTTGATCCCCGACGAGTCCGACGAGGAGACCACCGGCGCCGTTCGCGAAGACGAGGTCGAGAAGTTCAAGGAGTTCCTGGACAGCGTTTCCCCAGACGACTTCAAGGCCACCTGAGGACGCTGCCCGGATCACCGATAGTCACGGATGCGTCTCACGCTCTCGACACGCGGAGCCGGTTTCGTCGATACATGTCACGGGCAGCCATACTTTGAATCACTCCGAGGGGCAGTGAGTGTCGAGCAGGAAGCGTATGCTCGACATACTCGAGAGCTCGGAGCAAACGTGTTGAGTCGTCGTTGATGGCTGCCACGCATGGATCCAGTTCGATCGGCGAGAGGATGGGCAGTGGGCGACACGCCACGTCAGGAGCAGTTGGATCTCACCTCCAGCGGCACACCGGAGCCGGCAGTCTCGGCAGCCCCTAGCGAAGCCGTGCAGGCTGGCTTGTTCCCCGACAACTCCGTCCCGGACGAACTCGTGGGCTATCGGGGGCCGAGCGCCTGCCAGATCGCCGGAATCACCTATCGCCAGCTGGATTATTGGGCCAGGACGTCCCTCGTGGTCCCGTCGATTCGCGGTGCGGCCGGCTCGGGCAGCCAGCGGCTCTACTCGTTCAAGGACATCCTGGTTCTGAAGATCGTCAAAAGGCTTCTGGACACCGGAATCTCGTTGCACAACATTCGGGTCGCGGTCGACCATCTGCGCCAGCGTGGCGTCAAGGACCTCGCCAACATCACCCTGTTCTCCGACGGCACCACCGTCTACGAGTGCACGTCGGCCGAAGAGGTCGTCGACCTGCTCCAAGGCGGCCAGGGCGTGTTCGGCATCGCCGTGTCGGGAGCCATGCGCGAGCTCACCGGAGCCATCGCCGACTTCCCAGGCGAGCGTGCCGACGGCGGGGAGTCCATCCCCAGCCCGGAGGACGAGCTCGCGTCGCGGCGCAAGTCTCGCGACCGCAAGATCGGCTGACCTCTACCCACTCCGGTAGACTTGGCAACGCATCGCCCCTGCGCGGGAGAGTTCCGTGGCCGCCAGCCACGGACGCCGAAGGAGCAACACCTCTCCGTCAACCTCTCAGGCACCAGGACCGCGTGGAGCCACGATGCCTCTGGAAAGTGGTGAGCTCGACTTCACCCGCCCATGGGGAAAGGCCGACCCGGCAGTGATCGGGTACGCCGAATCTCTCAGGCACCCGCGACGGGTCGACGACAGAGGGGGAGGACCGCAAGCGGTTCCACGCTCTGAGAGGTCCTCCCGTGCCCGGTGCTCCAACTCATCCCAGCAACGAACACCACCAGCCCAGGTTCGCCGACAGGCACATCGGGCCGGACGCGGACGCCATCGCGACCATGCTCCAGGTGATCGGTGTCGACACCCTCGGCGAGCTGGCTGAAAAGGCTCTTCCCAGCGGCATTCTCGACGCCCTGACCGCCGACGGATTGTCCCCCGGCCTCGACCAGCTCCCACCGCCTGCCACCGAGGAGCAGTCGCTGGCCGAACTTCGCGCGATGGCCGACGCCAACACCGTCGCGGTGTCGATGATCGGGCAGGGCTACTACGACACGCTGACCCCGGCGGTGTTGAAGCGCAACATCCTCGAGAACCCGGCCTGGTACACGGCCTACACGCCGTATCAGCCGGAGATCAGCCAGGGCAGGCTCGAAGCCCTCCTCAACTTTCAGACGATGGTCGAAGAACTGACCGGTCTCGAGGTGGCCAACGCGTCCATGCTCGACGAGGCGACCGCCGCCGCCGAGGCCATGACGCTGATGCACCGGGCAGTCAAGGGTTCGGCGAACACTCTGCTCGTCGACGTCGACGTCTACGCGCAGACCGCCGCGGTGCTGGCCACCCGGGCAGCCCCGCTTGGCATCCAGATCGTCACGTCCGACCTACGCAACGGACTGCCCGACGGCGACTTCTTCGGCGTCGTGGTCCAGCTGCCCGGTGCCAGCGGACGCGTCACCGACTGGAGCGATCTCGTCGAGCAAGCCCACGAGCGCGGCGCGCTGGTCGCCGTCGGTGCCGACCTGTTGGCGTGCACACTGATCACCCCGCCGGGAGAGATCGGCGCCGACGTCGGCTTCGGCACCACCCAACGTTTCGGTGTCCCAATGGGATTCGGGGGACCGCACGCCGGTTACCTCGCCGTGCACACCAAGCATGCCCGCCAGCTGCCGGGTCGCCTGGTCGGCGTCTCGGTTGACTCGGACGGCTCACCTGCCTACCGCCTCGCGTTGCAGACGCGCGAACAACACATCCGTCGCGACAAGGCCACCAGCAACATCTGTACCGCTCAGGTGCTGCTGGCCGTGATGGCGGCCATGTACGCCAGCTACCACGGTGCCGACGGGCTGAAGGCCATCGCCCACAAGGTGCACGGCAATGCGCTCGCGGTCGCCACCGCCCTCGCCGAGGCCGACGTCGAGGTGGTGCACGATGCCTTCTTCGACACCGTGCTGGCCCGCGTCCCAGGCCGCGCCGAGGAGATCCGCGCGGCAGCGAAGGCGCGCGGCGTCAACGTCTGGCTGGTCGACGCGGACCACGTCTCCGTCGCCTGCGACGAGGCCACCACCGCGACCCACGTCGAAGAGGTCCTCTCCGCCTTCGGTGCCACCAAGGGCGGACACCACTGGGCTGGTCCCGAGATCGCCACGCGCACATCGGCGTTCCTGACCCACCCGGCCTTCACCCGCTACCGCACCGAGACCGACATGATGCGCTACCTGCGGTCCCTGGCGGACAAGGACATCGCGCTCGACCGCAGCATGATCCCGCTGGGTTCGTGCACCATGAAGCTCAACGCCGCCGCCGAGATGGAGCCCATCACCTGGCCGGAGTTCGCTCGGCAGCACCCGTTCGCACCGGCGTCGGACACGCCGGGTCTGCGCAAGCTGATCGCCGACCTGGAGGGCTGGCTGACCCAGCTCACCGGCTACGACTCCGTGTCGCTGCAACCCAATGCGGGTTCGCAGGGGGAGTACGCCGGTCTGCTCGCGATTCAGGCCTATCACCTCAGTCGCGGTGACGCTCAGCGAAACATCTGCCTGATCCCGTCGAGCGCACACGGCACCAACGCGGCGTCGGCCGCGCTGGCCGGGATGCGCGTCGTGGTGGTCAAGTGCCGCGAGAACGGTGACGTCGACCTCGACGACCTGCGGGCCAAGATCACCGAACACAGTGACGCCGTGGCGGCCCTGATGATCACCTACCCGTCGACGCATGGCGTCTTCGAGCACGACGTCGAGGAGATCTGCGCGGCCGTGCACGACGTCGGCGGCCAGGTCTACGTCGACGGCGCGAACCTGAACGCTCTCGTCGGCCTGGCCCGGCCCGGCCGGTTCGGCGGCGACGTCAGCCACCTCAACCTGCACAAGACGTTCTGCATCCCGCACGGTGGCGGCGGTCCCGGCGTCGGACCGGTCGCGGTGCGCAGCCACCTGGCGCCGTTCCTTCCCGGTCACCCGCTGGCCGACGAGCTCACCGACACCTACACCGTGTCGGCGGCACCGTACGGGTCGGCGTCGATCCTGCCGATCACGTGGGCCTACATCCGCATGATGGGTGCACCCGGACTGCGGGCGGCGACGCTCACGGCGATCGCGTCGGCCAACTACGTCGCCCGCCGGTTGGACGAGTACTACCCCGTGCTCTACACCGGCGAGAACGGCATGGTCGCCCACGAGTGCATTCTCGACTTGCGCGGCATCACCAAGTCGACCGGCGTGACCGTCGACGACGTGGCAAAGCGCTTGGCGGACTACGGCTTCCATGCGCCGACGATGAGCTTCCCGGTCACGGGAACGTTGATGGTCGAGCCCACCGAGAGCGAGAGCCTCGCCGAGGTCGACGCCTTCTGTGAGGCGATGATCTCGATCCGTGCCGAGATCGACCAGGTCGGGTCGGGCGCGTGGCCCGCGGACGACAACCCCCTGCGGGGTGCCCCCCACACGGCCGAGTGCCTCCTGGTGGAGAACTGGGAGCACCCGTACACCAGGGAGCAGGCCGCGTACCCGATGGGCAAGGGCTTCCGGCCCAAGGTGTGGCCGCCGGTGCGTCGCGTCGACAGCGCCTACGGCGACCGCAACCTGGTCTGCTCGTGCCCGCCGGTGGAGGCCTTCGCCTGAGCTAGTACCCCGCGACCAGACACAAAGGGCCCTCAATCTCAGAGATTGAGGGCCCTTTGTGTCTGCTCGCGGACGGTTGAGGGGGGTTAGCCGAGGGCCGTGGTCAGTGCCGCGGTGAGCTCGGGACCCGCCGAACTGTTCAGGTTCTGGTAGTCCCCGCCGGTCGCCTGCGCGACGGCTTCCCAGGTTCCCCGGTCTGGATCGGCGCCGAAGTCGACGACGTTGACCGCGACGGGCCGTGCCTGGTTGAAGTTCTGCTTGATGAAGTCCTGCAGACCCGCGCCGTCGAGCGACTGATCGGTGTGCGGTCCCGCCGTGATGACGAGCACCGAATTGGGCTGGCCCTCACGGAAGTTGGCGACCGCCTCGGGATACAGCAGGCGCAGCGTGGTGAAGGACACCGCACCCCCGTTGCTTGGCGCCTGACCGTTGAGATTGGTGGTCAGCACCTGCGAGCGCGGCGTGCCGCCGACCTGCTCGTCGAGTGGTCCCATCGGCACCTCGGAGCGTCCCGCCACGCCATCGAAGGTCCACAACCCGACCGCCGAATTCGACGGCAGGGACTGCAGTCGAGCGGTGAGCGCAGCGGTGACGTTGGCCAGCCGGGACTTGCCGCCCTCGTCCGCGGACATCGACTGGTCGAGGAGCACGGTGACCGCTGGGTCCTGCACCGGTGCGCTGACCAGGTTGGCCAACGTGGCCCGCACCCCGCCATCGCCGATCGACAGTGGGGCGGGCAGCGAGGCGAAGTCGACGACGTCGCTTTGCGGCGGCGTGGTGCCGTCGGCTCGGAAGCCGGCCTCGGCGAGGCTCGCGAGCGCTTCCGGCTTGCGCAGGAATCGGGCGAACTCGCTTGCGGCGCTGACCTGTTCCTGGCTCAGCCAGGTGCCGGCCAGCAACACGGTGGGATAGTCGGCCACCGCGGTCGGCCCGGACGGCAGCCAGGCGGCGAGCTTGTCCTTGGCGTCCTGCTGCGAACCCCGTTGGAAGATCTGCTGCTCGGTGGCGACCACGGCGTGCACGTCGGCCGCGGCCGGATCCGACGCCTCGAGCATCGCATCCATCGCCGTCGACGACTTGTCGTCGGCGAGTTTCGGCTGAGCGGCCCGCAACGTCGCGATGGCGTTCGCCCCCGACGTCGGCGGCTGCCCCTGCGGAGCCGCCGCGGAGGCGACGGACTCGGCGGCCAGATAGGTGGCATCGCTGTCACCCGTCATCGGCAACGCCAACTTGAGCGATCCCCACCCGGACAGGTTCATCCCGTCCAGCGACGTGGCGTTGCTCTGCAGGCCGGGCAATGCGCCCCAATTGCGTTGTCCCAACGCGGTCTTCAACTGAGGCCGCATGGCCAGCATTACCGGTGAGGTCACCAGCGAGCGGCTGTCGCTGACGGTCTTCTCGCCGGTCGACGCCTCGAGGCGGGCCTCGGAGATCGAGCTGCCGGGAATCCACAGCGCGGGCTGCTCGCCCAGATCGCTTGGCCACGGGCCGGCGAACCCGTTGATCACCTGGTCTGATTCAGCGGCCTTGACCCCGACCTTGACGCACTTGTCGCCGACGGGTGCCGCGGACTGGCTGTACTTCTCGGCCAGCGGCGTGATCTGGTCGGCGATCGAGGGGTCGACCACCACGGCGACGGCGACCTCGCCGGCCACACATCGCGCGGCGCCGGCCTGCGAGCGTTCCGAAAGGGCGTCGCCGAAGAACCGCCAGGCGATGACGGCGCCGACCACCACGACGACGGTCACCAGTGCGACGATCACCGAGACGCTGATGCCGCGCCGCTTCGGGGTGATGGCCCGGTGGCTGCCGGTCCACTCGCTGCTCTCCCAATCGCGACGATTGGGCCCCGCGGGCGTTGCCGCGAACGCGGTGGTGGCGGCCTCCTGCTCCTCGAGAGTGGAGTAGTCGCCTTCGCGCGGGTCGGCCGGTTCGCCGTACCGCGGCTGGTCGTAGCCGCCCGCCTCGTAACCGCCGTCGTCGTAACCGGTTGTGTCGTATCCAGTTTCGTACTCGTCGGCCGGATGGTCACCGGTCGGACGGTCGTCGGTGTGGTAGTCGTCGGTCGTGTAGTCGTCGGCGTATTCGTCCGCGTACGGCGAATCCGGCTGGTCGTCGCCGGCGCCCTGTCCCGCCTCCGAGGAATCCTCTGGGTCGGGAATGCTGTGCCTGCCCATTCCTAACCCCTGTACTCGTTGAGTCTCGTGGTCACCTGAACCCGCCGAAGTCTAGTCACTGGTTGGCGTGGCGAGCCTTGAACTCCCGGCGGCGGCGATGCAGGATCGGCTCGGTGTAGCCGTTGGGCTGCGCGGCGCCGGAGAGAATCAGCTCCTGGGCCGCCTCGAAGGCGATGCTGGCCTCGGGGTCGGGCGCCATCGGCAGATACGAGGAGTCATTGGCGTTCTGCTCGTCGACCACGACGGCCATCCGTCGCAGGCTGGCCTTGACGTCCTCCTCGGTGATCACGCCGTGGCGCAACCAGTTGGCCAGCAGCTGGCTGGAGATCCGCAGGGTGGCGCGGTCCTCCATCAGTGCGACGTCGTGGATGTCGGGCACCTTGGAGCAGCCGACGCCCGCGTCGACCCACCGCACCACGTAGCCGAGGATCGACTGGCAATTGTTGTCGACCTCCTCGCGGATTTCCTCGGGGGCCCACGCCAGTTCCTTGGACAGCGGGATGGTCAACAGCTCGTCGAGCGTGGTGCGCCTCTTGCCTGCGAGTTCCTCTTGCACCTCGAAGACGTCCACCTGGTGGTAGTGCATGGCGTGCAGGGTCGCTCCGGTCGGCGACGGCACCCACGCGGTGGTGGCGCCGGCCTTCGGTTGGCCGATCTTCTGCTCGACCATGTCGGCCATCAACTCGGTCATGGCCCACATGCCCTTGCCGATCTGGGCCTTGCCGGACAGCCCCGCGGCCAAACCGACGTCGACGTTCTGGTCCTCGTATGCCTTGATCCAGGGCTGGCTCTTCATTGCGCCCTTGCGGATCATCGGGCCGGCTTCCATCGAGGTGTGGATCTCGTCGCCGGTGCGGTCGAGGAAGCCGGTGTTGATGAACACCACCCGGTCGGCCGCGGCCTTGATGCAGGCCTTCAGGTTGAGCGTGGTGCGCCGCTCCTCGTCCATGATGCCGACCTTCATGGTGGCCTGCGGCAGGCCGAGCACGTCCTCGACGCGGCTGAACAGTTCGCAGGTGAACGCGACCTCGTCGGGGCCGTGCATCTTGGGCTTCACGATGTAGATCGAGCCGGTGCGGCTGTTGAGGAGCGGTCCGTTGTTCTCTTCGGCCTTGAGGCCATGCACGGCGATCAGGCCAGTGAACAGCGCGTCCTGGATGCCCTCGGGGACCTCGGTGCCGTCCTCGAAGACGATGGCGTCGTTCGTCATCAGGTGTCCGACGTTGCGGACGAACAACAGGCTGCGGCCGGGGAGCGTCAGCTCGGACTGGCCGTCGGGAGCGGTGAAGGTGCGGTCCTCGCTGAGCACTCTGGTGAAGGACTTGCCGCCCTTGCTGACCTCTTCGGTCAGGTCGCCACGGTTGAGCCCCAGCCAGTTGCGGTAACCGAGCACCTTGTCGTCGGCGTCGACCGCGGCGACGGAGTCTTCGAAGTCCATGATCGTGGTGACGGCCGACTCCAGCACGACGTCCTTGACGCCCGCCTTGTCGGTCGACCCGACGGGGGAGTCGGGGTCGATCAGGATCTCGATGTGCAAACCGTGGTGGACCAGGAGGATCGACCACTGGGGCGAGCCGAGTTCGCCGGTGTAGCCGGCGAACTCGTCGGGATTGGCGAGGCCGACCGCAAGGTCGTCGCCGACGGTGACGAGCAACTGGCCGTCGTCGATCGTGAACCCGGTGGCGTCTGCCCACGACCCCGACGCCAGGGGCACCGAGTCGTCGAGGAACGTGCGGGCGTAGGCGATGACCTTGTCGCCGCGCACCTGGTTGTAACCGCCGCTGCCCTTCTCGGCGCCGTCGGCCTCGGGGATGACGTCGGTGCCGTAGAGCGCGTCGTACAGCGAGCCCCACCGCGCGTTGGACGCGTTCAGCGCGAACCGGGCGTTGAGAATGGGCACGACCAACTGTGGGCCTGCGGTGCTGGTGATCTCGTCGTCGACGCCGGAGGTGGTGATCGTGAAGTCTTCGGGTTCTGGCTGCAGGTAGCCGATCTCGGTGAGGAACGCCTGGTACTCGGCGGCGTCGAACGGTCCGATGACGCGCTGGCGGTGCCACTTGTCGATCTGCGCCTGCAGTTCGTCACGGCGCGCGAGCAGGTCCTGGTTGACGGGGGCCAGATCGGCGACGACCTTGTCAACGCCCGCCCAGAAGCTGTCGGGGTCTACACCGGTGCCCGGCAGCGCCTCATTGGTGATGAAGTCGTGCAGCACCCGTGCCACTCGCAAGTTTCCGACGGTCACGCGGTCAGTCATGATTTCCTCTCTCAAGCGTCGAACCAGCTTACCCGTGGCCAACGGCTGGTTCTTTGGCCCGTCGTGCCGCGTCACGACGGGGGCGCACCTCCCGGCAACGCGACGACAGGCACCCCTGGCGTTCCCAGCTGCCCGGCGAGCCACGGCAAGGCGGTGTCGAAGACCTTGGCAGCAGAGGCGAAGTCGTGGCCACCGCCGACGGGGACCACCGAACATGGAATGCCGCTGCTGCTGGCCACCGAACAGAGGAACACCGCGACGGCTGCGTGGTCCGCCGGATCCACGTCGTCGGGATTCGGATCAATCGGTGGGTCCGCGGTGGCCGGGTAGTAGACCGTGGGGCCGGCGGTCGACGTGGCGAACCAGCCGGTCAGCCCGGTATACGGGCCGTGAGCCGTCATCACCGGTGCGGGATCGAAGGCGGCGAACGCCGTTGCATCGCCGCCGAAGAGGCGGGCGACGGTCTGCTGCTTGGAGCCCGCGTCGGGCCGCAGTCCTCCGTCGACGTCGACGAAGGCGGAGAAGAGGTCGGGGTGCATCACCGCGGTCATCAGCGCGCAGGTGCCGCCGGAGGACCACCCCACGATGCCCCAGTGTGACGCGGCGGGGCTGACGCCGAAGTGCGAGATGACGTAGGGCACGACGTCTTTGGTGAGGTGGTCGGCGGCGTTGCCTCGTACGCCGTCGACGCATTCGGTGTCGTTGCTGAAGCGTCCACTGGTGTCTGCGAAGACCAGTACCGGGGCATTGCCGCCGTGCGTGGTCGCGAAGTCGTCGGCAATGTGTTGAGCGCCACCGGCGGTCGGCCAGTCCGCGGGGTGACCGAACTCACCACCGGCCATTATGACGGCGGGCAGGTCTGATGCCGAATCGCCGGTGAACCAGGCGGGTGGCAGGTACACCAGCTCGTCGCGATGCTCGAATCCCGACGCGTCGTCGCCGATCGTCACCGACACCAGGACACCGCGGGTGGGTCGGACATGTTGCCGGCGAAGGTCCATCGCGCCTGCCTCGTCGGTCTGATTCGGCAGCGATGCGCCGGTGGCCCGGTCCCACGCCGAGTTCAGCGTCGGCAGGTAGCCGGTCCAGGCGTCGAGCCCAAGCGCAACGCACGACGCGCACAGTGCGATGGCCAGCAGGGACGTGACCCGTCGCGACCAGCGGGTTCCGTGCCACCCGGTCACCGCGACCGTCGCCGCCGCCGCGGTTAGACCTATCCACCACCAGAGCGATGCCGGCGCGGGATCGTCGGCCAGTGCCAGATAGCCGACCAGCCAGTAGGCCCCGCCGGCCAGTGCGGCACCCATGGCGACCGACAGCGGGAGCCACTTCAGCCGCCACGCCCGCGACCGTCGGCCGATCGCCACGCCGAGCACGATCGCGGCGACGACCTCGACGGCAATCGGAAGCCAGCCACCAGTCAAGGAGAGATCCACGAGACCATGTATCGCAAACGTGCTCGTGGATCGGCTGTGTGTTGTTGGTCAGCCGTGGGTGGCGGGGCAGTCGTTCGCGGCGGGGAGCCCGGCAAATCGGTCACCCATCCACCCGATCAGCCCTGGCATCGGGTCACCGCCGTCGAGAGGACCGGAGGAGACGACGTCGCCCATCGTGCACGCCTTGGCGAGCGCGGCGTCCGTCTGCGCCGTCGGGATCAGTCCGTCGGGTCCCTCCGGCACGACCACCATGGGTGCGCTGGTCGGCCCCTGGGGAAGCGATGTCTTCTGCAGAAATCCCCGGAGGACGCGGGTCGCATCGTCGCCGTCGGGGCGGAGGTCGTCGGGACCGATTCGTTCGGCGATCTGCGCCCGATCGCGATACGCCGGACCCCAGCACGCCGACAAGGCGTCCCAGTTGCTCTCGACCACGCCGTGCCGATAGGGGCCGAGGTCGAAGTCGTCGTACTCCTTGGCAAGTGAGGCGAGGAACTGTTGCAGCGTCAGCTGCTGATCCCTGGTGAGGGTGCCGCTGGCCGCGGAGTCGGCCAGGCCTTCGAGGGCAGCGGTCGGGTGCACGGCCGCGACGCCGACGAGGGTCAGCTTGCCCCGGTAGTCGGCTGCGAGTTCGTTGGCTGCCCACACGGCCTGACCGCCCTGTCCGACGCCGTAGGCGGCGAAGGCGTCCGAGGCGGCGGGCACCAGCGTCCGGGCGGCCCGCACCGAGTCGATGACGTCGTATCCCTCGGTCGTCGAGTCGAGGAACGGGTGGTATCCGTTGAAGGGCCCAATCGTGGGATCCGTCGTCGAGTGGTCGTCGTCGCGCAGGCCCAGGCCCTGGTAGTCGGTGGCAGTCACGACGTACCCGGCGTCGAGGAGCGACGCGATGTCGGTGGCCGACCCCAGCAGCGTCGGCGACGCCGACGGCGCGCACCGAGCCTGGATCCCCGTCGCCGGGTGGGCGTAGGCGATGATCTGCCATCCGCCGGGTGGCGGAGCTCCCTTGGGGACGAAGACGGTGCCCGTCACCAGGCTGTGGCTGTCGTTCACCCCGGAGGTGGACTCGTAGACGATGCGCGCCGCGAGCGACGTCTTGTCCCGCAGCTCGGGGTCGAGGTCGACGAGTCCCTCCGCTGACACCAGCGCTCCAGGCCCGGTGCCACTGAAGTCGGCCCTGATGGCCGGGCCCCTCGGAGGTCCGGAGTGATCAGCGGCGGGACCGGTGGACGTGGTACCGCAAGCCGCGAGAAGCGTGGTGGCACAAGCCAATAACGCTACCGAGACACGCCTCATCGGGTGTCGGCCTCGGCGAGCATCTCGTCGCAGCGGCTCAGCAATGCCGCCCGCAGCGGCGCCGAGCGGTCGGCGATGTCACGTTGGCAGCGCACGTACTCGGTGCGGCCTGCCGCGTTCTCGACGGCGATCGGCTCGATTCCGAAGCCCGCCAAATCGTAGGGACTGGCCCGCATGTCGAGCTCCCTGGCCCGTGCCGCGAGCTCCAGGCTGTCCATCAGCAACTCCGAGGGCACCAGTGCCCCGAGTTTGTAACACCACTTGTACAAGTCCATGTTGGCGTGCACGCACCCCGGTTGTTCGGTGGCGACCTGGGTTTCGCGGCTCAGCGCCTCGGCGTTGCGGGGTGCGGCGGGCTCGGTGAAGAAGCGATAGGCGTCGAAGTGACTGCAGCGCAACGGAATCGACTCAACGACCTCGTCGGTGCCCGCGGCTCCCAGTCGCAGCGGGACCTGGTCGTGCCGCACGTCGGTGGTCCGGTACACCATGGCCCACTCGTGCAGCCCGAAGCAGTTGAGCCGGGGCGGACGATCGGCGGTGGCGCGGAGCAACTTTGCAATGAAGGCGACGGTGTCGGCGCGCGTGCGCAGGTGCTCTTGGCTCACCGTGACGCCGGCGCCGGATTTCTCGTAGCCCGCGCGGTCGAGGAACCGGTGAGCCTCGCCGCCGTCGAGTGCGACGCCGAAGCCGGGGTGCCAGCGACGCAACTGCCGGGGTCGCAGGCTGTAGTAGCTGAACAGGAAGTCCCAGACCGGGTGCGCCTCGCCGCGCTGAGCCCGCGCCCGATGCGGCCCGAGGAAGGATTCGGCCCGTTCGACGTGCCCGCGCTCGCGCCCGGTCCACTCGGCTTCGTCGAGCAACCGGCGCTCGAGGAGCACCTCAGACACGGTGCGTCCCGTCGCGCACCGTCCCCACCAGGTCCTCGACCAGGTCCTCCAGCGCCACGACGGCCGTCACCCGGTCGTCGGTGGTGACCAGAGCCAGATGGCTGTTGTCGCGGCGGAGCCGAGTCAACGCGTCAGGAACCGGCAACGAGGCGGCCAGCCGTGGCAGCGCGCGGACCGTGGCCAGGTCGACGACCGCGTCGGGGTCACTCATCAATCCGAGCACGTCCTTGATGTGCAGGTAGCCGAGGAACGCGCCGGTGCTGTCGGTGACGGGGAAGCGGGAGTAGCCGGTGTCGACGAGCGCCCGTTCGATCGCGGCGACGGTGGGTCCGAGTCCCGGACCTGCGACCGGGACGGCCCTGATGTCGGCAAGCGGAATCGCGACGTCGGCCACGACGTGGGTGCGGATCTGGAGCGCGCGGGTCAACCTGCCGTGCTCCTCGGGGTCGAGCAGGCCCTCCGAGAGCGACTCGGCGATCATCTCCGAGAGCTCCACCGTGGACACCGTGACGTCGAGCTCGTCCTTCGGTTCGACGCCGAAGGAGCGCAGGGTCGTGTTGGCGCACCAGTTGTAGAACGCGATGAACGGCTTGGCCAACCGCATGTAGACCAGGTACGGCGGGATCAGCAGCATCGCCGCCGATTCCGGCCCGGCGATGGCGATGTTCTTCGGCACCATCTCGCCGAGCAGCACGTGCAGGGTGACGACGATGCCGAGCGCGATGACGAACGACACCGTGTGCAGGATCGTGTCGGGTATGCCGACGACGGCGAACGGCACTTCGAGGAGGTGGGCCACCGCCGGTTCGCCGACCCGGCCCAGCAGGATCGAGCAGATCGTGATGCCCAGTTGGGCGCCGGCCAACATCAACGACAGCCGCTCACCGGCCCTGATGACGGTGACGGCGCTCTTCTTGCCCTGTTCGGCAAGGGCTTCGAGGCGGTCGCGGCGCGCGGAGATCAGGGCGAACTCGGCGCCGACGAAGAACGCGTTGGCGCCAAGCAGGACGACGGTCAGGAGCACGCCGAAGACGTCGGATCCCATCAGCGCACCTCCTCCTCGGACTCGCCGCGGCGGCCCAGTTCGGTGAGCTCCAGCAGGTCGATGCGGCGGCCGTCCATCTGGATCACGGTCGCCTGCCAATGCACGGGGTCGTCCAGCGGACCGTCGGGGTCGAACTCGGTGAGTTCGACGGTCTCGCCGGGCTCGGGAATGTGGCCGAGCTCTTGGAGGATGAGTCCGCCGATCGTTTCGTAGTCACCCTCCGGCGGCCGGAAGGACGTCTCGCTCTCGACCTCGTCGATGCGCAACAGGCCCGAGATGCGCCAGCCGTTGCGGACCTCGACGACGTCGAGGGTGGCGTCGTCGTGCTCGTCGCGGACGTCGCCCACGATTTCCTCGATGAGATCCTCGACGGTGACCATGCCTGCCGTGCCGCCGTATTCGTCGACCACCAGGGCGGTCTGCAAACCGTTGGCGCGGATCTGGGTCATCACGGCGTCACCGTCGAGGCTCGACGGCACGGTGGACACCGGTCGCGCGAGCGTCACGAGCTGCGTGGTGCCACGGTCGGCGACCGGCACGGTAAATGCTTGCTTGACGTGCACGATGCCGACCGTCTCGTCGAGATCGCCAGCGGTGATGGGGAAGCGCGAGAAGCCGGTCTCGATGGCCTTGTGCACCAGGTCCGCGACGGTGTCGTCGACGTGCAGCGATTCGATCTTGGACCGCGGCGTCATGAGTTCCTCCGCCGACCGTTCGCCGAACTTCAGTGAGCGGTCCACCAGGTCGGCGGTGCTGGCGTCCAGGGACCCGCTGCGCTTCGAGGTGCGCACCAGCGAAACGAGTTCCTGCGGTGAGCGGGCGGACCGCAGTTCCTCGGCGGGTTCGATGCCGAGCCTGCGCAGGATCCAGTTGGCCGTGCCGTTGGTGACCTTGATGGCAGGTGTCAGAAATCGGGAGAACCACCACTGCGGCGGGGCGGCCCACCGCGCGGTGGGCAACGGCTTGGCGACGGCGAGGTTCTTGGGCACCAGCTCGCCGAAGATCATCGAGACCGACGTGGCGATCAGCAGGGCCAGGCCGAGGGAGATGCCGTCGAGCATGCTTGCGGGAACGCCGATCAGGGTGAGCGGCGCGTGGAGCAGCGTGGCGACGACCGGTTCGGCCAGGTAGCCGGTGGCCAGTGTCGTGATCGAGATGCCGAGCTGGGCGCCGGACAACTGGAATGACAGTGAGCGGTGGGCCTTTTGGACGTAGGCGTCCCGCCAGCCGCCGGACTTGGCGTTGGCTTCGACGGTGCTGCGTTCCAGCGCGGTCAGCGAGAACTCGGCGGCCACGAACAGAGCCGTCCCCGCCGTCAGCAGTAGGAAGGCGAGCAGACTGAGGGCAAGACTCATCGGAGCCACGCACCACGGGCGCCGGGCACGAGGCCCGGCTTCCTACTGGAGGGTTCGGCGTCGGATGGCTCCGAGGAGGCCCGTTCAGGTTCCGGGGCCTCGGCGGGTGCCTGCGGCACGTGTTCCCCTTCGATCGGCGTTGAGATGGACCAATCGTACCGGGACCGTCGCCACTGAGAACACCGCGGAGGTCACCAGCCCGACGGCAGCGGATGCCCTTCGGCGAAGCCTGCGGCAGATTGCACGCCGAGCACGACCTTGTCGTGGAGTTCCTCCAGCGTCGTCGCGCCGACGTAGGTGCAGGTGCTCCGCACGCCGGAGGTGATGTGGTCGAGGAGATCCTCGACGCCGCCGCGGGCCGGGTCCAGGCTCATCCGCGAGGTGGAGATTCCTTCTTCGAACAACGCCTTGCGGGCCCGGTCGAACTGGCTGTCGCCCGAGGTGCGGGCCGCGACGGCGCGCTTGGACGCCATGCCGTAGCTCTCCTTGTACAGCCGGTCGTCGCGGTCGTGCAACAGGTCGCCCGGCGATTCGTAGGTGCCCGCGAACCAAGAACCGATCATGACGTTGGCGGCGCCGGCGGCCAGGGCCAGTGCGACGTCGCGAGGATGGCGCACGCCGCCGTCGGCCCAGACGTGCCCGCCCAATTGCCGTGCGGCAGCCGAACATTCGACGACCGCCGAGAACTGGGGGCGTCCGACGCCGGTCATCATCCGCGTGGTGCACATCGCCCCGGGGCCAACGCCCACCTTGACGATCGACGCGCCGGCACTGATCAGGTCGCGAGTGCCCTCGGCCGACACCACGTTGCCCGCGGCCAGTGGAAGCCCGAGGTCCAGTGACGACACCGCCTTGATGGCGTCGAGCATCTTGAGCTGGTGACCGTGGGCGGTGTCGACCACCAGCAGGTCGACGCCCGCTTCGGCCAACGCCTGCGCCTTGGCGGCAACGTCGCCGTTGATGCCGACCGCGGCGGCGATCCGCAGCCGACCGGAGTCGTCGACGGCGGGGGAGTAGATGCCCGCCCTGATCGCGCCGGTGCGCGTCAGCACCCCAGCCAGGCGGCCGTCGGGACCGGTCATCACGGCCACGCCGACCGGGTTGTGCTCGAGCTTGTCGAACACGGTTCGCGGATCGGTGCCAACCTGCGCGGTGACGAAGTCGACCGTCGCGACGTCGCGAACCCGCGCGAAGCGGTCCACGCCGCGGCACGACGCCTCGGTGACCAGTCCGACCGGCTTGCCATCGTCGTCGACGACGACGGCGGCCCCGTGGGCGCGCTTGTGGATCAGCGCGGTGGCATCGGACACCGAATCGTCCGGCGACAGGGTGACTGGCGTGTCGACGACGAGGTCGCGGCTCTTGACGAACTCGACCATCTCGCGAACCGCCGAGGTCGGAAGGTCTTGGGGCAGAACGACGATGCCGCCGCGCCGGGCAACCGTCTCGGCCATCCGACGGCCCGCCACGGCGGTCATGTTCGCCACGACCACCGGGATCGTGGTGCCCGATCCGTCGGCGGTGGACAGGTCGACGTCGAACCGGGACGCCACGTCCGAGCGTCCCGGAACGACGAAGACGTCGTTGTAGGTCAGGTCATAGGGCGGGTGGTGCCCCTCGAGAAACTTCATGACACCTTCCATCCGCGCCGAGTGTGGACTTCATCCACGCCGTTGGGCTCTGGTGCGTGGCAAAAGTCCACGTTCGGCGGGTTGTTCACGCAGGCGACTCGCTGCGATCACCGCTCCACTGGGTGTGGAACTTCTTGCTCGGATCCTCGTCGATGCGCCCGTAGGTGTGCGCACCGAAGAAGTCGCGCAGCCCCTGGGTCAGCGCCGCGGGAAGCCGCTCGGTGCGCAGCGCGTCGTAGTACGACAGCGCGGAGGCGAATCCGGGGATCGGAATGCCAAGCTCGGTGGCCTTCACGACGACCCGACGCCAGCTGTCGATGCCCGCCTCGACCGCGTCGCGGAAGTACGGCGCGGCGATCAGGGTGGCCAGCTCGCCGTTCTCGTCGTACGCCTCCTTGATGCGGTTGAGGAACTTCGCGCGGATGATGCAGCCGCCACGCCAGATGGTGGCCATGTCGCCGAGCGTGATGTCCCAGCCGTATTCGGCGCTGCCCGCCTGAATCTGGTTGAAGCCCTGGGCGTACGCGATGATCTTCGACGCGTACAGCGCCTTGCTGACGTCGTCGACGAACTGCGCCGCGTCGTCGGGCTTGGCGCCCAATTCCCCGGCGGCCAGTCCGGTGGTGGCCTTGCGTTGGGCGACGGAGCCGGACAGGGCGCGGGCGAACACGGCCTCGGCGATGCCGGTCACCGGCACCCCGAGGTCGAGGGCCGACTTGACGGTCCAGCGACCGGTGCCCTTCTGCTCGGCCTCGTCGAGGATGACGTCGACCAGTGGCTTGCCGGTCCTCGCGTCGACCTGCTTGAGCACCTCGGCGGTGATCTCGATCAGGTAGCTGTCCAGGTCGCCCTTGTTCCATTCGGCGAAGATGTCGGCGATCTCCGGGGCGGTCTTTCCGAGCCCGTCGCGCAGCAGCTGGTAGGCCTCGCCGATGAGTTGCATGTCGGAGTACTCGATGCCGTTGTGCACCATCTTGACGAAGTGTCCCGCTCCGTCGGGTCCGATGTGCGTGCAGCACGGGACGCCGTCGACGTGGGCGGAGATTTCCTCGAGCAGCGGGCCGAGCGACGTGTAGGACTCGACGGGGCCGCCTGGCATGATCGACGGCCCGTTGAGCGCGCCCTCCTCGCCGCCGGAGATGCCGGCGCCGACGTAGTGCAGACCGCGCTCGCGGATGGCCTTCTCGCGGCGGATGGTGTCGGTGAAGAGGGAGTTGCCGCCGTCGATGATGATGTCGCCTTCCTCCATCGCGTCGGCGAGCTCGTTGATGACCGCATCGGTGGGATCGCCGGCCTTGACCATGATCAGGACCCGGCGCGGCTTCTCAAGCGTCGCAAGGAATTCCGGGATGGTGTCGCCGCGCACGAAGTTGCCCTCGGAACCGTGTGCCTCGAGCAGCGCGTCGATCTTGGCGGTCGTGCGGTTGTGCAGCGCGACGGTGTAGCCGTGGTGGGCGAAGTTGCGCGCGATGTTGGATCCCATCACCGCGAGGCCGGTGACGCCGATCTGAGCTGTTCCGGTGGTTGCAGGTGATTCCGACGAGCTCACGGGCGGCCTTTCATTGGGGGGATCGAACACGACTTCCGACAGCTGAATCTAGCCGGTGATCAAGCGTTGTAGCTCGGTGAGCCAGGGGACTGCGAGCGCGACGGTGGGCACGACGAGCAGTGCGGCGGCGGTGACGTACGCCGCGACCGCAAGGGGGACGCTGTTGGGCTTGCCGCAGAGGCGGCGTACCCGCGTCACGGTGTGCGGACCGCCCGCGGCGAGCGCGCCGGACGGTGCGTGGCTGGACGCACACGCCACCAGTGCCCTGGCCAGCGGCGTCGGGCCTGCCGTCCGCACCGCGGCGTCGTCGGCGAGAAGTTCGATGAGCAAGCGCACCGCGTCGAGCGCGTTGGCGCTGCGGACGAATCGGGGGAAGGCGGCGTGGACGGCGGTGAACATCTCGAGCACCAGATCGTGTCGGGCCCGCAGGTGCGCGCGCTCGTGGCTGAGGATGGCAGCCATCTCCGACTCCGAGAGCGCGCTCAGCGTGCCCTCGCTGACCACGACGCGGCTGCGGACACCGGGCAGGCAGTAGGCCAGCGGCTGGGCGACGTCGAGGATGCGAAGTGCGTGGGATCGTCCGTGGCACCTGCCGACGAGGTCGACGACCATCCGGTGATGCGCTCGCCGCCGTCGGGTGGCGATCGCCACCTGGACCACGGCCACGATGAGGCGGGCGCCGATCAGCAGGGTGAGGGTGAACACCACGACGTAGAGCAGCCACAGTGGCCAGCCAAGGACCTTGATCTCACTGGTGATCGTGGCGGTGGGTCTGCCGTCGGGACCTGGCACGAAGAGCCTGCTGGCGATCGCGATGCCGGCACTGAACGCCGACAGCACGGCGGCCAGCGCGATCGACTGCCACAGCACCACCGCGGCGCGGGGTGCCCGCAGCGGCCAGGACGAGCGCGCCAACAACGCAGGCACTGGTCCAATGAGGAGCAGCGCGACTACGGCGAAGGCCAGCGCGGACACACTGCCAGTGTCCCTCAGGCGGTACCCGGATTGCCAGCGGCTGCGCCAGAACGGTCCTTGGCCTCCAGTTCGGCAAGCGCGCGTCGCAGCGCGGCGGCCTCGTCGGCCCCCACCCGTTCGACGAAGTGGACGAGCGCGGCCTCTCGGCTGCCGGAATCCGAGGCCTGGTCTAGGGCGTCGACCATGAGTCCTGCGACCAGTTCGTCGCGGCCGTTGGTCGGTGCGTAGCGGTGTGCTCTGTCGTCGCGATGTTGGACGACGAGGTTCTTCTTGGCGAGGCGCTGGAGGACGGTCATGATCGTCGTGTAGGCCAGGTCTCGCCGCGCCGCCAGTGATTCGTGCACCTGGCGGACGGTTTGGGGCTCGCGCGAGGACCAGAGGTGGTCCATCACTTCGCGTTCGAGTTCCCCGAGTCGCGCTTGTTTGGCCATGTTTCGTTCACTCTCCTGAGCAATGGAATCAGGGTACTACGCGCTTACTACCGTGCGTCGTATGAGTCGCGGGACCCCGGTCGCTTCGCCAACCTGTGAGTCGGGTCACTAGGGGTTTCCCGGTTCGTCACTCTCACTATAGTAAGGCTAACCTAACTGTAGGAGGTGCCCATGACCGTCGTGGTAGACGACCCACTCATTGCACGGATGGCGATCGACCGGCCGCTGCCGCTTCACGAGTCCAGCCAGCGCTTGCGTGCGCTCTACCCGGAATGCCCGCGGGTGTACGGAGTCGCCGTCATGCGCGACCTGTCCCGGCGGCGGTGGTGGCCGCTGACCGATGCGCTGGCCACCGACCGGCTTCGAGAGATGTTCGACGCGGCGGCCGCCGAGACGGACAACATCGTCGCCGTCGCCCATCAACTCGCCGCGACGCTGGCGCACGTCGTGATCGGGCGCGTGGTGCCCCTGCTGGCTCTCGAGGGCAGGGCGTGGGACACCGGCCTGGAGAACCTCTGGGTGCACGTCGACTCGGAGGGCGCCATCGACTGGGTAGGGGTCGTCGACCCCACGCTGCGGGCACTGCCCGACGACGCGCACTTCCGGGAGGGCGCCGGTGCTGCCGTCGACCGGATCGTCGCGCTCCCGAACGAGGCGGCGTTGACGACGTGGGTGGCGCACCGCAGCCATCGCACGCTCGAGCCGTTGTTCGCCAGGCTGGTGGAGGTCAGCGACGGTGCGATGTCCACGGCCGCGATGTGGCACGTCGTCGGCACCGCCGTCGTCAGCGCGGCCACCCAGGTCCCGCTGCTCGCCGGCTCCAGCGAGTTGACGAGCATGCGGCGCGGTCAGGCCGTCCTCGACGCGCTAGTGGGTTTCGGAGCGCCCGTTCGGGGCGTACGACGGGCCTGCGTGGGCAAGGCCTTGCTAAATTAGGGCAGCCTTGCCTATGCTGTCTTCAAGCACGAACACAACTTCACCTGACCACCGGACCGCCGCGGAATCCTGAGGGCTGCAGAGATCCCCGGTCCATTCGAGGGTGGGCCCCGCGCACGCTTTGTGCGCGGGGCCCACCCGTTTTTCCGGGGTACGTGTCCTAGCCGCACCCGGAGCGTGTAGACAATTCTCTTGTGACGACTTGGATGCCCAACGGTGTGGGCGGCGGATTCGACGACGAGATCGGCCTCACCTACTTGGACGTGACGCCCGACGGCGCGAAGGCCCAGCTGACCGTCGACGCGCGGCACCTGCAGCCGCACGGCATCGTGCACGGCGGGGTGTACTGCGCCATCGTCGAAAGCGTCGCCAGCGTCTCGGCGGCAACCTGGTTGCAGGCCAAGGGCGCCGGAAGCAACGTGGTCGGGGTGAACAACAACACCGACTTCCTGCGCGCCATCACCGCGGGCATGGTCACCGCGGTGTCCACCCCCATCCATCGGGGCCGACGTCAGCAGATCTGGCTCATCGAGATCACCGACACCAACGACAAGCTGGTCGCCCGCGGCCAGGTGCGTCTGCAGAACCTGCCCAACGAGGCCTAGAACCGCGGCACGCGCAGACGCCGTCCGCGCGTGCGCTGCTGAGTGCCGCTTCCCGTGGCAGGATCGCGACCTATGCGCCTGTCACCGCACGAGCAGGATCGACTGCTCATTTCCTACGCGGCCGAACTGGCCCGCCGCCGTCAGGCGCGCGGTCTGCGGCTGAATCATCCCGAAGCGGTCGCGCTCATCACCGACCACATCCTCGAGGGCGCCCGCGACGGCCGAACCGTCGCCGAGCTGATGAACAGCGGTCGTGAGGTGCTCAGCCGTGACGACGTCATGGATGGCGTGCCCGAGATGCTGTACGACGTCCAGGCCGAGGCCACCTTTCCGGACGGTACCAAGCTCGTCACCGTCCACCACCCGATCTCCTGAGGCGGGGGATGAGCGCTTGCGTGAAGAGCAGAGGGCACCAGTGATTCCAGGCGAAATTCTGTACGGCGACGGTGACATCACGATCAACGACGGTGCCGAGAGGCTCGAACTCACCGTCGTCAACACCGGCGACCGGCCCGTGCAGGTCGGCAGCCACGTGCACCTACCGCAGTCGAACGCTGCGCTCGACTTCGACCGCGTCGCCGCCCACGGCCACCGTCTCGACATCCCCGCCGGTACGGCGGTGCGCTTCGAACCCGGTATTTCCCAACATGTTTCGCTCGTGCCGTTGGCCGGCACCCGCGAGGTGTACGGATTGTCCCTGAACCCACCCGGAAAGCTGGATACGTGAGCGACCTTTCGCGCAGTCGTTACGCCGCGCTCTTCGGCCCCACCACGGGCGACCGGATCCGATTGGCCGACACCGATCTGTTCGTCGAGATCACCGAGGACCGCAGTGGCGGTCCCGGTCGCGCGGGCGACGAAGCCGTCTTCGGTGGCGGCAAGGTGCTTCGGGAGTCCATGGGTCAGTCGAGGGCGACCAGGGCCGACGGCGCACCCGACACCGTCATCACCGGGGCGGTGATCGTCGACTACTGGGGAATCATCAAGGCCGACATCGGCATTCGTGACGGTCGCATCACCGCCATCGGCAAGGCCGGCAACCCCGACATCATGTCCGGGGTCCACCCCGACCTGGTGGTGGGACCGTCTACCGAGATCATCGCGGGCAACGGTCGCATCGTCACCGCGGGCGCGATCGACTGTCACGTCCACCTGATCTGCCCGCAGATCATGGAGGAGGCCCTCGGCGGCGGGATCACCACGATCGTGGCGGGCGGCACCGGGCCCGCGGAGGGCAGCAAGGCCACCACCGTGACACCGGGGTCCTGGCACCTGGCCCGTATGCTCGAGGCGCTCGACCACTGGCCGCTGAACGTGCTGCTCCTCGGCAAGGGCAACACAGTCAACCCCGACGCCATGTGGGAGCAATTACGCGGCGGCGCAGCCGGATTCAAGCTTCACGAGGACTGGGGCACCACGCCCGCCGCCATCGACGCCTGCTTGACCGTCGCCGACGCCGCCGGCGTCCAGGTCAACCTGCACTCCGACACCCTCAACGAGGCAGGCTTCGTCGAGGACACCCTGGCGGCGATCAACGGCCGCGCCATCCACGCCTATCACACCGAGGGTGCCGGCGGCGGGCACGCGCCCGACATCATCACGGTGGTCTCGCAGCCCAACGTGCTGCCCAGTTCGACCAACCCGACGCGGCCGCACACCGTCAACACCCTCGACGAGCACCTCGACATGCTTATGGTCTGTCACCACCTGAACCCAAGCGTGCCAGAGGATCTCGCGTTCGCCGAGAGCCGGATCCGGCCGTCGACGATCGCCGCGGAGGACCTGCTGCACGACATCGGGGCGATCTCGATGATCGGCAGCGACGCCCAGGCGATGGGCCGCATCGGCGAGGTGGTGCTGCGCACCTGGCAGACGGCGCACGTGATGAAGAAGCGCCGCGGCGCCCTCGAGGGTGACGGAGCTGCTGACAACAACAGGGTCCGCCGCTACGTCGCGAAGTACACCATCTGCCCGGCGATCGCCCACGGCGTCGACCACGAGATCGGCTCGGTCGAAGTGGGAAAGCTCGCCGACCTGGTGCTGTGGGAACCGGCCTTCTTTGGGGTCCGCCCGCATGCCGTCATCAAGGGCGGCATGATCGCGTGGGCGGCGATGGGGGACGCCAACGCGTCGATCCCGACCCCGCAGCCCGTGTTGCCGCGACCGATGTTCGGTGCCGCGCCCGCCGCGGCGGCCGCGACGTCGGTGCACTTCGTGTCGCCCCAGGCCGTCGACGACGGCCTCGCCGATCGGCTCGCCGTCAACCGCCGGCTCGTCCCCGTGCGTGACGTGCGCAAGGTCGGAAAGGCCGACATGCCGCTCAACGACGCACTGCCGCGCATCGAGGTCGACCCCGACACCTTCACCGTGACCGTCGACGGCGACGTCTGGGCCGAGCAGCCTGCCGTGGAACTGCCGATGGCGCAGAGATACTTCCTGTTCTGAGATGTCGAATCTGTCGACCCTGCTGGTCCTCGCCGACTCGCGGCTGCCCACCGGGGGGCACGTTCACTCCGGTGGCGTCGAGGAGGCGATCACCAGCGGACTGGTCGTCGACGTGGTCACCCTGCGCGCCTTCCTCCGTCGTCGCATCCGCACCAGCGGGCTGGTCACCGCGTCGATCGCGGCCGCCGTGCACGAGGGTGCACTGGGTTTCACCGCCGCCGACCTCGAAACCGATGCGCGCACACCGTCTCCCGCCGCCCGCAGCGCGTCCCGGGCACAGGGCAGGGGACTGGTCCGGCTGGCCCGCCGGGTGTGGCCGGAGCGGGATTGGGCCGCCGTCGGCGCCAAGCCGCACCTCGCCGTCGCGGCAGGTGCCGTCGGCGCGGCCAGCGGACTGCTGCCCGAACAGACCGCCGTCTCGGTGGTCTACACGACGATGACGGGGTCGGCGACGGCCGCCCAGCGACTGCTGGCACTGGACCCCGGGGACGTCGCCGCCCTCACGTTCGAACTGTCGTCGCTGTGCGACCAGACCGCGGCCGACGCCGCGAAGGAACTCGCCGACCTCTCCGACCCGCTGCTCGACGTGCTCGCCCAGCGTCACGCCGAACGCGACCGACCGCTGTTCGTCTCTTGAAAGGTTCTCCATGCCACCACATCTGCTCGACGGTGAACCCCACGCTCACGTGGAGCGGCCCCGCCGTGTCCGCCACGCGGGGGAACCGCTGCGCATCGGGATCGGGGGACCGGTGGGCTCCGGCAAGACCGCTCTGGTGGCCGCGCTGTGTCGGCAACTGCGCAACGAGCTGTCCCTCGCGGTGTTGACCAACGACATCTACACCACCGAGGACGCCGACTTCCTGCGCCGCAACGCCGTGCTTCCCGACGAGCGGATCGCCGCCGTGCAGACCGGCGGCTGCCCGCACACCGCGATCCGCGACGACATCACCGCCAACCTCGACGCGATCGACGACCTGATCGCAGGCAACCCGAAGCTCGACCTGATCCTCGTCGAGTCTGGCGGCGACAATCTGACCGCGACCTTCTCCTCCGGGTTGGTCGACGTGCAGATCTTCGTCGTCGACGTGGCGGGCGGTGACAAGGTGCCCCGCAAGGGCGGCCCCGGCGTCACGTTCTCGGATCTGTTGGTGATCAACAAGACCGACCTGGCTCCCATGGTCGGCGCCGACCTCGACGTGATGCGTCGCGACGCCGCGATGGTCCGCGGCGAGCGTCCGTTCGTGTTGATCTCGCTGACCGAGGACCCGGCGGCGACGCTGGTTCTCGACTGGGTGCATCAGCAGTTGCGCGTCCCGGTCTAAGCGAATGATCTCGGAGGTCCTGATCGTCGCGTCGCCCGGCCGCGCGCCGCGCATCGAGTGCCTCGGCGGGGTCGCGGGTCGCCGCACCGAGGCCGACACGGTGCACCTGGTCTCGGCGGCGGCGACGCCGCTGGGCGGGGACACCATGAGGTTCCGGGTGGTCGTCGAAGCCGGAGCGGTCCTGCGGGTGCGCAGTGCCGCGGCGACGATGGCGATGCCGGGCACGGCCACCATGGAATCGCGGGCTCACTGGGAGCTCGAGGTGCAGGGGCACCTGGACCTCGATCCGCAGCCGACCATCGTGGCCGGCGCCGCCAGGCACGTGACGTCGACCCGGTTGACGCTCGGAGACCAGGGCCGGGTGCGCGTGCGTGAGCGGGTGCAGATCGGCAGATCGAATGAGCGCCAAGGCTTCTGGTCGGGTTCCGTGCACGCCGACGCCGACGGTGGGCCGCTGCTACGGCACCGCGTCGAGCTCGGCGCCGGCTCGGTGACCGACGACAAACTCGGCGCTCCGCGGGCCTGCGTCAGCGAATTTCGCTATCCGGAAGCCACGTTCGAGGCCAAGGGGACGACGCTCGAACTCGCCTCAGGCGGCTGCCTGGCGACCTGGCAGGGCGACCGGCTGCTCTAGCTCGCGGCCTTCTCGGTCTCCCGCATCGAGGCCGCCATGTCCTCGAGTTGCTCGAGCCGCGTTCTCGCATAGGCCTGCTGCTCGGTGATGGTCAGCTGACCGCGCTCGCGGCTGAGGAACGTGACGGCCCACGACAGCAGCGTCGCCACCTTCGTCTTGAAGCCCACCAGGTAGATCAGGTGAAGGCCCAGCCACGCCAACCACGCGAAGAAGCCGCCGAACTCGAGCTTGCCGACCTGAGCGACGGCGTTGTACTTCGAGACCGTGGCCATCGAGCCCTTGTCGAAGTAGCTGAACGGTTCGCGGGGCTTGGGAATGGTGCCGTGCTCGCGCGCCTTGGACTCGTTCTGGATGATCTTGGCGACGTACTTCGCGCCCTGGATCGCGCCCTGCGCCATGCCGGGCACGCCTTCGACGAAGGCCATGTCGCCGATGACGAAGACGTTCGGGTGGCCAGGAATCGACAGATCCGGCAGCACCTTGACGCGGCCGGCGCGGTCGATCTCGGTCTCCGACTGCTCGGCGAGGTCGCGGCCAAGCGGGCTGGCCTGCACACCGGCGGACCACACCTTGCAGGCCGCCTCGATGCGCCGAATGGTGCCGTCGGCGTCCTTGACGGTGATGCCGTTGCGGTCGACGTCGGTGACCATGGCGTTCAACTGAACCTCGACGCCCATCTTCTCGAGGCGAGCCTGCGCCTTGAGGCCGAGCTTCTTGCCCATCGGGGGCAGGACCGCCGGCGCGGCGTCCAAGAGGATGACGTGAGCCTCGGTGGGGTCGATGTGCCGGAAGCTGCCCTTGAGGGTCTGGTCGGCCAATTCCTGGATCTGCCCGGCCATCTCGACACCGGTCGGACCCGCGCCGACGACAACGAAGGTCAGCAGCTTCTTGCGGCGCTCGGGGTCGCTGGAGCGTTCGGCCTGCTCGAATGCGCCGAGGATGCGGCCGCGGAGCTCCAGCGCGTCGTCGATGGACTTCATGCCGGGGGCGAACTCGGCGAAGTGGTCGTTGCCGAAATACGACTGGCCCGCGCCCGCTGCGATGACGAGGCTGTCATACGGCGTCACGTAGTCGTGCCCGAGCAGCTCGGAGGTCACCGTCTTGGCCTCGAGGTCGACGCGCGTGACGTCGCCGAGCAGCACCTGGGCGTTCTCCTGCTTGCGCAGGATCAACCGGGTGGGCGGGGCGATCTCGCCCTCGGAGATGATGCCGGTTGCCACCTGGTAGAGCAGCGGCTGGAAGAGGTGATGCGTCGTGCGGGCGATCAGCTTGACGTCGACGTCGGACCTCTTGAGCTTCTGGGCGGTGTTGAGACCGCCGAACCCAGAACCGATGATGACGACCTTATGCCGATCCGTTGCCGTAGCTCCGGGGTGGCTCATTGCTGCTCCTCGCGTGCGAAAACCTGTCCAGTACGACCTCTAGGTTAGTCGGACCCGTTCCCCGGAGTGCGGTGAGATGACCCACCGCACTCCGCGGACACGTGAGGTCTTCGCTCCGTACCCCTGCCGGCTACCCGTTCAGCAGGGGCTTGAGCAGCTCGCCAACCGCGGTCACCTGGCCGGGGTGGTACCCGTCGATGCTGGTGACGGGGCTGAGGATGACACCGTCAACGCCGGCGTCGAGCACCTTCTCCTTCACCTGTTCGGCGACCTGCTCGGGGCTGCCGAAGACCGCCTGCTGCCGGAAGTCCTCCGGGATGAACTCGGCGGTGACGCCCTCGCCGATGATCGCGACGACGAGCATGCTGGTCTCGAGCGTCGCCGGATCCCGGTCGATCTTCTCGCAGTTCTCCTTGACCACCCGAATCTTGCGGGCGAGCTCGTCGAAGCCGGCGATGATGTTGAGGTGGTCGAAGTGCTTGGCTGCCAACGGAATCGTCTTCTTCTCGCCGCTGCCGCCGATCATCAGCGGAATGTGGTCGCGGAAGCGTGGCTCGGCCATCGCCTCCTGGGTCTTGTAGTACTTGCCGGAGAACGTCGGCCGCTCGCCCTCGAGCATGGGCAGGATGATCTGCAGCGCCTCGCCGAGGCGGTTGAACCGGTCGGTGAAGGTGCCGAAGTCGTAGCCCAGCGAGTCGTGCTCCAGCTCGAACCAGCCGGTGCCGATGCCGAGGATCGCCCGGCCCTGGCTGATTACGTCGAGCGTGGTGATCGCCTTCGCGAGCAGCGTCGGGTTGCGGTAGGTGTTGCCCGTGACGAGGGTGCCGAGCTGCACGCTCTCGGTGGCCGCCGCGAGGGCGCCGAGGGCGGTGTAGGCCTCGAGCATCGGCTGGTCGGGAGTGCCAAGTCCAGGCAGTTGATAGAAGTGGTCCATCACGAAGACGGAGTCGAAGCCGACGGCTTCGGCTTCCTGCGCCTGGGCGATCACCGTGGGAAAGAGCTGCTCGATACCGGTGCCGTAGGAAAAGTTGGGGATCTGAAGTCCGAGTCGAATGGTCACCTGTGTGACCCTAACCACGCCAACCGGAACGGGAACCCCGTTTCGCTGTGGGCTGACGCCGGAATAACGCCGAGGTCAGGCGAAGCTGGCGAGCGCCCCGTGGCTAACGTGCAACGTCTGCCCGGTGATGTGTCGTGCCGCCGGCGTGGTCAGGAACAACGCCAACCGGGTGATCTCCGCGGCGACCGAGGGGGAGGCGCCTGCGATGCCGTCGTACCCGGGTTCGGCGCCCCGTCCCGACGCGATCGCGTTGAGCGTGATGCCCCGGATCCCGAAGTGGGTTGCTTGTCCCGCAGTCCAATTCGACAACGCGGCCTTGATGGCGGCTTCGGGGCTACCCTCGGTGGCGTTGTCGCCGACGACGTTGACGATCGAGCCACCGGAGCGCAGATGGTCACCGAGGATCTGAACGGTCAACACGGCCGACAAGACCGTGGTGTCCAGCGCCGTCCGCCAGGCCGCGGCGCGCTCGGTCAGCGAGTAGGTGCGTGGGTCGCCGCCATCCCAGCGGTGCGCGGGCACGTTGACGATCGTGTCCAGGTGATGGGGGAACTGGCTGCGGGCCTCTTCGAGGCTGGCCGGGTCGGTGTTGTCGAAGACGATCGAGTCGACGTCGAGCTCCTTGGCGGCCACCTCGAGCTCGTGGCGCCGGGAGCCCGCAATGACGACCTGGTGTCCCGCGTCGCGGAATCCCGCGGCGATGATGCGCCCCAGTTCGGTGTCACCACCGGTAAGCAGCACGTCCATCATCCCGACCTCCTCGTGTTCGACGCTGAACCCAGCGAGTCGCCAACGATGTTACTGGACAGTAGCTACTGGACGAAACGCGGCGCGCGGGGAGCCGCTGACTGCGACATTCGGGTCCCCTAGGGTTCTAGCGTGACAGGAATCCGGCGTGGGCTATCCGTCCCTTCGGTGCTGCTCCTCGCCGCACCTTGACCAGCTCGGGCGGTCTGCCGCGATGGATCTACGTGCCCGCCGTCCTCGGCGCGGCGTTCGTCGTCCTTCCGTTGGTCGCGATGGCCGCGAGGGTCGACTGGTCGCGGTTCTGGTCGCTGATCACCAGCAGCTCGTCTCTGAGCGCGCTCGAGCTCAGCGTCAAGACCGCCGCCGCCAGCACCACGCTCTGCATCCTGTTCGGCGTGCCGATGGCAATGGTGTTGGCCCGCAGTCAGTCTCGGGTCATTCGGTGGGCCAGGCCGCTGATCCTGCTGCCGCTGGTGCTGCCGCCGGTGGTGGGTGGCATTGCGCTGCTATACGCCTTCGGGCGTCTCGGCCTGCTCGGTCAATACCTCGACGCGGCAGACATCCGGATCGCGTTCACCACCACCGCGGTCGTGCTAGCCCAGACCTTCGTCTCGCTGCCGTTCCTCGTCATCGCGCTCGAGGGTGCCGCGCGGACGGCAGGGTCGGACTTCGAAGTCGTCGCCGCGACGCTGGGGGCCAGGCCGACCGCGGTGTGGTTGCGGGTGACTCTGCCGCTGCTGGCGCCCGGACTGGCCTCGGGTGCGGTCCTGGCGTTCGCCCGTGCGCTCGGCGAGTTCGGCGCGACGCTGACGTTCGCGGGGTCGCGGGAGGGCGTGACCCGCACCCTCCCGCTGGAGATCTACCTTCAGCGGGAGGTGGACGCCGACGCCGCCGTGGCGTTGTCGGTCCTACTGGTCGCGGTCGCCGCCGTCGTGGTGATCGGCCTCGGCAGTCGCAGGATCAAGGTGGGTGGGGCCAGTGGCTGGCAGTAGCCGATGAGCGGGGTCGAACTACGGGCCCGCGTCGAGAGCCGGGACCTTGACGTCGACTTCACGGTGGCGCCGGGCGAGGTGCTGGCGGTCCTCGGACCCAACGGGGCGGGAAAGTCCACCGCGCTGCACGTGATCGCGGGCTTGGTTCGACCGGACGTGGGGTCGGTCCGCGTCGGCGATCGAATCCTGACCGATTCCTCGGCCGGTCTTCACGTCGGGACGTTCGACCGTCGTGTCGGATTGTTGATGCAAGACCCGCTGCTGTTTCCGCACCTCTCGGTGGCTGCCAACGTCGCCTTCGGGGCCCGCAGCGGAAAACGGTTGAGCCGCAAGGTGTCCCGAGAGGTGGCCGCGCACTGGCTCGCCGAGGTGGACGCGGCGGACCTCGCGGACCGCAAGCCGCGCCGGCTGTCCGGCGGGCAGGCCCAACGCGTCGCGCTGGCCCGCGCACTGGCCGCCGACCCGGAGGTCCTGCTTCTCGACGAACCGCTGACCGGCCTCGACGTGGGGGTGGCTGCGGCGGTGCGTGCCGTGTTGCGCCGGGTGCTGGTCCGAGACGGACGTTCGTCGGTACTCGTCACCCACGACCTTCTCGACGTGGTGACGCTCGCCGACCGCGTGGTCGTCCTGGAAGCGGGCCGCGTGGCTGAATCCGGGCCGACGGCCACGGTGCTGACCGCGCCGCGCAGCAGCTTCGGCGCGCAGTTCGCCGGCATCAACCTGGTGAACGGTCGACTGGGCGAGAATTCCACGTTGGTGACCGAGTGGCAGCAGGTGTGGCACGGCACCGTCGACGGCGGCCTGCACGGCGGGGGAGTCGTCGCCACCTTCCACCCCTCTGCGGTGGCCGTCTACCGCGACGAGCCGCACGGCAGCCCACGCAACACCGTCGAGGTGGTGATCGCCGAGCTCGACGGCCGCGGTCCGGCGATCAGGGTCAGGGCCGAGCGCCAGCCAGACGGCTCACCCGGGTTGGCGGCCGACATCACCGCGGAGTCGGCGACCGATCTGCGGTTGGGGCCGGGGCAGCGGGTCTTCTTCGCCGTCAAGTCCCAGGAAGTGTCGATTCATCCCGCCCGGTAACGGCGGCCGCCGCGATCACGATCAACTCAGAGCAGACACCCGCGCACCGCGCGGGCGCTGCGCCGTGCCCGTACGCGCTCAGCAATCTCCAGTATGGGCCCTCGCCATGCGATTTCGTGGCACAGCAATCTCCAAGTTTGGCACTTCATTCGCAACTCACACTTGCGTCACGGCCGTAACACGGTAGTTTCTTCCTCATGCTGCACCCTCCTCGACGCAGGCGCTTCCGCAAGGCACTGGCCACGGCCGCCCTTGCTGGCCTCACTGCCGCGACAGTCGCACTTCCCGGTTCCGTCGCTCACGCCGATCCCGTTCCGGCCCCCGAGCCGGTTCCGGCCCCGGCGCCCGCCCCCGAGCCGGCGCCCCTGCCGGCCCCCGCTCCTGCGCCAGCCCCGGTGGATCCGAACGCACCGCCACCGCCGCCCGCCGACCCCAACGCCGCGCCACCGGTGGATCCCAATGTGCCGCCCGCTCCGCCACCAGAGCCGGGCCGCGTCGACAATGCCGCCGGCGGCTTCAGCTACGTCGTCCCCGCGGGCTGGAAGGTCTCGGACAACACGCAGCTGTCGTACGGACAGGCCTTGCTCACCAAGGTTCCCGAGGCGGGCGCTGAGGCACCGTCGGACACCAGCGTGCTGCTCGGTCGTCTCGACCTGAAGCTCTTCGCCGGCGCCGAGACTGACAACGCGAAGGCCGCCACCCGGTTGGCGTCCGACATGGGCGAGTTCTTCATGCCGTTCGCAGGCACCCGTCAGGGCCAGGAAGCTGGCCCGCTCGACGCCGCCGGGCTGCCTGGCGCGTTCTCCTCGTACGAGGTCAAGTTCACCGATCCGGCCAAGCCGAACGGTCAGATCTGGGCGGGCGTCGTCGGTGACGTCCCACCTCCGGGAGCGCCCCGCGGTCAGCGGACTCCCGAGCGTTGGTTCGTCGTGTGGCTCGGTTCGGCGAACCACCCGGTGGACAAGGGCGCCGCGGCGACGCTTGCGCAGTCGATCCGTTCGTTCACGCCGCCGCCACCTCCGCCGCCGCCTGCGCCGGATCCCAACGCGCCCGCGCCTGATCCCAACGCGCCGCCGGCCCGTCCCGGCGTCGGCGTCCCGGTCCCCGTGACGGACGCGCCTCCCGGAATGATGCCGGCAGGCTGACCCGACGATCGACGGACGACCGTGCACCTTTCGTGCGTCTAATCGTTACCATCGGCGGGTAGACCGGTAGCTGGCCCGGCGACGTCGCCGGGCCAGTTTGGCTACTGGCAGGAGTTCGTCATGGACGTGGTCGCGGCAACGGCATTTCTGGCCGAACGATCCAGCACGCTCACCAGCGTGGGATGGATCGGATACATCATCATTGGCGCCCTCGCGGGCTGGATCGCCGGCAAGATCGTCAAGGGCGGCGGCTCGGGCATTCTGCTCAACATCGTCATCGGCATCATCGGGGCGCTGATCGGCGGGTTCCTCTTGAGCTTCTTCGTCGACACCGCTGCGGGCGGATGGTGGTTCACACTCTTCACCGCCGTCCTAGGCTCGGTGATCCTGCTGGCCATCGTGGGGGCGGTCCGCAAGAGGTAGCCGCGGTCTGGTTGCGCCCGCGAGCAGAGGGGCCTAGGTGGAGAGGTGCCACACCGCGGCCGCGGCGAGTGCGCCAAGGCCGTTGAGCGACCAGTGCAACGCGATCGGCGCGATCAGGCTGCCGCTGCGCCTGCGCAGCCACGTGAAGACGAATCCGGCCGCGCCCGTGGCGATCACGGCCATCACGATGCCCGCAACCATGCCGAGGACGCCAGAGCCGAACAGATCGGTGAAGCCGACGTTGCTACTGGTCAAGCCGAACGACGTGGCGATGTGCCACATGCCGAAGAGAACCGAACCCGCAGCGGCGACTCCGCGGAAACCCCACGCCCGGTCGAGTGCGCCGTGCAGCACCCCGCGGAACGCGAGCTCCTCGGGGATCACCGTTTGCAGCGGAATGATGATCATCGACGCGAGCAGCGCCCCGGACATGGTGGCGTAGTGGTCGTTCATGAACATCGGACGGGTCCACGGCAGCAGCGCTCCTATGCCGATGACCGTCCCGACCAGGGCGACGGCGCCGACGGCGTACCAGGCGCCGGAGCGCCAATGGTCCCGACCGAGTCCCAGCTCGGTCCAGCCCAACCCCCTCGAGCGCACCAGGAGCACCAGGCCGATCGCCGCTGCCGGAACCACGACGACGTTGGCGAGAGGGGTGGTGAAGTGTGCGAGGAGGTTGGTCATGATCAACACGACCACCACGACGCCGACGTCGACGTACAGCCGGAAGTGATGCAATGCCGCCAGCTGACCTATCAGCGGATGGGGCGGCGCTTCGGCCGTTGCGACGTCGGACATAACCCGCTGAGCATACGTGAGAGGTCCATGTTTGCAGGTCAATGCCATTTTCACGCAACTGCGTCCCCTGGATGCCAACCCGGCCCAAGCGGCCACCGGCTGCTGAACGATACTGATCCGCATGCTTGACACGTGTCAGCTTTTGTCGTCGACGAGGGTGCTGGACGTCGGCGGTCCGAATTCGGACGGTGTCGGAAGGATCTTCGCCGACCTCGGGGCCGACGTGCTAATGGTCGAGACGCCGGGTGGATCGCCACATCGGGTGGCCCGGCCGACCGTAGCGGGGGCGTCGGTCGCCTTCACCTTGAACAACGCGAACAAGCGCAGCATCGTGCTCGACCCCGCCGTCGCGGGCGACCGCCAGCGCTTCGCCGACTTGGTCGCAGACGCCGACATCCTGGTCGACGGCGGAGGAGTGGCAGGCGCGTCGGCCTACGGGCCGTCGGTCTCGGACCTGGCGGAGCGGTACGCGCACCTGGTGGCGCTCGAGATCACCGACTTCGGGACGACGGGTCCGCGCGCGGGCTGGCTGGGCACCGACTCCGTGTTCTATGCAATGTCGACGGCGTTGTCGCGGTCCGGTCCGACGGTGGGCCGTCCCGTGTTGCCGCCCTCCGGGCTGGCCACGTCGACGGCCGCAGTTCAGGCGGCCTGGGTGGCCCTCGTCGCGTACTACCACCGATTGCGTTCCGGCAGAGGCGACTACGTCGACTTCTCGCGCTACGAAGCCGTCGTCCAGTGCCTCGATCCACCGTTCGGGTCGGAGGGGCAGGCGGCCGTCGGGCAGAAGAAGTCCGGCGAGTTGTGGCGAGGACGCCCGCGCAACCAACAGATCTATCCGACGTTCCCGTGTCGCGACGGGTTCGTCAGGATCTGTCTGCTGTCGCCGCGACAGTGGCACGGCATGCGCGCCTGGCTCGGCGAACCCGAGCAGTTCGCCGATCCGAAGTTCGAGACGATCATCGCTCGCTTCTTGGCGTCGGCCGAACTGAACGCCGCGATCGGGGAGCTGTTCGCCTCTCAAACGATGGACGCCCTCGTCACCGAGGGGCAGCGTCGAGGGGTGCCCATCGCCGCCGTGTTCACCCCAGCGAAAGCATTGGCCTCGGAGCACTTTCATTCCGTCGGCGCGCTGACCGACGTCGAGATCGGCCCTGACACGGCGCTGTCGGTGCCTGCCGGTGCGTTCGTGGTCGACGGTCGGCGGGCCGGAATCGCCCGACCAAGCCCGCAGCCGGGAGACGGCGATGGTGGCTGGCTGGGCGCTGCGCGCGCGGCGGGCGCGCCGACCGTCGAGCCGGGCCGACGGCCGTTCGAGGGGCTGCGCGTGCTCGACCTCGGCGTCATCGTTGCGGGCGGTGAACTCGGTCGCCTGTTCGCCGACCACGGCGCCGAGGTGATCAAGGTGGAGAGCGCGGCCTATCCCGACGGTCTGCGCCAGACCCCGCCCGGGCAACCGATGAGCAGGTCGTGGGCACTGACCCATCGCAACGAATCCAGCCTTGGCCTGGATCTGCGGTCGCCGGAGGGTGCCGCGCTCTTTCGGCGCCTGGTGTCGGCATCCGACGCGGTGTTCGCCAACTTCAAGCCGGGAACGCTTGCGGCCCTTGGTTTCTCCCATGACGAGCTGGCGAAGGTAAACCCCGGCATCGTGTTGGCCGAGAGCAGTGCGTTCGGCTCGAGCGGGCCGTGGAGCGATCGCATGGGTTACGGCCCGCTGGTGCGGGCCACGACCGGAGTCAGCCGGCTGTGGACCTCGGGTGACCCCGAGGACACCGGGTTCTACGACTCGACGACCATCTTTCCCGACCACGTCGTCGCACGGATCACGGCGATCGCCACCCTTGCCGCGCTGATCGGCCAGGGCGATTCCGGCGCGCACGTGCACATCTCGCAGGCCGAAGCCGCCGTCAACCAGCTCGCCACGTCCTACGTCACCGACACCGCCAGGGCCGCGGGGCTCGCCGTCGTCGACGACGACGCGCTGCACGCCGTCTACCCGTGTGCCGGGGACGACGAGTGGTGCGTGATCTCGGTGCGGTCGGACGCCGACCGGGTGGCGCTTGCAGAGATCCTCGGTGTCACCGAGCTACCTTCTGCAGCAGTCGAATTCGTCGACCTGGTTGGGCAGTGGACGGTCGCCAGAGACAAGGCTGACGTCGTCGAGTCGGTGCAGGCGGCAGGTGTTCCTGCCGGACCGATGAACCGCGCGGTGGACGTCCTCGCCGATCCGCAACTCGTCTTTCGCGGGCTCTTCGCCGACATGGTGCATCCGCTGTTCGCGGCACCCATGTCGAGTGAGACCCACCCGGCGCCGTTCCGGCGGATCCCCGATGCGCCAATGCGGCCCGCCCCGATGCCGGGCGAACACACTCGACAGGTCGTCGCGGGGGTCCTCGACCTCGACGCGACCGAAACCGACCGCCTGATCGCCGACGGCGTGCTCTTCACGTGGACCCCAAACCCCCCGCTCGCGTAACGGAAGAAAGGCCATCGTGCCCCTTGATCCCAGAACACCAGTGCTCGTTGGCTACGGACAGGTCAGCCAGCACGACAGCGACCCGACGGTGGAGCCCGTCGACCTGATGGAACGGGCGGCGCGGGCCGCCGTCGACCCCCGTGTCCTCGAAGCCGTCGATTCGGTGCGCATCGTCAACCTGCTGTCGTGGCGGTACCGCAATCCCGGTGTGCTGCTTGCCGAACGGATCGGGGCGACCGGAGCCGAGGGGCGCTACACCAGCATCGGCGGCAACGTGCCGCAGTCCCTGGTCAACCAGGCGTGCCTGGACATTCAGGCGGGCAGCGTGGACACCGTGCTGATCGCGGGTGCCGAGACGTGGCGCACCCGGACGAAGGTCAGGGCGACGGGCGGCAAGCTTCACTACACACAGCAGGACGACTCGGTGCCGGTACCGCACGGCGCCGACGACGAGTTCGTCCTGGCGGGACCGGTCGAGCTCCGCATTCAGCTGGACCGGCCGTCGTACGTCTATCCGATGTTCGAACAGGCGTTGCGGATCTCGGCGGGGGAGACGCCAGACGAACACCGCCGCCGGATCGGTGAACTCTGGGCGGGATTCAGCGCCGTCGCCCAGGGCAATCCGCACGCCTGGAACCGCAATCCCGTGACTGCCGAGGAGATCTCGGAGCCGAGTGAGAGCAACCGGATGATCAGCTGGCCGTACACCAAGCTGATGAACTCCAACAACATGGTCGACCAGGGCGCCGTGCTGATCCTGACGTCGGTGGAGAAGGCGCAGCAGCTCCAGATCCCCACGGACGGTTGGGTGTTCCCGCACGCCGGAACCGACGCGCACGACACCTATTTGATCGCCGAGCGGGCCGCCTTCGACCGGTCACCGGCCATTCGCATCGCAGGCGGCCGGGCACTCGAATTGGCGGGCAAGGGCGTCGAGGACATGGACTTCGTCGACCTGTACTCGTGCTTCCCGTCGGCCGTGCAGGTGGCGGCGCGCGAACTCGGAATCCCGCTCGACGGCGACCGCGCACTGACCGTCACCGGCGGCCTGACGTTCGCGGGTGGACCGTGGAACAACTACGTCACCCATTCCATCGCCACCATGGCCGAGCGTCTGGCGGCCTCGCCCGGCACCCTCGGCCTGGTGACGGCCAACGGTGGCTACCTGACCAAGCACAGCTTCGGTGTCTACGGCACCGAGCCGCCGACGGATGAGTTCCGTTGGGAGGACGTGCAATCCGCGGTCGACGCCGAGCCGACCGTGGTTGCCGAGGATCATTGGGAAGGCACCGGGACCGTCGAGTCGTGGACGACGCCGGTCACTCGTGAAGGCGCGGCCGAGAAGGTCTTTCTCGCGGTGCGCACTCCCGACGACACGCGTGCCCTCGCCGTCGTCACCGACGCGTCGGAGGCGGAGGCGAGCGTTCGCGAAGACATCGCGGGCGTCAAGGTCCGGGTCAACGCCGACGGGACCGCCACGCTTCTGTGACGAGGGATTTCGGCGTGATTACCGGCGGTCACCGCTGGTAATCACGCCGAAATTGCGAGGTTGACGCGATCACGAACATTCCCTACAGTGATCGCCATCACGTATTGAAACGTTTCAATCCAGCTGGAGGCGAGTGGTGGATCAAGCCGCGGTCACCCGGGTGTGCTTCGTCCTGCACCTCAAACCCGAACGCGTCGACGAGTACGTCGCCGCGCACGAACACGTCTGGCCGGAGATGCTCGAGGCGCTGAGCGAGGCCGGCTGGCACAACTATTCGCTGTTCGTCCGACCCGACGACGGGCTCGTCGTCGGCTATCTCGAGACCGACGACTTCGCGGTAGCGCAGTCGCGCATGGCCGCCACCGAAGTCAACGCGCGCTGGCAGGCCGGCATGTCCGACTTCTTCGATAACCCTGCCGGGGTCCAACCCGACCAGGCGATGACGCCGCTCACCGAGTACTTCCACCTCGACTGAAGGAACCCATGAAAATCGGAGCACGCACGACGACGGGTTGGCGGGCGACCATCGCGGTCGCCATGTCCAACTACATCGAAGCCGGGTCGATCATCGCGATCGCCACCAGCCTGGCCTTCTGGCAGTCGGAGTTCAACATTGGCAACTTCGCGGTCGGGCTCCTGGCGGCGTTGAGCGCCAACGCCTTCGGCGCGGCCATCGGCGCGATCCTCGGCGGTCCGCTGTGTGACCGGTACGGCCGCAAGGCGATCTACACCTACGACCTGCTGGTCTACATGGCCGGTGTGCTGCTGGCCGCGTTCGCCGTCAACTACGCAATGCTGTTGGCCGCCTTCGTGATCACCGGCCTCGCCGTCGGCGCAGGCGTCCCCGCGTCGTGGACCTACATCGCCGAGCAGGCGCCGACCGACGGTCGGGCCAAGCATGTCGGCACCGCCCAGTTGGCCTGGTCGGTCGGCCCATTGATCGGCTTCGGGCTGGCCGCCGCTCTGGCGCCCATGGGCCTCCTCGGGTCCCGCCTGATCTTCCTGCACCTCTTCGTCGTCGCCGCCGTCGTCTGGTGGGTGCGCCAGGGGCTCGCGGAGTCGACGATCTGGAGTGAGGAAGGTCAGAAGGAATCAGTTCCAGTCGCGAACGCGGTTGGTCTGCGCGGGCTGCGCGGTCTGTTCTCCCGCAAGGTCAACATCGCCGCGCTGCTGTTCCTCGGCGGCATCTACCTGTTCTGGAACACCGTCGCCGGTCAGGCGGGCATCTTCATGCCCCGCGTCTACGACGCCGCCGGACTGCACAGTGCCGTCGCGCAGAACATGCTGCAGGTTCTGGTGTGGGGCTGCACCGTGGCCGCGACCTACTTCGGCTTCATGCGGTACGCCGACCGGATGTCGCAGCGGCTGCTCTACGTCATCGGCGCCGCGCTCGGCATCGCCGGTTGGATCGTGCTGGTGGCGTTCACCGATGGTGGCGTGCCGACGATGCTGGCCTTCGCCGTCCTGTGGGGTGTCTCGGCAGGCATCGGCGCGCAGGCGTTCTACAGCCTCTGGGCGAGCGAGCTGTTCGCCACCCCGTACCGAGCCAGTGCCCAGGGCGTGATGTTCTGCGTCGTGCGCAGCTTCACCGGGCTGCTGAGCTACTTCTTCCCGACGTTGCTGGCGGTCACCGGGCTCACGGGTGTCGGACTTCTGCTCATCGGCCTGCTGACGGTGGCGCTGGTGATCGGCGCCGTCTGGGCTCCGGAAACGAGGGGAAAGTCATTGCGGCAGATCGAACTTGAGCGGTACGGCCCACGGGCGAGCGCAGCGACGGACAATGATGGTGTGCAGAGTTCGACCGCGACGGAGGTGGCAGTCCAATGAATCTGCTCGACAACGTGGCCATCGAACTGCCCTCGTGGGCGTTCGGAAACTCCGGCACTCGATTCAAGGTGTTCGGCACGCCCGGCACCCCGCGCACGATCGAAGAGAAGATCGCCGACGCCGCGACGGTGCACCGCTTCACCGGGATGGCGCCCACGGTCGCCCTGCACATCCCGTGGGACCGGGTCGACGACTACGCCGCCCTCGCCGCGCACGCCGCCGAGCACGGCGTGGCGCTGGGGACCGTCAACTCCAACACCTTCCAGGACGACGACTACAAGTTCGGCAGCCTCACCCACGTCGACGAGATGGTCCGGCAGAAGGCGATCGACCACCACCTGGCCTGCATCGAGATCATGAACCAGACCGGTTCGCAGGATCTGAAGATCTGGCTGGCGGACGGCACCAACTACCCCGGCCAGGGTGACATCCGCGGGCGTCAGGACCGGCTGGCCGAGTCGCTGGCCGCCATCTACCAGCACATCTCCGAAGGCCAGCGAATGGTGTTGGAGTACAAGTTCTTCGAGCCCGCGATGTACATGACCGACGTGCCGGACTGGGGCACCTCCTACGTACAGGTCTCGGCGCTCGGCGAGCGCGCGAAGGTGTGCCTCGACACCGGACACCACGCACCCGGCACCAACATCGAGTTCATCGTCGCTCAGTTGCTGCGGCTGGGGAAGCTGGGGTCCTTCGACTTCAACTCCCGGTTCTACGCCGACGACGACCTGATCGTCGGGGCGGCCGATCCGTTCCAGCTGTTCCGCATCATGTTCGAGGTGATCCGCGGTGGTGGTCTGGACGCCGGCAGCGACCTCTCGCTGATGCTGGACCAGTGCCACAACGTCGAGGCGAAGATCCCCGGCCAGATCCGCTCGGTGCTCAACGTGGCCGAGATGACCGCGCGGGCACAGCTCGTCGACGCGGATGCGCTGGCCGTCGCGCAGGAATCCGGTGACGTGCTTGGCGCCAACGAGATCTTCATGGACGCGTTCTACACCGACGTCCGGCCGGCGATGGCTCAGTGGCGCGCCGACCGCGGCCTTCCCGAACATCCGATGCGCGCCTTCGCCGAATCGGGCTACCAGGACACCGTCGACGCCGAACGCGTCGGCGGCACCCAATCTTCGTGGGGAGCATGACCACCATGACGAATCCAACCGTCGCCGAGCTGATCGCCCGATCCAACCGACTGGGCTCCGACCCGAAGAACACCAACTACGCCGGTGGCAACACCTCGGCCAAGGGCTCCGAGGTGGACCCGGTGACCGGGGCACCCGTAGACCTGTTGTGGGTCAAGGGTTCCGGTGGTGACCTGGGCACCCTGACCGAGAACGGGCTGGCCGTGCTGCGGCTGGACCGCATGCGCGCGCTGGTCGACGTCTACCCCGGCGTCGAGCGTGAGGACGAGATGGTCGCGGCCTTCGACTACTGCCTGCACGGGCGGGGTGGCGCGGCCCCGTCGATCGACACCGCGATGCACGGTCTAGTCGACGCGGCTCACGTCGACCACCTGCACCCCGACTCGGGCATCGCGTTGGCCACCGCCGCCGACGGCGAGGCGCTGACCAAGCAGATCTTCGGCGACCGCGTGGTGTGGATCCCTTGGCGCAGGCCAGGATTCCAGCTGGGCCTCGACATTGCCGAGATCAAGGAACACAACCCGCAGGCGATCGGCACCATCCTCGGTGGCCACGGCATCACCGCGTGGGGCGACACGTCGGCAGAGGCCGAGGCACGTTCCCTGGAGATCATCGACACGGTGCAGCGCTACCTGGACGCCAACGGTCGACCCCAGCCCTTCGGTACGCCGTTGGACGGCTACGGCGCGCTGCCCGACGACACCCGCCGTGCCAAGGCCGCCGAGCTGGCACCGTTCATCCGGGGTCTCGCCTCGGCCGACAAACCGCAGGTGGGTCATTTCACCGACGACCCCCGGGTGCTCGAATTCCTCTCCAGCAGTGAGCATCCCAGGTTGGCCGCGCTGGGCACCAGTTGCCCGGACCACTTCCTGCGCACCAAGGTCAAGCCGATGGTCCTCGACCTGCCCGCGGACGCGTCGGTCGACGACGCCAAGGCGAGGTTGACCGAACTGCACGAGCAGTACCGCGCGGACTACGCCGGCTACTACGAGCGGCACGCCTCGCCCGAGTCGCCCGCGATGCGCGGTGCCGACCCGGCGATCGTGCTGATTCCGGGCGTCGGAATGTTCAGCTACGGCAAGGACAAGCAGACCGCGCGCGTCGCGGGGGAGTTCTACCTCAACGCGATCAACGTGATGCGCGGTGCCGAGGCCATCTCGACCTACGCCCCCATCGACGAAGCGGAGAAGTTCCGCATCGAGTACTGGGCGCTTGAGGAGGCCAAGCTTGCGCGGATGCCCAAGCCGAAGCCACTAGCCACCCGCATCGCATTGGTCACCGGCGCCGCCTCGGGCATCGGCAAGGCCATTGCGGAACGTCTGGCCGCCGAGGGCGCGTGCGTCGTCATCGCCGACTTGGACGCCGAGAAGGCCGGTGCCGCAGCCGAGCAGATCGGCAGCACCGACGTGGCGATCGGGATCGCCGCCGACGTCACCGACGAGGCGGCCGTGCAGGCCGCGGTCGACGCGACCGTGCTGGCGTTCGGCGGGATCGACATCGTGGTCAACAACGCCGGCCTTTCGCTGTCGAAGTCGCTGCTGGAAACCACGGCGGCCGACTGGGACCTGCAGCACAACGTGATGGCCCGCGGCTCGTTCCTGGTCTCGAAGGCCGCGGCCCGCGCGCTGATCGACCAGAAGCTGGGCGGAGACATCATCTACATCTCGTCGAAGAACTCGGTGTTCGCCGGTCCCAACAACATTGCCTACTCGGCGACCAAGGCCGACCAGGCGCACCAGGTGCGGTTGCTGGCCGCCGAACTGGGCGAGCACGGCATCAAGGTCAACGGCATCAACCCCGACGGCGTCGTCCGCGGGTCCGGCATCTTCGCGGGTGGCTGGGGCGCCAAGCGGGCTGCGGTCTACGGCGTGCCGGAGGAGGAGCTGGGCGCCTACTACGCACAGCGCACCCTGCTGAAACGTGAAGTACTGCCTGAGAACATCGCGAACGCGGCGTTCGCGCTGTGCACCTCGGACTTCTCGCACACGACCGGGTTGCACGTGCCGGTGGATGCTGGCGTGGCGGCGGCTTTCCTCCGATGAGCGCACGATGAGCACCGGCCGGTTCGTCGCAGTCGACCTAGGTGCCACCAGCGGCCGGGTCATGCTGGCCGACGTCGGGCCCGGCACCCTGGAGATGCGCCAGATGAACCGGTTCGCCAACGATCCGGTGTACCTCTGGAACGGTCGGCGCACGGCGATGCACTGGGACCTGCCCGGCTTGTTCGGCAACATCTGCACGGGTCTTGCCGAGGCGAGTCGCGTCGCGCCCGACGTGGCCAGCGTCGGGGTGGACTCGTGGGCCGTCGACTACGGCCTGCTGCGCGACGGCAAACTGCTTGGGCTGCCGTACAACTACCGAGACGCCCGGTGCGCCCTCGGCGCCGATGCCGTGCACGAGACGCTGCCGCAGGAGCGCATCCACGCGCGCAACGGGCTGCAGTTCTTGGCGTTCAACACGATGTTTCAGCTGGCCGCCGACAAGCTCGAGGGTCTGCTCGACCTGGCCGACACCGCACTTCTGGTGCCCGACCTGATCGGCTACTGGCTGACCGGGCGCACTGCGACGGAACGGACCAACGCCTCGACCACCGGCCTGCTCGGCGTCGACGGCACGTGGGACACCGAGCTGGAGTCGATGCTCGGCCTGCCGGCAGGCCTGTTCCCCGAGCTGGCCGAGCCCGGCGCCGAGCTTGGCGCCGTGCTGCCCGACCTGGCCGACCGGGTGGGGTTCGGCACGGGTCTGCGGGTGGCCACCGTGGCGTCGCACGACACGGCATCGGCCATCGTCGCCATTCCGATGGACGCGGCCTCGGCGGCCTACGTCTCCTGCGGCACCTGGGCGCTGGTCGGGGTGGAGTTGGGCGCGCCGGTGATGAGTGCCGACGCCCGCATGGCCAACTTCACCAACGAAGTGGGTGCCGACGGCCGAATTCGTTTCCTGCGCAACGTCATGGGACTCTGGCTGCTCAGCGAATCCGTGCGCCACTGGGAGCGCGACGGCTCCCGCGTCGACCTTCCAGCGCTGCTCGAGCAGGCCGCGGCCTGCCCGCCGCCCGCCGACGTGTTCGACGGAGACGACCCGCGGTTCGTCGAACCCGGCGACATCCCCGGCCGGATCACGGCGTGGTACGACGAACGCGGTCTGCCCGCGCCGACGAGTCGCCCCGAGATGGCCCGCGCCATCGTCGAGAGTCTCGCTGCCGGGTTCGCCAGGGGCGTCGAGCAGTCGGCCGCCCTGACCGGTGTGCCCGTCGAGACCGTCCATCTGGTCGGCGGCGGGGCGAGGAACCGGCTGCTGTGTCAATTGGTCGCCAACCGGGTAGAGAAGCCGGTGGTCGCCGGCCCGGTGGAGGCCACCGCGATCGGCAACGTTCTGCTGCAGGCGCGTGCCAACGGCCTGCTGCGTGGCGACCTCGACGACCTACGTGCGACGATGGCCACCACGTTGCCCACGGAACGCTTCGAGCCTCGACGGGCTCCGGCAGGAAGGGTATGACGATGAACGACTCGACGAACCACTTGACGAGGCGACGCCTGCCGAGCAGGCACGACTTGGCGCCGCTGATGCAGTTCAAGAAGCCGGAGTTCAACGCGACCAAGCGTCGGCTCGACAAGGCGTTGACCATCGAAGACCTGCGCCGCATCGCGAAGCGCCGCACGCCGCGGGCGGCGTTCGACTACACCGACGGCTCGGCAGAGGCAGAGCTGTCCATTGCGCGGGCCCGACAGGCTTTCTCCGACGTCGAGTTTCACCCGGCCATCCTTCGGGACGTGTCGAAGGTGAGCACCGGTTGGGACGTCCTCGGCGCGCCGGTGGCGCTGCCGTTCGGGATCGCGCCCACGGGGTTCACCAGGATGATGCACACCGAGGGCGAGATCGCCGGGGCACACGCCGCCGCGCGCGCGGGCATCCCGTTCTCGCTGTCGACGATGGGCACCACCGCCATCGAGGACGTCAAGGCCGCGAACCCGCTGGGGCGCAACTGGTTTCAGCTGTACATGTGGAAGGACCGCGACAAGTCGATGGCATTGGTCGAGCGTGCGGTGGCCGCGGGCTACGACACGCTGCTGGTCACCGTCGACGTGCCCGTCGCGGGTGCCCGCTTGCGCGACAAGCGCAACGGCATGTCCATCCCGCCGGCGCTGACCCTGCGGACCGTCGCCAACGCGCTGCCGCGCCCGCAGTGGTGGATCGACTTCCTGACCACCGAGCCGCTGGCGTTCGCCTCCCTGGACCGGTGGTCGGGCACCGTCGCGGAGTTGCTGGACACCATGTTCGATCCGACGGTGACATTCGAGGACCTCGCCTGGATCAAGTCGCAGTGGCCGGGCAAGTTCGTGGTCAAGGGCGTGCAGACGGTCGCCGACGCACGGGCCGTCGCCGACCTGGGCGTCGACGCGGTGCTGCTGTCCAATCACGGTGGGCGCCAACTCGACCGGGCGCCCATCCCGTTCCATCTGCTACCCGAGGTGGTCCGCGAGGTCGGCAAGGATGTCGAGGTGCACCTGGACACCGGCATCATGTCGGGCGCCGACGTGGTGGCCGCGATCGCGATGGGGGCCCGCTTCACCTTGATCGGGAGGGCGTACCTCTACGGGCTGATGGCAGGCGGGGAGGCCGGGGTCAACCGTGCCATCGAGATTCTCTCCGGTCAGGTCGAGCGGACCATGCGCCTGCTGGGCGTGAACTCATTGGAGGAGCTCACCCCCGCCCACGTCACGCAGCTGGAGCGGCTTGCCCCCCGGCAACCGACGACGAGGGGCTAACTGCGGTGGCCGCCGGGATTCGTGACGTCGCCGCGGCGGCCTCGGTCTCCGTCGGCACGGTGTCCAACGTGCTCAACGCCCCGGAACGGGTTGCTCCCGCCACTGTCGCGCGGGTGCAGGCCGCGATCGAGACGTTGGGCTTCGTCCGCAACGACGCCGCGCGGCAGCTACGGGCGGGCCAGTCCCGTTGTGTGGGGCTGTTGGTCCTCGACGTCGGAAACCCGTTCTTCACCGACGTGGCGCGATCCGCGGAACTTCAGGCGGCACAACACAATCTGGTCGTCCTGCTGGGAACCTCGGACGACGACCCTCGACGCGAACGGACCTATCTGGACACGTTCGAGGAGCAACGCGTCTTCGGCCTGCTGATTTCGCCGGTGGGCGAAGACCTCGACCGCCTGCTCGCACTGCACCGCCGTGGTGTGCCCGTCGTGCTGGTGGACCGTGACGGCACGGGGACGCCGTTCGCCTCGGTGGCGGTCGACGACGTGGCCGGTGGCCGGCTCGCGGCGCACCATCTGTGCGAGCGTGGACGCCGTCGCATCGCCTACGTCGGTGGACCCCTCGGCTTGCGGCAGGTCGCGGACCGGCTGGCGGGCGCTCGAGCGGCAGTCGACGAATTTCCCGGCGCGACATTGGAAGTGGTGCCTACCGACGAACCCAGTGTGCTGGCGGGTCGCGCCGCGGGGGAGCAGTTGTGCGCCCGCCCGGCCGAGCAGCGACCCGATGCGGTCTTCTGCGCCAACGACCTGTTGGCGATCGGGATGTTGCAGGCGTTGGCCAGCGACGGAGTGAGCGTCCCCGGCGACGTCGCGCTGATCGGCTACGACGACATCGACTTCGCCCGCTCGGCGGCGGTGCCATTGTCGTCGATCCGCCAGCCGAGCGCGGACATCGGGGCCACGGCGCTCGACCTTCTGATCGCCTCGGCGGAGTCGCCGAAGGCCGAGCCCAACCACGTGATTTTCCGTCCGGAACTGGTGGCCCGCGCGTCGACTACCTGATGACTACTTGATGGTGTAACCGCCATCGACGACGAGGTCGGCCCCGTTGACCATGGCCGCGGCATCGGAGGCCAGATAGATTGCCGCAGCAGCGATCTCGTTGGGGTAGGCGAATCGGCCGGTGGGGATCAGCTTCTTGAGCGCGTCACCCTTCGGATTGTCCCACGCCTTGATTCCGAGATCGGTGAGAACCACGGTCGGGGAGATGCTGTTGACCCGCACGCCGCGGCCCGCCCATTCGGTGGCGAGCACCTTGGTGACGCCGAGGACGCCGAACTTCGACGCGCAGTAGGCGACGTGTTCCTCGATGGCCACGCTGGCGGCTTGGGACGCCATGTTGACGATCGCACCACGGCCTGCGGCAAGCATGTGCCGTCCGACGACCTGACACATCAGGAAGGTGCCCTTGAGGTTGACGGCCATCGTCGAATCCCAATCCGCGAGCGAAATCTCCTCCGCGGGTGCGAGTCTGGCGATGCCGGCGCTGTTGACCAGGATGTCGATCTTGCCGTGGTCGGCGATGACGGCAGCCACGGTGCTCTCGACCGATTCGGGATCGGAGACGTCACAGGTGTACCCGCCGTCGGTGGCGAGATCCGCGACGGCGACCGTGGCCCCCTTGGTCACGAAGGCCGCCGCGATGGCTGCCCCAATTCCGGATGCGCCGCCGGTCACCAGGGCGACCCGATCGGTCAGCCGGAAGTCGAAGTCCACGGTAGGTTCGGTTGCTTCGGGCATGTCTCTCATCTCTCCTCGTCGGTGGTGGGCATGATCAATTGAGAACTGCTGTGGCGATGTCGATGTCGGTGACCAGCGAGGACACCAGGCCAGAGTTGAGGACGGCTTGGGTGGCGGCGGCCTTTTCCTTGCCGGCCGCGATGGCGATTCTGGTGGGGATCGCGCGCAACACCGCTTCTTCGATGCCCATCCGGCGTTCGTCGAGTCCTGGGATGCGCTGGCCATCGGCGTCCAAGAGCAGAGCGCAGGTCTCGGCGCACACGCCTGCCGCCTCGAGGGCGGCGGTCTCGTCGGCGGTCAACGAGTCGTATACCTGGGAGGCGCCCTCGGTCCACGCGCCGACCGAGACGATGGCGCAGCTGACCGACGCGTGGCGGGCGGTCGTCTCGCGAATCTGTGGAGTGTCGCCGAGGCTCCGCGCGGTGCGGGCGTCGGTGACCACCAGCGGGGCGTACAGCGGCCAGGAGTCGCCACCGCTGACTTCACTGACGCGCCGGACGAGGTCGGTTCCGTTGGAGGTGATGGGGCCGGCCATGCCCGTGAGTTGTACGACGTCGCACCGGGGTAACGACGTGAGGTATGGCGCGATGTGGGTCAGGGTGCGGCCACAGTCGACGCCGACGACGTCACCGTCGCGGAGGATCGACTGCAGCAGTTCGGCCATCGCCTTCGCGACGGCGTCGACGTGATCGGCGGCGTTGGTCGAGTCCGCAGACACGGCGTAGGCGTGCTCGAGCCCGTACTGGCGTTGCAGGGCCGTCGACAGTTCGACGTCGACGGCTCCGGGATTGTGAATCTTGATCTCCACCATGCCGGATTCGAGCGCCTCGTCGAGCATTCTGGCCACCTTGAAGCGGGACAGCCCGAACTCCTCGGCGATCTGAATTCGCGTGCGGCCCTCGAGGTAATAGCGCCGGGCGATGACCGCGCGCTGGAACAGCTCGTCTGGCCCCATGGGTCGCCTCCCGTGACTCCTGAGCCGCTAGGCTCACCCCGTCTTGCACATATGTGCAGAGACATTGACATGTGAGCATACGCATTGCATGATCCACATCACACAAGAATCTCACTAGCAGCAAGGTTGACAGTTGAGCAGCGACGACCCCGGTCTCGACGAAGAGGGCCTGGCCAACCTCGCCGGTGAGGTGTTGTCCCGGGAGTCCGCCGCGATCGCGGCGCTCGTGGGAGCGGTCGAGTCGAGCATCGTCACGGTCGCCCACCAGATGTTCGCCGTCGCAGGCAAAGTCGTGACGACCGGCTCCGGCACCTCCGGCATCATGGCCGAGCGACTGGCTCACCTCCTCTCGGTCTGCGGCACGCCCGCGGTGTACCTGCCTTCGATGGACGCACTGCACGGCGGGATGGGCGCGATCACGCCGTCGGATCTCGTCGTCGCGATCTCGAAGACGGGCCGGAGCACCGAACTCACCAGCCTCGTCGAGCGTCTCGGCCGTCGCGGCATTCACGTCGTCGCCGTGACGGAGAGCCCCGACTCACCCTTCGCGACCGCGGCGAGCAGTGTCGCCCCGCTGCCGCCGACGCCGTCCGACGCCGATCCCGGCGACATGATCGCGATGGCGAGCACCCTGGCCGTCGGCGCGTGGAGTGACGCGGTGGCCGTGGTGACCATGTCGATGCGCGGTCACACCCTCCGCGACGTCGTCGACGGTCATCCGGCCGGTGGCGTCGGTGCCCGTGGCCACCGTTCCGGCGACGAGTCGGCACCGGTGGTGCGCGGCGCATGACCACACCGGCCGTAATGGGCGTCGACTCGTCGACGCAATCGTGCAAGGTCGAGATCCGCGACCTGGCCTCGGGGAACATTCTTGGTTCGGGCGCCGCCCCGCACCCGCCTGCCTTTCCGCCGTGCAGTGAGCAGCATCCACGTGACTGGGTCGCCGCGCTGGTCACCGCCGCGGGCCAGGCCATGGCCGCGTGCGCCGAGCGCCCCGACATCCGGGCGATCTCCGTTGCGGCGCAATGCCACGGCCTGGTGCTGCTCGACGCGCAGGGCGAGGTGCTCCGCGCCGCCAAGTTGTGGAACGACACGACCGGGGCACCCAACCTCGCGCGCCTCGTCGAGCGCATCGGGGCCCGCCGCTGGGTCATGCGGATCGGCACGTTGCCGACCGCGGCCTTCACCATCGCCAAGCTGGCGTGGGTCGCCGAGCACGAGCCGGGGCTGCTGGACCGAGTCGACACGATGCTCCTGCCGCACGACTACCTGACGTTCTGGTTGACCGGGGAGAAGGTGACCGACCGCTCGGAGGCGTCCGGCACCGGGTACTTCGACGCCGTTGAGGGACAGTGGATCCCGTCCTACCTCGAGGTGGCGGCCGGGTCACGGGACTGGGCCGCGAAGCTGCCGACCGTGCTCGGACCGACCGATGCGGCGGGACGGGTGCTACCCGCCAGGGCGGCTCTGCTCGGCATCGGGGACGACGTGGTGGTCGGCGCGGGCGGTGGCGACCAGCATGCCGCCTATCTCGGGCTGGGCCTGACCGACGGAGACCAGTACTTCAGCATCGGCACCTCGGGTGTGGTGGCGACGTCCTCGCGGGGCCCCGTCTTCGACACGACCGGTGCCGTGGACGGTGTCGCCGACATGACGGGCGGGTATCTGCCGTTGATGAGCACCCTCAACGCCGCACGGGTCGTGGACCGTGCGGCGGTACTTCTCGGCACCGATCTTGCCGGGATCTCCGAGCTTGCGCTCGCTGCGGGGCCCACCCAGGGGCCGGTGCTGGTGCCGTTCCTGGACGGGGAACGCACCCCGGACCGACCCGATGCCCGCGGCGCCGTCGCCGACCTCACGTCGGGCAGCACCCGTGAGGAACTGGCGCGCGCCTTCGTCGAAGGTCCACTGCTGTCGCTGATGTCCGGCCGCGACAGCCTCCTCGCATGCGGTGTCGAAATGACCGGCGCCGCAACGGCCGTCGGTGGGGGAGCGCGCTCACCCGCGACGCTGCAACTGCTGGCCGACCTGCTCGACGACGAGGTGACGGTGCCCGACGTCGACGAAGCGACCGCCCGGGGCGCCTGTATCCAGGCCGCCGCCGTGGCCTCCCGTGCCGACCGGGCGGGGCTCGTCGACCTGGCCAAGCGATGGCAGCCCGATGCCAGAACCCGCGTCGAACCACGTTCGCACGGCAGGGATCTCCCCGCGCTCAGGGCGCGGTGGGCGTCGCTCGCGGCGTCGCCGCTACTGGACGGAGGCGGGCGATGATCGCATTGGCACCCTGGCATCGCGACTTTCCCGGTCTGCTGGCCGGTTCGGTGTACTCCGCGACGGACTCCCGGGTCGCCGCCGCGCTCACGTTGGCCGACACGGGACTCGACGTCCACGTCGACGTCATGGCAGTGTCGGAGGGTTTGCCAGCCGGTGTGAGTCTGGCTGAGCTGCAGATGATCTCGACGGCCGTCGACCGCCAGAAGATCGGCGTCCACCTGATCGGCTCGGCGGACTTCGTCGACGCGGTGCTCCCGAAGATCCTCGCGCTCCACCCCGGTGCGGTGTTCCTGCCGTGGCAGGCCTTCACGTCCGAGCGGGCGCACGCCATCCGCGCCGCCGGCGGCTCGGCGTGGATCGCGGTGTGGCGGGAATGGGACGGCCTCGCCGATCCGCAATGGCCCGCCGAACCCGACGGTGTTCTGGTGATGCTCATCGAACCCGGTACCAAGGACCGCTGTGGACTCGAGCGACTGAGTCTCGTCACCGCCTGCACCACCAGATCCGAACTACCCGTTGCCGTCGACGGCGGAGTCACCGAGGAGATCGCGCCGCTGTGCGCTGCCGCCGGTGTCCAGCAGATAGTCGTCGGCCGGGCCCTCCTGACATCCGAACGAAGGGAAGCAATATGACCGAGACCATTTCCGACACCATGCGCGCGAGTGTGATGACCGGCGTCGGAACGCTGAAGATCGAGGACCGGCCCGTCCCGACGCCGGGGTCCCACGAGGTTCTGGTGGAGGTGGCCGCCGTCGGCGTCTGTGGCTCCGACGTGCACTACTACCGCCACGGCCGCATCGGCGACTTCGTCGTCGAGGACCCGATGATCCTCGGACACGAACTGTCGGGCCGCATCGCCGCCGTCGGCGACCAGGTCGACCCGACCCGGGTCGGACAGCGTGTGGCCGTCGAGCCGCAGCACCCGTGTCGCCGGTGCAAGCAGTGCATGGCCGGGCGGTACAACCTGTGCCCGTACATGGAGTTCTACGCCACCCCGCCGATCGACGGCGCATTTTGCCGCTACGTCGTCATCGACGCCGAATTCGCCCATCCCGTCCCGGATTCCATGTCGGATGAGGCCGCTGCACTGCTGGAGCCTCTGTCGGTCGCCGTCACCACTATGCGCAAGGCGCACGTGGCGCCGGGCACCTCGGTGCTCATCGCGGGTGCCGGACCGATCGGCGTGATCTGCGCGCAGACCGCGCGTGCCTTCGGTGCGTCCCGCGTCGTCGTGTCGGACCCGCTCGAGTCGCGGCGGGAGGCCGTGTTGCGCTTCGGGGCGACCGAGGTCCTCGATCCGATGGTCGACGACGTCGCCGCACTCGATCCTCAGGTCGACGTGTTCATCGACGCCAGCGGCGCCGCTCCGGCGGTCACCAGCGGCATCAAGGCCGTCGGCCCGGCCGGCTACGTCGTGCTGGTCGGGATGGGCTCCGGGGACTACCCGCTACCCATCGGCCACATCCAGAACATGGAGATCAACGTGACCGGCGTGTTCCGCTACACCGACACCTGGCCCGCTGCAATCCATTTGGTGGCCTCCGGTGCCGTCGACCTCGACGGGATGGTGACCGGCAGGTACGACCTGGAACACGTCGGTGAGGCGCTCGACAGCGACACCGATCCCGCCAGCCTCAAGTCGATCGTGGTGCCCTCGTGACCAAGCGCTCACCATTCGACCTGACCGGCCGCACCGCGCTGGTCACCGGCGGCAACCAGGGACTCGGGCGGGCGTTCGCGTTCGGTCTTGCCGACGCGGGCGCCACCGTGGCCATCGCGGGCCGCAGCGCCGAGCGCAACGCGACGGTCGTGGCAGAGGCGGCGGAAGCCGGGCACACGATGCACCCGATCACCGCCGACATCACCAAGGCCGACGACGTGGCACGGATGACGGCCGAGGCCGTCGAGGCGCTCGGACACGTCGACGTCTTGGTCAACAACGCGGGCACCTGCTACCACGCCGACTCCTGGGACGTCACCGAACAGCAGTGGGACGACGTGTTCGACCTCAACGTCAAGGCGCTGTGGGCGTGCTCGCTGGCCGTCGGCGCCCACATGCGCGAACGCGGATCGGGTTCGGTGGTCAACATCGGGTCGATGTCCGGCCTGATCGTCAACCGGCCGCAGATGCAGCCGGCATACAACGCGTCGAAGGCGGCGGTGCACCACCTCACCAAATCGCTTGCCGCCGAATGGGGTCCGCTGGGCATCCGCGTCAACGCCGTGGCCCCCGGCTACTGCAAGACCGAGATGGCACCGGTCGACCGGCCCGACCTCAAGCGGTACTGGATCGACGACGCACCCCAGCAGCGCTACGCGATGCCCGAGGAGATCGCCCCGAGCGTGGTCTTCCTCGCCAGCGACGCCGCGTCGTTCATCACCGGATCGGTTCTCGTCGCCGACGGCGGGTACACCGCATGGTGAGCCCGGCCGCCCCCGGGGAGAACCGCCGCGTCGTCGTCAACGCGATCGACGACATCGTCTTCGAGACGGTGCCCGAAGCCGGTCCCGAGGCTGGCGAGGTCCGCATCCGCGGCACCGTCGTCGGGATCTGCGGATCGGATACACACGCGGCGTGCGGTCATCACCCGTTCATCGACCTGCCGTACCGCCCCGGGCACGAGGTGATCGGCGTCGTCGACGCCGTGGGTGCCGGAGTCGACGACTCCTGGGTCGGGACCCGCGTCGTCGTGGAGCCCAACCTCGCCTGCGGGCACTGCACGCAGTGCCGGGCAGGCCGATACAACATCTGCCAGGAACTGCTGGTGCTGGGTTGCCAAACCCCCGGCGGGCTGGCTGACAGCTTCACCGTCGCCGTCGATCGGGTCATCGCGCTGGACCCCGCGCTCGACGACGACCACGCCATCCTCATCGAGCCGCTGGCCACCCCGGTGCACGCCGTCCGCCGCGCCGCCGAGACGGTCGGCGATCTGCGGGATCGCCCCGTCGTGGTGATCGGGGCAGGCCCCATCGGACTGTTCGTGCTGCTGGCGCTGCGAGACGCCGGGGCCAAGGTCGTGGTCGCCGACCTGCTGGAGTCCAAGCGAGAGCGGGCCGAACGACTGGGTGCGGCAGGCACTTTCGACCCCACCGCACCCGATGCGGTCACCTCGGCGCTGGCCCTGCTCGGTGGTCCCGCCGCCGTCGTGGTCGACTGCGTGGCCAGGGAGAGCTCGGTGGCCCAGGCGATCGAGTTGGTGGACAAGGGCGGCGCTGTGATGGTCGTCGGCGTCGCCGCGGGCGCCGTCCCGGTGCGCTTGGACCTGATCCAGGATCGCGAGATCGCCTTGATCGGCAGTCTGATGTACGTCCGCGAGGACTACACCGCCGCGATGGACCTGCTGTCCTCGGGTGCGGTTCCCGTCGACGAGATCATCACGGCTCGCTACGACTTCGAACACTCCGCCGAGGCGTTCGGGGCGTCGATGGACCCGGAGAACGTGAAGGTCCTGGTGAACATCGGTGGGGCGAGCGAAGCGACGGGAAGTGTGAGATGAGCTCAGCCATCCTCGAATGTGCCGACATCACCAAGAGTTTCGGCGGTGTGCCGGTGCTCAAGGGCATCACCCTGAACCTCGAGCCGGGGACGGTCACCGCGCTGGCCGGTGAGAACGGTGCAGGCAAGTCGACGCTGATGAAGATCGTGAGCGGCCAGTACAGTGCCGACGGCGGAACGGTCACGGTGTCGGGCACCCACCTGACGCCCGGCAACCCGCGTGACGCGGTCCGCCACGGCGTGGCGATCGTGCCGCAGGAGCTGGCGTCCATCGAGGACATGACGGTCTACGAGAACTTGTTCGTGGGACGGGAGATCAAGGCCGGGCCGTTCCTGAACCGCAAGGCGATGATCGGCGAGGCGAAGGAAGCCCTGGCGGTGTTCGGCGTGGACATCTCGCCGACCGCGCGGATGGGCAGCCTGCCCGTCGGATTGCGGCAGATCGTGGAGATCGTCAAGGCGGCCCGCACGGGGGCCCAGGTCGTGATGCTCGACGAGCCCACCTCGGCCATCTCCGAACGCGAGGTCGAGGGGCTGTACGGCATCGTCCGACGGCTGCGTGAACACGGCGTCGCGATGGTCTACACCACCCACAAGATGGCCGAGATCCGGGCCATCGCCGACCGAGTGGTGGTGCTTCGCGACGGCGGGCTGATACTCGACGAGCCGCTCACCGAGGTCACCGACGACGACATCGTCACCGCGATGATCGGCCGGGAACTCAACGGGTTGTTCCCCGATCGGGTCGCACCGAAGTCCGACGCCGTGCTCGAGGTGCGCAACCTACAGGTCGACGGCGCCTCGGAACCGGTGTCGTTCACGGTCGGCTCGGGTGAGATCGTCGGACTGGCCGGTCTGGTCGGCGCGGGACGAACGGAGTTGCTGGAGGCCATCTTCGGCGCCAGGCACACCAGTTCCGGTGAGATCGTCGTGCGGGGCAAGAGCGTCAAGCGCAACTCTCCCGCCGCGGCGATCACCGCGGGCATGGCGATGGTTCCCGAGGACCGCAAGATCTCCGGGGTCGTGCTGTCGATGAGCGTGCTCGACAACGGATCGCTTCCGCGACTGTCGTCGTTCAGCGTCGCGGGCTGGCTCAAGGGCAAGTCCCGCACCACGGCCGTCTCCGACGTGATGAAGTCCGTGCGGCTGCGCAGCAGCGGAATGGGCCAGCTCGTCGGCACGCTCTCTGGCGGCAACCAGCAGAAGGTCGTGCTGGCCCGCTGGTTGACCGGCGACGTCAACGTGCTGCTGCTCGACGAGCCGACACGCGGGGTCGACGTCGGTGCGCGCAGCGAGATTTACCGCATCATCACCGAATTCGCCGAAGCCGGCATGGCGGTGCTGATGGCGTCGTCGGATATGCCGGAGATCATCGGGCTGTCCCACCGAGCCTTCGTCATGCGCGACGGCACCTTCGTCGGCGAGCTCGACCGCGACGCCCTCGACCATCCGGCGGTGCAGGAATCCGTGTTCCGGATGGCGACTGCACTCGACGGCCCCAAACACGTCCAACATCCCGACCCGGAGGAACAATCGTGACCACCCCAGTCGACACCACGACCCCGGAGCCATCCGGTAGTACGCCGGTCGTCACGTCGCCGATCACGGGGGAGCCCGTGCGGCTGTTCTCCCGCGAGTGGATCGGCGGCATCGCGCTTCGCTACTCGATGGTCATCATCATGCTGTTGGTGATTGCCTACTTCAGTTACCGCAGTGCACGTTTCGGCACCGTCGACAACCTCCTGACCATCCTGGTGGCGGCCGCTCCGTTCGCGCTCATCGCGCTGGGCCAGACGCTGGTGGTGCTCACCGGCGGCATCGACCTGTCGGTCGGCTCGGTGATTGCGGTGTCGGCCATGGCTGGTGCGGCGACCGCCAAGGCCAATCCCGGTCAGGTGTGGATGACCGTCGCCGTGGCGATGGTCGTCGGCCTGGCCGTCGGTTCCATCAACGGAATCCTGGTGTCCCGAATAAACGTGCCACCGTTCATCGCGACGTTGGGCACGTTGACCGCGGGCTCGGGTCTTGCCTACGTCATCGGTGGCGGCGCCCCGATCAACGGGCTGCCCGCCGAATTCGGTTCCATCGCCAACACCAAGATCTTCGGGCTGACGATCCCGGTCCTCGTCATGATCATCGGCATCATCGTGCTGGCGATCGTGATGAAGCGGACCACCTACGGGATGCGCGTGTACGCCGTCGGCGGCAACCGCAACGCCGCGGAGATCGCAGGCATCAACGCCAAGAACGTGTTGTTCAGCGTCTACGCACTGTCCGGCCTGCTGGCCGGAATCTCGGGCGTGATGCTGTCCTCCCGCGTCATCTCCGGACCCCCCAACCTGGGGCAGGGCTACGAACTCGACGCCATCGCCGCAGTGGTGATCGGCGGCGCCAGCCTGATGGGCGGCCGCGGCACCATCTGGGGAACCGTGCTGGGCCTCTTCATCATTCAGACGCTGAACAACGGCTTGGACATCCTCGTCGTGCCCGCCTACTGGCAGGACGTGATCAAGGGTGTGCTGATCGTCGCAGCGGTCGCGGTCGACGTGTGGTCGACCCGGCGAAGAACGTAAACCCTTGTCCACGACCACGTTTTCACATCAACGAACGAGAGTGAGAGACCAGATGAGACTGACAACGAAGTTCGTCGCCGTCGCCTCCGCAGGGCTGTTGGGCTTGGGCCTGACCGCGTGCGGCGCGGGTGACACCGAATCCCAAAGCGGCAAGACCCGAATCGGCGTCTCGGTGTACGACATGAGTTCGTTCATCACCGCGGGCAAGGAGGGGATGGACCAGTACGCCAAGGACAACAACATCGAGCTGGTGTGGAACTCGGCGAACCTCGACGTCTCCACTCAGGCCAACCAGGTCGACCAGATGATCAACCAGGGCGTCGCCGCGATCATCGTCGTTCCCGTGCAAGCCGATTCGCTCGGCCCGCAGGTGGCGTCGGCCAAGGCCAAGGGCATCCCGCTGGTTCCGGTGAACGCCGCGCTCAACAGCAAGGACATTGCCGCCAACGTGCAGCCCGACGACGTCAAGGCCGGTGAGCAGGAAATGCAGATGATGGCCGACAAGCTCGGCGGCAAGGGCAACATCGTCGTTCTGCAGGGGCCGCTCGGCCAGTCCGGCGAACTCGACCGCACCAAGGGCATTCAGAACATCCTCGCCAAGTACCCGGACATCAAGGTGCTGGCGATGGACACCGCCAACTGGAAGCGTGACGAAGCGGTCAACAAGACGAAGAACTGGATCTCGGGCTTCGGGCCGCAGATCACCGGCGTGGTCGCCGAGAACGACGACATGGGCCTCGGTGCCCTGCAGGCGCTCAAGGAAGCCGGTCGCACCGACGTGCCGATCGTGGGCATCGACGGCATCGAGGACGGGCTGAACGCCGTCAAGAGCGGTGAGTTCATCGGAACGTCGCTGCAGAACGGCACCGTGGAGCTCTCCGCCGGTCTGGCCGTCGCCAACGCGCTTGCCAAGAAGGAACAGGTCAACACCAACCCCGTCTACATCATGCCGGCGATCACGCAGGCGAACGTCGACGTCGCGATCGAGCACGTCGTCACCAAGCGAGCGGAGTTCCTGGCCGGACTGTCCGAGCTGACCAAGAAGAACCTCGAGACCGGCGACATCGCCTACGAGGGAATCCCCGGCCAGAAGCAGCCCTGATCAACCCCTTTCCGTTACAACATCATTGGAGAAAGTGAATAGATGAGACTGACCACCAAGCTGGGCGTCATCGCCTCGGCGGGCGCGCTGACGATCGGCATGACCGCCTGCGGCGCGGGCGACACCGCGGCCAACAGTGACACCACCCGCATCGGTGTCACGGTGTACGACATGAGCTCGTTCATCACCGCGGGCAAGGAGGGCATGGACACCTATGCCAAGGCCAACAACATCGAATTGGTGTGGAACTCGGCCAACAACGACGTGTCCACCCAGGCAAGCCAGGTCGACTCGCTGATCAACCAGGGCGTCGCCGCGATCATCGTCGTTCCGGTGCAAGCGGATTCGCTGGGCCCGCAGATCCAGGCCGCCAAGTCCAAGGGCATTCCGCTGTTGGCGGTCAACGCCGCGCTCGACAGCCCCGATCTCGCGGGCAACGTGCAGCCCGACGACGTCGCCGCCGGTGCGCAGGAAATGCAGATGATGGCCGACCGCCTCGGCGGCAAGGGCAACATCGTGATCCTGCAGGGGCCCCTCGGCGGTTCCGGTGAGATCAACCGCGGCAAGGGCATCGACCAGGTGCTCGCCAAGTACCCGGACATCAAGGTGCTGGCCAAGGACACCGCGAACTGGAAGCGCGACGAAGCGGTCAACAAGATGAAGAACTGGATCTCCAGCTTCGGACCGCAAATCAACGGCGTCGTGTCCCAGAACGACGACATGGGCTTGGGCGCGCTGCAGGCGCTGAAGGAAGCCAACCGCACCGACGTGCCGATCGTCGGCATCGACGGCATCGAGGACGGCCTCAACGCCGTCAAGAGCGGTGAGTTCATCGGCACCTCGCTGCAGAACGGCACCGTGGAGCTGTCCGCAGGGTTGGCCGTCGCCAACGCGCTGGTCAAGAAGGAAGACGTCAACAAGGCTCCCGTCTACGTGATGCCCGCCATCACCAAGGACAACGTCGACGTCGCGATCCAGCACGTCGTCACCGAGCGCCAGAAGTTCCTCGACGGCCTTGGCGAGCTGACCGCCCAGAACCTCAAGACCGGCGACATCGCCTACGAGGGCATTCCGGGACAGAAGAAGCCGTAACGCAGTTCCGACGACGCGGGGCCGACCACATCCGTGGCCGGCCCCGTTTCGTCATTTGAGATGAGTTTTTCGAGCCAGGGCGGTCCGTACCAACATGACCTTTGAACACGTATTTGCCGTCGTCCCCGTCACCAGCCTGGACGCGGCGAAGGCCTTCTACGAGAAACTCTTCGGTCGCGCACCCGACAACAACCCGATGCCGGTGCTCGTCGAATGGCAGGTGGTGCCCGGCGGCTGGGTGCAGGTCTTCGTCGACGAGGAACGGGCCGGAAGCGGCCTGGTGAACTTCGCCGTCGACGATCTCGCGGCCCACGTCGCCGAGGCCGACGAGCGCGGGCTCGCGCCGGGTGAGATCGAAGGCGTGAACAAGGGCGTCGAGTTGGCGACCTTGACGGACCCGGACGGCAACCTGATCCGACTGATCGGCAACTTCCGCGTGGAGTACTGACCCGTTCGTAGCGTCCCCGTTACAAGCGTCTCATCGTTCCGACACGTCATCGACGTATCCATTGTCGATGACCGACTCCCAGCAGGCGACGAACGGCGCGGCGGACACGCCGCGGAGATCGCGGTGGTACACGTCGCTGTTCACCCAACTCCTGGTCGCCATCGTCGCGGGCATTCTGGTCGGCTGGCTCTGGCCCGCGTTCGGTGCCGATCTCAAGCCGGTCGCGGACGCCTTCATCAAGCTGATCAAGATGCTGATCGCGCCGATCATTTTCTGCACCGTGGTGATCGGGATCGCCCACGTCGGCGATCTCAAGTCGGTGGGCCGCATCGGCGTGAAGGCCCTGATCTACTTCGAGGTCGTCACCACCTTCGCGCTGCTGTTCGGACTGGTGATCGCCAACGTCGTCAAACCCGGCGCGGGCTTCAACATCGATCCTCAGACGCTGGCCTCCGGGGCCGACGCCGTCGCCAAGAAGACGGGCAGCGGGGAACTGCCCCACACCGTGGAGTTCTTGCTGAACATCATTCCGACGTCGGTGTTCTCGGCCTTCGCGGAGAATCAGCTGCTCCAGGTCCTCTTCTTCGCGGTGCTATTCGGGTTGGCGCTGGCCAAGTTCGGTGAGCACGGTCCGCCGGTGGTCTTCGAGCTGATCGAGCACCTCAGCAGCCTGCTGTTCACCATCATCGGATGGATCATGAAGCTGGCGCCGCTGGCCGCGTTCGGCGCAATGGCCTACATCATCGGCCAGTACGGCATCTCGTCGTTGGGCAGCTACGCCAAGCTGATTGGTGCCTGCTATCTCGGGGCGGCGCTGTTCATCCTTGTCCTCGGGGTGATCGTGTGGTTCCTCGCCGGCGTCAACCTGTGGCGCTTCGTGGTCTACATCAAGGACGAGCTGTTCCTCGCGCTGGGAACGGCCTCCACCGAAGTGGTGCTGCCACGGATCATGGACAAGTTGATCTTCGCCGGATGCTCGAGGACCACAACGGGTTTGGTGGTTCCAACGGGCTATTCGTTCAACCTCGACGGTGCCACGCTGTACCTGTCCATCTGCGTACTGTTCCTGGCGCAGGCGCTCGGCGTCGACCTCAGCGTCGGCGAGCAGATCACCGCCGTGCTGGTGCTGATGCTGACCTCCAAGGGCATGGCCGGTGTGCCAGGGTCGTCGTTCCTGGCGTTGTCGGCGACCGTCGCCGCCATCGGGCACGGAGCGATTCCGGTGGCCGCGGTCGCCCTGCTGCTGGGCGCCGACCGGATCATGGACTCGATGCGGGTGTCGGTCAACCTGCTCGGCAACTGCGTGGCGACCATCGTGGTGGCGCGCTGGGAGGGCCAGCTGGACTCCGAGCGCATGAGCGCCGTGCTCCGCGGCGACGTGACCGAACCCGTTGAGGCCGAGGACGTTCCCGAGGTGGTCGTGTCGGCGCGCTAGAGCTACACGCGCGTCGAGCGTGGGCCTCGTGCACGCGAATTCGCGAAAATTCGCGCGCGAGGCCCACACTCGAGATCAGCCCTTGGGCCCCAGCGGCCGGCGCGCCAACTCGAGGACCTCCTCGGTGGTGAGCGGACTGTGTGGGTGCTGCGACAGACACCATGGCGTCGTGATCTTCTGAAAGGCAGTGCCTTCGAGCGCAGCGTAGAAGTTTCCGGCCCGCAATCTGCTGATGTCGGGCACCAGGCCGCCCTTGACCCGGGCCATCTCCTTGGCGACGGCGATCTGGACGGGCGCGTTGAGCAGTCCGAACAGTTGCGTCGCCGCGTTGCCGGGGATGTTCGGGTTGAGACCGCGGGGGGCCTGGGTGGCGTACACCAACCCCAAGCCGTATTTGCGAGCCTGCGACGACAGCGCCAACGTGCTGCGCGTCGCGACCGTGGTGCGGCCCGACGGCGCAAAGTTCTGCGCCTCGTCCATCACCAGCAGACCACCGAGTGGCCGATCACCCGCCGGATTGCGCTTGATCCACGCGAACAACGCCATCTGCAGTTGGTTCACGAACCCTTCGCGCTGCGTCCCGTCGGAGAGTCCGACCATGCTGATCACCGACACCCTGGCGCGATAACCATCCGACGGCGTCAACAGCGATCCAGGGTCGGCCGGGGCGCCGTCGCCACCGAACATCGGGTCGTTGACCATGGCGGCGCGCAGGTTCTGACTCAACTCGGCCGCTCGGTCACGGGCATTCGCGATGACGCTGACGCCGTCGGGCAGATCCGCGAGTGCGCCCAGGAACCCGGTCAGCGTGGGCGACGACCGCCGGCCGTACCACTGCAGCGCCTCGCGAAGCACCGCTCGCGACTGGTTGGCCTTGGGGGTCTTGCCCGCGATGTGAGCGTGGGGTTCCATTGCGGCGAAGGCAGATTCGACTGCCTCGTTGAACTCGTCGCGGTCGTCGACGACGCTGGCGAAGTCCGGGAGGGGCTGAAAGGACAGCGGCCGTCCGGCTGAGCGGCGAGGCGTCCACACGACCACCTCGGTGTTGTCGAAGTAGTCCGCGGCCAACGCCGAGTCGGCCGCCCGCCAACCGCTGGGGTGTTCCGTCCAGGGCACGCCGAGCCGCGCCAAGTCGTTGTTGGGGTCCAGCACGATCGACGACACCCCGCGCAGCGCGCACTCCTCGACGAGTCGGCGGATCAACACCGTCTTGCCCGATCCCGACCCCGCGAAGATCGCGGTGTGCTTGCGCAGGGCAAGCAACTCCACGCTGAGCGGCTGCCCGGTGGCGTCGTCGACGCCGAGCGGAATCGCCGTGCTGGTGACCTGTTCGCGGGGGACGTCCTTCTTCAACCGCTTCGCCCACGGCTCTGGCTCCAGCTCTGGAATCGGCTCGGGTTCGGAAACCGTTGTCGGCGTGGGTATCTCGGCCGCCTCGGGTCCAGCCTCGTCGCCAAGCGCCTCTCGCAAGAAACCCAGCCCATGTGCGGGCCTACGGCTCGTCAACCATCCGACGAGGTCGGGATGGTTGTCGTCGATGAGATCGCGCAGCGCCGATGCGGTACGAAGATCGTCATCCGACAGCGTGAGCGTGCGACCACCGGACTCCCCAAATGCGGCAACCACCTCAGCTGTCTTCACGCCACCCGGCCACGGGGTGTTCCGCAACAGGAACAACTGGCGCTTGTCTGCGTTGCTGCCGAAACCAGCTGCGACACAGGCGTTCTTGATCCGATTCTGGACTGCGATGGCGTTGCCGCTCGCGATCGCCCGGAACGCCCAGTGCCGTTCGTCATCGGTCACTGCGTCGAGGCGCTGCCGAAGTCGGCCGTGCAACGGAACCTGCTTGCCAGGAGGCGGGTCGAGGGCGAACGTCTGCTCGGCGTCGCCGCGTTCGATGATCCAGGCGTCCAACGCGGCGGACAGCAGGCCTGGCACCGTGATGTCCTCGCCCTCGGGGTCAAGAGCCGCCGCGCCGACCGCTCGCCTGCGAAAGTCGTTGAACAAGCGGTCCAGATCGGTCGTTTCCAACGGTGTGTCGACGGGTGCGGGCTGCCCCGAGTCGGTGGATGCATTGAGGTGGGCCAGTTCCTCGACCACGTCGCGATCGAGACATGCGCGAACATGGGTGTCGGCGCGCTGAAGCAGTCGGCGTGGGGTGTATTGCTGCGCGTCGTCGAACGCCGACGGCAGAATCGGCCAACTCGGGTAGCGGGGTGTGAAGTCGACGGCCCGGTAGCTTGCGGTGAACCGGCGCTCGAGAATGGCCCGGCCGATGTCGGCACTCGGCAGTTCGTGTAGGGGCGCGGTTTCCCGGAATCGATCGGCCACCGACGCCGCCGCCCTCGATCGGATCGACTCCCACACCGACGGCAGGCACGCCACGACCTCTGCGGTGCGCCGCATCGTCTCGCGGATCGACATGAGTCCGTGCGCGACGTGCTCCAGGTCGCGGTTGTCCGTCGTGCCGTCGTCGCGGCCCCCCGTCGACGTGGCGGACTGCGCCAGCAGGGTGTCGATCTGATCGATCGCCATCACCGACGGGCCGGCGAGCGCGACCAAGCGCGAGATGTCCCGCACGCACTCCTGTGGCGTCAACGTCGACACACCGATCGCCCAGTGCCTGCGACCGGTGTCGTCCACGTCCTCCGCGGAGTTGAGGTACGCCTGCCCGATGTCCTGGGTACCGAGATCATCGGCGCCGAGCAGGGTGAGGGCGCGAAGGGTGTGCTGCGTTTGGCGGACCGTCTGCGGTGCCGCCTTGTGGAGAGCGTTGACGAAGGCGGTCAGGATCTCCGGGGTGAGTTCGTCCTCACCGGACACCGCCCGACGATCAGCGCGGGAAACGTGAGCCACCGATGCGAGTTCCCACAGGAGTTGCTTGAGCTGAGTTTCGCGGTCCTGTGCCGGCCGGCCGAGACTCTCCAGAATGCTGCTCCGCGCCGACTCCCAGAAGCTCGTCGCATCGAGCAGTTGCAACAGGAAGAAGAACCCGCCGCCGGCCTGCACCCGCTCGCGGACCTGGCCAAGCAGATGCGTCTTGCCGGAGCCTGCGGTGCCGCGCACGACCACACCCAGCGGGCTGGATTCTGGGTGCCGGTCGGCGTCGGAGAACGCGTCCATCACCTGTTCGAGCGCCTTGTCGTGGACGCCGGGCACGTGGAACGCACCCTGTGCGTTCCACAGGTCGTCGGCCGACGGCGCAAACGACAGACGAAGGGACTTGAGGGCTTCCCGTTCCCGCGGATCCATCACGACTCGATCGCGATCAGGTGCCTGGCCCGGTTGCCGATCTCGACGGCGGCCGCATGGTCCTCGTCGGTCAACGTCTTCTGATTCTCCTCGGGAATGAGACTGACGCCCGGCTTGCGCTGCATCTGCGTCAGCGCGTCGTCCAACTCGGATTTGGTCACGTCGGGCAGTTCGGCGCGCAGTCGCACCAGGTCCACCCAGCCTCCGGCGCGAGCGGCGAGTTTGACGTACGCGGCCCGGACCTGGCTTTCGACGTCGACCGAGTCATCCTGTGCGAAGAAGAGGTCGGCAGGAGCCAAGCCTTCACGGTCGAGGTGGCGTCGCAGTGCGCGCAGGACGGTGTAGAGCGCCCTACCCTGACCTGACGGCCGCTCGGGAACGGCGGCGCCGATGATGGCCGCGCACGTCGCCCACCCACTGTCGGTCAGCTCGAGTGCCATGGCGCGACTCTCCGTCGTGACCTCGATCAGCTTCTTCTCGAGCAGGCGATCGCGACCGCCCTTCTTCAGTTCGGGCCCAAGATCGCGCAATTCGGGGTTGCGGACGGGTCGCGCTTCGGCCATCAGAACCAGCAGCACGGCTTGCTCGGTGCCGGTGAGTTCATCGGGGGCGACGCTCAAGGCAGATTCCCTTCGTTGGTTCTCTTCTTCGACAGCAGGCCTTCGATGACGGCCAGAACCCGAGAGGGATCGTCGTCGATCTCCTCGTTGGTGAATCGCAGCACGGCGAAGCCGTCGAGGGTCAGGCCGTTGTCGCGCCGTCGATCGGCTGCGTACTTGAGACTGCCACGGTGGTCCGGTCCGTCGATCTCCACCACGCACCGTTCGGCCGGCCACATCAGATCCACCCGGATGGGCGGCACCAGCGAACCGCCGCTGTACTGCTGATTCCAGGTTCGTCCGACTGCCCAGGCGCACCGGGCGAGACGACGCTCGAGGGCTTGCTCGGCCGCACTGGCCGGATGCGGCAGTCCCGCCAGCGCCGGATAGTCGACGGGCGGCGGCGCGTCGGGGGCGTCGCGCGACAGGGCGTCGAGATACCCAGGGACGGCCAGCTGCCAGGTTGGATAGCGGTCGACGAGCGGCAGGACGCCAGCGGCTAGCCACGTTCCGACACCGTGGTCGGCCAGCCAGTCGAAGGCCAGTGCAGCGCGCCGCTGAGCGCCGTCGGTGTGTGGTCCGTTCTCGCCAATCAGTAGCGAGATGCCGTCTCGGCCATAGCTCTCGGTGATCGCCCTGGTCAGCCCACGGGCGCGGATGTCGAGATCGAAGCGCCGCTCGGTGGGCGTGCCATCAAGTGCCGCCTCGGCAAGGTCGGCGAGGAACGGTCCGAAGTGGGCGGTGTCGGCGGCATACCGATGCGCGACCTCCCGCACCACGCGACGGTCGAAGTCGCTGGCGGTGTCGATGGCTCCGGCGTCCGGCAACCAGGCCGGAAAGAGCTCGATTGCGATGGACTCGAGTTGGCCGAGAACGTCCTCCACTACGTCTTGGGCCGACGACACCTCGGTCAGGAGCCGGTGACGGATCACCACGGGCGAACCGTCGGGCAGCGGGTCGAGACTGACCGCGAGCTGCTCCGCGGTGACGCCCGCCAGCCGGACGACCCGGCCACCGGGAAGGTGCGTCGACGACAGCGGTTGCCCGCATGCCGCTGAACTCACCCGACCTCCTGCACCGTCGTCGTATCGCACCCATTCTGTCCTAGGTGCCGCGTAGTCGTCAGACGACGGCGGCGCGCAGGTCGTCGGACAGCGACGCCCGCACCAGCGCCGCGGCGAACTCGGCGTCGCGGCCTGCGGCGAGTGCGCTCAGCTCCAGCGGGTCGGTGGGCAGCCCAAGCTGTTCGGCGGCACCGCGCGCCCGCTCGTCGTAGAACGGCCGCACCCACGTCCAGGTGTCCTGTACCTCGCGAAGGAAGATGTCGGACCCGGTCGCCCCGATGCCCTTGAATCGCTGCAGCAGCGTGGCCGCGGCGGCTGCATCACCGTCGGCGGCGTCGGCGAGCTTGCGCAGGTCGTCGCCGTACTCGTCACCGACGGTCCGGGCCATCTCCGTGAGCCGAGTCGCCGAACTCTCGTCGTAGCGGGCGTATGCCGCGCGTCCGAAGGCGTCGATCATGGTCGTGCGGTCGGCGTCGCGGACGGCCTCGGGTGTGCGCAGGCCGACGTGGAACACCTCGCGTGCGGCGGCGACGGCAATGCCCGCGTCGACGGGCTTGCTGGCAAGCATGCAAAGGACGAGCAGTTCGAACAGCGGCATCGGGGTGTCCTTGAGCGTGATGCCTGCCTCGCGGGCGTAGGTGGTGCCCGCCTCCCTCAGCAGCCGCTTGGCGATGTCGCCGCGGCGAGAGTCGTTCTGCGCCATGGCGCGGGCATACCCGACGACGATGGCGGCAAACCGCTACTTCGCGGGAAGTCCTTCGGCGTAGCGGGCGCCCTTGTCGACCCACGTGCGCAGTTGCCGTTTGGTCGCCACACCGGCGGTGCCCACGCGGATCCAGCCGCGCGTCTGGCGCCCTGCCATCACCATCGGCTCGACGTGCGCGCGTGCGAGCAGCGCGTCGGTCTCGTCGGCGGGGACGCGAACCATCAGGCCGCCCTGGCCGCTGACGCACACGGCCATGTTGCCGCCGACCATGAACGCCAGGCCGCCGAACATCCGCTTCTCGTCGACGCCGGCAGTCTCACTGAGCAGCTCACGGACGCGGTGGGCCAAATCCTCGTCGTAGGGCACGTGTCGAGGTTCTCACGTCGCGGGCGTCCAGCCCAGCCGTGGCCCGAGGTTCTCCGCCAGGTCGTCGATGATCTGGCGGTAGTCGGCCTCCTCGAAGGAGAACGGCAGCGCGAAGGCAATTTCGTTGGCGCGCTGGAACCCGGCGTGTTCGAACAGCTGGTCGGCCAGTTCGTCGGACGTGCCGACGTAGTCGGGGGAGAACAGCATGCCCTTGGGTCCCTGCGGAGCCTTGGTGCGCTCGAACCGGCTGGCCGCGTACTCGCGGTAGCGTCGGATCTGGTCGTCGGTCGCGGAGTCGGTGGGAATGACCACCAAACCCTGTGACACGCGTGCCCTTTCGGGCCTCGGGTGGCTTTCCCGATAGGCGTCGATCTGCTGGCCTTGGATGGTGGCGAAGTCGGGGGACCCCGTGCCTTCCGGAGTGTCTCCGGCGCTGACCACCGAGCTCGTCAGGTAGTTGACACCCTGTGCGCCAGCCCATTTCGCGGATTCGAGTCCGCCGCCGTACCAGACCCGGTCGGCGAGGCCGGGGGAGTGCGGCTGGACGCGACGGGTGAAGCGTTCGATGCCGACGACGCCCTCGAAGTCGCTGACCGGCTCACCGCGCAGCGCGCGCAACAGCCGCAGCACCCGCTCCTTGGAGAAGTCCTCGAGGTCGTGGGTGTCGGGGTAGAGCGCCGCCTTGTAATGGTCGTACATCATCGGCGTGCCCACGGAGACACCCGGGTTGACGCGTCCGCCGGACATGACGTCGACGGTGGCCAGATCCTCGGCCAGGCGGAAGGGGTTCTCCAAGCCCAGGGGGATGACGGCGGTGCCGAGCTCGATGCGCGACGTGCGCTGACTGGCGGCGGCCATGATCGCCACCGGGCTCGAGATGCCGGGTTGGAGGTGGCGGTCACGCAGCCAGACGCTGTCGAAGCCCAGGGCCTCGGCGCGTTCGATGACCTGGAGAGTCTCTTCGATTCCCGGGCCGGGGTTTGCGTCGTCGAATCGACCGATGGTCAGGAACCCGAGCTTGCGCAACGGTTCTCCGCGTCTGGGCATGGTGCTCCTTTACGTCGAATTCTGCACCAGGGCTGCGAATCGTGAGTGATCGCAGCCCTGGCGCAGATCTCGCGGGACTTAGGCGGCCTGGGTAGCCGCCGCCGTCACCGGTTCCAACGCCTGCGCGACGATGTCGGCGACGTCGGTCATCGGCCTGACGTCCAGCGCCGCAAGCACTTCGGCTGGGACGTCGTCCAGATCTGGCTCGTTGCGAGCCGGGATGAACACCGTCTTCAGGCCGTTGCGCTGCGCGGCGAGCAACTTCTGCTTCACCCCGCCGATCGGGAGCACCCGACCGTTCAGCGTGACCTCACCCGTCATGCCGACGTCACCGCGAACCTTGCGGCCGGTGGCCATCGACACCAGCGCCGTGACCATCGTGACGCCCGCCGACGGACCGTCCTTCGGCACCGCGCCCGCCGGGAAGTGGACGTGGATCTGGCGATCCAGCTCCGCCCGGTCGACGCCCAACTGCTCGGCATGCGCCTTGACGTAGGACAGCGCGATCTGCGCCGATTCCTTCATCACGTCACCCAGCTGACCGGTCAACTGCAGACCGGCGTCGCCGGAGTTCGAGTTCGCCTCGATGAACAGCACGTCGCCACCGAGACCGGTGACGGCCAGGCCGGTCGCCACGCCGGGCACCGCGGTGCGCTCCTCGGATTCCGGGGTGAAGCGCGGACGGCCAAGGTAGCCAACCAGATCCGGCTCGTCGATCACTAGCGACTCGACATCGCCGGCCAGCTTGGTGGTGGCCTTGCGCAGCGCCTTGGCGAGCAGCCGCTCGAACTGACGCATCCCGGGTTCGCGGGTGTAGTCCGCGGCGATCTTGCGCAGCGCCTCGTCGGTCACCGACACCTCCTCGGACGTCAGCGCCGCACGGTCCCGCTGCCGTGGCAGCAGGAAGTCGCGGGCAATGGCGACCTTGTCGTCCTCGGTGTAGCCGTCGATCTGCACCAGCTCCATCCGGTCCAACAGGGCCGACGGGATGTTCTCGATCACGTTGGCCGTCGCCAGGAACACGACGTCGGACAGGTCCAGGTCGAGATCCAGGTAGTGGTCGCGGAACGTGTGGTTCTGCGCTGGATCCAAGACCTCCAGCAGGGCGGCCGAGGGATCGCCTCGGTAGTCCGAACCCACCTTGTCGATCTCGTCGAGCAGCACGACGGGGTTCATCGAACCCGCCTCGCCGATGGCCCGGACCAGCCGGCCCGGCAGCGCGCCGACGTAGGTACGCCGGTGGCCACGGATCTCGGCCTCGTCGCGCACGCCACCAAGGGCGACGCGAACGAACTTGCGGCCCAACGCCCGTGCCACCGATTCACCCAGTGACGTCTTGCCGACACCGGGAGGACCCGCCAGCACCATCACGGCACCGGAGCCACGGCCCCCGACGACCTGCAGCCCACGCTGCGTCCGACGGGCTCGCACGGCCAGGTACTCGACGATGCGGTCCTTGACGTCGTCCAGCCCGTGGTGGTCGGCGTCCAAGATCTCCCGCGCCGACTTCAAGTCGGTCGAGTCCTCGGTCGTCACGTTCCACGGCAGGTCGAGCACGGTGTCCAACCAGGTCCGGATCCAGCCGCCCTCGGGGCTCTGCTCACTGGAGCGTTCCAGCTTGCCGACCTCGCGCAGCGCCGCCTCGCGCACCTTCTCGGGCAGATCGGCGGCCTCGACCTTGGCCCGATAGTCATCGGACCCCTCCGGCTCGCCTTCGCCGAGCTCCTTGCGGATCGCCGCCAGCTGCTGACGCAGCAGGAACTCCTTCTGCGTCTTCTCCATGCCGCTGCGGACGTCGTCGGCGATCTTGTCGTTGACCTCGACTTCGGCGAGGTGTTCGCCGGTCCAGTCAATGAGGCTGCGAAGCCGCTCGGCCACGTCCTCGGTCTCCAACAGCTGCCGCTTCTGCACGTCGGTCAGGTACGACGCGTAGCCGGCGGTGTCCGCCAACGCCGACGGGTCGCTGATCTTGTTGACCACGTCGACGATCTGCCACGCCTCGCGGCGCTGCAACATGGCCAGCAGCAGCTTCTTGTACTCGGCGCCAAGCGCCTTGGTGTCGTCGCTCGGTTCGGCGTCGGCGGCCTCGGTGACCTCGACCCACAGCGCCGCGCCGGGTCCGGTGGTGCCGGAGCCGATGTGGGCGCGCTTTTCACCGCGGACGACGGCGGCGGCACCGCCACCGGGCACGCGACCCACCTGCACGATCGAGGCGATCACGCCGTAGGTGGGGTAGCGGTCCTCGAGCCGGGGTGCGATCAGCAGCTTGCCGCTTTCGCTCGCCTGTGCGGCGTCGACCGCGGCACGTGCCGCGTCATCCAGTTCGATGGGGACGACCATTCCTGGCAGCACGATCGGCTCGCTGACGAAGAGCACGGGCACTGCGATGTTTTCAGACATCAGACTCCTTCAAAGTTCAGCCTGATGCGCTCAACCTTGGGTGGGGTCGGTTTGTTCCCTTGGGCTAGGCGGGTGCCTCGGCGGCGGCGGCCGCCCGGCGGCTGACCACGACCGTCGCCAACACGAGCACACCGATGACCGGCAGCGTGACCGCCGAGTTCACGCCGTTGGCGGCGTCGACCGACAGGTGGGCTATGACCACGAGGCGAATCGCCACCTCGACCAGCAGGCCGACGCCCCACATCGCCGAGAGCCGAACGTGAATGCGACGGATCCGCCGGGCCTCGTCCGGGGTCGGGTCGGCCTCGCCGGCGGGCCGGAACCGTTCACCGACCACCTGGGTCAGTGGGGTGCCGACGACGCAGCTGCCGAGGAAGAGCAGGCCGCCGATGCCGTTGACGAGCGTGTTGCCGATCAGGATCAGCTTGGGATCGGTGGTGGCCAGGCCGACGGCCAGACTGAGCCCGAACGTCAGCAGGAGGTAGACGGCGAAGGGGTCGAGTCGTCGACTCTTCACCACGCCGTAGACGACCCGCACCCCCGACAGCACGGTGGCCGACAGCAAGGCGACGTACTCGGAGACGCCCACCGCCCGCAGCCCGTAGTAGGCAACCAGGGGAGGTGCCACGTCGAGCAGGATCGTCTGGAACAGCGGACGCATCGAACGGCGCTGGGCGGAAGCCGGCTCTGTCACCACGGTCACTCTAGCCAGGGCGCCTGACCATCCGTTGTGAGGAACGGTCAGCTGGTCGACGGCGCTGCGGCCCGCGCAATGTCGCGGACCGGCGGTCCGTCGAGCGCGCTGTCCATCTCGACCGAACCCAGCTCGCGGATCTCCACCGTGCCGCCTGCGGCGCAGTGCTGACGGCGCCAGTCGCCGATCGCCTCGTGTGCCGCATGGTCGATGAAGTCCACCGACAGGTCGAGGGTGGCCTTGGTTCCCGGCGGCACCGACGCCAGCACACCGGTCAGCTGCGGTAGCGACAGGAAGCTGCAGGAACCCTCGATGACGATGCGCCAGGTGCCGTCGCCGTCGACGGACTCCGCGACGATCCTGGTGCGCACCACCCGCCACACCGTCAGGGCGATCGACAGGGCGAGGCCGATCAGGACGCCCTCGAGAAGGTTCAGGAACACCACGCCGACGATCGTGACGGCGTACACCGCGATATCCCCTGTGCGGCGGGCAGTTTCGATGTGGACGCGCTTGACCAATTGAATGCCGATCACGATCAACAGTCCAGCGAGCGCCGCCATGGGGATCTGTTCGGCGAACCCGGCGAACGGAAGGGCGAACACCAGGACCCAGACGCCGTGCATCATGGCCGAGGCGCGAGTGCGCGCACCGGCCTGCACGTTCGTCGAACTCCGCACGATGACGCCCGTGACGGGAAGGCCGCCAAGGGTTCCCGACGCGATGTTGGCCGTGCCCTGACCGATGAGCTCGCGGTCGAAGTTGGTGCGCGGACCGTTCTGCATCCGGTCGACCGACACCGCGGACAGCAAGCTCTCCACGCTCGCGATCAGGGCGACGGTGAGGACACCGGTGGCGAAGGCGCCCCAGTTTCCCTCGGGAAGACTCGGCAGCGCGATCGCGTCCAGCAGTGAACCGTTCAATTCGACGCGGTCCACGTCGACGCCGAACACCATCGCCGCCGCCGTCGCCGTCACGATGGCGACCAGCGGGCCCGGCACCTTGCCGAGCCGTCCCGGCACCCATCGCCACCCGACCAGAATGGCGATGACGAGCACACCGAGGACGACCCCCGGGCCGTGTGCGCCGAGCACCTGTTCTGGCAGTTCCGTTACGTTGCGCCAAGCAGAACTCTGCGATTCGCCGCCCAGCAATACGTGGACTTGTTGCAATGCGATCGTGAGTCCGATGCCTGCGAGCATCGCGTGAACCACTACCGGTGAAATCGCCAGCGCCGCCCTGGCCACCTTGCTCAATCCGAAGAGCACCTGCAGGACGCCGGCGGCGACCGTGATCGCGCAGGTGACCTTCCAGCCGAACTGCCCGATCAGGCCGGCGACCACGACGGTGAGACCCGCCGCCGGTCCGCTGACCTGCAACGGCGATCCGCCGACGGCACCCGCGACGACGCCACCCACCACCGCGGCGATGAGGCCGGCCAGTGCGGGTGCGCCCGAGGCGATGGCGATTCCCAGGGACAGCGGAAGGGCTACCAGGAAGACCACGAGTGAGGCGGGCAGGTCGTAACGGAGAATGGGTGCGATTCGTTGGGAGACCGAACTCCCCGAGCTCTTGAGAATGACCTGCTCCTGACGGTGAAGAGAATGAAAACGATTCTCTGACAATGAATTAGGTGAACCGCTACTCAATTCACAAGTGCCAGAGTATTTATCGATCGACGACACGGTCAAGCACGCCGGGGCGACACATAGAAGATGCAAATCTTGACGCCAGCAGTTGTTGGCACCGTCACACCGCTCCGCGAGAACTTCTCTGATTCGCGGCCGCGACGGTTGGGAAAAGACAAGTCATGACAACGCCTTTCGGTGACCACGTGGACGACACCCGACGGTTCGGCCGCGTCGGGCAACATGAGAAAAGCCTGTGAGTACAGTGACAGTTCGCCACCTGCCGGTAACACTCGAAGGCATGACGACGACGTCGGTTCACCCCGCACCTGCACAACCCCGGACGGCGATTCTCGGCCAGCTTCCACCGATCCGGCGGCCGGATGGGTCACCGATCCAGGTGCTGTTGATCGACGACGAGCGGGCACTGACGAACCTCGTCACGATGGCGTTGAAGTACGAGGGATGGAACGTCGACGTGGCCCACGACGGACGCGAAGCGCTCACCAAGTTCGCCTCCACCGACCCCGACATCCTGGTGCTGGACATCATGCTTCCCGACGTCGACGGGCTGCGGATCCTGCAGCGAATCCGTGCTGCCGGGACGTACACGCCGGTGCTGTTCCTGACGGCGCGGGACTCGGTCACCGACCGCGTCACGGGTCTCACCGCTGGTGCCGACGACTACTTGACGAAGCCATTCGACCTGCAGGAACTGGTGCTGCGGTTGCGTGGCCTGCTCAAACGTGGCGCAGACGCCACACCGCCTGCCGACGATCAACCCGCCGAGGAGACGTTGCGCGTCGCCGACCTCACCCTCGACGTGGCGAGCCGCGAGGTGACGCGTGGCGGTGAGCGCATCGAGTTGACGACGACGGAGTTCGACTTGCTGCGATACCTGATGCGCAACCCACGGCGCGCGCTGACCAGGGAGCAGATTCTCGAGCACGTGTGGAACTACTCGTTCGGTGGCCGCACCAGCATCGTCGACCTCTACGTCTCCTACTTGAGGAAGAAGCTCGACCCGGGGCGCGAACCCCTGATTCACACGATTCGTGGTGTGGGATACCAACTTCGGCCGCCGCAGTGAGGCGGGCGTCCCGGTCGCCGTGGTGGCGGCCCCGGACCTTGAGCAAACAGCTCGTGTACGGGGTCGCCGCCCTGGTGACCGTGGTGACCCTCGGCGGTGGCGCGCTGTCGGTCTACAGCCTTCACACCTACGTGACGACCATGAGCGACGCCGAGGTGACGCACTCGTTGGCCGCCTTCGAGCATTCCTTCGAGAAGTATCGGGCCCTCCCCTCGACCGACGACGACGATCCGTTGACCGACTTCACCGGACAGGCGCCGGGCACGCTCATCGCAGTGCTGCAAGGGAATTCGGTGGTCAACTCGGCGGTCTTCTCCGACGAGGACACCGAGCCCGCCCCCGCGGCGGCGCTCGGACCGATCGAAGCGGCGAGCTGGCGCGAGGACGAACCGCAGACGATCAAGCTCGACGGACTCGGCAGCTACCGCATGATCAGCAGCGAACTCGACTCCGGGCAACGGCTCGTCTCGGCCGTCTCGATGGAGGCCGCCAACCGGGTGGTGGCCGCCAGGACCGTCACCGTGGTGGCATCCACCATTGCGGCCGCCCTGCTGGCGGGACTCGGAACCGTCCTCGTGGTGCGGTGGGCCCTGCGCCCGCTACGCCGGGTGGCGGCCACCGCGGCGCGGGCTGCCAAGATGCCGCTTGCCGACGACGATCACCGCATCACCGCACGGGTACGCCAGGCCGACAGTGACCCCGACAACGAGGTGGGCATCGTGGGGGAGACGCTGAATCGCTTGTTGGCCAACGTCGATTCGGCGTTTGCCGCCAGGGCGACCTCGGATCGGAGGATGCGCCGGTTCCTTACCGACGCCAGTCACGAGCTGCGCACGCCGCTCGCGGCGATCCAGGGATACGCCCAGCTGACCCGGCAGGAGAGCGCAGCCCTGCCACCGACGACCGAATACGCGCTGGCGCGCATCGAGTCGGAGTCGCGGCGCATGACCGCACTCGTCGGCGACATGCTCTTGCTGTCGCGACTCGACGAGCGCCAGGGGCTCGAGATCCGGCGGATGGATCTGACAAGCCTGGTGGTCGACGCCGTCAACGACGCCGCGGTGTCCTCACCCGACCACCGCTGGCTGGCCGACTTGCCCGACGAACCCATCTGGGTGATGGGCGACCGCGCCCGGTTGCATCAGGTGCTCAGCAATCTGCTGGCCAATGCGCGCCACCACAATCCGCCGGGAATCACCGTGACGACGGCTTTGCGAATGATCACCGACGACTCCGGTCCGAAGGTGGAGTTGACGGTCACCGACGACGGGCCGGGAATCGACCCCAAGCTGGTGCCCGAGTTGTTCGGCCGGTTCGTCCGGGGCAGCAAGGCCCGTGCGGACCAGCCCGAGTCCACCGGTCTTGGGCTGTCGATCGTCGCATCCATCACCGAGGCTCACGGCGGGACCGTGTCGGCCCGCTCCGGCGACGGCAGCACGGAGTTTCGCGTCCTGCTGCCGCCCGCCGAGGGGTAGGGCGCCGTCAGACGTCGTTGCAGACGACGTCGACGTACACCGTGGTGTACAGGTCGGAGTCGATCCGGTTGCCCGAGGTGTCGAGATTCGAGTCGTTCAGGCCGTGCACGCCGGTGAGCTTGCACTGCGACAGCGGAACATTCGACGATCCGTTGAGTTGAACGTGGTGGCCCTGGTCTTCCAGCTGAGCGATCACGTCGGCGGGTGAGCGGGTCTTGGTGTCCGCGGCCGATGCCGGTGCGGCGAGGCCGAGTCCGACGATCGTCATCAGGCTGATGGTGGCGGCGGTGGTTCCTACGGTCGTCATTGAACTCCCTTGTCCAGGTGTCGTATTCACAAATACTCGGAACCCAGCGTACGGCGGCCGGTCGGGCGGGCGGTGCGTGGCGCCAGTCGTTCGGGTAGCTGAAAAATGTTGTACTACAACGGATTAACGCAGCCAACTGACGATCGATGCCGGTGATAGTTCCGTGAATCACATATCTGACGCATATGTTTGCGTTTGGCATGAAGCCGGTCCGGGACGATGAAACCCGCTCTTGCGTAGGTAGATTGGTACTTGTAAGACGAAATCGCTTCACGAAGCGACACATTGAGAATGGAGTACAAGATGAAGTTACGTTACTTGGCAACGGGTGTCATGACCGGACTCGCCGCCGCGGCCTTCGCCATGGCCCCGATCGCCGGCGCCTCGAATCCCAGCACCACCGTCGACAACGGTCGGACCACGATGACGGACAAGCAGGGGCACAACGCAATCGTGGTGCACCCGCCGACGGTCTCCTCACCGAATTCCTACGGCAACTTCTCGTCGCCGCGGGCCTTCATGTTCTTCGATTGAGATACCCGGCGACCAGCCGCAAGAGTCGCTGAAAGCCCGTCGAGGAGCGACTCTTGCGGCTGCGGGCGGGATGGTGGCGGTGTTCGTTGGTAGGCGTCGTCGCGAGGCGTCTACCCGACCCAACCCCCCAAATGGGTGATGGCGTCGACGAGTCGTACCGCTACGAATGACCGATGAACCCCTGGCGGCTGCGTGACTTCCACGACGACGACCTCGACGAGCTCATCTCGATCTGGGAGCAGAACCGGCTCCCCGGTGAACCGTTGCCCGCGTACGGCGTATCCGAAGTGGTAACCAATGCGCGAGGCGGCCAACCGTGCGTCGTCGCCGTCGTTGGTGACCAACCGGTCGGCATCGCCGGAGGACTGGTCCACGGCGATCGGGCCTGGATCACGATGGTGGCGTTGGCCAGTCGGTGGCGAGACCGGGGGCTCGGGAGTGCCCTGCTGAACGAACTGGAGCAGCGCCTGCGAGTCGCGGGTGCACGGCGCATCACGGCAATGTTGCCGCCGAAGGCGGCAGGAACGAAGGCGCTGCTGAGTGCGGGCTACGAGGAACGCACCGGGCTGAGCTACTTCGAGAAGATCGACCATCCCGGTTCCTCGGATGCGGGTCTGCTGTCCGCGGTGGGAGCCCAGGTCATCCCACGCGGCCATTGGCACGCCATGGCCGGGATGGAAGCCGAGAAGCTCGTCATCGAGCGACGCATCGTGCTGCCGCTCGTCGAACCAAGTGCGGCAGCGGAATACGCGGTGACTCCACCCAAGGCTGTGATCCTCTTCGGGCCGCCCGGCACGGGCAAGACCACCTTTGCCAAGGCCGTCGCCGGCCGACTCGGCTGGCCGTTCGTCGAACTCTTCCCGTCGCGGCTCGCCACGCCGGGCGTCGCGATGGCAGGGGCGCTACGCGACGCCTTCGCCACACTTGCGGATCTCGACTCGGTGTTGGTGTTCATCGACGAGGTGGAGGAGATCGCCGGATCACGATCGGGCGTCCCCACCGACCCGGCCCACGGGGTCACCAACGAGCTCCTCAAGCTGATTCCGGCCTTCCGGCAGCACGGCGACCGATTGCTGGTCTGCGCCACGAACTCGGTGCGCTCGCTCGACTCGGCGATTCTGCGGCCCGGGCGGTTCGATTACGTCATCCCCATTGGCCCGCCCGACGCGACGGCCCGGGCCGCGATCTGGGCTCGATACCTGGCGCCGTCGGATTCTGTCGACGTCGCCCACTTGGCCTCCGCGAGCGCGATGTTCACGCCTGCGGACATCGAATTTGCCGCCCGTAAGGGCTCGCAGTCGGCGTTCGAGCGCGAGATCGAGTTCCGCCGCGGCGAGCCGGCCCACACCGAGGACTACTTGGCCGCGATCGCCGACACCAGACCGACGTTGACCGATGCGATGCTCGCCGAGTTCGAGGCGGACATCGGACAGTGCACCCGATTGTGAACGAAGAAGGGAACCTGCCGTCCGGGGGTGACGGCAGGTTCCCTTGGTTCTTCTGTGCGACAGGCTCCGTTACGCGGTGGCCTGAGCTCCCAGCGTCCGCTGGACGTCGGGGATCATCTGCTGCAGCTGCTGACCCCAGTAGCCCCAGCTGTGGGTACCGGTGGCCGGGAAGTTGAACACACCGTTGGTGCCACCCGCGGCGATGTAGTTGTCGCGGAAGGCCTGGTTGGTGCGCAGCGTGAAGCCCTCGAGGAACTGAGCCGACATCAGGTTGCCACCATCGGTGCCCGAATCCAGATCCGACGGCGTACCGGTGCCGCAGTAGATCCAGATCCTGGTGTTGTTGGCGACGAGCTGGTTGATGTTGACCATCGGATCGTTGCGCTTCCAGGCCGGGTCACTCGACGGGCCCCACATGCTCTCGGCGTTGTAGCCGCCCGCGTCGTTCATCGCGAGCCCGATCAGCATCGGCCACCAGCCCTCGGAGGGGTTGAGGAAGCCCGACAGCGACGAGGCGTAGATCCAGTTCTGCGGGTGGTAGATGGCGTAGGTCAGTGCGCTGCCACCGGCCATCGACAGGCCGACGACCGCGTTACCGGTCTGCGACACACCGTAATTGGCTTCCAGGTAGGCGGGCAGTTCCTGGTTGAGGAACGTCTCCCACTTGTAGGTGTAGTCCTGCCCGTTGCCCTGCGACGGCTGGTACCAGTCGGTGTAGAAGCTCGACTGACCGCCCACGGGCATGACCGTCGACAGGCCGGAACCGTACGTCCACTCGAACGCGGGCGTGTTGATGTCCCACCCGCTGAAGTCGTCCTGCGCACGCAGACCGTCGAGCAGATAGATCGCGTGCGGCCCACCGCCCTGGAACTGAACCTTGATGTCCCGGTTCATCGCCGCCGAGTGCACCATCAGGTATTCGACCGGCAGGCCCGGCCGAGAGAACGCGCCAGCCGTCGCCGAATTACCGACGAAGCCGATCAGCCCGGGCAAGGTCACCGCTGCCATCAGTCCAACGGCCAACCGGCGTAACCACGTACCACGAATCATTCTGTCGAACTTCATAACGGCAACAGACCGCCTCTCTCTTTGCATCCCATGTCTTCGAGCAATCGCCGTTGCTCTTCGAGCGTTAGTGAATCACGCGGTTGTGGTTCGATCCGGCTCTCGACACCGACAACGCACGTCGCGGTTGGCTAACGATTCCGACTCGACGAAGAGACCTTCGCCGGACGCGCGTCGTCATTCCAGCATGTGACCTGTGTGAATGGAGTGATCAATGTGGTCAGCGGTGATGCCGCGGTGCGACGCGGTGGGCACGGCGCCAGTGCGACATCCGGACCCTGAACTGCACGAACGAAGCGGTGCAGTCCCGCACGGCGCGAGGGCGAGCAGAAACCGCCGACAGGCTGGTGGGGTGCCACCCGCGGGTGGTCAACCAGCCAACGGCACTACGCCGTCGCCTGTCAGCAAACTCTGCGACCGGTGCAGGAACCGGTCAGCTCAGGGTGGCCGCCGCGAGCGCTCGCCGCACGTCTGCGTTGCGTTCCTCGATGGTGCGGCCGATCTCCTGCAGCAGCAACGGCTTTCGCGCCACCAGTTCTTCGACGTCGGCGCGCTCGATCTGCAGCACGGTGACCTCTCCGAGGGCATACGCGCCGCCGGTGACGGGCTCCCTGGTCAACGTGCTGGAACCGAGGAAGTCGCCTTCCTCCAGGGTCCGGACGGGGACCAGCACGCCGTCCTCGCCGCGGGCGATCAGACGCACCCGGCCACTCACGATGAAGGTCATCCGCTTCGGTACCAAACCTGGGGTTTGGATGGCCTCGTCTGCGCCATACCTGGTGAGCCGAAGGCTCGGAATCAACGCCTGCTTGTCGGAGTCGTTGAGGCGCAACGTCGGCGCCACGATCCGCATGGAGCTCTCCATGCGATCCTCGCTCGCGAAGTCGTCATCGACGTCGTCGAGGCGCAAACCCGCCCGCCGGGAGGCGTACCAAACCCACCGCAAGAACGTTGCCCGAGTGGCGGAGTCGTCGGCGGGGGATCGCAACGGGATCGCCGTCGTGTATTCACCCGACCCGCTGGTGACGGTCGTCGGCACGGCCTCGCCACGAAGATGCGGCAGCCCGCTGGCGACGCGGGTCAGCATCGCGCACACGTCGTCGGGCGGATCGTTGGGGGAGAACGTCGTCGTCACCGAAATGGAGTGGTCGCCGGGCGGTCGGCTCAGGTTGGCGAAGGAGGCCGCGGCCAGCACGGAGTTCGGGATGATGTGCAGACCGCTGCCGGTGTCGATGTGCGTTGCGCGCCAGTTGACTTCGACGACACGGCCCCTGGCCGAGGTGACGTCGACCCAGTCACCAAGCCGGAAGGGCTGCTCGAAGAGCAGCAGCAGACCAGAGATGATCTGACCGACCGAGTTCTGCAGCGTCAGGCCAAGCACGATCGACGTGATGCCGAGCGCGGTGAAGAGGCCGCCGACGTTTGCGCCCCAGATGTAGGAGAAGATCACCGCGAGTCCGACGGCGATCACCACGAAGCGGGCCACGTCCAGGAAGATCGACGGGATTCGCTTGCGCCACGACCCTTCCGGCGCACCCTGGAACAGCGTGGCGTTCAAGCCCGACAACATCAGAATCAGCAGGACGAAGCCAAGCACGGTGGAGATGATGCGCACCGGCGTCGCCTCTGCGGGCACTTCGGTGGCCTTGACCAACAGCAGGAGCAGCGCGGCCAGCGGCAGGATGTAGTTGCGCACCAACCCGACGGGGCGGGCGAGCCCGCTGTTGCGGCGGGTCAGCGCGACCCGAAGCTCGGTGAGCGCCACCAATCCGATCGGCAGCCCGATCGCGACGCCGACCGCCCAGTAGAACCAGGACGAGTCGACGATCCGTGTCATGACTGACGCTCCCCGAGTCGCCAAATGGGTTGTGTCACGTTGCCTACCGTGACCTCACCCGCGGGGGTGAACTGGCGGGTGTCGCGCATCGCGTCGTACACGTCCGCCGTCACGTAGACGCCGGGCTGGGGTGAGCCGCTCTGCACCTGATAGGCCAGGTCGACCGCCGAGCCCCACATGTCGTAGGCGAGGCTGGACCGGCCAACCAACCCGCTGCTCACCTTGCCGGTGTCGATGCCGGCCCGCAGCTTCAGGGTGTGGTGGCCCTCGGTGTTGAACCGGTCGACGATGCGGTTCATCTCGACGGCGAAGTCCACCGTGCGCCGGACGTTGTCGATGCGCGGCACGTTGAGCCCGCAGCTCGCCAGGTATCCGTTGCGCAGCGAGCGAACCCGTTCGATGCCGAGGCCGTCGGCCGCGGCGTCGAACTGGCGCACCAGTTTGTTGACGATGGCCAGCGACTCCTCGGAGGTCAGGCCGGCCGACAGTTCGTCGAGACCGACGATGTCGGCGAAGATCACCGTGACGTCCTGGTGGTCCTGGGAGATGGTCTCCTCGCCGTCGCGGTAACGGGCCGCCACCTGTTCGGGCATCAGGGACAGCAGCAGGCGGTCGTTCTCCCGCCGCTGCTCGTTGAGCAGATCTTCCTTGATGGCCAAGTTTCGGCTCATGTCGTTGAAAGCGACTGTCAGGTCGCCGAATTCGTCGCGCGACACCACGGGGATCGTGGTCCCGTAGTCGCCGGAACTGATTTGTTGCGCGCCGCTCTCCAGTCGGCGGATGGGCCGCACGAACAGCCGGGCCAGCAGCATTGCGGCGATGCAGACCACGAAGATGATGGCCACCGTGGACAGCACCAGCTTCCTGGTGAACGCCGACACCGGCGCGAACGCCTCCGCGGTGTCGATCTTTGCGACGACCGCCCACCGCAGCCCGGGAATGTCGGCGGGCGCGTAGGCCTGCAGCGTCTCGTGGCCGAGGTAGTCGGGGGCTATCAGCGTGCCGCGTTGACCCTGTTGGGCCAGTTTGGTCGCCTCCGTGGCGACGGGCTGCACCAGCGTGGTGCCGTGTTGCCGGATCGAATCCTGCGCCACGTCGGGCGGTGTGCCCGCCTCGACGACGTCACGCTCGTAGGTCTTGGGATCCTCGATGAACATTCGGGAGTTTGAGCGCATGAGATCGTCGGGGCCGACGATGAAGGTCTCGCCGGTGGCGCCCATCCCGGATCGTTGCCACTGCCCGTCGAAGGTCATCAGCTGGTTGATCTTCGAGATGGGGAACTGCAGCGCCAGGACCCCGTCCACCCGTCCCTGCGGTCCGACCGGTGACACGAACCAGGCCGTGGGCTCGGTGGCGGGCTGGTAGTCGCCGAAGTCGGTGATTCCCACGTAGTCCACGGCGTTGGAGTCGAGCGCCCCCTGGTAGGCGTCGCCGAGCTTGCTGCCCTTGTACGGCCCGGTGAGGATGTTGGTGCCGAGGTCGACGCCCTTGTAGGCGCTGTAGACGACGTTGCCGCGGGTGTCGATCAGCAGCGCGTCCTCGAATTGGAACCGGGTCACGATCTCGCGGAAGAAGTCGTTGTACCGGGCGTTGGCGGCCGACCATGCACTGCCGTCGCGAGCGTCGTCACTGCGGATCGCGGCGTCCCAGTCCGCGGTGGGTTTGCCATAGGCGCCAAACGGGACGGTGTAGAGCGACTGAAGATAGGCGGGGGCACCGGACGTCGGCAGCAGCGCCTGCACGTCGATCTCCGCACCGGTCTGGGCGTACTCGTCCTTGGCGAAGCGCTTCGTGTAGTAGTCGTCGAGGGACTGTTCCTCTGCCGGGGTGACGACGGCGGTGGCGAGTTGGTCGAACCCCGCGGTGAAGTCACCGATCGCCTGGGTCGCCGTCGACCCCCGCGAGTACACGACCAAGGAGTTCTTGAGATCCTCGATCCCGTTCTGCAGGCTGCGGCTCTGGGACTGCCGGATCTCGGTAAGCCGGTCGAAGACCGACGCACGCAACGAGCTGCGCCCGGACTGATAGCCGATGGCACCCACGACCGCCGCTGACAGGATGCTCGTCAGGAGCAGCATCACCAGCAGCTTCGACTGGATGCTCACCCGCGACATCACCCTGCGTCGGCTCCGCGTGGCGGATTCGGTCGAGTCGGCTGCCCTGACCTGGGTGTCGTCCTGCTGCGGCGTCGTCATCGGTTGGTCAGACTAGCTGGCAAAAGCGGCTGGTCGCGGTCACTCGAGAAATGTTCGACGCGTGCCGCACTTTCGGGCACGGTGGAGGGATGGACGATCCTCATCACCTGGAGCGCTTCGTCGAGGCGCAGGCGCCCGTCTTCGACACCGTGCTGGACGAACTGCGCAGCGGCCGCAAGCGGTCCCACTGGATGTGGTTCGTCTTCCCGCAACTGCGCGGGCTGGGCCGGACGTCGACTGCCGAGTACTACGGGATTGCCTCCCGCGACGAGGCTTCCGCATACCTCGTCCACGACGTTCTCGGTCCCCGCCTGCGGCAGTGCGCGCAGTTGGTGTCGCAGTCCGGCGCCGTCAGCGCCGAAGCGCTGATGGGCCAGGTTGACGCGCTCAAGCTGTGGTCGTCGACGACGCTGTTCGCCGAGGTGGCCGACGACGACCGGGACTTCGTGGCCGTGCTCGAGAAGTTCTACGGCGGCGAGCGAGACGCGAAGACCCAGGCAATGCTGGCCGGCCGCTAGACGGTGAGGACGGCCCAGCCGTGTGGCTCGACGTCGAGATGGTCCACGACGTCCTCCGGCGGCACGCCCGAACCGGCGACCACCCGGCCACTGCCGAACCCCAACTTCGCCAACGGCATTCGCAACGGCTCGTCGTCTACGTTGAGTGCCACGACGAGGGACCCCTCGTCCGCGGACGTGCGATAGACGTACTGGCCGTTGGTCAGGTGCAGGGCCGTCGTGCGGGCGTGGTGCAGCCACGGATGGCGGCGACGAAGGCCGATCAGGTGCTGGTGCAAACGGAAGGTGTCGTGCCCGAGATGATCGGATTCGCTTGGGTGCGCCGGGAATTCCGGACGGACGGCGTCGTCGCCGCCGAATCGCTCCTCCTTGACGCCGCGGTAGGCCCATTCGTCGCCGGCGTACACGCTCGGCGTGCCGCCGATGGTCAGCATCACCGCGAGCGCGTGGCCGACGTGTCGCTGGTCGGACAGCTGGCTGGCGATGCGGGTGACGTCGTGGTTGCCGACGAACGTCAGGGGAACGAAGGTCTCGAGGAACTGGTCATGCCGGGTCAACGCGTGGTCGAGTTCGTGGAAGTTGACGTCGTTGAGGCTGCTCCACATCGCCTTCCACAGTTCGTACTGCGTGACGGAGTCGAAGGTCGACGCCGACACGATGCCCGCGTAGTCACCGTGGATCACCTCGCCGACGAACCATGCGTCGGGAAACTCGCTGCGGACCCGCGGCAGCACCTTGGCCCAGAAGTCGGGAGGCACCGCGTAGGCGGCGTCGAGCCGCCAACCGTCGGCGCCGCGCCGCAACCAGTGCAACATGACGTCGACGACGTAGTCGACGACCTCGGGGTTGCGATGGTTGAGCGTGATCAGCCCGCCGTGTCCCTCGAAGGTGGCCAAACCGTTGCGGCCCTTGCGGAACCACGAGTCGTCGCCTCCGGCGACGGCCTCGCGGTGACGACCGAACTCGGAGCCGACGTGGTTGAAGACGCCGTCGAGCAGGATTCGAAGTCCGCGGCTCTTGGCCTCGGTGACGAGGTGGTCGAAGTCGGAGTCGTCGCCGAGGCGCGGGTCGACTGCGTAGTGGTCCGTCGTGTCGTAGCCGTGGGTCTGGGAGGCGAATACGGGGCCCAGCGCAACGCCCGACGCGCCAAGTTCGAGTGCGTGGTCGAACCACTCCGCGACCCGGCGTAGGCGGTGCTCGTCGGCGGTCGGTGGAGGGTCGGCGGGGAAGGCCCCCACGAATCCGAGTGGGTAGATCTGCCACCAGATTGCGTGCTCGACCCAGGCCGGATCGCTCATGCTCGGAACGTCGTTTCGTACATCGCCTTCATCTCCTCGGCGAATTCGGGTGCAGGACCGTCGATCTGAACGTTGGGGGCAATGGTCGAGATCGGTAGCGGCGCCACCGGTGATGCGGGCACCCCCCACATCTGCAGCCATCCGACCAGCTGGGCGGAGGACGTCGCGTACACGATCCGACCCAGGCCTACCCACGCGTGGGCGGCGGCACACATCGGGCAGTGCTCGCCAGAGGTGTACACGGTGGCGCCCGCGCGTTCGTCGGGCGTCAGGTGCGACGTGGACCAGCGGGCGATCTCGAACTCGGGGTGACGGGTCGCGTCCCCGCCCTTGATGCGGTTGCGGTCTTCGAAGCGGACCACGCCGTCGGCGTCGACCAACACGGAGCCGAAGGGCTGATCGCCGGCTTCCAGGGCCTCCCTGGCCAACTCCACGCAACGGCGAAGGTGCCCACGGTCGTCGTCGCTGATCCCCACAGCCGGAGTGTACGCAGCCGCGACGGTCCGCCGCCGACGCGTCAGCGGGTAGCAGGCCACGCCGATGAGCAGTGCACAGAGATGCCCAAGGGAGGTGAAGTTGGTCTGGTACAGCAGCCCCCCGGCGACGAGTGCGAACGTCGCGGCGAGATATCCCCAGCGCCATCGGCGGGGCACCCGGTAGAACAGCACCCCGACGATCCCGACGACGAAGTAACTGACCCCGACGTCGCGGGCGTCGATCAGGCGCGACGAGGCCGCGTTCTCGTGAATGGTCCAGTAGAGATAGCCCTCGCTGAGGTAGGTCGCCCCCACGTGGCACAGCAGGCCGACGACCGTCCATCGGAGGTGCCCCAGCCAGCGCTCGGCAGGTGCGAGGAACACGGTGAAGATCAACAGGTAGGGCCACCAGTACCGGCCGTCGATCCACAGCAGGCTTTGGAACAGCACTCGCAGCGGATCAGATGCCAGGTGATGGATGTTGGTCGACGTCGACTGCAGCAGGTGCCGCAGGGTCCGCGGGGCCAGTTGGTGTTGCACGAGCGTCGTCGCCCCCAGCGCGGCCAACCAGGCGTAGGTCAGGGGAGCGCTGCGGACGTAGTCCCGCACTCGGTCCCACACGTCGTTCACGTTCGCCGACGATAGAGGGCGTTGCTGGCAACCCGGGTCACTGCCCGGAGCCGCAGCACCCGTCGGTTGTCGTCGTCCGGCACGCGCACGACGCCACGATCGGGACGTCTGCCCGGGCGGTGGCCCGCGCCAACTGCTCGTCGAGGGCAGCCGCCTCCTCGTCGCGCCCGAGCCGGGACAGGCATTCGTGGTACCCGTGCAGGCTCCAGACGTTGTTCGGGTGCTGGCAGCAGCGGCTCAGCGTGTCGTCGAGCCCGAGGTCGGCGGCGTACACCGCAGCCGCCTCCTCGACGCGGCCCTGTTCGAGCAGCAACGCGCCGTAGGGGTGCCGGGTCGGCTGCATCCAGCCCCACGGCTCGTCGTACGGCAGGGCGTCGTCGAGTTCGATTGCCCGTCTGAGGTATTCGAAGGCATCGTCGAAACATCCTTCACGGTAGGCGATTTCACCGTCCAGCATCGCGACGCCGACAGCCAGGATGTCGCGGCTGGTGTTGTTGAACAGGTATCGACTCTGCGGGATCCCTGCGTACACGCGATGCATGGCGTCCCGTTCGGCGCGGGCCGCCGCGACCCGTCCCGTTGCGGCGTAGGCGATGCCGCGCCCGTAGTGGACGGTCGCCGCCGTGGTGCAGTACAGCTCGGGGTCCTCGGGTAGGGGATGGTTGATCAGCTCCTCCCAACGGCCGAAGCGGATCAGCACGTGCACCCGAAGCGGCACGAACGCCTCCAGCCAGTCGGCCATGGGCGGCGACTCGATCGACAGCAGGTCGGGAGTCAGCTGGGCGGCGAGTTCGTCGGCCGCCTGGATCGCCGTGTGATATCGGCCCTCGAACATCGCCGAGTACACGATGAAGTGCAAGTCGTGCGCCCGGTACAGCGAGTAGAAGTTGAGCGGCCCCTCGCGCTCGACGAACCGCCGGTCCGCTTGCACTGCAGCGGTATTGGACTCGACGGAACTGCGATAGTCACCGCAGAGCACGTCGACGTGGCTCGGCATGTGTTGGAGATGGCCGGCGTCGGGCACCAAGCCCCGCAGCAGGTTCGCCGCGGGCAGGGCCAACTCCGGGTGCGCCGACATCTCCATGGCATGGATGTAGAGGTGCAGAACGCCGGGGTGTCGCCGACCCGCGTCGGTGGCGAGGGCGTCGTCGAGGATCCGCGTGGCCTGCACCACGCGCGAGCCCGGCGCCGGTTCGCCGGTCCTGGTGTCCCACAACGCCCATGCCGAGACGTTCATGGCGGCGTCGGCTGCCAGGGCCTGCACGTCCACGTCGTCCGGGTACTTCCCGGCGAGCGCGACCATCGCGTCGGCGTAACGGGCGTGCCCGGCGTCCAGGTCGTCGGTGGGGAAGCGGGTCGCGAGTGCGTCGACCAAGTCCCGCTCGACGTCGGTAGCGCGGCCGCGAGCTGCCAGCTCGAGCTCGCGACGCGCCCTGGTCAGCGACGCGGCCAAGTCTTGCGGGTCGAACGCGTCCCACGCCTTGTTGTAGTTCGGGCCGATCGCGTATGCGATACCCCACCGAGCGACGGCGAGATCGGGGTCGAGGGCGAGGGCCCGTTCGAAGCAGTGGATCGACTCTTCGTGGTTGAACGCGTACGCCCAGACCAAGCCGCGGTCGAACCACAGCTGGGCCTGGGCGGACGGGGTGTCAGTCGACCGATGAAAGGACCCGAGGTCGAAATACGGTTCCTCCGGAGCGGACACGGTAGCGGTCATGACTGGCACGATAAGTCGTCCATGCCTTGGGGGCGAGTACCGCGATCACCGCGAGCGCGAGTCCGGCGGCACCCCAGGTGGCCAGGGTGAGGATGGGTGTCCAGACGCCGTTGCCGCCGAAGTAGGTGATGCTGCGCAGGAGCGCAACGCCCGAGCCCTGCGGGACGATCGCGTTGAACGTGCGGTAGAAGCCCGTGAGCAGCGGCAGCCCGACCGGCCCGGCGGCCGCCGCGTTGCCGACGATGATCAGGAACAGCGTCACCACCGCCGAGGCGACGGTGCCGAAGGCCGCCGCGACGCCGGTCACGGCACCCGCGACACCGAAGGCGTAGAGCCACAGCGCGCCGAACACCTGCCAGGTGTGGGTGGTCAGGGCGCCGAGGACGCCGTCGACGTAGACCGTCACCGCACCCGCCAGCAGCGCGGAATACGCTGCGAGGCTGACGGTGCGCAGCGCCAACGTCGAGAGCCTGCGGACGCTGCCCATCATCAAGCCGAAGGCGGCGGCTCCCATGGTCGCGCCGATCGACAGGAAGATGACGGCGTAGAACTCGACGGTGCCCTGGGGGTCGGCGGACGACGTCGGCGCGACGTCCTCGACGCTCGGGGTCAGCCCGGCCTTGGCGGCGACGGCGCGCCCCACGGCCTCCGAGGCGTTGGCGACGCTGCGGCCGCCGCCGCCGGCGACGTAGATGGTCAAGTCGCCGGTCGGGCCGACGGCGAAGGCGGCGTCGGTCTTGCGCTCGTAGACCTGGGCGCGTGCGGCGGCGGCGTCGGCGACGGGCGTCACCTCCAGGTTGTCCTGGGTCCGCATCCCGTCCACCAACTGTGGTGGCCCGGCGACGGCGACGTCGAGATGGTGCAGCGTGGGCTTGGCGAACGCGCCGGAGTAGCTCGCGATCATGGCGACGACGAAGACGGTCAGTGCCGCCATGGCCAGCGCCATCTTGCGGACGTCGGCGGGCGAAACGTGCCGGTTGGCCAGCGGGAGATTCGGAACGTGGTGTTCGTGTGGGGCTGCGTGCTTACCCATGATGGGTGCCTTTCTCAGGTGTGGGGTCGGTGGGCGAGGGGAGACGCAGCAGTGCGTCCACGGTGTCGAGTGCGGCGCTGACGCGGGCGCGGAGGTCGGAGGCGGGATCCTCGGGTGAGGGGTCTTCCATCCACGACCGGAGCACCTCCTGGAAACCGCCGACCAGGAAACGGCTGACGGCGTCGGGGGCAACGTCGGCAATGGGGCCGACGACGCGCATGCCCTGGGCGGCGATCTCCTCGCAGGCGGGCAGCAGTTCGTCGCGGAACGCCATGACCACGCGTTGGGTGACGGCGCTGGGGACGACGTTGCGGTACATCGCGCGGTGTTCGGCGGCGAAGTCGAACAGGCTGGTGACCCGCGCCCGTGCGTCGCCGTGAATGTCGGCGACGGCGGCGGCGAAGGCCACGGTGACGGCGGTCGCCACCGCGTCGTCGCGATCGGTGAAGTGACGGTAGAAGACCTGCCTGCTGACCCCGGCGCGGGCGACCAGATCGCCGACGGTGATCTCGTCGACCGGTCGCTCGTGCGCGAGGTCGAACGCGGCGGTGCGCAACAGGGTGCGGACGCGTTCGGCCCGCGGGTCGGCGCTGAGGGTGCGGCTGGGCATGTGCCTAGCGTAGGCCACTTCGTGGACACGTGACCACGAAATCTGGAGTTAGCTCGGACACCCCCGACCGGTGCTGTGACCGGTGCGACTTGGCGCGGGACTAGTGTTCCGCCCCGCGCGCAGCCCGTGCCGCGAGCAGACGCAAAGTGCCCTGAATTGCCGCGATTGAGGGCCTTTCACGTCTGCTCGCGGGCGGGGGCTACGACGCAGAGGTCGCCCGCGAGCACCTGGCGGAAGAGGTCGCCTCGATTGAACGGATCGCATAGCGGTCTTCCCAGTCGGATCAGTGACCCGCGACGACGTCCGCCTCGTCGACGACGACCGGATCCTTGGCCCCCGGCAGGAACGAATACAGCACGCACACCACGCCGAAGAACAGATAGCCAAGGGCGACGGACGGATTGGCCGCCCAGGCGACCTGCGGGGCGTGAATCAGCCCGACGAAGGACAGCACCGCGCCGACCGCCGACGCGATCGCGGCGTACAGGAACTTCTTCTCGAGGATGAAGGTGACCATGGTGCCGAGTACCAATCCGACCAGCACCGCGCCCTCGCCGAGTGTCTGCAGGCCCTCATAGACCACGCCCGCGCCGTTGAGCTTCTCCATGCCGACCCCGCTCGCCGATGTCCCCGCGGCGTTCAACGCGTTGTCGATCAGACCGCTGGCCCACTGCGCGAGGTTCGGCAGAATGGCCGCCACCACGGCGATGGCGTGCAACCTCGGCACCGCCTGGAACGCCTGGGCGCCGATGAGCAGCCCGATGTACAGCAGGATCGGCACGATCGCGGGCACGGGCAGTAGCGCGTCCAGCACGCCGAACAGGCCGAGGAAGCACAGGATTCCGATGACGACACCGCTGGCCAACGAGTAGCCGGCGCGACCCCCGGCGTCCTTCCAACCGGGATGGCCGATGTACACGGCGGGCGGGAACGGCGATCCGAACGCCGATCCGATGCACGCCCCGGCGCCGTCGGCCAGCAGCACGCTGCGCAGGTTGTAGTCGTCACCGGCCGCCGCGGCGCTCTCCACGTTGCTCATCGCCTCGGTGAAGTTGTAGACGCCCAACGGTATTGCGGTGCCCAGCAGTGGCGCCAGGTTCGCCAATCCGGAGACGAGCATGTCCACCCGAAGGTCCGGCACGCCGATCGCGATGTCGGAGACCGCCTGGCTGACGTCGGGTGCGGACATGTAGCCGCCGATCCAACCGATCGCGGTGCCGACGAGCAGCGCCGCCAGTCCGACGGGGATCCCGAACGGCAGGCGCACGTCGGTGAAGAACCCGATGAGGATGATCGCCATGACGGGAAGACCGATCCACGCCGCCTCCCACATCTGCGCCGCGGGCCGCATGGAGATGAACGTGATCGAGATGCCGGCCAGCGTGCCGAGCATCGCGGCCCGTGGCGTCAGCTTGCGGATGTGGGGCCCGACGAATGCGCCGATCATGACGATGACGCCGATCATGAACGCCCACGCGAGGCCGGCCTGCCAGGCTTGCATCGCGTCCTTGGTGTTGAGATACACCGGCAGCATCACCACGAACACGACGATGAACATGTGCGGCACGCTGGGGCCGTACGGCAAAGCGGTGACGTCCGTGCGATTTTCGCGCTTCGCCAGGCGCCTGGCGAGGAACGTGTAGTACAGGTTGCCCAGGATCAGCGCGACGCCGAGCGCCGGGAGGACGGTGCCGAGCACGTCGCCGGCGGGCACGTTGACCACGCCGATCATCAGGCCGGTCAAGGTGAGGACGTTGACCAGGATGTTGAACCCGAGCCCGAAGAAGGCGTTGGTGTCACCCCTCGTCCACCACGGAATGGACACTGCCGTGCTGGATTCCGGTGTCTGCGACGGCGGATCGGACGGGGTTTCGGTGACGTCGGTCGACATGGTCGGTCCTCTCAGGGCTGCGAAGGCGTTGCGGTGGAAAGGGATTGGATGGCGGGTATGACGGCGGAGGTGTCGGCGACCCAACCGAAGATGCCGCCCTGGGCCTTGATCATCTCGAGGCCGACGCGTTGAAACTCGGGGAAATACGAACCGACGCAATCGGATACGACCAGGCACTCGTACCCGCGGTCATTGGCCTCCCTGGTGGTGGTGTGTACGCACACCTCGGTCGTCACCCCGGTGATCAGCAGCTGGGTGATGCCCGCGTCGGTGAGGATCGACGAGAGTTCGGTGGCGTAGAACGCGCCCTTGCCCGGCTTGTCGATCACCACTTCACCGTCGACCGGGGCGAGTTCGTCGAGGATGTCGTGGCCGTACTCGCCGCGGATCAGGATGCGGCCGTACTTGCCGGGGTCTCCGATGCGCTTGCTCGGTGCCCCGCGGTTGAGCTTGGCGGGCGGGCAATCCGACAGATCCGGCACGTGTCCCTCGCGGGTGTGGATCACCATGATGCCTGCCTCGCGCGCGGCCGCGATGAGGGCGGCCAGCGGGGGCACGACCTTGAGCAGCTGGTCGACGTCGTTGCCGAGGCTCTCGCCGAATCCGCCGGGCAGGATGAAGTCGCGTTGCATGTCGATGACGATCAGCGCGGTCTTCCCCGCGACGAGGGGAAATGCGAACGGCTCGGCGGGTACTTCGGTGGATGCCGTCATGCCTGGTGCTCCTTCGACGATGTTGGGGTAAGCGTCTCGATGCCGACCGTGCCCTGGTTGCGGGGTTCGTCCAGCACCCGGGCCGCCAGGTGCAGGACCGTGTCGTCGCTCAGGGCAGCACCGAGAAGCATTGCGCTGCAGGGTCGCCCGTCGGCGGTGGTGCCCACCGGTACGGCGACGCCGAGTAAGTCCAGAAGGTTGCCGAAGTGCGTGTAGTGGCCAAGCACGGTGTTGCACTCGATGGGCCTCTCCAGCACGTCGGCCACCGTGAAGGTGGTCCCGATCGTGGGGACGACGAGCACGTCGACCCCGGCCCACAGTCGCCCGACTTCGGCCTTGAGCTCCTGCAGCCGCTGCAGCGCCGCGAACGCGTCCACGGCGGTGTACTTCTCGCCGCTGCGCAGGATGTCGCGCACCACCGGGTGGATCGACTCCGGGTTCGCGGCGAGGAAGTCGCCGAACTCGACGAGGCGCTCGGCCACCCACGGCCCCTGATAGAGCAGCGTGCCCGCGGCCAGGAACGGCTCCAACGAAATCTCGACGATCGTGGCATGGCGGGCGAGTTGGTCGCGGAACCCGAGGTGCGCCGTGCGCATCGCGTCGTCGCCGAAGAACTCGAGCTCCTCGACCGGCGGCAGCCCGACGCGGACGTCGTCACCGGAGAAGCGCGGCCCACGGTCGCGCGACCACGCGTCGGCGTCGTCTCGGCCGGTGATCACGTCCATCACCCGGTCGACGTCGTCGACCGACCCCGCCATGAGGCTGATGCAGTCCAGCGACTTGCAGGCCGGCACCAGCCCGACCGTGCTGATCAGTCCTCGCGACGGCTTGTAGCCGACGACTCCGTTGAGCGCTGCTGGCACACGACCGGACCCCGCGGTGTCGGTGGCCACCGCGAACGGCACCTGGCCCAATGCGACCGCCAGGGCCGAGCCCGAACTCGAGCCGCCCGAGATCACATCGCCGCCGAACACGCTGCGCGGCACGGTGTACGGCGTCCTAGTGCCGTTCAGCCCGGTGGCGAACTGGTCCAGGTTGGTCTTGCCGACGTAGAGCGCACCGGCGTCGAGCAAGCGCTGAACGGCGGGTGCGGTCGCCGTCGCCACGTAGGCATAGTCAGGACACGACAGAGTGGTCGGCACGCCCGCGACGTCGATGCTGTCCTTGACTCCGAACGGCACGCCGTAGAGCGGGAGCGTCCTTGCTCCTGGTCGATTTTCGATGTCGGCCGCCGCGGCCAGGAGTTCGTCGCGCGGCACCGTCGAGAGCCAGGTGCCGTCGTCTCCGCGGGCCGCGATGGCGTCGGCCACCCTGGTCGCCGTCTTGGTGGGTGATCCCGTGCCGCCGGCGTGGGAGGCGAGGATTTCGGCCACCGAGGGGCCGGTCTGCGGTCCGTGTGAGTCTTGAGCCATAACTGTCGATTGTCGACAGAATCATTCCGGTCCTGGTACGGCTGTGTGTCGATCGTGTTAGCGATGTGCCCCGAGGCCGAGATAGTCCAGGTGGCCGTGACCTTCGAGGGCGGCCAGCACCGTGGTCGCGTCGTTGGTCTCCAATGCGGTGAGAATCTCGCGATGGCGAGCGACACCGTCCTCGGCACGGTGGTGACGGGCCTCGGCCCGCAGGTTGATCGCCATGGGCAGCTGCAGCTTCAGCAGGATCGGTTCGAGCGTGATGTCCAGCTGACGGTTGTCGGCGAGCTGGACGACGGCGGCGTGGAACACGCGGTGCGCGTCGTCGCGGGCCAAGTCGTCGGTCGCCTCGTGCATGCCGGCCAACGCGTCGCGGACCGGCTGAAGGCCGGTGACTGGGTCGGCGAGCGGCAGGGCGGCCTCGACGGCATGGCGCTCCAAGACGTGGCGGAGCGCGAACAGTTGCAGGATGTCGGTCGGCGACCACTCCGTCACGCGGGAGCCTCGGCGCGGCAGGTGCTCGACGAGACCTTGCTGCGCAAGCAGTCTCAACGCCTCCCGCAGCGGCGCCCTGCTGATCCCGAAGTCGGCACACAGCTGCTCTTCGACGATCTTCTCGCCGGGCTCGAGCGCACCACGCAGGATCGCGTCACGGATCCGTTGGGTGGCCAATTCGACCAGGGTGGCTGGCAGCCCCGACCCGTCCGACCCCAGCGATCCCACTGCCTCACCACCTCCCGCCGTCGTCGTCACGTCGACGCTCCGTTTGCTGACGATCCTAGGGGAGTCGGGTGCTTCACACGGGCCAGCGAATCCGGGACGCCGGCCCACTTCGCACTCGCGAGCAGACGTAAGAGGCCCTGAATCGCCGCGATCGAGGGCCTTTTACGTCTGCTCGCGGGCGGGGGTGAGCAGCCAGCGCCGCAACCACGACGACAGTCGAGCCGCGTCACCGGCCCGACCGGCCGCGGCCAAGTATCCGTCGGGCCGCACCAGCAGCCAGCCCTCCCCGTCGACCACCTCGGAGGGCAGGTCGACCTGCCGCACGACGACGGCGTCGGCCCAGGGGCGGGCCGCATCAGCGACGCCGGTCCCGGCGCGCGACACCACCAAGGTCAGAACCGACGTGTCCACCACGTCGTAGAGCCTGCTCTCGGCCAGTTCGACGTCGGGCACCCGGTCGCCAGCCCGCAACCCGCCAATTCGTCCACCGCCCTTGGTGATTGGCGCGCCGTGATACGAGCCGGCGATCTGACCGAGTCGAGCCACCGCCTTGTCCTGCACCGCGTCGCGGGACAGCAGCAGCGGCGCTAGCGTGGTCAGCGCCGCATGGGCGAGGGGAGTGGTGGAGTTGAACACCGTCGTCGCGCGTTCGGTCATCCCGACCAATTGACGGATCACCGGAAGGCGGTCGGACTCGTAGGTGTCGAGGAGTTCGGGACGTGCGACGCCGCGCAGGACCATTGCCAGCTTCCACGACAGGTTGACCATGTCCTGGATCCCGGCGTTCATCCCTTGGCCGCCGGCTGGGCTGTGGACGTGCGCGGCGTCGCCGCCGAAGAACACCCGGCTCGTGCGCAACGTGTCCATGTGACGGCTGTTGATGCGGAACCGGGAGCTCCAATTCATCCCGCAGAGCTGGGCCGGGATGCCGACGGTGCGGTCGTAGAGTGTCTGGACGTCGGCCAATGACGGCTCGTCGACGTCGCCGGTGACGCCGTCCGGATCGGTGGCCATGAATCTGAACCGTCCGTCACCCATGGGGAAGATTGCCAGAAACCCGTTGCGCGCCAAGTAGATCGACAGTTGATCTTCGGCGATGTCGCCGGTCAGGTGCACGTCACCCAGCACGTAGTTCTGCGGGAGGGCGCGGCCGGTGAAGGGCAGGCCCAGGCTCTTGCGCACCGGGCTGTGCGATCCGTCGGCGGCGATCAGGTAGGACGCCCGCACCGTCTCGGCGGTGCCGTCCGGGGAAGCTAGCGTCACGTCCACGGACTCGGCGCGTTCGACGAGGGCGGTGAAGTCAAGGCCGCGTTCGACCTTGACGCCCTGAGCCCCGAGGCGTTCGGTCAGCAGGCGCTCGGTCTCGGACTGCGCGAGCATCAGGATGAAGTCGAATTGGCTTGACATGCGGCCGAATTCGACGGCGGCGATCCGGCGGCCGTCAGTGTGCAACGCCGTTCGGCTGGCTCGATTGCCGAGTCGCAGCATCTCGTCGGCGACGCCCCGCGGCCGAAGCAACTCGAGGGTGCGGGCTTGGATGCCGAGCGCGCGGGACGTCGTAGAGGGCTCCAGTGCCCGGTCGACGATCCGGACGGGGATGCCCAGTCGCGACAGTTCCAGCGCGGCCGTCAGCCCCGTCGGGCCTGCGCCGACGACGAGAACGGGCAGTTGGCCCCTGTCGAAGTTCATGGAGGACTCCCGTCGAATCGATAAGTCAACACTTGGTGACTTGTACCGTAGGCGCGCCCGCGGCCTCTGTCAACGGTCGATGACATACTCTCGGGGGATGGTTTCGACTCGAGCTCGCAACGCCCAGGAGACGCGCGCCGACATCCTTGCTGCGGCGCGCACGCGGTTCGGCGCGGAGGGCTACGAGCGCACCACCCTGCGGGCCATTGCCGGCGACGTTGGCGTCGACCCGGCGTTGGTCATCCGATACTTCGGCAGCAAGCAGGACCTCTTCGCCGCCGCCGTCGAGTTCACCCTCGACCTGCCCGACCTCACCGGCGTCGACCCCGACCGGGTGGCAGAGGTGCTGCTGCCCAAGTTCTTCGCCGTCTGGGAGGACGACACCACGTTCGTCGCGCTGCTGCGGGCCGCGATGACGAGCGCCACCGCGGCCGACACCATGCGGAAGGTCTTCGCCACCCAGGTGGCGCCGGTCCTGTTCGCCGTCACCCCCGACAACCCGGGCCAACGCGCCGGCTTGATGGGCTCGTTCATCATCGGCCTGGCCACCACGCGCTACGTGTTGACCAACCCCTTCGTGGCCAACCTGAGCCACGACGAGCTGATCCGCTGGGCAGCTCCAGTGGTGCGCCAACTGCTGGTCGGCCCCGCCCCGGCGGAGTAGCCGCGCTCGACACCGACGCTAGAACGTGTTCTAGTTCAGCAATGCTTGACTTCCCGGTGGAGAACCTCAGCGCCAAGGACGTCGAACGGCTTCGCCGCATCTACGAACCGTTGACGAACTCCGTTCGCGACCTGATCGACGCCACCATTCGTACCGAGGTGGACGGCGACGCCGTGGCGGCGGCGAAGGCCGAAATCGACTCTGCCACCGCACGACTCCGGAGCAGGCAACTCGAGGGCTCCTTCGGTGTGCGTTTCGGCGCCGACGGTGACCAGATGCCGTGGGGCAACGTCGTGATCGGCATGCGCAATCCGGTGGCTCCGCCACTGGTCTTCGCGCCGACGGCCGACGGCGGGGTGCGCGCCGACTTCCACCTCGGCGCGGCCTACGAAGGGCCACCCGGTCACGTCCACGGCGGGATCGCCGCGCTCATCCTCGACCACGCCCTCGGTGGGGCGGCCAGCGCACCCGACAAGCCGCGGCTGACCGGCACCATCACCATGCGCTACCGCAGGATGACGGCGCTGGGCGCCCTGCACGTCGAGGCGGCCGTCGTCCGCACCGAGGGGGTCAAGACCTTCGCCGAGGGTCGCCTCTGCGACGCCGACGGAGTCACCGTCGAAGCGGAGGGCGTGTTCATCCGACCGCGGTGGGCCCGCGACTGATCCCGGCCCCGCATTCAGTCGGTGATGCCGACCAAACTGCGGGTGATGTCGCCGATCTCGGCCACCAGGACCCGACTCGACGTGTCGTCGGGCCCCAGCCTCCTGCCTGCCTCGCGAATGCGCTGCTCGGCGGCGGCCAGTCGGTCGCCGTCGATCCGCCACGGGGCGCCAGGCGCCGTCGGCGCTCCCGACAACGCCTCGGCGTACTCGTCGACGGCCACCACGAAGTCGGTGTGCAGCGTGGCGGGCGGTTGCGCGGGCAGACTCGACTCGAGCGTGGCGCACGACGTCGTGATGGCGTTCAGGGCGGTGCGATAGGACTTCAGCCACCGCCGTAGATCACCAGAGTCCGACGTGGTCGCACCCGCCGCCGCCTCGAACGCCGCACGGGCCCGGAAGGCGTGCTCCCAGGCGGCGGCCAGCGCTTCGGCGGGATGGTCGAGACCGTGTACGAAGGCCTTGATCACGGTTGCGGCGTAATCGATCTCGGTCTTCAGCAGCTCACCCGCACGCTGCCGGAGCCGAACCAGGGAATCGTCGGGCAGCAAGACGTGAACGAGCACCGCGAGCGCACCGCCGATCAGCGTTGCGATCAACCGGTCGGCCATCGTGCCTGCGTCGGCGGCGTTGCTCACGTCGATCACGAACACGACGACGGCGGCGAGGGCGGCACTCGTCGCGACGTACCCGAACCCCGAAACCGCATAGGCGATTCCGAGGGCGATCACCGCCAGCACGGCGGCCGCGAGCCCGGTGGGATGCCAGATGATGGTGACCACCGACGCCGCCACGATGCCTCCGGCGTTACCCGCGACCCGGCCGACGCACCTGGTATAGGTGTGGGCGGTCTCGGGGCGCAGCACCATCAGCACGGTCAGCGGAATCCAGTACCCGTACGGAACGTCGGCGAAGCGTGCCACCGCCACCCCGGCGCCGACGCCCGCAGAGAGCCGGAACGCGTGCCGCAAAATGGGGGACCCCCACGCGAGGTGCGCTCTGATTGCGGCCGCGGCGATCGGCATCGCGGACAACCCGCCGCGGCGGCCGAGTCGCGTGACGTGGTCGACGTCCGGGGTCAGCTCGCCAAAGCGCAGCGCAACGGCCTCGCGGAGTTGGTGGGAAAGGCGGTGCGCCAGCGCCACGTTCGCCACCGCGACCCTGTCGGTTGCCGCCTCCACCTGCATGACTCCGAGGGTGGCGTCCCGCTTGGCAGTGCGACTGCGACTCGCGACGACGTCCAGCACCGCCGCGGCAGCGCGCAGGACGTCCGCCACCGCCGGGTCGTCCGACGACCTGCCCGCCAGGGCCGTCAGCGTCACCGATATTCGTTGCGGCAGGCCGTACCAGGCGCGGTAGGCGAGTGGTCGACGCTTGGCCTGGCTGTCGCTGATCGTGAAGGTATCGCGCAGCCAGAGCAACGGCGCCGGGTCCAGGCCCACGGTCGGATCCGACGCGAGGCGCCTGGCGTCGACCCCGAGCGCGCGGTACGCCCTCGTCAAGGCGTCGCGCTGAAGCCTCCATCGACGCCGGGGCCACAGCCCGATCAGCACTGCCTGCACCAGGCCGCCGCCGAGGGCGAGCAGGGCCGCCATGCCCACCGACGAGAGGGTCGGCGTGACGGGCGGTGCGGTGACCAGCAAGGCACCCGACGACGCGGCGATCAACCCCGCGTTGGTGCTCACCGCCCACTGCATACCGGCGATGAAGGACCACACCGTCGCCGCCAGCACGAAGAGCACACCGTAGGACGAGGTCGACGTGCCGATCAGCACCGCGGCGGCCATCTGAACCGAGATGGCGCCAACCAGGACCAACGGGCCGCGTGGACTGTCTTGCAGCGCAGTGGCTCCCGCGATCGCCGCCGCACCGGCGGCCGCCGTCGCCGCACCGGCCGAGCCCCACTGCAGGCCTGCCACCGCGGCGAGCATGACGCCGACGAGGCTGCGGCCCACCGCGCCGAGATCGGGCGTGGTGAGTCGCTTCGCCAGTCCGTTCATCGCCTGCCCGTCACAACGCCTCAAAACTACCGGGCCGATCCGCCATTGTGGGTCAGGGCGGCGGCCGTGGCGGTACGTTCGTCCGGTGGAGAAGGTGATCATCACGCTCAGGGCGGCTGCGGGCGACGACGCGTGGTGCACCCGGCTGCGCACCGAGGTCGCCGACGACCTGCTCGCGCTGGGAGCGCCGGGGCTCGCGGTCAACGTCCGAGACGCCGTCGTCGGCGACTCGCTGATGACGCTGACGACGTTGGATCCACCCGTCGTCGGCTTCGTGAGCGTCTGGACCCAGCAGTCCTATGGCCCGCACGTGCGTGGCGCGCTGGACCGGCTGACCGGTGAATGCGAACGGGTCGACGCCTATCTCGTCACCGAATCGGTGCCGCTACCCCCGCCTCCGTCGGCCGCGGGAGCGCGCACACCGGGCTTCGCCAACGTCGCGCTGCTGCGGCGGCCGGCCGATCTGGAAGAGGAAACCTGGCGTGCGCGTTGGCATGTCGACCACACCCCGGTGGCGATCGCGACGCAGTCGACGTTTGGCTACACCCAGAATGCGGTCGTGCGAGCGTTGACCTCCGGGGCGCCGGTGATCGACGCGATCGTCGAGGAGCTGTTCCCCTTGGAGGCGACCAAGGATCTGCACGCCTTCTTCGGCGCCGCCGACGACGCCGACCTCGAGGATCGGATGAACCGCATGGTGGCCAGTACGTCTGCGTTTGGTGCCAATCGATGCGTCGACACCGTGCCGACGAGTCGGTACGTGATGCGCTCGCCGTTCGCCGCGGAGCTGACGACATGACCACCCTCGGCGACGCCGTCGAGCTGGCGTCCGCGGAAAGTGGTCTGGCAGTGGTCTCCACCGTGCGTGGTGACGGCACGGTCCAGGCGTCGCTGGTCAACGCGGGGCTCGTCGCGCATCCCGTGACGGGCGAGCCGACGCTGGCCTTCGTCACCTACGGCAGGGTGAAGTTGGCGAATCTGAGGGCGAGACCACAGATCGCGGTCACGTTCCGCAACGGCTGGCGGTGGGCGACGGTCGAGGGCAGCGCCGAACTGGCCGGGCCGGACGATCCGCAGCCATGGCTCACCGGCGACGCCCTTCGCCTACTGCTGCGCGACGTGTTCACTGCCGCGGGCGGAAAGCACGACGACTGGGCCGAATACGACCGGGTGATGGCAGAGCAGCGACGTACCGTCGTCCTGATCCCACCCGGACGCGTGTACTCCAACGGCTAGCGAATACGCTGCAGCCGTGCTGCTGGAGACAAGCGATGCGAACGGGGTGCGAACCCTTACCCTCAATCGTCCGGAGGCGCTCAACGCCTTCAACGAGGCGTTGTACGACGCCACGACGATCGCGCTGCGCGAGGCCGACGAAGACGCAGACGTCGCCGTCGTCCTGTTGACCGGAGCTGGCCGCGCCTTCAGCGCGGGCAACGATCTGGTCGAGATGCAGGCCCGGATCACCGATCCGGAGTTCCAATCCGGGCAATACGGCTTTCCAGGGATGATCGAGACCCTCACCGCGCTACGGAAGCCGTTGATCCTTGCGGTGAACGGCCTTGGCGTCGGCATCGGCGCCACCATCCTGGGCTACGCCGACCTGGTGTTCATGTCGTCGGCGGCGCGGTTGAAGTGCCCGTTCACCAGCCTCGGCGTTGCCCCGGAGGCGGCGTCGTCCTACCTGCTGCCGCAGCTCGTCGGTCGGCAGAACGCGGCGTGGATGCTGCTGTCCTCGGAGTGGGTCGACGCGGAGGAAGCCCTGCGGATGGGCTTTGCATGGAAGGTCTGCGAACCAGACGACCTTCTGTCCGAGGCTCGTCGGCACGCGGAAATCCTTGCCTCGCGGCCGATTTCGAGCTTGATCGCGGTCAAGCAGACGATGGTCGAGCCCACTCGCGGTGAGATCGCTGCCGCGGCTGCCCGGGAGTACGCGCAATTCGAAGAACTGCTCGGGGCGGTGGCCAACGCCGACGCGCTGGCGTCGTTCGCCGATCGGCGCTCGACCTAGCCGACCGCGTGCATGGGGCAGGCCGCCTTCGCGCTGGCAGCCTCGATGATGGCCCGCACGGTGCGCCTGCATCGTCCGCAGTCCAACCCTGCCCCGCAGGCGTCGGCGATCTGCTTGGACGTCGACGCCCCGGACGCGACGAGGTCGCTGACGGCTTGGCTCGTCACGCCGGTGCACAGACACACGAACATCAGCCCGTCACCGTCCCGCGGAATTCAGCTGGAGCGACGGTGCCGTCGGCGGTGATTGCCGGGAAATGCGAGCGGGGACGAAAGGGAGGAAATGCGTTCCCATTCGTTGTCCCCCTTCGAGTGAACGTCCACCAGAGCAAGTTAGCCCAGTCTAACCTTAGTTAGGGCAGCCAGTCCATCATCGTCGCCAAAAACCGTGGTTTGCCTACCCTCACCTGGGCTTCTGTCGTCGTAACCGGCGCCGGCGACACGCCTCCGGATGCCCTCGTTACCTCTCCTGGATGCCGGTGGTGGACTAGATTGTGGAGGCGTTCTCGCCTCGGTCGAGGCGTGCCGGCCAGCCCACGACTGACACGTGACCAGCCCTCACGGTGTCATTAGGAGCGACGAATATGAATGGCGATCCCGACGTCCTGAAATTGCTGAACGAGCAATTGACGAGCGAATTGACCGCGATCAACCAGTATTTCCTGCATTCGAAGATGCAAGAGAATTGGGGCTTCACCGAACTCGCCGCACACACCCGAAAAGAAGCCTTCGAGGAGATGACTCATGCGGAGCTCATCACCGATCGCATCCTGCTTCTCGACGGCCTGCCGAACTACCAGCGGCTCTTCTCCCTCAAGGTCGGCCAGACGCTTCGCGAGCAGTTCGAGGCCGACCTGACGATCGAATACGACGTGATGGCGCGGCTCAAGCCCGGCGTGGTGATGTGTCGTCAGAAGGAGGACGCGACCAGCGCCAGCCTCCTGGAGGGCATCCTCGCTGACGAAGAACACCACATCGACTACCTGGAGACGCAGCTCGAGTTGATGGACAAGCTCGGCGAGCAGCTCTACTCCGCGCAGTGCGTGTCGCGCCCGCCGCAGTAGGCCCGACGGCCGAGCTGTCTGGCCGAGAAAACTAGAACCTGTTCCAGAAACGTCGTCTCCGGCGTACGATCCGGCCATGAGCAGAATTGGGGACTTCGCCGACGACGACGCTGCCGGGTGGATCACGCGGTCTCCGGACATCGGCATCCCCATGGCGGGATTCACCAACGCCGTGTACACCAAGAACCGGCTGCCGCTGCGCACCCGCGAGCTGGCCCGCATGGTGCTCGCACTCGACAACGAATGCGTGGTGTGTCAGAACACGCGCGACTCCTCGGGTGAGGCGGCCGGGGTGGACGAGGACCTCTACGCCCACGCCGCGGAATGGAAGACCTGGCCCGGTTACAGCCCCCAAGAGCGCGTCGCCGCCGAGTTCGCCGCCCGATTCGCCAACGGCCACACCGAGTTACGCGACGACGAAGACTTCTGGGCGCGCTGCAACGAACAGTTCGACGCCGAACTGCTGACCGACCTGGCCCTGTCGTGTGCGATGTGGCTTGGCATGGGCCGGGTGCTGCGAACGTTGGACATCGGTCAGTCCTGCAAGATCACGCTCTAACCTGCGCCGCCGCCAGGTCCGTGCAGAATGGGCCCATGGCAGCCACACCACTCACCGCCGCGGCCACGTCCACCCTCGAGTCGGCCGGAGTTACCACCCTTGTCGGCACCGTCGTCAACGCGGCGGGGCTGTGTCACGCCAAGACCGTGCCGGTGAGCAGGATGAGCGCATTCGCCAACCCCGGCCTCGGCGCCAGCCCGGTGTGGCACGTGTTCACCGTCGACCAGGCGGGCATTGCCGTCGGCGGCGCCATCGGGGTCGTCGGCGATCAGCGGATCCGCGTCGACACCGACGCGCTGAGAATTCTCGGCGACGGCCTGGCCTGGGCGCCGGGATCGTTCTTCGGCCAAGACGGCACTCCCGACCCCTTTTGCAGCAGAGGCGCATTGGCGCGCGTCGAAGGGCGCCTCGCCGCCGCTGGTCTCAGCGCACTCGTCGGCCACGAGATGGAGTTCGTCCTGGTCGGGCCCGACGGCGCCGCCTTGCCGTCCCATCTGTGGGCGCAGTACGGACTGGCCGGCGTTCTGGAGTTCGAGGGATTCGTCCGCGACGTCACCGAGGCGGCCACGATCGCCGGGGTGTCCGTCGAACAGTTCCATCCCGAGTACGGCGCCAACCAGTTCGAGATCTCGTTGGCGCCCAAGTCGCCGGTCGCCGCGGCCGATCAGCTGATGGCAACCCGAATCCTGGTGGCGAGAACCGCGAGACGGCACGGACTTCGCGTGAGCCTGTCTCCGGTGCCGTTCGCGGGAAGCGTGGGTTCCGGCGCGCATCAACACTTCTCCCTGCGCCACGACGGCGTTCCGCTGTTCTCCGGCGGCCAGGGCGCGCAGGGGATGAGGCCCGCCGGCGAAGCCGCCGTCGCCGGCGTGCTGGCCGGTTTGTCCGAGGCGCAGGCCGTGCTGTGCGGTTCCATCCTGTCGGGTCTGCGGATGCAGCCGGGAAGTTGGTCGGGTGCCAGCGTGTGCTGGGGTACCGAGAACCGCGAGGCGGCCGTCCGTTTTCTGCGGGGTGGTCCTGGCAACGCGCATGGCGCGAACGTCGAGGTGAAGGTCGTCGACCCGTCGGCGAACCCGTACCTTGCGACTGCGGCGATCCTCGGGCTCGCGCTCGACGGCATCGAGCGCGAACTACCCCTCGTGCCCGAGGTGGCGGTCGACCCCGGGACGCTGAGCGCCGACGAGCGGACCAAGGCCGACATCGGCCTGCTGTCCACCGATCAAGGGGCCGTCGTCGCCGCCCTGGCCGAATCAGCGCTGCTGCGAGGCATTCTCGGTGACGCCGTGGTGGACTCGATCGTCGCGGTGCGAGGTTACGAGCACGAGCACTTCGCCGAACTGACGCCCGAGGAACTGGCCGAGAAGTTCCGGCTGGCCTGGAGTGTGTAGGGCGAGTGCTCAGAGTGCCCTGAGTCGGCGGCACTAGCACTCGCCTCCGACATCTGCGGTGCCCGGGGCGAGGTTGTCCACAGGCACGCGACTTATCCACAGAATGCCTGCAGCGCAATCACTTTCGTCGTCCGACGCTGTATCGTCGAAAGTATGTTCGACAGCTTGGTGGACGCTACGGCCGGCACGTCCGGTGCCGGTGCGCTGGCGGGGTGGGCGCGGGTGGAGTCCGCAGCGTGTGCTCGCAAGGTCGCGGCGATGGCGGCCATGCTGAGGTCTGCCTACGCCGCCTCCGGATCGGCCGATCGTGACCAGTGGTGCCTGGACAACTTCGACGCCGTCGCCGCCCAAATCGGCGCCGAGGCCCGCATCACCCATCACGCCGCGTCCAACCAGCTGCTGGTCGCCGTCGCGCTGCACGAACGGTTCCCCCGCGTCGCCGCCGCCTTCGCCCAAGGTCTGATCACCTACCAACTGGTGCGGACGGTGGTGCAACGCGGCGCCTTGGTCGTCGACCCCGTGGCTTTACATGAACTCGACCGACTGTTGGCCGAAGCGCTGAGCGCCCGGGAACCCATGTCGGTGGCGACGACGGAGAAGACCGTCGACGCGTTCGTCGCCCAGGTCGACCCCCACGCAGTACGCCGCACCGAAACCAAGGCACGCGGGCGTTCAGTGGACGTGGCGATCGACGAGGACGGCAGCGGCATGGCCACCGTCTACGCCACGCTGTTCGCCCATGACGCCGAGGCCTTCGACGCGCGCGTGGATGCGCTGGCCCGCACAGTGTGCCCGGCCGATCCGCGCACGCTGGATCAACGCCGCGCCGACGCGATCGGAGCCCTGGCCCACGGGGCCGATCGCCTGGCCTGCCTCTGCGATGCCGATGACTGCCCGGCCGAGCAGAACCCGCCCTCGACGGGGGTGGTGGTCTACGTCATCGCGTCCGCGGACACCCTCGACGAACGGCCCGCACCACCATCGCCTGCGGCTCGAGATGGCGAGGACACCGAGCAGTCCGCAGACGTGAACCAGCCTGCCGCAGTTAACACCTCGAACGAGCGCAGCGCCCTCGACGGCGAACCCCCGGCGATGTCTGCCAAGCCGCTGCGCGAGCTGACCCTCGCCGAAGCCCTCACCCCCGCCCAGGACGCCTCGCGAACCTCCGGCCGGCCGCCTTGACGGGTGGGCAGTTCCTCCCCGGGGCGGTCGCCTGCCGCGCCAGCCAAGGGACGACCACCACTTGGATCGGGCACCCCGGCCAAGCCCCACCGGGACCCCGCTACCGACCGTCGAAGAAGCTGGCCGACTTCGTCCGCTGCCGCGACATGACGTGTCGCTTCCCGGGCCGACGGCCGTCGACACGTCCCGGCCCACGGCCACCCGCGCCGCGGACCAAACCTCAGACGACGCCGCTCGCGTCGTACATCCACGACATGTCGGCGTTGGCGAAGTCCTCCAGCCATGACGGGGGAGCGTGGTTCGCCAGCGCGCTCATGTCCCAGTAGTCCTTCCAGAGCGAGATCTTGCCGTTCTCGACACGGTGCACGGTGACGAAGCGGAGAACGGCCGATTCACCGGTCGCCCAATGCCATTCCTCGTGGTGCTCGTACATGGCGTTCTCGCCGTCCACCACGAGCAGCCCCGTGAAGTTCTCGTAGGAGGCCAACGGCTCGAGGCCTATCTTCAGCCTCTTGACGATGTCGTCGGGTCCCTTCGCTGCGGCGGCGGGTCCGACCGGCACGTCAAGGTAGATGCAGTCCGCGGCGAGGTGGGACTTCAAACCCTCCCAGTCGCGGTCCGACAGTGCCGCCCACATGTCCAACACCGTCTTCTCAACCGACACTGGTCAACTCGTCCTTCTGCGTGGGGATGGCGGGGGACTTGTGCGCGGTGCGCAGGAAGCGACCCGTGCGGCGTCGGCCGACCAGATCGGTGGGCTCGCCGTCGAGGAACACCGCCCGACCGCCGACGAGTACCGCCCTGACCGTCTCGTCGTTGCGGTTCACCATGCGCGACAACCCGCCGTACTGCTCGACGGGTTCCTCGGCATACGCGTCCAGCCGCCCGTCGAGGCAGGCCGGGTCGACGATCGTGACGTCGGCACGGTCACCGATCCGCAGGTGCCCGGCGTCGAGGCGGTACCAGTCGGCCAGCTCGCCGGTCAACCGGTGAACCGCCTGCTCGACGGTCATGAACGGCGTGCCTGCGGCCTCCGCGTCTCGGACGTGCCGCAACAGTCGCAGCCCCATGTTGTAGAACGCCATGTTCCGCAGGTGCGCACCGGCATCGGAGAAGCCCATCTGCACGCCGGGATCGCGGGCCAGCTTCTTCAGCACCTCCGGGCGATGGTTGGAAATCGTCGTGCGCCAGCGCAGCGCGGCGCCGTGCTCCAACACCAGATCCAGGAACGCGTCGACGGGATGGATGTTGCCCCGGTCGACGCCGACCTGTCCGAAGGACTTCCCGATCACGCTGGCGTCCGGGCAGTCGACGATGTCGGCGTCGAAGAAGTCGCGGTGCCAAACCCGTACGCCGAACTTGCTTTCGTAGTCCTTGCGGAACCTGCGGCGGTAGTTCTCGTCGCGCATCATCGCGTTGCGCTCGACCTCGTCACGCAGGTGCAGGGCCGCCGCGCCCGTGCCGAACTCCTCGAAGATCACCAAGTCGATGCCGTCGGCGTACACCTCGAACGGCACGGGCAGGTGCTGCCAACGGAAGTTCCCACCAAGCCGGTTGATCAGCCGGGCGACCGGACCCATCATCGCGATCGCGTACGGGTTGGACTTGACGTCGGCCGCCGACAGCAGACTCGTCTTGAGCGGGTTTCGGAAGATGCCGATCGATTGTGCGAGCTGGGACCCAAGGTTGACCGGGTTCTCGATGTTGGGCCCGGACTGCAGAATGCGTCCGGCCTTGCGCAGCAACGACTTCAGCCTGCGTTGCTCGCGCGTTCCGGCGTAGGTCGACGGCAGGGTGCGGGACCGGCATACGTCACCGTCGAGCTTGTCGAAGAGCAGTTGCATGGACGACATTCCGACGAAGCCGGCCTGGAGTGCCTCGGCGAGCATGCGCTCCATCTCCGCCTGCTCACTGCGGGTCGGCCGCTCGCGCTTGCGCGTCGCGCGGTCGAGACCCATGACCGCCGTGCGCATGTCGGAGTGGCCGATGAACGCCGCCAAGTTGGGCCCGAGCGGCATCTTTTCGAGCGCCTCGACGTACTCCTCACACGTGCGCCAGGTCTTGCGACCGTCGACCGCGGCGATGACGTGCTCGCGGGGAATCGCCTCGACACGGCCGAACAGATCGCCTGCCTCGGTGCCGTCCACGTGGATGGTCGACAGCGAGCAGGAACCCAGCATCACCGTGGTGACGCCGTGGCGCAGCGACTCGGCCAGCGCTGGCCCGTTGAGCACCTCGACGTCGTAGTGGGTGTGGATGTCGAGCATGCCGGGCAGCACCCAGTGGCCGGTCGCGTCGATCACCCGCTCGCACTGGGTGGCGTCGAGTTCGTCGGCCGAGATCGCCACCACGTGGCCGTCCCGGATGCCGACGTGGCGGATCGCGGATGCCGCTCCGGTGCCGTCGAACCAGCGCCCGTTTCGGATGATCGTGTCGTACGTCACTCCGCCATAGAACAGCCGTGGAGCACCCCTGTCAACGAAATCGTGAACAGATTGCCAAAAATGTCTACTGTTCGGCCCAGGCGTCGGGCTGACGGCCGTCGACGTCGGTGAAGCCGTACTCGCGAGCAAGTTGAACCGAGCTGGCCGACCGCTGGTTCCACCGCGCGCGGTCCGGGTCGGCCGCAATGGCCGCCACCCCGCGGCCGACGAAACGCGGTGTCTCGGATTCGGTGAAGGACGGGGGCGCGACGGGACCGTCGGCCCGGGCCGGGTCCAGGGCGTCTCGCCAATTGGTCGCACCAACCAGGTAGTTCTCGAGCATCATCTCCGAGCGCAACCAGCCGGGAGTCACGGCCACCGCCACGCACCCGAACGGCGCGAGATCGTGGCCCTGGCTGAACGCGATCCTGTTGACCGACACCTTGGCGAGGTCGTAGAAGGCCGACAACCGGTAGTGCTGAGCGTTGAACTCGGCCGTGCCGTCGGTCACCTCGACCAGGAGACCACCCGGCCGAGTGACCAACAGCGGCAACAGGCAATGCGAGGTGATGAGGTGGGTGTCCACCCCGAGGCGGAGGATCCGCAGTCCGTCGTCGAGGTCGTGCTCCCACATCGGTCGGTTCCACGTCGACGGTGGCCCCTTCAGGATCTCGGCTCCCCAGATGTCGTTGACGAGGATGTCCACCACGCCGTAGTCGCGTCGAAGACGCTCGGCCAACGCACGCACCTGGGCCACGTCGAGATGGTCGGTCGGAATCGCGACGCCGACCCCGCCTAGCTCGGTGACGAGTTGTGCTGTCTCCTCGATGGTTTCGGGCCGATCGTAATCGGAACGGAGATCCGCGGTCGAGCTGGTGCGGCCCGTGCACACGACGGTGGCACCCGCCTCTCCCAGCGCCGCCGCGATGCCGCGGCCCGCACCGCGGGTGGCCCCGGCGACCACGGCGATGCGCCCTGCGAGGGCGCGGCCGGCCGCGGGGGAGAACATGACGTCGAGTATCAGCCGTGGGAGGGGTTTGCCATCGCAACTTGGAAAATCTGCGGGCATACTCGGTTTGGTGACTCCGCTGCAGCGTTACATAGCCGAAGAGATCGCCACCGACCACGTCGAGGGATTGATGTCCCGCCGTGAGGCCATCCGACGACTCGCACTGATCGGTGTCGGCGCCGCCGCGGCCTCCTCGCTCATCGCCGCGTGCAGCGCCGAGGAGAAGCCCGCGGACGGTACGCCGACGGCGGACGCGCCGGTGACCTCCAGCGGCGCGGCCACCGAAAAGGCGCCTCCGCCAGGGATCGAGAACGCCCTGGAGACCGAACCCGTCACCTGGACCGGGCCCCGCGGTGAACTGCAGGGCGCTTGGGCGGCGGCGCAGACCCCCAAGGGCGCGGTGCTCGTCGTCCACGAGAACAAGGGACTCACCGACTGGGCGCGCTCCGTCGCGGGGCGCTTCGCCGGGATCGGCTACTCCAGCCTGGCCGTCGACCTGCTCTCCGCCGACGGTGGCACGGCCAAGTTCACCGATCCCGCCGAGGCCACCGCGGCGTTGAGCAAGATCTCCCCGGAGGACTTCGTCGCCGACCTCAAGTCCGGCATCGAGGAACTGCAACGCCGGACGCCAGGCGTGAAGGTGGCGGCCGTCGGATTCTGCATGGGCGGCGGGCTGGTGTGGCAACTGCTGGCAGCTGGGGAACCCCAGTTGGCCGCGGCGGTGCCGTTCTACGGCCCGACACCCGACGACGCCGACTTCAGCGGATCCAAGGACGTCGCGGTGCTGGCGTTCTACGGGTCCAAGGACGCACGGGTGACCGGCACCAAGGACGCCGCCCAGCAGGCGCTCGACAAGGCGGGCGTCGTCAACGAACTGGTCGTCGAGCAGGGCGCCGACCACGCGTTCTTCAACGACACCGGCGAGCGCTACGACCCCACCGCGGCCGCCGACGCATGGCAGCGCGTGCAGGCCTGGTTCACCAAGTACGTCGGATAGCCCCGGTGGCGGCAGCGGTTTGAATAGTGCCCCGTCCGGGCAACCCTCCCTCCAGCGAGCGCGTCAATAACGGCGCGCCGATTCGAAGGAGCCGGACATGAGCACCAACACCGTCGTCATGATCGTCGTTGCCGTCGTGGTGGTCCTGCTGTTGATCCTCGGCCTGTCGTTTGCGGCGCGGAGCGCGCGTGACAAGAAGCGCCGAGCCGAAGCCGACCGCATTCGCGACGAAGCCCGCGAGGAGAGCGCGCGCGTGGAGAAGCGCGAGGCGATCGCCGCCGAGACCGAGGCCAAGGCCCGCGCCGCCGCTGCCGAAGCCGAAGCAAAGGCCGCCGAAGCCGCCCGTCTCAGCGACCGGGCCGCCAGCCACCGTGACGAAGCCGCGTCGTCTCGCGAAGAGCTGGACTCCAAGTTCCAGCACGCCGATTCACTGGACCCGCGCCGCAAGGACGACGCCGACGCCGCGTACGCCCTCGCCGAGAAGGAGCGCGCCAAGCACGAGGATCCGAACAACGCCGAGCTGACCCACGTCGAGCGCACCGAGCACGACCCGCAGCACCGCGTCGTCAACTAGGTCTAGCGGGGCGGAGTCCACGCGACGGGCAGTCGCTTGATGCCGTGGATGAAGGCTGATTGCAGCCGGGCCGGTTCCTCGGTGGCCACGATGTCGGGGATCCGGCGGTGCAATTCCTCGAAGGCAACGGTGATTTCGCGACGTGCCAAGTTGGCCCCCAGGCAGAAGTGCGCGCCGCCGCCACCGAATCCGACGTGTGGATTCGGATGGCGGCGGACGTCGAACGCGTAGGGGTCGTCGAATTTGGCGTCGTCGCGGTTGGCCGACCCGTACCAGAGCGTCACCTTGTCGCCCTCGGCAAGCGGCACGCCGCTGAGCTCGGTCGGGCGGGTCACGGTGCGCCGCATGTACGCCACCGGTGACGCCCACCGCACCACCTCTTCGACGGCGGTGGGGGCGAGGGTGTCGTAGTCGTTCCACCAGAGGTCACGCTGTTCCGGATGCCGGCTCAAGGCGAGGACGCCGTGGCTGATGGCGTTGCGGGTGGTCTCGTTGCCCGCCACCACCAGAAGGATGAAGAACGACGCCACCTCGGCCGAGGTCAGTCGCTCGCCGTCCAGTTCGGCCTGCACCAGGCTGGTGGTGAGATCCTCGCCCGGCGTGGCACGCCGGTCATCGGCGAGCGCGGCGGCGTAGGCGCCGATGTCCATGGCGACCTTGACGAACTCGTCGAAGTCCGCGGTGATCTCGGGATCGCCGAAGCCGAGAATCACGTTCGTCCAATTGAAGACGTTCTGGTGCTCCGCCTCGGGGATGCCCATCATGTCGCAGATGATCTGAAGTGGCAGTGGCCCGGCGAGAGCGGCCACCAGATCGCAAGAGCCGTCGGGATGGTCGGCGATCATCGACTGCACCAGGCGGCGGGCCCGATCCCGGACCGAGTCCTCGATTCGGGCCAACACCCTTGGGGTGAAAGCACTTCGGACGATGTTGCGGAGCCGGGTGTGACGGGGATCGTCCATGGCGATCATCGAGCCGAAGTATTCGGCCAACTCCGGTGACTGGTCGCCGATGACGATGCCCTGGGCGGAGCTGAAGATCTCGGGATGCCGGCTGGCGTGGAACACGTCGTCGTACCGGGTGACGGCCCAGTGCCCCCTGCCCTGCTCGAAACCGTCCTGCACGAACTCCGGATGCTTCGACACCGGGGCTTCCCGCCGCAGCGTGGCGAACGCACCGTCACGCACGTCGTCGTCGAGCGCCCAGAAATCCCACGAGCCGAGGTTGACGTCGGCGAGTGCGACGTCAGGCGGCGGTGCACCGTTGACACGTAACGAGATACCCACGATGCCGAGCGTAACCTCAGGGCCGAACCTCGTGACCGGATCGGCCGTGCGTGCGTCGTTCGTTCTTCATCCTCGCCTCGAACAGATGTCGTTCGCCTCCGACGAGATCGTCGCGCACCCGGCGTTCGTGGTCGCGGAACTCGGTCCAGTAGCCGTCGTCGAACTCCTCGACGACCTGGAACGTCCACCGCCCGTGCAGCACGTTGCGGCCCACCAGTTCGGTCTCCAGCCGGTCGGCGACGTCGCCGTGCCCCGCCTCGCGCAGTTCGTCGCAGGCGTCGCCGAGGAGCAGGTCGGCGTGCCCCATCAGCTGGTGAAACGAATAGAGGTGCCCGCGGGCGCGTTCGACGTACTCGAGGGCTTCTGACACCTTGCCGACCGCGGCCACGGTGTCGTCGTCGTTGACGGTCATTCACCGCAGATACCCGGCGGCCCGTCGATCCAACCGAACGCCACATTCGACGATGGCCTGCGCGGGGCCGCCGGTCCGTGGTAGCACCGACGGGTGCGCAACCCACATGCAGGACAACCGTTTACGACCTCCGACGAGGAGATCGCCGAAGCGCTCCTCGACGTCAGCATCCCGACCCTGATGCTGTCGTTGGTCCACATGTCGGGGGATCCCAGCCTGATCCGCGGCGCGCTGAAACCGGCCGGCCTGTTCCTCAACGAGGTCCAGGGATACATGTCTGAAGACGACAAGGCTGCGGTCCGGACCCTTGCACTCGACGTGATCGGCGACTACCGCGACCGCGGGTGCCCCGACCCCGAACCGGTCAACGGTGAACTCCTCAAGGAAATGATGGAGTGGCTCGTCTGCGAACCGGTGCCCGACGAGTACGTGCCGATGCTGCTCGAGGAGATGGAACTCGACGGCACAGACAGCCGGGCCGCCCACTCGTCCGCATCGGCGGCCGCACGCAACGACTTTCCCGTCGTCGTCATCGGGTGCGGGGAATCCGGTCTGCTGGCCGGCGTCCGGCTCAAGGAGGCAGGCATGCCCTTCACCATCGTCGAGAAGAACGCCGGACCCGGCGGCACCTGGTACCGCAACACCTACCCGGGCGCCCGCGTCGACGTCGGGAATCACTTCTACTGCTACAGCTTCGAACCGACCCATCAGTGGACGCACTTCTTCGCCGAACAGCCCGAGCTGCAGGCATACTTCCAGCGCGTCATGGACAAGCACGACGTCGGACCGCACGTCAGGTGGGAAACCGAAGTCACCGAAGCCAACTGGGACGACGCCGCGGCGACGTGGACCGTTCGCACCCGCGCGGTCGACGGCACGGAGTCGACACTGCACGCACGGGCGGTCATCAGCGCCGTCGGACAGCTGGACCGCCCGTTCCTGCCCACGATCACCGGGCGGGAATCATTCGCGGGCAAGGCCTTTCATTCCGCCGAGTGGGACCATTCGGTCGACCTGCGTGGGCGCCGCGTGGCGATGATCGGCGCGGGTGCCAGCGGCTTCCAGATCGCGCCGACGATCGCCGACGAGGTCGAACACCTCACCGTCTTCCAGCGCACGGCGCAATGGATGTTCCCCAACCCGAACTACCACGAGCCCGTCGGACCGGGGGTGCAGTGGGCGCTGCGTCATCTGCCCTTCTACGGCCGCTGGTACCGGTTCCTGCTGTTCTGGCCCGGCTGCGACAAGGGACTGGCGGCGGCTCGCGTCGACCCCGACTATCCCGACCAACGGCGCGCCGTCAGCGAGATCAACGAGATCACCCGAATGATGTTCACCGAGTGGATCACCAGCCAGATCGGCGACGACCCCGACCTCGCGGCCAAGGTGATCCCGGACTACCCGGCGACGGGCAAGCGCACGCTCCAGGACAACGGCAGCTGGTTGAAGACGCTGACCCGCGACGACGTCGACCTGGTCCGCACACCGATAGACCACGTCGACGCCGGCGGGGTGGTCACCGCCGACGGGACGCGTCATCCCGTCGACGTCATCGTCTACGCCACCGGTTTCCGCGCGACCGAGGTGCTGTGGCCGATGACGATCACCGGCCGCGACGGTCACGATCTACGCGACCGGTGGGGGGAGCGACCCGCGGCCTACCTCGGCATCACCGTGCCCGGCTTTCCGAACTTCTTCTGCATGTACGGACCCGGCACCAATCTGGCCAGCGGCGGCAGCTTGATCTTCCACTCCGAATGCCAAATGCGTTACATCTCAGGGTGTTTGGACCACTTGATCGACGGCGGACACCGGTGGATGGAGCCGCGTCAGGACAAGACCGACGACTGGGTGCGACGAAGTCAGGAGGAGATGCAGACCATGGTGTGGGCGCACCCGTCGGTCGAGCACTCCTTCTACAAGAACAGCCACGGCGAGGTGTACACGTTGAGCCCGTGGCGACTGGTCGACTACTGGGCCTGGACGCGGGTGCCCGATCCGGACGACTTTGCTTTCGGGTGACGCGACTTCTGCGCCTCGGCTGCGGTAGGTGACGATTCGCGACCCTGGCGCAGAACTCGGCGTTGCGGGGCAGACTGGGTGGGGTGAAGATTCGATTCGGCGTCGGCCTTGGCGCGGGTCCAGAGGCCAGTCCCGCCGAACTCCCACACCTCGTCGACCGGCTCGAGGCCGCGGGCGTCGACTCACTCTGGTTCTCCGAGCTGGTCTACACCGACGCCGTCGACCCCTTCGTCGGGATGGCCTACGCGCTGTCGCGAACCACCAAGCTCAAGGTCGGCACCTCGGTGATGATCCTGCCCGGCCGTCACCCCGTGCTCGTCGCCAAACAACTCGCATCGCTGGCCGCGCTCGCCCCCAAGCGGGTCCTGCCCGTCTTCGGTCTTCGGTCGGCGCTGCCCGAGGAGCGCGACGTCTTCGTGGTCCCCGACGGTCGGCGCGCCGCGGTCTTCGACGAATCGCTGCGGATGCTCACCGCGGCGTTGCGGTCCGACGGCGCCGACTTCTCCGGCGACTTCTTCACCGCCACGGCCATGGCCGTCGGACCTCGCCCGGCCAAGCCCCTCGACATCTGGCTGGGCGGGTCCGCACCTGCGGCCTTCCGCCGCATCGGTCGTCTCGCCGACGGATGGTTGGGCTCGTTCCTCACCCCCGCCGAGGCCAAGGGTGGCCGCGAGCAGATCGAAGCGGCCGCCGAACAGGCGGGCCGGGCCGTCGAACCCGACCACTACGGGATCAACGTCGCCGTAGCGGAGAACGGACTCCCCGACGAGGTACTGGCCTCGATCCGGGCCAGACGGCCCGACGTCGACCCAACCGAGTTGGTCGCCGACGGCTGGCCCGCCCTCCATCGCATGATCGACGGCTACCTGGACGCCGGGTTGACCAAGTTCGTCATCCGCCCGGTTGGCGGCGCGAGCACCGACGAGTTCGTCGACCGGTTCGCCAGCGAACTGCTACCACGGGAGAACTGACACCCATGACCGAACGGGGAACCGAGGAAGCGGCCCGAGCGACGGCGTCAGGGCGCCGCGCTGCTGCTCTGGGCGTCGGTGGCGGAATACGACGTCGCCCCGGAGCGATTCCTGACCTGACGGCGTCCAGCAAACCTGCTTACGGCTTGGTGACGCACTGCGCCGACGCAGCGAACCGATTATCTGTCGACTGATCGCTTCGGGTAGTCTCGACGGAATTGCGCGGACCTGCGGGGGAAGGCTCTCGAGCAAGCGGAGCCGCTGCCGATACTCATACTCCTGACGCCAAAGGCTGAACCATGCCAGACACCAAGAACGACGACCAGGGCCTAAAGCCGCACTTCGAAGACGTGCAGGCGCACTACGACCTGTCCGACGACTTCTTCCGGCTGTTCCTGGATCCCACCCAGACCTACAGCTGCGCCTACTTCGAGCGCGACGACATGACGCTCGAGGAAGCCCAGATCGCCAAGATCGACCTTTCGCTTGGCAAGCTCGGACTCAAGCCGGGAATGACGCTGCTGGACATCGGCTGCGGCTGGGGCGCAACCGTCAACCGCGCCGTCGAGAAATACGACGTCGACGTCGTCGGTCTGACGCTGAGCAAGAACCAGCAGGCCCACGTCGAGCAACTCCTCGAGAAGTCGGACAGCCCGCGGAACAAAGAGGTACGGCTTCAGGGGTGGGAGCAGTTCGACGAGCAGGTCGACCGCATCGTCTCCATCGGTGCCTTCGAGCACTTCGGTAAAGACCGCTACGAAGACTTCTTCAAGATGGCCTACGCCGCGCTGCCGAGTGAGGGTGTGATGTTGCTGCACACCATCATCAAGCCCAGTGACGAGGAATACCGCGAGCGCGGCCTCCCGATGACGATGACCAAGCTGAAGTTCTTCAAGTTCATCATGGACGAGATCTTCCCCGGTGGTGACCTCCCGCAGGTGGTGACCGTGGAGAAGTACGCCACGGCGGCCGGCTTCAAGCTCACCAGGGTGCAGCCCCTGCGCTTGCACTACGCGCGGACCCTCGACATCTGGGCCGCGACGCTGGAGTCTCGCCGCGACGATGCCATCGCCATCCAGTCCGAAGAGGTCTACGACCGCTACATGCGGTACCTGACCGGCTGCGCGGAGCTGTTCCACAAGGGCTACACCGACATCGCGCAGTTCACCCTCGAGAAGGCCTGACCGCAGGACCGCATTACGCCGGCGGTGGCCGCCTTCCCGGCGGCCCCATCTCGGCACCCGCGGCGTCGCGCCGCCTCGCGGCCATCCCCGCGAGGGCCTCGAACACCACTCGGTGCGCGGCGTTCACCGTGAGCTCGGCATGGTCGTAGGCGGGGGACACCTCCACGACGTCGACGCCCGCCACGTCGTGCTCGTAGCAGAGCTGCCGCACCATCCTCAGCAGGTCGACGCTGGTGATGCCACCCGGCTCCGGAGTGCCGGTGCCGGGCGCGTGCGCCGGGTCGAGTACGTCGATGTCCACCGACAGGTACAGCTTGTCGGCCTTGGCGAGCGCCTCGCCGACGGCGTCGACCATGACGGCCTTGAAGCCGCGCTCCCAAATTTCCTGCATGGTGTGCCACACCATGCCCTGCTCCTGCATCCATTCGAAGGTGTCCTGCGGCGGCCAGTACCCCCGCAGTCCGACCTGGACGAAGTGCGTCCCAGGGACCGCGCCGGACTCGATCAGGCGGCGCATCGGGGTTCCGTGGCTGGCGAGGTTGCCGTCGATGATGTCGGCGGTGTCGGCATGCGCGTCGAAGTGGACGATGCCGACGTTCCCGTAGCCGTGCACGTCGGCAACGGCCGTGGCCGACGGCCAGGTGATCGAATGGTCGCCGCCAAGCACGACGGGCACGATGCCGCGGGACGCCACCGCCGCAACGCGCTCCTTGATGTTCTGGTGTGACACCTCGGTCTGACCGTGCGGGCAGTACGCGTCGCCGAAGTCGACGACCTCCAGCCAGTCGAAGATCTCGAGCCCGAGATCCATGTGGTAGGTCCCTGGTTCGTAGGCGGTGGCCCTGATCGCCCGCGGACCGAATCGCGCGCCGGGCCGATTCGTCGTCCCCACGTCGAAGGGTGCTCCGACGATCGCGACGTCCGGCCGCCACGAATCGAGTTGTTCGACCTCGGTGAGGAATGGGCGATGTCCGAACGTGGCGAGCCCCGAGTAGGGCAGGTCGAGCTGCTCGGCCATTCCCGGCGGGAGTTCGCGATGGGGTTCACCGTGGTGGTGGCCGTGATCGTGGCTCATGGAGTGACGGTACCGCCATCGGGCGCGTTGCGCCCTTGACTCGCAACGGAAGTAAGCGCCTCCCGCAGCGGTGCGGGCAGCTCCCGGGATGTCCAGTCCCGCGTCGAGACGACGACGTAGACGTTGCGACCGCGCGTCGTCGGCACCTCGGTGCCGTCGGGGTCGCGGCGCACCACGTCGAACCCCAGGGTGAAACTCGTCCGCCCCGTCGACCGGCATCGAACCTCGACCCGGACGTCGTCGCGCCACCGAACCGGTGCGAGGTAGTCGAGCTCGGCGTGCACCGTCTGCAGATCCACATCCCACTGGTCGAACTCGACGATCGGCACGCCGACGTGGTCCAAGAAGGCGGTGGAGGCCTCGTCGAACCAGGTCAGGTAGTGGCCGTGGAACACCACGCCCTGCTGGTCGACTTCGGCGTAGCGCGGAACGATCGGAAACGAGAACGCGTCGGTCACACGGGACACCCTGTCAGTCAGCGCCTGCTGACAGACTCGAGGGCATGCAACTGGTCACCGTCGACGACATCCGCTCCGCAGCCGATCGAATCCGCGGATCGGTGCTCCGCACGCCGCTGATACCCGCACCGTGGGGTGATCCCGAGCGTCCGCTGTGGCTGAAACCGGAGAACCTGCAGGCCATCGGCGCGTTCAAGGTGCGTGGCGCGTTCAACGCGATCGCCCACCTCGATCCCGCCGTCCGGGCCAGGGGCGTGGTCGCCTACTCCAGCGGCAACCACGCCCAGGCCGTGGCCCATGCGGCGGCCACGTTCGGGATCAGCGCGTCGATCGTCATGCCCGAGGAGACTCCGATGGTGAAGGTCGACGCCACTCGCCGCCACGGCGCCGAGGTGGTGCTGTGTGCGGCCGGTCAACGCGAAAAGGTGGCCGAGGAGGTGGTGGCCCGCACCGGCGGGGTGCTGATCCCGCCGTTCGACCATCCCGACGTCATCGCCGGGCAGGGCACCATCGGGCTGGAGATCGTCGAGGACCTTCCCGACGTCGCCTCCGTCATCGTCCCGGTCAGCGGCGGAGGCCTGGCATCCGGCATCGGCACCGCGGTGAAGGCCCTCGCGCCCCAGGCGAGGGTGGTCGGCGTCGAACCCGAACTGGCCGGCGACACCGCCGCGAGCCTCGCCGCGGGGCACCGCGTCGACTGGTCGATCGAGGACCGCAACCGCACCGTCGCCGACGGGCTTCGCTCACAGCCATCGGAACTGACCTTCGCGCATCTGCAGACGGTGCTCGACGAGTTGATCACGGTGTCGGAGAACGACATTCGCGCGGCCGTGCGGGAGATCGCGCTGCGGGCGCATCTGGTGGCCGAACCGAGCGGTGCCACCGCCCTGGCGGCCTACCGGAGCGGGGAGACGCCGCCGGGGCCGACGGTGGTCGTGGTGTCGGGCGGCAACGTCGAACCGGCGCTTCTGGCCGAGATCCTCGCCGGCTGACTGGTACGTCCGTACCGGACTACCAGGCGAGCACCAACGGGGTGGACACCTCGCAGCTGTCCCGCATGGCATGCGCCCACGCGTCCTGTTCCGCGGCGGCCACCAGCAGTCGGCGGCGGCCGGTCCACCCGCACGAGCACCTCGCCGTGGCGTCGAACCGCCCGAGTCGACGCACGGAGGCCACACCTACGTCCACCAACAGTTCCGGTGCAGTCATGACGCCTCCTTAGCCGAACCTCGCGGCCCCCAACGCGTTCCATCATCGCGCGGGCGCAGACTGGATTCGGCCTACGACAGGTCACAACTCGGCCAAGGACGCCTTAGTGCACGCCCTCCATGAGCCTGCTGATCCACCCGCTGATCGCGAATACCACCACGCCCACCGCGATGGCGACCGCACCGAGGATCCCAAAATAGGCGAATTCCCTTGAGGGGTCGTAATACCCGGCGAGCACGCCGGACATCGACGTGCCGAGGCCGACGGAGAAGAAGTAGAGCGCCATCATCTGCGCGCGGAACGCCTGCGGAGCCAGCTTGGTGGTGACCGAGAGCCCGATCGGCGAGAGCATCAACTCCGACACCGCGAACGCGGCCAGAACGGCGGCGACCAGGAGCGCGGGCACCGCCTTGCCCGTCGTCCCCGCAAACGGCAGGAACAGGAGGAACGCCACCCCCATGCCGATGACGCCGTAGGCGAACTTGCGCGGGGTGGTGGGGGCCCGGTTGCCGAGCCTGGTCCACATCGCGGCGAAGACGGGGGACAGCAGGATGATCCACACCGGCTCGATCGACCCGATCCAACTGGACGGCGCCGTCCACCCGAAGATCGACCAGTTCATCCGTTCGTCGGAATACACCGCCAGCACCGTGAAGATCTGCTGGAACAGCGACCAGAACACCGCGTTGGCGACGAACAGCGGGATGAAGGCCCGCACGCGGGTGCGCTCGACGGCTTCGACCTTCGGGCTTCTGAGCATTACGGCGAAGTACGCGACCGACGCCGCGATGATGACCCCGGTGGTCACCTGCGACAGGTTCGCGAGCTTCACGATGCCCGTCGCCAACACCGCGGCGACCGCGGCCACGACCGCGACCAGCGCGCCGACGTAGACGGCGATCTTGTCGCGCGGCAACGGGTTGGGCACGTCGCGACCGTGGGTCCCCAGATTGCGGCGGAAGGCCACGTACTGACCGAGGCCGAGCGCCATGCCGACCGCCGCCGCGCCGAAGCCCCAGTGGAAGCCCACGCTGGACTGCAGCAGTCCGGTGATCAGCGGCCCAACGAATGCCCCCAGGTTGATCCCGAGGTAGAACAGCGTGAAGCCGCCGTCGGCGCGGGCGTCGTCCTTGTCGTAGAGCGTGCCGAGCAGCGACGACGCATTCGCCTTCAGCGCACCCGACCCGAGTGCGACCAGTCCCAGGCCGACGCCGACGCCCGTCAGGCCAGGCAGGACCGCCAGTGCGATGTGTCCGAGCATGACGACGGTGCCGCCGTAGAACACCGTGCGCTCCATGCCGAGAACGCGGTCCGCGACCCACCCGCCGAGCACCGTCGACAGGTACACCAGACCGCCGTACGCGCCGACGATTCCCGTCGCCGTGGCCTGCGGAAGCCCCAGCCCACCCTCGGTAACGGAGTAGTAGAGGTAGTACCCGAGGATGGTCAGCATCCCGTAGAACGAGAAGCGCTCCCACAGCTCGACACCGAAGAGGTTCACCAGTCCGATCGGGTGTCCGAACACGGTGCGTTCCGGTGCGCGGTCGTCAGTTCGTCCTTCCGTCATACGGTTACCCTGCCACGCAGGGCGGGCGGACAACGGGTAATGTCGCGCGCAATGGTCCTCCACGCTGGTGCTGCCCGTGCGCGGCCGCCTCGTGGCTCCGAAGGGGTACATGTGGACGCCGTGCTCGGCTTGTCGATGACGCCGACGTCGGTCGGTTTGGTTCTGGTCGAAGGCCAGGACGCCGATGGAGCGACGATGGATCGCGACTCCATCGCCTTCACCGACGGCGATCTGCCGACCTCGGAGCAGGCCACCGCAGCGGTCCTGCGCACCGAGGCGATTGCGGCCACCCGAGGCCTCCGCCTGCACTCCATCGGCGTGACCTGGAGCGAAGACGCCGATCTGCAGGCCTCCATGCTGATGGAGTCGCTGTCGGAGTCCGGCTTCGACAACGTCGTGGCGATCCGTATGCCGGAGGCCACCGAGGCGCTGGCCCGCGGCATCGCCGACGTGCTCGGCTACGACACCACCGCGGTGTGCGTCGTCGAACCCGAGTCGGTGATCTCGCTGATCGTCAACACCAGCGACGGTGCGGTGCAGACGGCGTTCAACCACTCCGTCGACTCCGACGACGCCCTGATCAGCTGGCTGAGCACCATCTTCATCCGCGCCGACTGGGCACCGGAGGCGCTCGTCGTGGTGGGTTCGGCCGGCGACCTCGACCCGCTTCTGCACCGGCTCGAAGACGCCTTGGCGGTACCGGTGTTCGCCCCGGAGGAGGCCAAGCTCGCGCTGGCCCGCGGGGCGGCACTGGCGTCGGCACAGAGCACCGAGATGCCGCTTGCCGCGCTCGACGACGGCTTCGTCGTCGACGCCCGCTCGGACCGCGCCGAGCAGCTGGTGATCGGCGCCAAGAACAAGCGCCGCCGGACCCTGGCGACGGTCGGCCCGGCCGCGATGCTGGTCGTCGGCGCCGTCACGTTCGTCGTGTCCGTCTCGATCGCCGTCAGCCTGCAGCTGACCCCCACGCGTTCCGCTCAGCCGAGCGAACCCGTCCCCGCCGCCAGGGTCGAGGTCCCGGAAGTCGCCAGGGCCGAGCCGCCCGCGGCGCCGCCGCCGCCGGTCGCGGTCCCACCGGCGCCCGTCGTCGAAGCAGCGCCGCCACCACCGCCAGAGGCCCCCGCGCCGGTCGTCGACGAGGCACCCGTAGCGGTCGTCGACTCGCCTGCCGAGGCGCCGCCCGTCGACCAGGCTCCCATCGTGGAGCCGGAAGCCCCTCCTGCTGCCCCGGAGGACCCCTCGCTCGCCCCGCCGATGGTCGGGACGCCACTGCCGCCCACTGTCGCGCCTCCCTACGTCGAGCCGGTGCCGACGAAGAAACCCGGCATCCTCTCGCGCATCAAAGAGAAGCTGACGCCCGGACCCGGCTAGTTTGACGACATCCCCCGCGCCGACTGCCGGCACTGCTCTGCGCTTTGCGCTACGCGCCACGATCGTGCTTGCCGTGGCGATCGCCCTTCTGGTCGTCGAGGTGACCTCGCGCTCCGGGGTGGCGTGGCGGCTCATCACGTTCACCTACCAGGCCAACATCCTGGCCGCGGCCTACTACGCGTGGACGCTGTTCTCGCCGCGAGCCGACTCCCGCACGGGGCTGCGCGGCGCGGTCGTCCTCTACGTCGTCGTCGCAGGAGTGGTGTGGAACCTGCTGCTGACCGGCCGCAGCATGGGCTACACCCCCGCGAACTTCCTGTTGCACGTCGTCGTCCCGGTTCTTGCGGTCACCGACTGGCTCTTGGTCGGTCATCGCGTGGTCGGACACGGTGCCAGCGTGGGGAAGTGGTGGCATCCGCTGGCATGGCTGGCATACCCCGCCGCGTACCTCGGGGTGGCGCTCGTCGTCCTCAACCGGCTCGGGCGGCGCGCGCCGTACTACTTCCTGGATCCCGCGAGTGTGGGCATCGCCGCGGTGACCGTGAACGTGACCGTCCTCGCGGCGGGCTTCGTCGGCCTGGGCTACCTGCTGCTGGCGGCGGCTCGCCTGAGGTCGGCTAACACTTGACCGTTGCCGACCGAACTACCATCTAGCTAGGCCCGACACCCGGAGGTTGTTCAGATGCGTAGACATGTGCGATATGCGTTGGCGGTGGCGGGAATTGCGACGCTCCTGCTGAGTGGTTCAGTCGGTACTGGGCTGGCTGCGGCTCCAGGGCCTGTTGCGGTTGCAAACATCTCCCCAGCGCCCGGCCAGGTGGTCGGCGTCGCGATGCCCGTCACGGTGACCTTCGCGGAACCCGTGGTGGATCGCGCCGCCGCCGAACGGACGTTCGGCATCACCTCACCGAATGCCCCGCAGGGCAACTTCACGTGGTTGAAGAACGACGTCGTGCAGTGGAACCCGAGTGGCTACTGGCCTGCGCACTCGACGGTCGCGCTGTCGGTCGGTGGAGCCAAGACCAGCTTCGAGGCGGGGGCGTCCGTCGTCGGTGTCGCCGATCTGGATGCCCACACGTTCACCGTCAGCGTCGACGGTCAGGTGGCGCGGACCATGCCCGCGTCGATGGGCAAGCCGAGGCACACCACGCCGATCGGCAGCTTCACCGCGCTGGAGAAGCAGTCGCCCGTCGTCATGGATTCCCGCACCATCGGCATCCCGTTGAGCGACCCCGAGGGCTACAAACTGACCGTCTACGACGCGGTCCGGGTCACCTGGGGCGGCGTGTACGTGCACGGGGCGCCGTGGTCGGTGGCGTCCCAGGGGAATGCCAACGTCAGTCACGGCTGCATCAACCTCAGTCCCGACAACGCGGCCTGGTACTACGACCAGGTCAGCATCGGCGATCCGATCATCGTCCAGGCGTAGCCGCGTGGAGGTTCTTCGCCGTCGGCGATGAGGCGACCTCAGCCGGGTCCGGATGGGTGCCGAGCACGCGGTCGGCGGTCCCCGAGCTGGTCACCGTGAACCAGTAGTGCTCGTTCTTGAAGTGGTGCTGACGGTGATTGCGCCAAATCGCTCGGTAGAACCGCGTCTTGGGCTTGTAGTCGCTGTGAATCAGGTAGTGGCACCACTCGTAGCCGAGCCCGAGCGCGCCAAGGAACACCAGGAACGTCAGCCCGAGTTCGATCCGCGGAAAGGCAAGCAGCGCAACGGCTCCCGCGACGGGCAGGATCCAGGCCAGGGCCTGCCACGGGATGAAGATGAGCGACACCTCCCGCGGGTCGCCGTGGTGCTCGCGGTGCTTGCGGGCCAACAGCGAGTCGACGGTCACACCGCCGACGCGTCGTGGCCGCCAGTGGAGGACGACGACGTGGACCAGCCACTCGAAGAACGGAAAGAGCGCCAACATCACCGCGGGCACCAACGCGTCGGTGACCTGCCAGTCGCCGACGGCGATCCGCGCGGCCAGTGCCGCGGTCAGGGTGGCGCCGATCATCCACGGCGACGGGTGGCTCGAGAACTCGCGCGCGGCGTCGGCGAGGGTGAAGCCGCGGCGTTCGGGGCGGGTGGTCACGGGGCGGACTCCATTTCGTCGAGAGCGTCGAGAGCGTTGAGTAGCGCGACGGTCGCGGGCTCGAGCAACTCGAGGGCAGCACGTTCGGCCGCCCTCGAATCGCCGTCGCGAATCGCGTTCGCGACGGCTCGGTAGGCGTCGGGGCGCCCCACTTCGGCGGACATCATGGCGGCCAGCGCAGGCAGCGCCGGCTCATAGGTGGCGCGAAGAGTGTTGTACATCAACCGAAATACGATCGAGTCGGCACCGTCGACGACGTGATCCCAGAACGTCAGGGCGTGCCGCTGCCGTTCTATCGCGTCGTCCTCTGCGGCGAGCGCGTCGACCGAGGCGTCGAGCAGCGCGGCTACCTCGGGCCGGCGTCGGGCGGCGAGTTCGGCGATCTTGGGGCCGTTGTGCAACCGGGTCTCCAGGATGCTGCGCACGACGGAGACGTCGACCTCGCCCGCCCGGATGAGTAGCCGGGGGAGCAGGTCGAGTCCGGCGTGCCGGCGAAAGTCGCGAACGGTGGTGGACTCGCCCTGGCGCACGTCGACCAGGCCTGCCTCGGTGAGGCGCTTGATGGCCTCGCGGACCGCTGGACGGGACACCCCGAGGATCTCGGCGAGGCGGCGCTCGCTGGGCAGCGTTTCGCCGGGTTGCATGTCGCCGCTGAGGACTTCGGCGACGATCTGATCGAAGACGTCCTCGGGGACCGACTGTCTGCGGACGGGTTGCAGTGCCATGCCACGACTCTGACAGCGCACTGGCCAGAGGTCAAGTGGTAATACCAGTTTGATGGGAGCGCAGGGCTCTCGCCGTGTGTTCGTCAGCGGGCAGGAACGCCTCGATGCTGAGCTCTGCGGCGGTCAGGTCCAGCGCCGTACCGAATGTCGTCACCGTGCCGAGGAAGGACAGGACCGTTCCCTCGGGGCCGTCCAGCTGTAGCGGCACGGCGACCGCACCCAGGTCGAGGTGGGCGTCGAACCCGCCCGGGTACGCCTCGACCTCGGCGAGTAGCTCCGCCAGGGTCTGCGAGCCGCTGACGGCGACCTCACGGCGCAGCCGGCCGACGACGTGGTGGCGCCACTGTGCGAGGTTGCGGATGCGTGGCGCCAAACCGTCCGGGTGTAGCGAAATGCGAAGGGCGTTGGGCTGATTCAGCAGATCCGCGGCGACACCCTCCAGCAGGAGAGTGGCCCCGCCGTTGGCGGCGACCACGTCCCAGTCGCGATCTACGGCAAGACACGGGTACGGCTCATAGGCCTTGAGCACCGTGTCGAGGCCGTCGCGGACCGCGGCCATGTCGGGATCGTCCCACCCGCGTTCCCCGTGCACCGGTGCCAGTCCGGCGGCAAGCAACATCCGGTTCTGCTCCCGTAAGGGCACGTCGAGCGCGCCGGCCAGACGCATCACCATGGCGCGGCTGGGTGCCGACCGGCCCGTCTCGACGAAGCTGACGTGGCGGGACGAGACGCCGGCCGCCAAGGCCAGGTCGAGCTGACTGAGGTGACGTCGCCGCCGCCACTGCCGCATCAGCGTTCCGAACGGGGGAGTCGGCATTCCCATTCGCTACCTCCGAGGTAATTGTCTCCACTACCCCTAGCACGCACGCTGGAAGGTGACCAGACGACGAAGGGAACGACCATGCGAGCCGCCCCGACCCAACCGCCGATCCCGAGCTGGCTGCGCTTCGTCCTCGCCTCCGACCGCGCGGGCTCCGCCTGGTACATCGGGCTCGGGTTCTTCTTCGCGCCGGCACTGGCCCTGGTGTCGCCGTGGCCGGCGGTGACCACCGCGCTGTGGGTCGTCATCGCACTCGCCGGGCTGTGGCTGGGGCTGCTGGGACTGGCGATGGCCACCGGTCTCGCCATCGTGCTGAGGTCCGGCGCGGAAATCCCCGAGGACTACTGGCGCTCGATCTTCGACTGGGACGCGCCTACGAAGCCGCCGCTGAAGCGCCCGTGTAGTCGACCTGCCAGTGCTTGATTCCGTTGAGCCAGCCCGAACGTAGCCGTTCCGGCTTGGCCAGCGACTTGATGTCGGGCATCGCGTCCGCGATCGCGTTGAACATCAGGTCGATCGTCATCCTCGCCAGGTTGGTGCCGATGCAATAGTGCGCGCCAGTGCCGCCGAATCCGACGTGCGGGTTGGGGTCGCGAAGGATGTCGAAGGTGTAGGGATCCTCGAAGACGTCCTCGTCGAAGTTGGCTGAGCGGTAAACCATCACGACTCGCTGCCCCTTCTTGATCTGCACGCCTGCGAGTTCGGTGTCCTCCAGCGCGGTGCGCTGAAACGACGTGACCGGGGTGGCCCAGCGGACGATCTCGTCGGCCGTGGTCGCCGGACGCTCCCGCTTGAAGAGCTCCCACTGGTCCGGGAATTCGGCGAAGGCCATCATGCCCTGGGTGATCGAGTTGCGGGTGGTCTCATTGCCCGCCACCGCAAGCAGGATCACGAAGAAGCCGAGTTCGTCGTCGGAGAGCTTGTGGCCCTCCACGTCGGCCTGGACGAGCTTGGTGACGAGATCCTCACCAGGGCTGTCGGCGCGCTCGGCGGCGAGCGTCATGCCGTAAGTGATCAGTTCGACCGACGCACTGATCGCGTCGTTGCCCGCGAATTCGGGATCCATGTCGCCGACCATCTGATTCGACCAGTGGAACAGCTTCATCCGATCTTCCTGCGGCACGCCCATCAAGCCAGCGATCGCCTGCAGCGGGAGCTCGCAGGACACCTGCTCGACGAAGTCACCCGTGCCCTCCGCGAGCGCCTTCTCCGCGATGTCACGGGCCCGCTCGGCGAGCTCGGCGCGCAGTCGTTCGACGGCGCGCGGGGTGAAGGCCCGCGAGACGATCTTCCGAAGGTGAGTGTGATGCGGTGCGTCCATGTTGAGCAGCACGAACTTGCCGGTGTCGATCTGCGCGGCAACGGTGCCGTCGGCGTACCTGGGTAGTGCCGTCTTCTCGAGGCTGGAGAAGACGTCGCTGCGTCGCGACACCTCCTTGACGTCCTTGTGCTTCGTGACGACCCAGTACCCGCCGTCGCCGAAGCCGCCGACCCCGTCGGGTTGGGCGTTCCACCAAATCGGCGCGACCTTGCGCATCTCCGCGAGCTCCTCCACCGGAAGGCGTTCGGCGTAGATGTCGGGGTCGGTGAAGTCGAATCCCGGGGGCAAGTTGGGGCTGGCTGCGGCGTTCGGCATGTCGTGGAAGCTCCTCACGATGACGCGGTCTAGCGGGATAAGGCATTGCTACACCACAGATCGCGGGTACCGCGGCAGGTTCCCGAAAGTCGCGAGTAGAACGTGTTCTCGCTGAGCAATCGCCCCGGGGAACACCTGTTCAGGGATTGCCCTGTAACGAAAAAGGGTCGATTGTGGATGGACCCAACAGCAACATCAGTCCCTGAGGCCACAGGGGGAAGGGGTCACGTACATGAAGGCAACCACGACCGCCAAGATCGCGACAGCGGCGGCAAGTTGTGCGACCGGTTTGTTCCTCGCGGTGCTCTCGGCGTCGCCCGCCGGGGCAGATCCCGTCGACCCCGCTCCGCCCCCGCCCCCGCCAGCGCCGGCGCCGCTGACGGTCATCCCCGCCCCCAGCCCGCCGCCAGGACCGGACGCCATCGTCCAGGCCGCCGCGCCCGGCGCACCCGTGCTGCCCCCGGACGCCGCTCCGCTGCCGGCGACCCCGCCCGACGGCGTTCCGCACCTCGCTAGCCCGGATGCGCTTCCCCCGGGGTCGACGATGGTGCCCCAGGACGCGGACTCGCCGAACGTCAGCTACCTCAAGGACCTGTGGCAAGCCGTGCAGAACCACGAGATCAGCGGCAAGGAAGCGCTGATCATGGGCATGGCCCAGCGTGGGATGAACACCCCGATCCCCGGTCAGGCCCCCGGCCCGAACGTACCGATCACCCCTGGTGCTCCCGGGGTCGCGCCACCTCCGCCGCCAGCCCCGATGGATCCGCCGCCGGCGCCGATGGGTCCGCCGCCCGCAACCCCGTAGCGACCGACCGGACTACCAGACCCGCACGTAGTCGACGAGCATGTCCGCCGGATACGTGCCGCCCGAGGGATCGCCACCACCGGATCCGGCGACCGCGAGGTTGACGATCGGGAACAGCGTGTAGCCAGGGGTGTTGAACGGCCAGTCCGGCAATGCGCTCGCCGGCACGTCGAAGTACGGCTGCGCGCCGTCGACGTAGTCCTTCCAGAAGCGGATCCCGTTGGTGTCCCACTGGGCGCGCCAGGTGTGCCACGCACTGTCGACCGCGATGGTCTGACTCGAGTGCTCGCCGCCGTTGAGCTTGGCGTGCACGGTGGTGCCCGGCGCCCAGCTGCCGTTGCCGTACCACTCCATGATGTCGACCTCGCCGCCGTTGACGGGGTTGTTGTTGGCCAGATACCAGGCCGGCCACGCACCGGGGGTGAGGCAGTTCAGCTTGATCCGCGCCTCCCAGGTGGTTCCGATCGGCCCGCGGTACTTGCCGAAGAGCTTCCCGCTGTAGAACGTGTTGCCGTCCTTCGCTGCGCGGAAGACGAGGTTGGACTTGCCGTCGAGGAAGACGTTGCGCCGGTCGTCGCGGTACTGCCCGACGTTGCCTGGGAGCTCCCAAAACGTCGGGTCCTCCATCGACTCGCGCTCCGTCGCCGTCTCCCACTTGGACGCGTCGGGCGCGGAGCCGGCCGGGCCGTCGAACTCGTCGCGGAACAGGTACTTGACCGGCGCGGGAGCGGCGTGGGCAGTGGCTCCGGGAAGGGCGACCGCGGCGCCGAGCACGCCGATCCCCGTCATCAGCATCCGGCGACGATCCATTTCAGGCATGTCGACCATGTAAGTCGCATGGTCGCGCCGGGTGCAAGTCAGCCGAGTCCGGCGACCGCCTCCACCCGGGCCGGAACGTGCTTGTGCCACGGCGTGCCCGCGTAGGCGTCCCGCCAGTCGGTGGAGGTCAGGGCGTTGGGCGCCACACCAGGTGAGGTCGACGAGCCGTCGGCCTCCCGGTAGTCGACTCCGTAGCCGTTGGGCAGCGAGACGTGCCCGGCCAGCATGGTGTCGGTGATCTCCACGGTGGCCTCGGCCGTGCCCGCCGCCGTCGTGATCCTGACGCGACCCCCGTCGGCCAGCCCGATCGCGCTCGCGTCCTGGGGGCTGATCCGCAGCGCGCCGTCGGCGTCGCGCGTGCGCCAACTCGGATTGCGCAGGATGTCGTTGGCGGTGAACGCGCGCCGCTCCCCGGCGGAGAGCACCATCGGAAACTCCGTGCTGGTGAGCGCCGTCGGTGCGGACCGCAAGGCTCGGACGTCGTCGAGCAGCTCGGGGATTTCGACGGAGATCATGCGGTCGGGATGGGAGATCAACGCGAAGTCGTCGGCGTACTCGTGCACGGTGAACGTCACGCCGGACTTCTCGGCAAGGATCGCCTCGAACAGGGCGTTGCCGTCGGCGTGCCCGGCGCGCTGGACGGCCGCCGGGTAGGTCATGGCCGTCTTCTGCGCCAGACCCCACAGGGCCGCCGCGCCGGCCAGGCCCTCGGGAAGTGCCGGCCCGAGCGTCTCGTACAACACGAACGGCAGCACCCGGCCCAGCTGCGGATTGGCGCCGACGGCGACCAGGAACGCCTGCGCGTAGGCGTCGAGCCCCTCGGCGGCCGCCCGGCGCAGAGGTGTCAACTCGGCGTCGTCGACCACGCCAAGCGCCCGGACCAGCCTCGCCCAGATCTCCGGCTCGGCCAGGGTGCCCGGCAGCGCCTCCATTACGGGGTGGCGCAGGTGAAAGGTGTTGTGCGGGAACTCGAGGTTGAAGAACGTCGCCTCGGGCTTCTCGAACTGGCTCGCCGCGGGCAGCACGTAGTGCGCGAGCCGGGCGGTCTCGGTCATCGCGACGTCGACGACGACGAGCAGCTCGAGTGATCGAAGCGCCTCGGTCACCGCGGCCGAGTCCGCGACCGAGTGCGCCGGGTTGCTGCTCTCCACGATCATCGCGCGGAGGCGGTCGGGGTGATCGGTCAGGATCTCCTGCGGCACCACGTTGCTGGGCACCAGCCCCGCGATGATCGGGGCGCCCGTGACCGGAGTGCGGCCGACGCCGGCAGGGCTGAAGAGCGGGGCGAACGACGAATGCAGATGCTGTGCACCACGTTTGGCGAAGTTGCCGGTGAGGATCCACAGCATCTTGTTGAGATACGAGCAGAGCGTGCTGTTGGGCGCCTGTTGGATGCCGAGATCCTCGAACACCGAAACGCTTGCCGCGCGGGCAATCCGACGGGATGCCGCACGCAGCAGCTGCTCGTCGACGCCACACCGTTGGGCGTACTCGCCGATCGGCACCTCGGCCAGCACCTCGCGGACCGCCTCGACGCCGGTGACGTGCTTGGCGAGGAACGCCTCGTCGCAGAGTTGCTCCTGGACCAGCACCGCGGCCAGGGCCGCCAGACACCACGCGTCGGTCCCCGGCCGCACGCGCAGGTGGAAGTCCGCAAGCTTCGCCGTGTCGGTGACCACCGGGTCGATCACGATCATCGAGCGGGTCGGATCCTTGGCGATGTCGTTGAGCACGACCCGGGCGCGCGGAAAGCTCTGCGACATCCACGGGTTCTTGCCGATGAACACTGACACCTCGGCATGGTCGAACTCGCCACGGGTATGCCCGCCATAGAGCTGTGCGTCGACCCAGTGCTCGCCAGTCTTCTCCTGCGCCAACGCATTCGACCGGTATCGCGAGCCGACGGCCTTGAGGAACGCTCCGCTGTAGGCGCCACCGAGGTGGTTGCCCTGGCCGCCGCCTCCGTAGTAGAAGATCTTGTCGCCGCCGTGCTCGTCGCGGATCGCGGCGAAACCCTGCGCGATCTCGGCAACGGCGGTGTCCCAGTCGATTTCCTCGTAGCTGCCGTCGGGTCGACGGCGCAGTGGCGAGGTCAGTCGGTTGCCGCTGCTCTGGTAGTGGTCGAGTCGTAGCGCCTTGTTGCAGGTGTAGCCCTGCGATGCCGGGTGTTCCTTGTCGCCGCGGATCTTGACGAGTTTGCGGTCGTCGACCTGGACGATCACCCCGCAATTGCACTCGCAGAGGATGCATGCGGTCGGCTGCCAGTCAGCGGTCATCTCGGGTACTCCCCATCTCGGCGTGCACCAGCGCCGCCAGTTGGCGGTGCGTCGAATCCAATGGCGCGACGTCGCGGATCGCCCTGGCGATCACGACGGCGCCCTCGATCGAGGAGGTCAGGAAGACCGCAAGTTCCCGCGCGCGGGGCTCGGCGACGCCGTCGAGCACGAGGCGTTCGGCGATCAGGTCGATCCACCGGGTGAAGGCCGCGCCGGCGCGATCCAGCACCGGTCCGTTGTCGGCTTCCACGGCCACCGCGACGACGGGGCAGCCGGCACGGAAGTCCGATTCGACCAGGGCGTCGCGGAATCTGGTCACGACGGTGTCGAGGAGCTCGAGTCCGGTTGCGGTGCTGGAGATCTGGGCCGCGATGTGGTCGGCGGCGAAGTCGACGGCTTCACTGAGAAGCTGGGTCCGTCCGCCGGGAAAGTGGTGATACGCCGAGCCGCGGGGCGCCCCGCTGTGTGCCAAAACGTCGGAGATGGCAGTCGAGTGGGCGCCGCGTTCGCGGATGAGAAGCGCCGTCGAGGAGATCATGCGTTCGCGGGGAGTCGCCATTATGTAGAGCATCATACATAGGGCGCGGCGCGTCGAGAATGCACTCAGGGCTGCGATTCACGAAGAATCGCAGCCCTGAGTGCAGTGTCGAGTGATGTACCGCGGCTACACGCCGGCAGCCTCGTTGAGGTCGTTCAGCACGCCGGTCGCATCGAGGTACTCCTGCACCCATCGCTCGATGACGGCGGAGGTGCGTTCCACCTTCGAAAACTGGCCGACGACCTGGCCGACCGGGTTGAACGCGACGTCGACGGTTTCGTTGGGGTACTTGTGCGTCGCGGCCACCGCCAGTCCGGACACCATGAACTGCAGCGGCATGCCGAGTGGCTTGGGGTTGTCCGGGTTCTCCCAGGCGTCGGTCCAGTCGTTCTTGAGCATGCGGGCCGGCTTGCCGGTGAACGAGCGGCTGCGCACGGTGTCGCGACTGCCTGCCTTCACGTAGGCGGCCTGCTGCGCAGGCGTGTTCTCGGCTTCCTCGACCATCAACCACTGCGACCCGGTCCAGGCGCCCTGGGCGCCGAGCGCCAATGCGGCCGCGATCTGCTGACCGCTTCCGATGCCACCGGCCGCCAGCACCGGAACGGGCGCCACCTCCTTGACCACCTGCGGCCAAAGGACGATCGAGCCGATCTCGCCGGCGTGTCCGCCCGCTTCGCCGCCCTGGGCGATGATGACGTCGACGCCCGCGTCGGCGTGCTTGCGTGCCTGGCTCGGCGACCCGCACAGCGCGGCGACCTTACGGCCCTCGGCGTGGATGTGGTCGATCATGTCCTTGGGTGGGGTGCCGAGCGCATTGGCGATCAGCGTCATCTTCGGGTGCTTGAGGGCGACCTCGACCTGCGGCGTGGCCGTCGCCTCGGTCCAGCCGAGTAGCTGCAGCGTGCTCTCGTTGTCCTCCTCGGTCAACGGAACCCCGTGATCGGTAAGGATCTTCTTGGCGAAGTCCAGGTGCTCCTGCGGCACCATGTCGACCAGCATCTTCGCCAGCTCGTCGGCGGACAGGTTCGAGTCCATGCCCTCGTACTTGTTGGGGATAACGATGTCGACGCCATAGGTGTGGTCGCCGATGTGCTCGTCGATCCAGTTCAGCTCGACCTCGAGCTGCTCGGGGCTGAAGCCCACCGCGCCGAGGACGCCGAACCCGCCGGCCTTGCTGACGGCGACGACCACGTCGCGGCAGTGGGTGAAGGCGAAGATCGGAAACTCGATGCCCAGTTGGTCGCAGAGTGGGGTGTGCATGCCTGGTGCTCCTCGAAGTGGGGCCCCGAAGGACGACGGGGGTGAACTAGAACGTGTTCTAGTTTAGTACCTTGCCACGGTTTCAGTGGCGACCGGGCGCAATCGGCTCGCCAATGCTTCGTCGAGACTGCGGTTGTTGACGAAATGGGGCCCAGACTGCGTCGCCTTCCGTAGTCTCGACGATCTTCGACATGCGAGATCGCCGGAGTGCCCCAATCGCGAAGGACCGGCCATGACGCACTGGCTCGACCACTCGCTGGTGCTGGCGTCGGACTATCGGGTCTCGCACCCCGAACGCGTCGGGCCGCTGCTCGAGCGACGCGCTCCCGCCCTGCTCGACGTCGGAGCCCACCACGTGCTGGTGTACGCCTCGACCACCGATCCGGAGCGCGTCCTGGTCGTGATCGCGCTCCACGCCCGTGAGCCACTGCTCGACATCCTCCATTCCCGCGTCCTCTTCGAGTGGTTCGACGCGATCGGAGTCGACGACATCCCGGCGGTCTTCGCGGGCGAACTGTTCGAGCGGCTGGAACTCGGCGCGGGCTCCCCGGACACCGTCCCGGGGGTCGTCGTGTCGATGGTGACACCGGTGGGTGACCTCGAGATACTGCGCGACCACGTCAGGGACACCCGAGACGAGATGAGCCGCGCGGGCGTCCGTCGGCTGTCGGTCTTCAGCGCTCTTGACAACCCACTCGAAGTGATGATGCTGCTGCAGATCGACGACGAGGAGCACGCTCAGCACTGGCTGCAGAACTCCGAACTGGCCGCCGAATGGCTGACGAGGGCCGGTGTCGGCGCCTATCCGCCGGTGTTCGTCGGCCGGTTCCAGAGCCTGGTGCGCATCGACCCACGCCGTCCTTGACCGACCCCCACCCGCAGCACGGGCCATCCCATGCGGACCGCCTCGGCGGCCAACCGGGTCCTCGGATTGACCGGCCGCGGATGGCCGATCACCCGCATCAGGGCCACGTCCTCGTCGCCGTCGGCGTAGAAGTAACTCTGTCGAAGGTCGACGCCGCGGCTCTCGGCGAACCGCGTCACCGCTGCCGCCTTGCCGCGACCCCACACGACCGGGGCGACGATGCCGCCGGTCAGCAGCCCGTCGTCGTCCACCTCGAAGTGGTTGCAGATCACGTCGTCGACGCCGAGGAAGCGGGCGACCGGTTCGGCGTGGATCGTCAACGCCGAGGAACTGAGCACCACGGTGTGGCCGCGATCCTGGTGCGCGCGGACGACGTCGTGCATCTGGGCGTAGACCCTGTGTTCGATGTGGCGCCGAAAGAGGTACTCGCCGAGCTCGTCGAGTTCGGCCATCGAATCGCCCCGCAGATAGCCCGCCGCACGCACGACCAGCCGTTTGAACTCCATTCGCCCCAGCCGGTACCGCAGCGACGCCTCAAGGACTCCGAGCACCTCACCGATGCTGGCCTGCCGGGCGTGCACCCGATGACCTGCGTGGGCGGTCGCGGTGAATCCGGACACCAGCGTGCCGTCCAGGTCGAAGAAGGCGCCGACACCCTCGCCGGGCGGGGCGGCGGCGATCTCCTCGAGCAGATGCGCCACGGACTCGTCGGAGTTCATTTCATTCCAGGTATACAGGTGGTGGCAGCCGCCGGAACCCCAAGGCCCCCGTGGGCACGAGGGCAAACCACCCGGCTGATAGGGACGATGGACCACCCATCGGATAGGTTCGACGTGGCGGTTTCAAATTCAGACGGGGTTCAGCCGGAGCCCCCTGTGAACGAGAATCACGGCGCCGCGCAACTCTTGTCGCGGTTGAACATGGAAGACGGGCTTTGAACGAACAACGGGAAACGACTGACGGCACTTCGATGGCACCGGGTTCGACCTGCGTAGTCAACGAACGACTGGTCGGACAGGTCGCCGTCATCGCCACCTCGGGTGTCGTCGACATGATCACGGCGCCTCAACTCGAGGACGCCATCACCGCGGCGCTTGCCAAGTCGCCCGCGGGTCTCGTCGTGGACTTGACCGACGTCGAGTTCTTGGCGTCGGCGGGCATGGGGGTCCTCGTTGCCGCGCACGACGCCGCACCCGAGGGCGTCGACATCCTGATCGTTGCCGACGGACCTGCCACCAGTCGGCCCCTCAAGCTGGTCGGCATTGCCGACATCATGCCGTTGCACGCCACTCTGGACGAGGCGCTCGCGACCTTTACGGCGTGAGCACGCATAGTCGATCGATCGATTGGGTACCAGCCTCGTTGAGATGATCGACTCACTTGCCAAGACGGCCCCCAGCGCAGAGCGCTTCGAGCGGGTAGGCGTGCCTGCCGACCCCGGAGCGGCCGCGCAAACTCGCGACGACTTCTCCCGGTGGTTGCAAGGCACCTTCGACATCGACTCCTACAAGGCCAACGATCTGGTCCTCGCGATATACGAAGCACTCGCCAACACCGCTGAGTTCGCGTACGTCGCGATGGGGCGCGTCGGCACCATGGACCTCCGCGCTGCGCACGATCCCTCGGACTCGGCGCTGTCGGTCACCGTGGCGGATCGAGGGCAGTGGAGGACGGCTCCGTCGTCCCCGCCCGACCGCAGTCGCGGCCGGGGGATCGCCCTGATGAAGGCGTTGGCCGATCGGGCGTCGATTCAGACGTCGACCGGTGGCACCACCGTTCGCCTGGTGTGGACGGGCATCCGTCGGCGCTGACGCATCCTCAGTCGAGGACGACCACGCCCTTGCCCGTCGGCAACGGCAAGTCCAGGGTGGTGCGGATGCCTGGGGCTGCGGCGATCACGTCGGGGATGGAGTTCACGATGCGGGCTGCGGCGGCGAGGATCGCCGCATACGGCGCGCCGCCGTTCGCGCTGGTGGGCACGATGTCGGCGAAGTACGAGGGTTCGCCGGTGATTTCGATCCGATACGAGCCGCCCGGATGCGCGGGCTGCGCCCAGTCTGGCCGCAGGTCGGCGCGCAGCCGGGTCACGTGCTCGACGACGATGACGGGCTTTCCGCCCACCATGCCTTCGATCTGGAAGCGCAGCGCCGCGACGGTGCCCTTGGCGATGTGCCCGGCCGCCACGTCGAGGTCCTCCGGTGCCGGTTCCTGTTCGACGGAATCCCTGATCTCGTCGACCTCGACCCCGAGGCCGGCTGCGAGTTGTCGTATTGCGGTGCCCCAGGCGATGCTCAGCACCCCGGGTTGGAAGAGCATCGGGAATTCGCCGATCGGGTTGCCGAAGCCCATGACGTCGAACATCACCGTGACGCCGTCGTAGGTGGAGTAGTCGGCGATTTCCATGGTGCGGATCTGCTGGATGGTCTGGCAGGTTCCCGCCAACGCGAACGGCAGCAGGTCGGTGGCGAATCCGGGGTCGACACCGGTGATGAAGACACTTGAATTGCCTTCTCGAGCAGCATCTTCCACGCGTTCGATGAACTTGTCGGGAATGACCTGCCATGGGTACTGCAGCACGCCAGGCGCCGAGCCGACCACGTTGACGCCGGCGCTGAGCAACACTCGTACGTCGGCCATCGCCTCCTTGAGGCGAACGTCGCCCATCGCGCAGTAGACGGCGCACTCCGGTCGGTCGGAAATGATCGCGTCGAGATCGTTCGTCGCGAGGACACCGGTGGACGTGTCGAGCCCCGCAAGTTCGCCCGCGTCCTTGCCAACCTTGGCGTCGGAGGACACCCAAACTCCGATCAGGTCGAATCGCTCGTCGGTGATCAGCTGCTTGAGTGCAAGGCTGCCGCAGTTCCCGGTGCCGATGAGTGCGACGCGTATCGCCATTCGTTTCTCCTCACGATGGATGCCTTGGGAGTATGCGGTCCCAAGGTCGGAATTGGAACAGGTTCTAGTTCGAAGGGGCCATGCGGTAGCCTGTCCCGTCATGGGACGCGTGGACGAAAAAGTTGCACTGATCAGCGGCGGGGCGCGGGGGATGGGTGCCGCGCACGCCAGGATGTTGGTGGCCGAGGGCGCAAAAGTGATCATCGGCGACATCCTCGACGAGGAGGGCAAGGCTCTTGCCGACGAGCTCGGTGAATCCGCGCGCTACGTCCACCTCGACGTCACCGAGGCCGACCAGTGGGACGCCGCCGTCGCGACCGCGGTCTCCGACTTCGGCAAGCTCAACGTTCTGGTCAACAACGCCGGCATCGTGGCGCTTGGCAAGATCGGCAGCTTCGACATGGTCAAGTGGCAAAAGGTCATCGACGTCAACCTCACCGGCACCTTCCTCGGCATGCAGGCCTCCGTCGAGGCGATGAAGACCGCCGGCGGTGGCTCCATCATCAACGTGTCCTCGATCGAGGGCCTCCGCGGTGCCCCGATGGTGCACCCGTACGTCGCGACCAAGTGGGCCGTCCGCGGCCTCGCCAAGTCCGCGGCGATCGAACTGGGCAAGTTCAACATTCGGGTCAACTCGCTGCACCCCGGCTTCATCCGCACGCCGATGACGAAGCACTTCCCCGACGACATGGTCACCGCGCCACTTGGCCGTCCCGGTGAATGCGACGAGGTGGCGACGTTCGTCGTCTTCCTCGCCAGCGACGAGTCGTCGTTCTCCACGGGCGCCGAGTTCGTGGTCGACGGAGGACTGGTGACCGATGTGCCGCACAAGGACCTGTTCTAGCGCAGCCGCCTGAGCTGCGGATCGTCGACGCGTTCGGCCCTCCCGCCGGTCGGCAGGCACAATGAGGGATCCCCACGTCACCTGACGTGCCCCCATGCCAGGACGGAGTAGCCCCATCGCGCCCTCGATGCGCCGCACCGCCGTCCTGGGCTTCGTGGTTCTCCTCGTTCTGCTCGTCCTCAGCGTCGGCGACGTGCCCCGCTTTGCCCGGCCGGAACCGCCTGCCAAGGACGTCGTGCTGGCCGACGGTTGGCAGCTGGCATCGGCGCGGGAGGTCACCGACGAGGGCTCGGCGATCTCGCTCCCGGCCTATCGCAATGCGAAGTGGCACGACGTTCGCCGTATGCCAGCCACCGTGCTGCAAGCGCTCGAGGACGACGGCACGTATCCAAATCTCTACTACGGCAAGAACCTCCTCGACGAGGTGCCGCAAGACCTGTGGAAGCAGGACTGGTGGTACCGCACCACCTTCGACGCCGAGGCGGGACACCGCTCGTACCAGTTGAACTTTCCCGGGATCAACTACCGCGCCGAGATCTGGCTCAACGGCCAGCTGGTCGCCGACGCCAGGCAGATCGTCGGCATGTACGTCGACCACGACCTCGACGTCACCCGATGGATCCGGCCGGGTCAGCCCAACACCCTTGCGGTCAAGGTGACGCCGGAGCGGTCGCTGCAGGACGTCGACGGGGTCGAGCTCGCCGACAGCTGGTTCGACTGGATCAACTGGAACTACCTGGGTTACCAGGGGCCGAACAAGAATCCGGGCAACGGAAACTCGTTCGTCGCCGACCGCAACGCGGGCGTGTGGAAACCCGTCACGCTGCGGATGTCCGGCGCGGTGACGATCGCGGCCGCCACGGTGAACACCGAACTGCCGCTGCCCAACACCGACTCCGCGCGGTTGTCCATCTTCACCACCCTGCGGAACTCGTCGAACGACCGCATCCGAGGCGTCGTCCGCGGCACCATCAGTCGCCCTGGCAAGCCGGACGTCGTGGTCGAAAAGGCGGTCAGCCTGGCGGCCGGCGAACAGCGCGAAGTCAGCTTCGACCCAAGCGATTTCGGTCAGCTCACCGTCGACCATCCTGATCTGTGGTGGCCCTACACGATGGGCGCACCCAATCTGTATGACCTGCGGCTGGAATTTCGCCAGTTCGGCAGTGCGGTCGACGAAACCCACCAACGCTTCGGTGTGCGGACCATCTCGCAGTTCCGCGACGACGACGAACGCTTCCCCGAGCTGGGCACCGGCGGCAGCTTCTACCTGCAGGTCAACGGTCGCGACTTCCTGGTGCGCGGCGCCACGTACACCCCAGATCTGTTGTACGCCTACGACCCCGGCCGCGAGGACGCCATCCTGTCCTACGTTCGCGACCTCGGGCTGAACATGCTGCGGCTGGAGTCGAAGATCCCCGACGAGCGCTTCGTCGAAGTCGCCGACGAGCTCGGCATCCCCCTGATGGTCGGCTGGATGTGCTGCAACCAGTGGGAGAAGTGGCCGCAGTGGGACGACGAGGACAACCGCGTCGCCAGGGACAGCTTGAGGTCGCAGATCACCATGCTGCGTTCGCACGCCTCGGCGTCCGTCTGGGCCAACGCCAGCGACGGGCGGCCACCGGACAAGGTCCGCGCGGACTACCACCAAATCTTGCGAGACCTGCACTGGCAGAACGCCGTCGTCGACACGGTGTCGTCCTACGTCACCGACGACACGGGCAAACGCCTGTGGGACGGCATCCAGATGGCGGGACCGTACACGTGGCGACCGCCGTCTTACTGGTTCAGCGGGGAGTACCGCGCGGCCAGGGGCGCCTCCGCCGAACAGGGCGACAACGAGCACATCCCGCCGTTCGCGAGCCTGCAGCAGTTCATCCCGCCGGACAAGCTGTGGCCCATCAACGACTACTGGTACTTCCACGCCGGTTCCAACCCCGACAACGAACGGTTGACCAGCACCCAACTGGCCGTCAACCGCCGCTACGGGTCCTCGGGCAGCGCCTACGAGTTCGCCCGCAAGGCCCAGCTTGCGCACTACGAGTCCACTCGTGCCCAGTTCGAGTCGTTTGCCGCCCTCGGCTGGGCCGGGCACAAGATGACGATCTACTGGATGCTGAACAGCCACTGGCCGTCCTTCTTCGGCAACCTGTTCGACTACTACCTGCGCCCCGGCGGCGCGTACTTCGGAGCCAAGCAGGGCCTGCGGCCACTGTCCGCGGTCTTCGACTCCTACGCGACGGGGGACCGCAGTCGGGCCAACGTCACCCTGGTCAACCAGACGCCGGACGAGGCGAAGGACGTCCGCGTCCGAGTCAGGGTGTACGACCTGCAGGGCAAGCTCCGCGACGACCAGACCAGCGCCGCTCTCGCGGTGCCTTCGGGTGGCACCGCGCGGGCCGTCACCCTGCCGCGGGAAGCGAGGGACTCCCGGGTCTTCTTCGTCCGCTGCGAGGTGCTCGACGCGTCGGGCAAGGTCGTCGACGAGAACGTGTACTGGCAGTCCCAGCGCAACGACGACGTCGGAGATCCCGACGGGGACTTCGCCTTCGAACTTCACCAGGACACCTGGGCCGACATGACCCCGCTCAACACCATGGCGAAGGTGCCGCTGACCGTGTCGGCGACGCGATCAGGTGGCGACGTGGTGATCTCACTGCGCAACCCGACCAAGCAGGTCGCCTTCTTCGAGCGGGCCGAGGTGACCGCGACCCGCGACGGCGACGAGGTCCTTCCGATCACCTATGACGACAATTACGTGACGGTGTTCCCCGGCGAGACGGTCGACGTCCGCGCGACGCTGCCGAGCGGTTCGGCTCCTGCCGACTGGGTTCGGGTCACCGGGTACAACTCCGCACCCGTGGTCGCGCCGATCTCGTAGGGCCGTCCGCGCAACCACCACGCGGTGCCGACCAAAACGACGACGAAGCCCGCCAGGTAGGCCGCCGGGATCACGACGTCCCACCATCCTCCCGGACGCAGCGACAACAGACCCGTCTCCGGCGTGTCACCGGTCGTCCGCACCACCCAGCCGGCGAACACGCCCCAGGAGAGCCACAACGCGACGACCGCCGATCGGCTGCCCACGACGTACGCGCGATGCCCGAGGTGAACCATCAGCGGCACCGCCCACACCCAGTGATGGCTCCAACTGAACGGCGACAGCGCGGCCGACGCCATCCCCACCACGGCAACCCCGAGCACCGCCTGACCCCGCCGCCACGCCAGCACCGCGACGGCCAACGCGGCGACCGCCAGCGCGGCGGTCATGGCAACCGTCGGCACCCCGGCGAGGTGCATCCTGACGAACAACCCCTTCAAGCTCGTGTTCGCGACGGGATCGCTGGTGATGCGGGCGACGTCGTCGAACCCGCCGCGCAGCCAGAAGTAGCCGGAGTCGCGGGGCAGCACCAGGAACCCGAGAACCACGGTGGCCGCGAACGTCACCGTCGCCACCACCGCGGCGCGTCGTCTCCCGGTCAGCACCAGGAAGACGACGAACAGGGCGGGGGTGAGCTTCACGCCGGCGACGAGACCAATGCCGACACCGGCCCACCTGCGCGTGTCCGGCCCGAGCAGGTCGGCCACCACGACGGCAAGGATCAGCAGGTTCACCTGCCCGAGCTGCAATGACAACCGCACCGGCTCGAGCCAGCACAGCAAGCCCACTAGCAGCGCGCCCAAGCTCCACAACCCGGTCGAGGTCGTCACCCCGAGCCGGACCAGCGTGCGCCGGACGACGTAGACCAGCAGCGCGGCGTTCACGACGAGTCCGATCACCTGCGCCGCCGGCGCCGTGACGAGGGTCAGCGGAAGCGAACACATCGCCGCGAAGGGCGTGTAGTCGAACAGCAATGTGCGCGGGTTTCCCGTCAGCCCGACTGAATAGAGATCCTGGCCTGCGAGGACCCGTCCCGCTCCGAACCGGTAGACCAGCAGGTCGACCTGGCTGGCGAGGCCGGGCCACCGCAGATACATCCCCGCGTAGGCGACGAGCGCCACGAGGAGGACCACCGGCCCGTAGACGCGCACCCACGCGTTCGGCTTCGTCGACATCGAGGCGAAGCTACTGAGGCTGGCTGGATACTTCCTGAAAGTCGGGGTGGCCGCACGGGTCTGCAGCGCTACCGGGAGGATGTCCCCATGAGTTCATCCGAAGAGGGGCCGGCGACGACCACGACGGACCTACGGTCCGAACTCGCCGAGATCACCGCCGCCGCCGGTTGGGACCGCAGGATCGACGACCGCGTGGACATCTACCTGCGTGGCCAGACCCGGGTCCGAGTCATCTGGCGGGGCGACGACGCGATCAGCGGCGCATCCCGGTTCCAGGAGGACAATCTGGAGACGTACTCGAGGGATCTGGACACGGTGAAGGGCTGGCTGGCCCGCTAGGCCGCCGCGCCAGGCAGGCCCGCACCACCGACGCGGCCACCGGCAGCGTGGACAGCACTGCGATCAACACCACCATCAGCTCGAGGTGGGTGCTGACGAACGCGACGTTGCCCAGGTGAAAGCCCACGACGGTGAGCCCGACGCCCCAGGCCGCCGCTCCCAGTACGTCGTAGGCCAGGAAGACGCGGTACCGCATCCCCGACGCGCCGGCGACGACCGGCATGAACGTTCGGACCACGCCGACGAAGTGCCCGATCACGATCGCCTTGCGGCCGTGCTTGGCGAAGAACGCGTGCGACGAGGCCAGGTAGCGCTTCTTGAAGATCCGCGCGTCCTCCTTCCTGAAGAACGCGGGCCCAAGTCGCCACCCGATGAGGTATCCGACCTGGCCGCCCGCGACGGCAGCCGCGGTGGTGCCAAGCGCCAGCGTCCAGATCTCCACGGGTGCGCCGTCTTGCGCCGCGAGCAGACCCGAGGTGAACAGCAGGGTGTCCCCTGGCAGGAAGGGGCACAGCAGCCCCGTCTCGAGGAAGACGATCAGCATCACGCCCGGCAGCACCGCCGAGCCGAACATGCCGTCGTGACCGAGCCAGTACATCGGGTCCATGAGGGCGGGCAGGGCAGCAACCACAAAGGTCGTCACGGCCGCCGACGGTAGCCGCCGGACATTGCCGCAGGGCCAACGGCGCCCGACCGCCACACCACACCGTCGGAGAACCGAATGCGGTCTGGGGTCGTAGTGTCATACCCCGTGAGCGCACGCGCGGGAATCGTCGTCACCGGAACCGAAGTCCTCACCGGTCGGGTTCAGGACCGCAACGGTCCCTGGCTCGCCGACCGGCTGCTGGAACTGGGCGTCGAGTTGGCGCACGTCACGATCTGCGGAGACCGGCCGTCCGACATCGAGGCGCAGCTGCGCTTCCTCGCCGACGAGGGTGTCGACCTGATCGTCACCAGCGGTGGGCTCGGCCCCACCGCCGACGACATGACGGTCGCGACGGTGGCGAAGTTCTGCGGTCGGGACCTGGTGCTGGACGCGGCGCTGGAGGCGACCATCGCCGACATCCTCAAGAACATGATGAGCCGCTCGCAGTCCTGGAACGGCGTCGACTTCGAGTCGGTGCTGGCGGCCAACCGCAAGCAGGCCATGGTGCCTGCCGGTGCGGAGATCCTTGGCCCGGTGGGAACGGCCCCCGGCGTCGTCGTGCCCGGCACCCCTACCGTGGTGGTGCTTCCCGGCCCGCCGCGAGAGCTACAACCCATGTGGGACAAGGCCGTTGGAACGGTCGGGGTGCAGGCGGCGATCGCCGGCCGCACGGAGTTCGTCCAGGCCACGGTCCGCATGTTCGGGCTGCCCGAATCGGCACTCGCCGAGACCCTGCGCGACGGCGAGGTCGGCATCGCCGGCTTCGACCGGCTCGAGATCACCACCTGTCTGCGACGCGGTGAACTGGAGATCGTCACCCGCTACGAACCCGACGCCGCCGACGTCTACGCCGCCCTGCTGGAACTGTTGCGTGAACGACATGGGGCGCAGCTGTTCTCCACCGACGGCGCCCTTGTGGACGACCAGGTCGCGGATCTGTTGGCAGGCCGGACGATCGCGACGGCCGAATCCTGCACTGCGGGAATGGTTGCCGCGAGACTCACCGACCGGGCCGGCTCGTCGGCGTACGTCGCGGGCGGTGTCGTGAGCTATTCCAACGACGCCAAGACGAACTTGCTCGGCGTGGACGAGCAGCTGCTGGCAGCCCACGGCGCGGTGTCGGAACCGGTGGCCGAGGCCATGGCGGCCGGTGCCCTGGACCGCTTCGGCGCCGACACCGCGGTCGCGATCACCGGGATCGCGGGCCCGGGCGGGGGGAGTACCGAGAAGCCGGTGGGCACCGTCTGCTTCTGCGTCCGCCTCGCCGAGGGGCCGACACTGACCAGGACGCTGTTGTTGCCCGGCGACCGATCCGACGTCCGCGAGCGATCCACCACCGTCGCGATGCATCTGCTACGGCGCATCCTCGTGGCATCCGGCGACGCCGACTGAACGCCGATGCCCTTCTCGCTCAGCGACTCCGAGCTCAACGATCGTCTGGATCGATTGCCGGTGCTCGCGGGGCGGGAGCGGGTGGTCGAGGACCTCGAGGGAGGGCTCACCAACCGCAACGTGAAGATCACCACCTCCGACGGCGTGTACGTGGCGAGGTGCTCGGGTAGCTCATCGGAGCTGCTGGCCATCGACCGCGACGACGAGCACTTCAACTCCCGAGCAGCAGAGGAGGCCGGCGTCGGCGCACCCGTCGTCGACTACCGTCCCGACCTCGGCATCCTGCTCATCGGATACCTGAACGGTGTGACGCTGACCAAGGAAGACTTCGCGCGCGAGGGCGTCATCGCGAAGGCCGCCGTGGCGTGCCGGACCCTGCACGGCGGGCCGCGGTTCCGCAACGACTTCGACATGTTCGCGCGACAGTCGGCGTACCTGAGAATCGTCGAGTCACACGGATTTAGGCTCCCCGCGGGATATTTGGACTTCGCCGGCCAGTTCGAGTCGATTCAGGCGGCGCTCGCGCATCCCGATCGGGTGTCGGTGCCGTGCAACAACGACCTGCTGGCGGCAAACTTCGTCCTCGACGGTGACAAGATCTGGCTGATCGACTACGAGTACTCGGGCAACAACGACCCCACCTTCGAGCTCGGAAACATCTGGCGCGACAACGGCTTGTCCCTCGAGCAACTCGAGGAGCTGGTCACCGCGTACTACGGCCGCACGACGCGTCACGAACTGGCAAGGGCACGGCTCCAGGGCACCGTCTCCCAGTACGGCTGGACGTTGTGGGGATGCATCCAAAATGGAAGCAGCACACTTGAATTCGACTTCTGGGAGTGGGCGATGGAACGCTACGACAACGCCGTCGAGGAGTTCAAGGGCCCAGACTTCACCCGCCTTCTCGACGACGCCAGGACCGGGGACTGACACCATGGGAGAGACGAACCGATGAGCGACAACACCTTGCCCAGTCGCGCCAGGGTCGTAGTGATCGGCGGTGGTGTGATCGGCACCAGCGTGGCCTATCACCTGACCAAGCTCGGCATCACCGACGTGTTGCTTCTCGAACAGGGCCAGCTGTCCTGCGGAACCACCTGGCACGCCGCGGGTCTGGTGGGTCAGCTGCGCGCCTCGGAGAGCGGTACCCGGCTGGTGCAGTACTCGACGGAGCTCTACCGCGAGCTCGAAGCCGAGACCGGGTTGACGGCGGGCTACAAGCAGTGCGGCGGGGTGACGGTGGCACGCACGGAGGATCGGATGATCCAGTTGCGTCGCACCGCCGCCAACGCCGCGGCCTTCGACCTGGAGTGCGAGCTGCTCACCCCGCTCGAGGCCCTCGAGCACTATCCGGTGATCCGCATCGACGACCTCGTCGGGGCCATCTGGTTGCCGGCCGACGGCAAGGCCAATCCGTCCGATCTGACCCAGGCGCTGGCCAAGGGCGCCCGAATGCGGGGTGCTCGAATCATGGAGCGCACCAGGGTGGTCGGCGTGAACACCGAAGGTGGCAGGGTCACCGGGGTACGGACGGATCTCGGCGACGTCGAGGCCGAGATCGTCGTCAATTGTGCGGGCCAGTGGGCCAAGCAGATCGGTTCGCTGGCGGGTGTGAACGTCCCGCTGCACTCGGCCGAGCACTTCTACGTCGTGACCGAGCCCATCGTCGGCGTGCACCCGGACATGCCGATCCTGCGGGACCCCGACGGCTACACCTACTTCAAGGAGGAGGTCGGCGGCCTCGTCATCGGCGGCTTCGAGCCGGAGGCCAAGCCGTGGGTCAGCCCGGACGCCATCCCGTACCCCTTCGAATTCCAACTGCTGGAAGAAGATTGGGAGCACTTTCAGATCCTGATGGACAACGCGCTGTTGCGGATCCCCGTGCTCGAGGAGACCGGGCTCAAGAAGCTGTACAACGGCCCGGAGAGTTTCACCCCGGACAACCAGTTCATCCTCGGTGAGGCGCCGGAGGTGGCCAACTTCTTCGTCGCCGCGGGCTTCAACTCCGTCGGCATCGCCTCCGCCGGTGGTGCGGGACGCGCACTGGCCGAGTGGATCTCGAACGGGTCGCCGACGACGGACCTCACCAGCGTCGACGTGCGTCGGTTCGCGCCGTTCAACGGCAACACCAGGTGGTTGCACGACCGGGTGTCCGAGGTGCTCGGCTTGCACTACGAAATCCCTTGGCCAAACCGGGAAATGACGACGGCGCGGCCGTTCCGTCGCTCTCCTGTGCACCACCTCCTCGTCGCGGCAGGAGCCAACTTTGGCAGCCGGATGGGTTGGGAGCGGGCCAACTTCTTCGCCCCCGAGGGGGTCGAGCCCATCATCGAGTACTCCTGGGGCAAGCAGAACTGGCTGCCGTACTCCGCCGCCGAGCAGGTCGCCACCCGCACCGCGGTAGCGGTCTTCGACCAGACGTCCTTCTCGAAGTACCTCCTGGCCGGACCCGACGCCGAGGCGGCGCTGCAGTGGCTGTGCACCGCCGACATGGCCGTCGACGTGGGGTCGTGCGTCTACACCGGCATGCTCAACGACCGCGGCTGTTACGAGTCCGACGTCACCGTCACCCGCACCGCCGCCGACGAATTCCTCATCGTCAGCAGCGCCGCGACGACCGAGCGGGACAAGGACCACATCGCTCGGAACCTGCCCGCCGGCGCGCGGGCTCAGTTGGTAGACGTCACGTCCTCGCTCGCGGTGTTCGGCGTGATGGGACCTCGGTCGCGGGACCTGCTGGCCATCCTGGCCGACGCCGACCTCGGTGACGAGGCGTTCCCGTTCGGTACCAGTCAGCGAATCAGCCTGGGCTACGCAGAAGTTCGCGCCACTCGCATCACGTATGTGGGGGAGCTCGGCTGGGAGCTCTACGTTCCCACCGAGTTCGCGGTCGGGGTGTACGAGGATCTGATGGCCGCGGGCGCCGAGTTCGGGGTGGTCCGCGGCGGCTACTACGCGATCGAATCGTTGAGGTTGGAGAAGGGCTACCGGGCGTTCGGCCGCGAGTTGACCCCCGGCGACAATCCGGTCGAGGCCGGGTTGCTGTTCGCCTGCAAGCTGGCCACCGACGTCGACTTCCTGGGTCGGGCTGCGCTCGAGAAGGCCAAGGCCGACGGGCCGCGGCGCCGGGTGGTGGGCTTCCGCGTCGACGCGCCCGACGCCATGCTCTGGGGCGGTGAACTGATCCTGCGCAACGGTGAGGTCGCCGGCCAGGTGACCTCAGCGGCGTGGGCGGAGACGACGGGTGCGTGCGTCGGCCTTGCCTACGTGCGGTCCGGTGACCAGGAGAAGGTCGACGCCACGTGGGTGGACGCCGGCTTATACCAGGTCAACGTCGGCGGGGTGCTGCACCCCGTCACCGTGTCCCTCAAGCCCCTGTACGACCCGTCCAACACGCGGATTCGCTGAGGGATGGACGACGCCCGAGGCGCTGCCGACGATAGGCTCGTCGCCGGTGACGGGACGGGGTTCACGAAATCGTCAGTTTGACGGTCTGAACATGGGTACTCCCGACGAAGGTCCGCAGATGGGAATCAACGGCTAGTGAAGATACTGCTCGACGACACGGAGATGGACGCCCAGCTGGGGCGGACGATGATCGCAGTCTCGGCCAATGCCGCCGACCTCGGCGAAGTCATGACGACCGCAGGCCGAGTGGTCGACGGGGACTACGACTCTTGGTACTCCGAATGGTCGGCGACCGCCGAGGTGGCCAACACGCTGGCCGAGGACGCCCTGCGCGGCGGGCACGTCGTGACGGCCCGCAAGGCCTTCCTGCGCGCGTCCGAATACTGGCGCCAGGCGTTCTTCTTCATCCGCCACGACATCGACGACGAGCGACTACAGGAAGCCTGGCGCCGGCATCGCCTCGCCTTCCGTGCGGCGCTGCCCCTGCTCGACTGCCACACCACGACCGTCGAGATCCCGTACGACGGCGTCACGATGACCGGTTACCTGTTTCGTCCCGCGGATGCCGACACGCCACGGCCGACGATCCTGGCGCCGTGCGGATTCGACTCGACCGCCGAGGCGGGCTACGTGTCCACCGGCTACATGGCGCTGCCGCGCGGGTACAACTTCTTCGTCTTCGAAGGTCCCGGGCAGGGCGGCACCCTTTACGAGCACCGGCGCACCTTCCGTCCCGACTTCGAGGTGCCGTTCGCCGAGGCCTTCGACTGGCTGCTTCAACAGGACGGCGTGCACCCGCACGCGATCATCGTCATGGGCCGCTCCTTCGGCGGGTATCTCGGCCCCCGGGCGACGGCGTTCGAGTCCAGGGTGGCTGCCCTGGTGGCCGACCCCGGGCAGTACGACTTCGCTTCGCGGATCGGCGCATTCGCCAAGACCCTGGGTCACGACGATGCCGACGACTTCCTGGCGCGGCTGCTGGCCCGTGACGCAGAACTCGATGCCCAGCTCGAGAAGGCGGTCGACGGCCCACGCAACGTCGAGTGGTACGGCTCGCGCATGGCGGCGATGGGGACGGCGACCGTAGGCGACTTCCTCCGCAAGCAGCTGACCTTCACGTTGGAGGACGCCGCAGGCAAGATCAAGTGCCCGACTCTGCTCACCGAGGGTGAGGGTGACTTCGCGGCGCAGGGTGAGCTGCTGTTCGACAAGTTGAGGTGCGAGCGACGCCTGACGACGTTCAGCGAAGCCGAGGGTGCGGGCGGGCACTGTGAAGGGTTGGGCAGCACTCTCTTCGAGGGATACGCCTTCGACTGGATCGACCGAATTCTCGGGCGAGCTCAGGCTCCCGCCGCGCAGACGTAGTCAGACACCCGGCTCGAGGTCGTCCCACAACGCCACCAGACGGTCGAGGATCTCCTCGGCGTAGCCGAGACCGGCGAGATGGCTTTCGCCGGGCAGCGTGTACAACTCGGCGTCGGGTAGCAGGGCCACCACGTGCTCGCCGTGCGCGAACGGGATGATGTGGTCCTTGTCGCCGTGCCACCAGCGCACCGGCACCTTGACCTCGTCGAGGCGGAAGCCCCAGTCCTTGGCGAAGACGACGACGTCGGCGAACGGCGCCGCCATCTGCTTGCGGCTGCCGTTGAGCAGGTCGTCGAGGAACATCGCCTTGAATTCGGGACGGGCCAGCAGACGCCGGTCACCTTCGGGGGATACCCGGCCGTACATGTCCACCGCGCGTTCGCCGAGGGGTTTGATCATGCGGATCAACCCGACCGCCGCAAGTCGCAGCGGCAGCCCGATCACCGGCATGAAGGGGGCGATCGCCGATCCCAACGACATCAGTCCGCCGCTGATGGCCTCCGGCCCGACGGCCGGGGCGACGCCGCCGAGCACGCCTACCGTCACGACGCGGTCGGGCATCGCCGCCGCGCAGGCCAAGGTGTAGGGCCCGCCGCCGGACAGACCGATGATCGCCATCTTGTCGATGCCGAGGACGTCGGCGATGGTCCTGAGGTCGTCGGCGAACGCCAGCACGTTCTCGTACTGGAACGGGGTCGACGAGCCGATGCCGGGTCGGTCGACGCCGATCAGCCGGATGTGGTTGCGCTCCGCGTAGACCCGCGCCTCGACGGGAATCTGGCGGCGGGCGCCGGGGGTGCCGTGCAGCCAGAAGACGGCGCGGCCCAGCGGATCACCAAACTCGGCGAAACCGATCTGGCGGTCGTCCCCGACGGCGACGTTGCCCTCCAGCTTGGGACGTGCAATTGACGGAACCATCAGGAGAGTGTCGCACGCGGGTTTCGGGCGGAAGTTTGCCGCGGCCCGCGGATTCGGCACCGTGACGGGCGTGGAGTTCGTCGTGCGGGCGTGGGGTGCAAGAATCATCCTTGATGAATGCTGTGCGCGTGGTGGTGGCCGACGACGACGTCCTCCTTCGTGAGGGACTTGCCAGCCTGTTGACCCGATCGGGTTTCGAGGTGGTCGGCCAGGCAGGCAACGCCGTCGAGCTGCTCGACATGGTCCGCGACCGTCAACCGGGGTTGGTGTTGACCGACATCCGGATGCCGCCGTCGCACGACACCGAGGGCCTCGACGCCGCGAAGTCCATCCGCGAACAGTGGCCCGACATCGCGATCCTGGTGCTGTCGGCGCACGTCGACGTCGAACACGCCATGGAGCTGCTGGCCGGCGGTCACTCGGTCGGGTACCTGCTCAAGAGCCGCATCACCAACGTCGACGACTTCGTCGAGACCGCGGGCCGGATCGCGGGCGGGGCGTCAGTGATCGATCCCGCGCTGGTTCAGGAACTGGTCTCGGCTCGCCGGCGCGACGACCCGTTGGAGGCGTTGAGCACCCGCGAACGTGAGGTCCTGACGTTGATGGCCGAGGGGCTGTCGAATTCCGGTATCGCAGGCCGCATTTGGGTGACCGAGGGCACCGTCGAGAAGCACGTGCGCAGCATCCTCACGAAGCTGAACTTGCCAGAGACCCATGACGAACACCGTCGGGTCCGAGCGGTGATCATGTATCTCGACTCGCTGTGACGGCGAGTCACCGAGCCAGCATGCCCCTGATCGCGTTCGGTGACAGCGCGAACTTCGCCAGAAAGCCAAGCGCCGAACTCTCGGCAATCATCTCGGCGTAGTCCTGTTCCGAGTGTGTCGAGATGAGGATCACCGACGGTGTGGGACCGTCCGCGTCGTGCAGTTGCTCGACGACGTCGAATCCGCTCTCGCCGCCCAATTCGACGTCGACGAGGGTGACGTCCGGATGCAGATCCGCGTATCGGGCCAACGCTTCCTCGGCCGTGCACGCCACGCCTACGACGTCGATTCCCGCGCGGCCGAGCATGTCGGTCGCGGCGTCACGGAAGTCGGCACTGTCGTCGACTATCAAACAACGCATTGCGCACCCCTGGAGGACATCATGAGACGAGCTTGTCAGGCGAGTACCCGTCCGGCATTGCTGCTAGCCGGAAACTTCCCTGTGAACGCAAAGTTTCCTGTGAGGGCATAGCATCCGGTGCGATGAACGAGCGACTTTCGACGGCCGACCACCAGCAGGAAGGCTGGTTTCGCCTTGTTCCCAGCCGCCTCCTCACGTTGTTCCTGCGCCCGACCGCGCGGCCGCTGGGTTGGGGAATCGTGGTCTCCGTCGGCTTCTTGGCGGCCGAGACGCTCGTGGTGCTGTACCTGACCAGGGTGGCCCCCGAGAACGCCTTTGGGGCGATCTTCTTGCTCGGCGTGCTCGTCATCTCGGCGGGCTGGGGCTTCGGCTTGGCTATCGCGACCTCGATCGCCAGCGCCCTGGTCTATCTGTCCTTCCACCTCGACGGCGTGACCGCCGCGTTGACCGTCTTCCTACCCGTGGCGCTGCTGGCCAACGTGCTGGCCGGGCAAGCGCGACTACGTGCCTTGGAAGCCGAGCAGCGTCGCCGCGAGGCCGCCGCCCTGGCCACTCAGCAGGACGCGTTGCGACGGGTGGCGACGTTGGTGGCCCGTGGCGCCGAACCGGCCGCGGTGTATCCGGTGACGGTCACCGAGTTGGCGCGCGGCCTCGACGTCAACCACGTCACGCTCGTCCGCTTCGACGCCGACGACAACTGCACCGTGCTGGCGGCGCATGACGGGCCCGGCCGCGAGATCCTCGAGGTGGGGGAGCGGCTGCCGATCGACGGTGACAGCATCACCAGCCGAATCCGCAACACCGGCAGCACCGCGCGTATCGACGACTACTCGGAGCTGACCGGCACCATCGCCGTCCGCATGCGTGGGCTCGGATTGCGTTCGGGCGCAGGCGCTCCCGTCACCGTCGACGGCAAGCCCAGGGGCGCGTTGATGGTCGGTTCGGTGAGAGCCGGCGCCATGCCGGTCGGGACGGAGGAACGCGTCTGCGACTTCGCCGATCTCGTCGCGACGGCGATCTCCAACGCGGAGACCAAGGCCGAGCTGAAGGCGTCCCGGGCGCGCGTCGTGGCGGCGGCCGACCAGGCCAGGCGGGGGTTCGAGCGCGATCTGCACGACGGCGCGCAGCAACGCATCGTGGCGCTGGGTCTGGGCCTGCGCACCATCGAGGCATCCGTGCCGTCGGACGACCTCACCGTCCGCAAGCAACTCGACAACGTCATCAACGGCCTGGCGGACCTCTACACCAACCTCCAGGAACTGTCGCGCGGCATCCATCCGGCCATCCTGTCCAAGGGTGGCCTCGGGCCGGCGCTTCGGGCACTCGGCCGTCGTTCGGTGGTCCCGGCCAGCGTGAGGGTCGACCTCGACAGGCGGTTCCCCGAACCCGTCGAGGTGGCCGCGTACTACGTGGTCGCCGAGGCGATGACGAATTCCGCGAAGCACGCCAAGGCTTCTGGCATCACCATCCGGGTGGGTCTAATCGGCGACGCGTTGTGCATCGAGGTCAGCGACGACGGCGTCGGGGGAGCCACCTCAGACGGCGACGGATCTGGGATCATCGGACTCCGCGACCGGGTCGAGGCGGTGTCGGGCCGGCTCGAGGTGTCGAGCCCCGTCGGCGAGGGCACGACGTTGACGGCGACCTTCCCCGTGGCTGCCGCCGACGAACCAGAACGTGCGGCGGTCGGTCAGCCGACCCAGGCGCCGGGTCGCCGGCCCGACCAGGGCGTCGCCGTCTCGAGCTGAGCGGCCAGACGTAGCAGTACGGTCTCGTCGGGTGCCATCAGTTGGACACCGATCGGCAGACCGGTCGACGTCACCCCGAGCGGAAGCGAAATGGCCGCCCAGCCGGTCACATTGGCCATCGTCGTCCAGCCCGTCGTGGCGAACTCGACGTCGAAGAACGCCCTCGTCGTTCCGCGTGGCTGGTTCAGCAGCCCGTACGGCGGCGGGGGAGTCAGCAGCGTGGGCACCAAAAGCACGTCGTGGGCGGCCATTCCGGCGGCGAAGCGACGCGTCTGCGCGTGCACGGCGCCGATGGCCTCGGCGTAGGCGACACCCGTCGTGGTGAAGCCCTCGCGCATCATCACCCAGCTGCTGGGCTCGAAGTCGTCTTCTTCTGGTTCGCGGCCGAGCACCTGCTTGCCGAACGCGTGCAGCTGCGCGTTGCTGACCGTGTGCAGCACGGCGATCGCATCGGCGACCGCGTCTGGGTCGAACGTGGGCTGGCCCTGGTCGACGTGGTGTCCGAGGGCGGCAAGGGTGGTGGCCGTCGCGTCGACGGCGGCGATTACCTCCGGATGTGTCGGCCCGCCGGGGAACGGCGAGTCCGTTGTGGTCAGGATGCGAATGCCGTTCGGCTGCTGAGTGATTGCCGCCAGGAAGGTGGTGTCGGGACGCGGCGCGGTATACGGATCGCCGGTGGCGGATCCGGTGATCGCGTCGAGGAGTGCGGCGCTGTCGCGGACGGTGCGGGTCAGTACGTGCCCGTTGACCAGCCCCTCCATTCCCTGGCCGCCGTCCGGGGCGAACGAGCTGCGGCCGCGACGTGGTTTGAGGCCCACCAATCCGCAGCACGATGCCGGTACCCGGATGGACCCGGTGCCGTCGCCGCCGGATGCCGCTGGCACGACGCCTGCCGCCACGGCCGCCGCCGAACCGCCGCTGGAGCCGCCGGGGGTGACGTCCGGTGACCACGGGTTCACGGTGGGACCGAACACCAACGGCTCGGTGGTGCAGTGGTTTCCCCACTCGGGGGTGTTGGTCTTGCCGAACACCACGAGGCCGGCGGCCAGATACCGTTCGACGACCCAGGACGACTCGTTCGGCACGTAACCCCGCAACGCCCGCGAGCCCATCACCTCCGGAGCACCCGCCAGCGAGGCGCCAAGATCCTTGAGCAGGAACGGAACTCCGGCCAGCGGGCCCACCTCTCCGGTGCGTAGTGCACCGGAGGCGTCAAGCGCGGCGGCCTGCCGCCGACCCCTGTCGAAGAGGTCGGCGACGACGGCGTTGAGTCCGCGGGCCGCGTCGAGCCGGGTGATGGCGGCGTCGAGTAGTTCGATGGCGGTCAGCTCACCCGACGCGGCGAGCTTCGCTTGACCGAGTGCGTCGACCGACGCCAACTCGCTGGCCTGTTGGGCGTCCATCGGCGGCGGCTAGCTGGTCTCTTCGGCGGTTTCTTCGGCGGTCTCGGGCTTCTTGTCCACTACGCGGGTCTTGTAGAGGCTCGCGGCGGTGGTGATGACAAGGGTCACGATGATGACGCCGAGGCTGGCCAGCGTCGGGATTTCCGGCACCGCAACGTGCTCGCCACCGTTGATGAAGGGCAGCTCGTTCTCGTGCAGGGCGTGCAGCACCAGCTTCACACCGATGAAGGCCAGGATGAATGCGAGGCCCTGGGACAGGTACACGAGGCGCTTGAGCATGTCGCCGAGCAGGAAGTACAGCTGGCGCAGACCCATCAGGGCGAACACGTTCGCGGTGAACACGATGTAGGGCTCCTTGGTGAGCCCGTAGATCGCGGGAATCGAGTCAAGCGCGAACAGCAGGTCGGTCGTGCCCAGCGCGACGATCACGAGGAACATCGGCGTCATCAGACGCTTGCCGTCCTCCTTGATCCACAGCTTGAGCCCGTCCCACTTGTCGGTCAGCGTCAGGTGGTTGCGGGCGAACCTCACCACGCCGTTCTCGGCGTCGTCGTCGTGGTCGGTGTCGCGGACCAGCGTGATCGCGGTGTAGACCAGGAACGCGCCGAAGACGTAGAAGATCCAGGAGAACTGGTTGATCGCGACGGCGCCGAGCGCGATGAAGATGCCGCGGAAGATCAGCGCCAGGATGATGCCGATCAGCAGCGCCTCCTGCTGGTACTTCCTCGGCACCTTGAAGCTCGCCATGATGATCAGGAAGATGAACAGGTTGTCCACGGACAGGCTGTATTCGGTCAGCCAGCCGGCGAAGAACTCCACCCCGAACTGGGTGCCGTGGAAGTACGTGACCCAGACGCCGAACGCGATCGCCAGACCCACGTAGAAGCTGAGCGCGATCGCGCATTCCTTGAACGTCGGCTCGTGGGGGTTGCGGGCGATGAAGATGATGTCGAATAGGAGGACCGCCAGGGTCACGCCGAGCGTGACAATCCATTCGATTTGAGTGACCTGCATGGGCTGAGACTGCCTCCGGACGTAGTTCTACGGCCGAGGTCTCTGCCACCGCACACCGGGTGCGATCCACGGCACCGGCTGCCCAGCTTTGGACAACGTGATGACGACACCGTAGCGAAGGAATACTCCCCTCGCGTGTCAGTCTGTCAGACGACTGTCAGGACGGGAAATCAGACGCGCTCGCGGGCCTTCGTGGACTTCTGGTGTGCCTTGTCCGCACGGGCGGACGAATCCGTGATGGCGAGGGCTATCAGAACATCCGCGGCGGTGATGAAGAGCCCGGTCCAGTACAGCCACCGCGTGTCCTGCTCGGGCTGAATGGAGAAGTACACGATCAGGAAGATCGGGCCGACGATCCCGCAGAGGAAGACGAACGCCTGAATCTTGACGTACGTGATGAACGTCTCCACCTGGCGATCTCCCTCCCCGCGCCGCAGCGGGAATCATTCTCCCGCGCCCGTGGCTCGACTGCCCCTACATTGGGCTCGTGATCCTGGACTTGCTCAGCCCCGGTGTCGAAATCGGTCTCGTCACGACGAACGTCGACGCGATGGTCGAATTCTACGAAGGGTTCCTCGGTCTGGAACTTCAGGGCGAGATCGACTTCGCCGACGGGACGCAACGGCGATACACCCTCGGTGGAAGCGTCATCAAGCTCGTCACCTACAACACGCCGCCACCCCTTCCCGCCGCGACGGGTGGCGGTCGGGCGCAGGCCGGGCTCAGGTACTTCACCGTCGGCGTGCGCAACCTTCACGAGCTCGCCGCCAAGGTGGAGGGCGCCGGCTACGAGATCGTCGAGGCGCCGACCGAATTCGCTCCGGTGCCGGGGATGGGCTGGATGTTCATCGCCGACCCCGACGGAAACTCCATCGAGTTCTTCGGGACGCTCTGATCCGGTCGTCGTCAGGCCGGCACTACTTCAGGCCGGAACCACGACGATCAGCTCGTTGCCCGTCCGCTCGACGCGCATGCCCGCGCGACGGGCCAACGTGGCCACCGCCGCCGCGTCGCCCGGCTCGGCCCTGCTGGACGCCAGCACCCGCGCCAGCCTGCCCTTGTGCGCCTTGTTGAAGTGGCTGACGACGGTCCGCCGCCCGTCGGCGTGCTCGGCGACCACGTCGACGTCGACTGCGCCCGGCAACCTGCCAAGTGCGGCGTAGGAGCCCGACCGCAGGTCGACGACCAGCTCGTCTTGCGCCAATTGGGCCAGCACGGGCTCCAGGACGGGGCGCCATCTGGCCGCCAGCGTCGCGCCGCTGGGCAGTTTCGAGCCCGCCGACAACCGGTAGGCGGGGACGGCGTCGCCCGCCCGGACGAGCCCAAACAGAGCCGAGCCGACGGCGAGGCGAGACCGGGCTCGCGAAGCGGCTGCGCCACTGAGGGATTCGATGTCGAGGGCGTCGTAGAGCACCCCCGTGTACCGCTCGACGGCAGGCATCGTCGGCGCGCTCCGCAGTGCGGCGTTGCGGTCGATCTCACTGTCCTGCGATGCGGAGATCCCAAGCGCACGACGGGCCGCGGGGCGGTCGGCGGCCAGGTCGACCAGCTCGTCGACCAGCGCAGCGCGCACGGCGCCCAACTCAGGTGAACTCAGCGAATCCAGGTGCAGCGGCGGGCCGTCGCCTCCGTCCCGTTTGGTCTCCGACGGCGGCAGCAGCACGATCACGGCGACGAGACTAGCCGTACGCCAGCAGCAGGGGGACACGCTGCTCGGCGGTAGTGAGCGAGCCGTGGTGTCCGATGAGAGCCGATTCGACGGGCTCCGCGGTGCGTCGCACCATGACCGCGGAGTCGCGGGCCGCCGCCACCACGTCGCCGATGCGCTCCAGCACGCGATCGGCGACGCGCTCGCCGAACCAGCCCGCCGCGATCGCCTCGTCGCGAGACACCACCCAGGCGCGGTCGCCGAGCGTCTCCCGCCAGGCCGCGAGGACCGCGTCCGCCGCGCCGTCGACCGTGTACACGTGCCTGGCCCGCGCCTCCCCGCCGATGGCGCTCACACCGGCGAGCAGCGCCTCGTTCCCGTCGACGTCCATCCGGTCGGCGTCGCCGACGGCGACCATGCCGTGATCGGCGACGACGGCCAACATCCCACCGGGCGGCAGGCTTTCGACGACCGATTCGACCAGTCGGTCGACCTGACGCAGCTGCATCCGCCACGCCGGGGAGCCGGGGCCGTGCAGGTGGCCGATGAGGTCGAGGTCACCGTGGTAGCCGTAGCAGAAGCCGCCGGCGGCGACGGCGTGCTGCACGCCTGCGGCCAGATCGCCGAGCCCCTGCACACCGACGTAGCGGGCTCCCCGTAGCACCGCGCGCGTCAACCCGGAGTCGGCGAACTGCGCGTTCGACACCACGCTCACCGCGAAACCCGTCGCAGCGGCCCGCTCGAACGTCGTCGGGAGTGGTTGCACCCGCTCGGGTGGCTGCGCGTCGCGGAGATCCTCACCCCACGGGTGCTTGCGCCACTGCAGCGCGTTGAGCACACCGGCGTCGCCAAGCCGGAAGGTGTAGCCGACCATGCCGTGTTCGCCGCTGCGGCATCCGGTGCCCACCGCCGCCAGTCCGGCTGCCGTCGTCGCAGGGAAGCCGACGCTCAGCGTCTGCCCACGGAGCCCCGCCAGGACGGGTGCGTCGGCGGCATGGGCGTCGAGCAACTCCGCGCCGAGCCCGTCGACCAGCAAGACGCAGGCCCCGGAAAGCCCGTCGCGCATCGGAATTCGACGATCGAAGTCGGGAGCGCCAAGCGCCGAGAGCACCGAGGGGACGACGTCGGCGAGGTGGGGGAGACCGGGGTCCGGGCGCGGTGTGTCCACGACGTCAGAGCCTGCCACAGGCGCCGGGGCGAGAGTCACCGTCCGCGACGAATACGCTCATCCCATGCGTCAGGGGGTGAGCGGCTCGGTGGTGACTGCCGTCGGGCTGAGCGCCATTCTGATGAGTTGCAGCTCTGCGGCGCCGCAGACCGCCGCACCGCCGCCGGGGCCTGCCGTCACCGTCGAACCGCTGTCGATCGGCACCGGGGCAGTCGACACGACGGGTGGATCGATTCCCGACGGTCAGCTGATCTCACCGTTCGACGTGAAGAACCCCGCCGTCGAATTCCTCGAGCCGGTGTTGCTCAAGGCGATTCAGGATGCCGCCACCGCCGCTGCCGCCGAGGGCGTCGACGTGTTGCTGACGTCGGGATGGCGGTCCAAGGGCTTCCAGCAGCGCCTGTTCGACCAGGCCGTGACCGCCTACGGAAACGCCGACCTCGCGGCCCAGTTCGTGGCGTCGCCGGAGAAGTCGATGCACGTGTTCGGCAAGGCGGTCGACGTCGGCCCCGTCGTCGCGGACCAGTGGATGATCGCCAACGGCTCGCGGTTCGGGCTGTGTCAGATCTACGCCAACGAGATCTGGCACTTCGAGCTCGCCGTGGACGCTGCGGGCACCTGTCCGCCGTTGCGGCCGAACGCCGCCGGGTAGCTCAGCCCGCCACGATCGACTCGCCCTGCACGGTGACGGCCTTCGTCTCCAGCGGTTTCTTGGCGGGGCCCTGGGCGACCGTTCCGTCGAGGTTGAACTCGCTCTTGTGACACGGGCAGATGATCTTGCCGTCGGTGATCGCGTTGACGTTGCATCCGGCGTGCGGGCAGACCGAGGAAAAGCCCTTGAAGACCCCCGTCGTCGGTTGGGTGATCACCGTGTCGCCGACGATGACACCCGAGCCGACCGGCACGTCGGTCGTCTTGGTCAGAGCACCTGACGCCGGCGCGCCCGTCGGCGCCGCCGCCGCCGGGGACTCCGATGCCGCGGCGGGTTCCTTCTCCGCGGAGCTGCATGCCGCGGCGGCCGTGGCAAGCGCGCCGACGCCGGCGCCGACGATGACCGCTCGTCGGGGTGGACGAATGTGTTCGAGCATGACGAGGGATCCTCCAGGGTGGGAGCAGGGGCGGCCGTGCGGGGCTGCGCAGGGTCGTGAACGAATTGTGGCCCCCGAAGCTGGCAGCTGACCGCGGAACCCGAAAGTGGCGCCTCGTCTCAGCGATCGCACAGCGTTGCGGACATGCCACCCCCAAGGCGGCGCTGTTACCCTGCCAGGAGCCGACAGCAGGTTCGGAGACCGCACGGCAGCTGACGCAACGGCGCGGATCACCTGCGAACCGACCGGCCCGAAATCACGGAAAGAGTGTTGTGCGCACCGGAGAAATCAAGGCCCTGTCCGGCCTGCGCATCGTCGCCGCTCTGTGGGTGGTGTTGTTCCATTTCCGGCCCCTGCTGCAGATGGCCTCGCCCCCGCTCTACGACTCGCTCAAGCCGATCCTGGACTGCGGCGCCCAGGGCGTCGACCTCTTCTTCATTCTCAGCGGCTTCGTGTTGACCTGGAACTATCTGGAGCGGATGGGTGACAAGTGGTCGACCAAGGCCACCATGCACTTCCTGTGGCTGCGGTTGGCGAGGGTGTGGCCGCTGTACCTGGTGACGATGCACCTCGCGGCGCTGTGGATCATCTTCACGCTCCTCTACGGCGACTTCCCGTCGCCGGAGGCGGCGTCCCTGACCGCGATCAACTACCTACGCCAGCTGGTCATGGTGCAGCTGTGGTTCCAGCCGTTCTTCGACTTCTCGAGTTGGGACGGCCCGGCATGGTCGATCAGCGCGGAGTGGTTGGCGTACCTGCTGTTCGGGTTGCTGGTGCTGGTGGTCTTCCGCATCGCGCGGGCGACGAGCGTGCGGGGTCTGCTGCTGCTCGCCTTCGCCGCCACCCTGCCGCCGCTGTTGCTGCTGGTCGGGTCGGGCGGACAGTTCTACACGCCGTGGAGCTGGCTGCCCCGCATCGTCCTTCAGTTCACCGCTGGCGCACTGGCGTGCGCCGCGGTGCGAAAGATGAGGCCAACCGACCGGGCCCGCAGTGGCGCCGGCGTCGCATCGGTGGTGTTGCTCGCCGCCATCGTCGGGGCCCTCTACTGGTTCGACGGCCATCCGGTGCCAAACATCCGCGACGACTTCGGCCTCGTCGACGTGTTGTTCCTGCCGCTGGTCGTCACGTTGTCCATCGGCTCCGGCACGCTGCCTGCGGTCCTGTCCACCAGACTGATGGTCTACGGCGGGCAGGTCTCGTTCGGGCTGTACATGGTGCACGAGCTGGTTCACACCGCCTGGCTGTGGATCATGGCGCAATACGAGATCACGATGGAGCCCAGCATCGGTGCGAAGCTCATCTTCGCGGGGCTGATCCTGGTGGCGGCGATCCTGGCGGTTCTGCTGTTCCACTTCGTCGAGGAGCCCGCCCGGATGTGGATGCGCAGGATGGTCGGCGAGCGCAGGCCGCCGGTGGACCTCGAGCACACGCCGCAGTCCGGTTCGCCAGATCCCGATCCCCCCGAGCCCGATGCCCCCGAGCCCCCGTTGATTCGGGGCACACTCGATGATCGAGCCACGACACTCCGAGTCCAGGCGGGTTGATGCAGGTCTTAGCTAGCCGTTTAGTCACATTCGTCCTGTCGGTGACCCTGCTCGTCGGGCTGCTGCTCAACGCCCCGTCGGTCCGCACGACGCCCTACGACGCCACGACGGCGGGGACGCCGGTGATGCGGGTCGCGGTCATCGGCGACTCGTACACCAACGGCACCGCCATCGGTGGTCAGGGCCCCAACGCGTGGCCCGTGCTCGCCTGGAAGACGTTGGCGCGCAGGGGCATGCAGGTCAACGCCGACGTCGCGGCCGAGGGCCGGGCGGGTTACGGCGTACGAGGCGACCAGGGCAACCTGTTCGTCGACCTCACCCCGCGAGCCGTCAAGCCCGACGACTCGGTCGTGGTGTTCTACGGGTCCCGCAACGATCAGGGTGTCGACCCGAACGCACTCAACGGGCAGGTCTTCAGCTCGCTCTCGCTGGCCCGCAACATCGCGCCGACCGCCCGCCTGTTGGTGATCGGACCGCCGTGGCCCACGGCGGACGTGCCGCCCGCGGTACTGCAGATCCGCGACATCCTGTCTTTCCAGTCGATGCTCGCGGGTGCGACCTTCATCGATCCGATCGCTGAGCGGTGGTTCGTGGACAGGCCGGATCTCATCGGTCCGGACGGCGTCCATCCCACCAACGCCGGACACGCCTACATGGCCGACAAGATCGCGCCGCTGATCGGCGACCAGCTGCCCCGGCGGGTCTGACTACTTGGTCCCGAAGATGCGGTCGCCCGCGTCGCCGAGCCCCGGCAGGATGTACCCGTGTTCGTCGAGTTGTCGGTCGACGGCGGCGGTGTAGATCGGGACGTCGGGATGTGCCTCCTGCATGGCGGCGACCCCTTCCGGGCACGTCAGCAGGCAGACGAACTTGATGGACTTCGGGGCGCATTCCTTGAGTCGGTCGACCGCTGCGATGGCCGAATTGCCGGTGGCGAGCATGGGGTCGACGATCACCACGTCGCGCTCCTCGAGGTCGCCCGGCATCTTGAAGTAGTACTCCACGGCCACCAGGGTCTTGGGGTCGCGGTAGAGGCCGATGTGTCCGACGCGCGCACCGGGCACGACGCTGAGCATGCCGTCGAGGATGCCGGTGCCGGCCCGAAGGATCGACACGAAGACCAGCTTCTTGCCGTCGATGACCCGGCCGGTCATCGTCTCGAGCGGCGTCTCGATCTCGATGTCGTGCAGCGGGATGTCCCGAAGCACCTCGTAGGCCACCAGCGCCGCGATCTCGTTGACCAATTGGCGAAAGGTCTTGGTGGAGGCGTCCTTTCGACGCAACAGTGTCAGCTTGTGCTGGACCAGCGGGTGGTCGACGAGGTGTAGCGACGTCATGTGTGAACTCATTCCCCTAGAAGACGGTGCCGTCGCTGACGACGGTCAACGGCGGGAGCCCGTTGCGCAGGCGCTTCGCCAGCGCTCGTCCCGCGGCCCAGGTGCCACCCTCCAACACGCACGCCAACGGCATTCGATCCGCGTCGACGCCCAGTTCGGCGCGTACCAGCGGAGCCAGCTCGTCGAGCAGGGCCACCGTCAACGCCCGCCATTCGACCACCAGTTCGTCGTCGACTGACCACGCGGTGTCGAGCCAACCGGGGTCGCGCAGTCGGAGCACGCCGGTGTCCAGCAGCAGCCCACCGTTGCGGTACTCCGGGAGTGCGGTCAACGCGTCGAGCCCCGAGACCTGGACGCCTGCCCAGCCGAACGGCTCGAGCAGCGAGTAGGTCAACCATTGCGACAGTTTGTGAAATGGCATCCACCCCGCGGTGAGGCCGGGCCCGGGGACGGCGGGGTGAGGCCAGCAATCGCCCAGTCGCTGGTCGCCGATTGCGTTGTCGGCCAGCCAGATTCCCGACAGCGACGCGAGCAGCTGAGACAAGATGTCATGCGCGGTGACCGTCGCGGCGCCGTGCTGGGGGAGCAGTCGGTCGAACAACCCTCCGGGTCGGCCGAGCGGTCCGAAGACCTCGGGCCGCGCGGCGAGCGCCGAGCCCAATCGGTGCAGAAGTTCCACCCGGCCGTCGACGCCGACCAGCGGGTTGTCCGGGGCGATCTGGAACGCCTCGGCCAGCCGCGCCGGGGTCAAGGCTCGCAGTCCCTCGGCGTCGACGCGCAGCGGTGCATCGGCATCGGAGGAGAACACTCCGTCGGCGAACGCGTTCCAGGACGCGACGCCGAGCCCTTCCGACCGGTCGAACCGCAGCCCGCTGGAGGCCTCGTCGTAGTGCCAATCAGGCCCCGCGCCGGCGTCGAGCAGCACGCTCACCACGGCGAGGTCGATCATGGCGCGGGCTCGGCCGGCCGGATCCAGGGCTGCGAGCCGCGCGTCGAGTTCGGCCTTGCGGTCGACCCCGCCCGCTTCGAAGTGGCGCCACCGGCTGTGGAACGGAATGTTCAGGTCGGGATAGCGGTGTCGCGTCACGGCGACCACTTCGGCCACCGCCACCGGGGTCGAGTCGTCGTCGACGACGAACCACGGCGACTCGCCGGCGCGTGCTCGCCCCAGCAGGAAACCGGCCCGGTCCCGGACGGCGGTGGTGGTGCGCAGCAGCACCGCGGCCCCGTCGGCCTGGGCGGCGCTCATCCGCCCAACCCGCGGCCCTTCGAGTTCTTGAGGTCTTCGGCGTCCGGTACCGGGCCGGGGGTGAAGTAGCCCGCGGCCATCTTGGCGTCGATCTCGACGCGGGCGTCGGCGGGCACCAGGTCGTCGGGAATGTTGACGCGCTCGCCGACCTCGATGCCCGATCCGGTGATGGCGTCGTACTTCATGTTGCTCATCGAGACGAGCCGGTGAATCTTGCGAACGCCCAGCCAGTGCAGAACGTCGGGCATGAGCTCCTGGAACCGCATGTCTTGAACGCCGGCAACGCATTCCGTGCGGGCGAAGTATTGGTCGGCCGTGTCGCCGCCGACCTGCCGCTTGCGTGCGTTGTAGACGAGGAACTTGGTGACCTCGCCGAGTGCGCGCCCCTCCTTGCGGGAGTAGGACACCAGTCCCACTCCGCCGCGCTGCGCGCCGAGGATGCACTCCTCGATGGCGTGGGTGAGATACGGCCTGCAGGTACAGATGTCGGAGCCGAAGACGTCCGAGCCGTTGCACTCGTCGTGCACCCGCGCGGTCAGCTCGACCGACGGGTCCGCCAGATCCTTGGTCGCACCGAATACGTACACGGTCTGGCCGCCGATCGGTGGAAGGAAGACCTCGAGATCGGATCGCGTGACGAGCTCCGGGTACATTCCTCCGGTCTCCTCGAAAAGCGCTCTGCGCAGATCGGTTTCGGTGCAGTCGAATCGTCGCGCCACGCCGGGCAGGTACCAGACCGGTTCGATCGCGGCCTTGGTGACCAGCGCGGCGCCGCTGGGGAGCAGTACGCGTCCGTCGGGGACGAGCCTGCCCTTCTGCACGGCGTCGACGACCTCGGGCAGGATGACGTGCGCCTTGGTGATGGCGATCGACGGGCGCATGTCGTGACCGGCGGCCAGCTCGTCGGCGAACACGTCGGCGACCATTGCCCCCCACGGGTCGAGGCTGACGATCTTGCCCGGCTCGCTCCACTGCGGGTATGGGCCGACGACGTCGGTGGGTGAGGTGTTGGTCAGGTCGGCCTTGTGCTCCCGCGACAGCGCGCCCGCGGCGACGGCGAGCGCGCGGTACACGCCGTAGGAGCCGCTGTGGGTGCCGATCACGTTGCGGTGCGCGCGCTTGGTGGTGGTGCCGATGACCGGTCCGCGCTGGGTGGCGGTCGGGGCGTCCCACGTAATGGGCAGGGCGCCCACCCCGCCGCTGTGCGAGGTCAGTCGGATGTGCGCGACCATGCTCGCTCCTCGGGGGTCGAACGTCCGGCCATCGGGCCGCTGGAATGCGCCAGCATAGCGATTGGCCGCACGCGACGCCGGGTGTCGGCCGCTACGCGCCGAAGGTGGTCAGACAGAAGGGATGTCCGGCCGGGTCGAGGAACACCCGCCACAAGTCGCGTGCGGGTTGGTGATCGGCGAGCCGGGCTCCGACGGCCAGCGCGCGGGCTTCGGCGGCGTCGAGGTCCGGAACCGAGACGTCGAAGTGCATTTGCTGACCCTGCTCTGGTGCGGGCCAGGTCGGTGCGACGTAGTCGTCGACCTTCATCATCGCCAGGGTGTGGGTGCCGTCGGAGATGGCGACGACGCTGCCGTCGGGTGCTTCGACGATCCGCGTCATGCCGAACAATTCGGCGTAGAAGTCCGCGAGCGTGCCGGGGTCCGGGCAGTCGACGGACACCGATCCGATGCGCAATGTGGGGGAGTCAGACGTCACGCCGGGGACCCTACCGACGCGGGCCGACAATGCACCGACACCGCGTAGTCGCCACCGTCGTAGGGCTCGCGGTCCCACGTCGCAAACCGGGCCACGGACTCCAATCCGGCGCCCGCGGCGACGCGGTCGTACTCGGCGAGCGGCAGCCGGCCGGGTCGAATCGAGAAGCCGGCGACCAGAAGTCCGCCGGGGGCGAGCCGGTCGACCAGCTCACCCATGACGAGTTCCTCGGTTCCCGGGGCGAGATAGATCATCACGTTGCCGGCGAGGAGGACGAGATCGAACGTCTCGGTCGAGTGCGCGCCGAGGTCCGCCAGGTCGGCGTGAATCCAGCTGAGGTCGGGGGCCTTGGTGCGCGCGCTGGCGAGCATGTCGGGGTCGGCGTCGACGCCGAGCACCGAGTGTCCGCGACGGGCCAATTCGATGGCGACCCGGCCGGTGCCACACCCCGCGTCGAGCACCCGGCGTCCGCCCGTCTGCCCCAGCAGGCTCTCGACGAAGTCCGCCTCGCCGTGGATGCTCTCACCCGATTCGGCGAGCTTGGCCCACCGCTGGTCGTAGCTGTCGCCGCGTGGCGCGTCCGTGTCCTGCCATCGGGTACCCATCACGCCATTCTGACGCAAGAACACCCCGCGATCCGGTGAGGGTTCGCGGGGTGTCCTTGGGGCTGCAGAGGTGGCTTAGACGAGGTCGTACCGGTCGAGGTCCATGACCTTGGCCCACGCGGCGACGAAGTCGGTGACGAACTTCTCCTTGGCGTCGTCGCTGGCGTAGACCTCGGCGACGGCGCGCAGTTCGGAGTTCGACCCGAACACGAGGTCGGCCCGCGTTCCGGTGTACTTCACGCTGCCCGACGCGTCGCTTCCCTCGAAGGTGTCCGACGAGTCGTCGGTCGCCTTCCAGGTGACGCCGATGTCGAGCAGGTTGGCGAAGAAGTCGTTCGTCAACGTCCCCACCCGATCGGTGAAGACGCCGTGCTTCGACCCGTCCCAGTTCGCGCCGAGGACGCGCAGGCCGCCGACGAGGACCGTCAGCTCCGGCGCGGTCAGCGTGAGCAGGTTGGCCCGGTCGACCAGCAGGTACTCCGCAGGCAGGCTGCCCTTGCCGAGGTAGTTGCGGAACCCGTCGGTCTTCGGCTCGAGGTAGGCGAAGGACTCCTCGTCCGTCCACTCCTGGGTGGCGTCACCACGACCCGGGGTGAACGGAACCGAGACGGAGAACCCGCCGTCGGCCGCGGCCTTCTCGACTGCGGCGACCCCGCCGAGCACGACGAGATCGGCGAACGACACCTTGTCGGCGCCGAAGGAGGACTGGATGCCCTCCAGCGTGCGGATCACCTGGGCGAGCTCGTCGGGGTTGTTGACCTCCCACGACGACTGCGGCTGCAGCCGGATGCGACCGCCGTTGGCTCCGCCGCGCTTGTCGCTGCCGCGGAACGTCGACGCGGACGCCCATGCGGTCGAAACCAGTTGCGGGACAGTCAGACCCGACGCCAGGATGTCACCCTTGAGCTTGGCGACGTCCTCGGTCGAGAGCTGGCTCTGGCCGGTCGGGATCGGGTCCTGCCAGTCCAGGGTCTCCGAGGGAACCTCGGGGCCGAGGTAGCGCTGGATCGGTCCCATGTCGCGGTGCGTCAGCTTGAACCAGGCGCGGGCGAACGCGTCGGCGAACTGGTCGGGGTTCTCGTGGAAGCGCTTGGAGATCGGACCGTAGATCGGGTCCATGCGCAACGCGAGGTCGGTGGTGAGCATCGTCGGCTTGCGCTTCTCCGACGTCGCCTCCGGGCCGGGCACGTAGGCCGACTCGGGAGCATCCTTGGCCACCCACTGGTTGGCGCCCGCGGGGCTCTTCTCCAGCTCCCACTCGAACCCAAACAGGTTGTCGAAGAAGAGGTTCGTCCACTCCGTCGGCTTCTGGGTCCAGATGACCTCGAGGCCGGAGGTGATGGTGTCGGCACCCTTGCCGGAGCGCAGCGACTGCTTCCAGCCGAGGCCCTGCTGCTCCAGCGGCGCGCCTTCCGGCTCCGGGCCGACGTTGGCGTCGGGATCGCCTGCGCCGTGCGTCTTGCCGAAGGTGTGACCGCCTGCGATCAGTGCGACGGTCTCTTCGTCGTTCATCGCCATCCTGGCGAAGGTCTCGCGAATGTCGACCGCGGCGGCCAGCGGATCCGGATGTCCGTTGGGGCCTTCGGGATTGACGTAGATCAGGCCCATTTGTACTGCGGCGAGCGGGTTTTCGAGATCACGCTTGCCGGTGTAGCGGGCGTCGCCGAGCCACTCGGTCTCGGGACCCCAGTAGACGTCGTCCTCGGGCTCCCACACGTCGGCCCGGCCGCCGGCGAAGCCGAAGGTCTCGAAGCCCATGGACTCCAGCGCGACGTTGCCGGTGAGCACCATCAGGTCGGCCCAGGACAGGCTCTTGCCGTACTTCTTCTTGACGGGCCAGAGCAGCCGGCGTGCCTTGTCCAGGTTGCCGTTGTCGGGCCAGCTGTTCAGGGGAGCGAAGCGCTGCTGACCGGCGCCCGCGCCACCGCGACCGTCGCTGACGCGGTAGGTGCCCGCGCTGTGCCAGGCCATCCGGACCATCAGCGGACCGTAGTGACCGAAGTCGGCGGGCCACCAGTCCTGCGAGGTGGTCAGAACGGCTTCGATGTCACTCTTCACCGCGGCCAGGTCGAGGGCGCCGAACGCGGCGGCGTAGTCGAAGGTGCCACCGAACGGGTCGACCTCAACGGGGTTCTTGGCCAGGATCCGCAGGTTGAGCTTCTTGGGCCACCAGCTTTCGTTGGTCCTCGCGCTCTCGGTCGGGTAGGGAGCGCGCATGGGGCACTGGCCCTCGATGCTCGACTCGTTCATTTCTCCGACTTCGGCGTTCGGAGTCTTGCCTTCGGCCATGGGGTTCCTTTTCGTTCGGGGCTGATCGATTGAGAAGTGGAACGGATCAAACTGTTCGTGCGGTGGAGCAGTCGGGGCACAGCCCCCAATAGATGACCTCGGCCTCGTCGACGGAGAAGCCCTCGAGAAGGCCGCTGCCGTCGGACGGGGTCAGGCAGGGAGCGTCGCCAACGGCGCAGTCGACGTCGGCGATGACGCCGCACGATCGACATACGACGTGGTGATGGTTGTCGTCGACCCGTGACTCGTAGCGGGCAACGGAGCCGGATGGCTGAATCCGACGTACCAATCCCGCGGTGGTCAGGGCCGCCAACACGTCGTACGCGGTCTGGCGAGACACCTCGGGCAGACCTGTCCTAACGGAGTCGAAGATCGTCTCCGTGTCGGCGTGCGGGTGCTCGCACACCGCCCCGAGTACCGCGACACGTGGCCGGGTCACGCGAAGGCCTGCATGGCGCAGCTGCTCCGCGTAGTCCGGCGACGGTGTCACGCGGACCACTATGCCCGTCTTTTCTGGAATCGGTCAAGAATTCGCAAAAGACGCGCCGACTGTTCATCTCGATCGCCTCGTCGGCGGATTCGGGCAGTTCGCTAACCTCGTCCGAATCTTCGGCGAGGAGTGGCGAATGAACACGATCGATCCGGCGGCGACCGCGTGGCTGCTGGCCAGTACGGCACTGGTGCTGCTCATGACGCCAGGGCTGGCCATCTTCTACGGCGGCATGGTGCGCACGACCGGTGTGCTGAACATGATCATGATGAGCTTCATCGCGATACCGCTCGTGACGATCGCGTGGTTGCTGTTCGGTTACACGTTGGCGTTCTCGGGGGAGGGCAACGCCGGGCTGATCGGCGATCTCTCGCACGTGGCGATGCTCGGCGTCGACCCGACCACCGTGCACGGCTCGGTTCCCGAACTGCTCTTCGCGACCTTCCAGCTGACCTTCGCGATCATCACCGCCGCTCTGGTGAGCGGTGCGATCGCCGACAGAGCCAGGTTCTCGGCCTGGATGGTGTTCGTGCCCATCTGGACCATCGTGGTGTATTCGGTTGTCGCGCATTGGGTGTGGTCACCCGGCGGTTGGCTGTTCAAGTTCGGTGCGCTGGACTACGCCGGTGGGTTGGTGGTCGAAATCGTCTCTGGCGCATCGGCGTTGGCTCTGGCACTGGTTCTCGGTCCGCGCATCGGGTTCAAGAAGGAGGCGATGCGGCCACACAATCTGCCGTTCGTCCTGCTTGGCGTCGGCCTATTGTGGTTCGGCTGGTTCGGCTTCAACGCGGGTTCGGCCTTGGCCGCGAACGGAACTGCCGCGGCGATCTTCCTGAACACGCTGGTGGCGGGCTGTCTCGGCATGCTGGGCTGGCTCACCGTCGAGCGCATCCGTGACGGCCGGCCGACGACCTTCGGTGCCGCCTCCGGCGTCGTCGCAGGCTTGGTCGCGATCACGCCGTCCTGCGGCACCGTCAACACCCTCGGCGCGGTCCTGGTCGGGCTTGCCGCGGGTGTCGTCTGCTCGTTCGCCATCGGGTTCAAGTTCCGTTTCGGCTACGACGACTCCCTCGACGTCGTCGGAGTGCACTTCGTCGGCGGAGTGGTCGGCGTGCTTCTGATCGGGCTGTTGGCCACCGAGGTCATGACGGGAGGGCCGCGGGGGCTCTTCTACGGAGGTGGCCTCACGCAGCTCGGCAAACAACTGCTGGCGGCGGTGGTGGTAGCCGCCTATGCGTTCGCAGTGTCCTACGGTCTGGCGAAGATCATCGACCGTCTGATGGGCTTTCGCGTCAGCGCCGAGGACGAGACCGCGGGGATCGACTTCAGCCAACACGCCGAAACGGCTTACGCCGAAGGCGTCCACGGGCACTCTCCCGGGCGCCGAGCCACGACGTTCGGCAACCAGGGCGTCGAGGAGGGTTGACGCGCAGGCAGATTCGGGCCACCGGCTCAACGAGCGCTCTTCCTGCACGTCACACGCGGTAGCATGGCCAGATGACGGTTCGGGATTTGGGCGCCGAATACGGATTCGACGACGCCGACGACGGGTGGTTCGGCGCGGCGCAACCAGTCGACGAGGCACCGTCATCCCAGCCGCAGCCTGCCCCGCCACGGCCCGCTCCGCCGGCCCCGCCGCGCCCAGCCCCTCCTGCCCCGCCTCGCCAGGAGTTCCCGCCCGCGATCGCCGACGATTCCGACCCCGACACGGATCGCTGGCTCGTCGAGGACATGAACCCCGTCGAGTCGGCCGAACCCGAAGGGCCAACCCTCGCCCCAGTCTTCGAACGTCCTGAAACCGTGTCCGTGGCCGCGTCGTTGAACGTGGTGCCGACTAGGCGCAACGGATTCGTCCGCGCTCCCGCCCCGTCGTCGCGGGAGTCCCGCCTCGTCAACAGCGGGGCATGGGACTTCAAGTCGACGCCGGCCAGCGCGCCGTTTCCGAAGCGAGCAGTGCTGATTGCCGCCGCGGTCCTCGGCGTCGTCGCGGCCGTCGTCGGCGTCGTCGTCTTGGTTCTGCGCAGCCCGGCCGGCGACGAGTCGGCACCCGTGGCTCCCAGCGAGTCCTCCGCCCCACCGGCGCCGACGCCGTCTGCCCCCGTGGTGTCCACGGCGGCTCCGTTGCCGCCGCCGGTACTCCCGCCACCGCCACCGCCTGCGGAGGTCGCCCCGCCGGTCACCCGGCAGTACCAGCCCAGTTATCAGACGCCCGACCCACCCAAGAAGCCGCAGCAGAACGTGACCCGATCGCCGCTGAGTGCGACGCCGCCGCCGCCGCCACGGCCAACGAACGGCGGCCGCGCCACCCCGGGGCAGTCGGGTTCGCACGGCTTCTTCGGCTGACCCCAGGATGCGCACCCAGTCGCTGGGTTGGGCGACCGATCTGGCGGTGCTCGAACTCGCGGGTTCCGCCGTCGAGGAGCACGCCGACCACCTCGTCGTCCGCTCGCCGAGCAATCCCGACTTTCATTGGGGTAACTGCATATTCGTGACCGACCCCGCCGCGGTCGACGACGCCGACCGGTGGGTCGACGTGTTCCGCGGGTCCTTTTCCGACGCCGAGTGGACCGCGATCGGGCTCGCGCGGATGCCCGTTTGCCGGACTGCGTGGGAACGCCATGGGCTGGCGCTCGAGTTGGACGACGTCCTGGCCACGACGCATCCGCCACGGCAGACCACACCGCCCGCCGGGTACGCCGTCCGTGGGCTCGTCGGGGAGGACTGGGATCAGCTCGTCGCGCGGGAGATGGCCGTGAACGAGGAGACGGCGCAGTATGACGCCGTGGCGCACGAACGCTTCGCCAGGGCACGCATCGAGTCGCAGCGAGCCCTCGTCGACCGGGGCGCCGCACTCTTCGTCGGCGCCTTCGTCAGCGGTCGGCTGGTTGCCGAGCTGGGGATCGTCGACTGCGGGGGGACGGCGCGCTATCAGAACGTCGGCACGGCACCCGAGCATCGCGGCCGGGGCATCGCGTCGCACCTCATCGGGGTGGCCGCGACGTGGGCGGCGTCGCGCGGGTGCGCGCAGTGGGTCATCGTCACCGAGGCCACCAACCCGGCCGGACGGGTGTATCGCAAGGCCGGATTCGAACTGGTCGAGCCGATCGTGCAGGCGTACCGTGCGCCGCACCGGTGACGGTCGGTTAGCTTGTCCCCGATGAAGGCATGTCCCCGATGAAGGCGATGATCGACTTCGACGCAACGCCGATCTTCGGCATCCCCATGGCCGACGGGTCCGGCGTACGCGAAGGGATGCTGATCGAGGGGCCGCAGGGGTGGGGCGAATTCAGCCCTGCGCCCGGCGGGGACGACGCGGAGAACGGCCGATGGCTCACCGCCGCGGTCGAGGGCGGCACCGTCGGATGGCCCGATCCGCGGCGGGGCCGGATCCCGATCGCCGTTGTCGTGGCCGCGGTCGACGCCGCGTCGGCCCGCCGCACCGTCAGGGGCTCGGGCTGTCTCACCGCGGAGGTTACCGTTGCCGCGACGCCCGGCTCCCTCGCCCAAGACGTCGAGCGGGTGGTCGCGGTCCGTGACGAGCTGGGTCCTCGGGGGCGAATCCGGTTGAACGCCAACGGAATGTGGAACGTCGACGACGCCGCGCGGGCAATCGGGATCCTCGCGGAGGCGGCCGCCGGGGTGGAGTTCGTCGCCGACCCGTGCCGCACCACCGCCGAGTTGGCCGCCGTCCGCGGCAGGGTGGACGTGCCGATCGCGGCCGGGGCGTCCTGCGCCGAGGCGGTCGACGTCGTCATCCTCCGCAGTGGGCCACTTGGCGGGGTGCGACGGGCGCTGCGTGTGGCGGAGCGGCTGGAACTGCCGTGCGTGGTGTCGTCCTCCGGCGAGACGAGCATCGGGCTGGCCGCCGGTCTCGCGCTGGCGGGCGCACTTCCGGAGCTGCCGTACGCATGTGCGCTCGGCACCGTGACCCTGCTGGACGGCGACCTCGTCGCACCGGGTCGGGTACTGCGTCCGGTCGACGGGCACCTGCCGGTCGCGCCGACGCCCGCCGCTCCGGTGCCGGAGCTCGTCCGGCGGTTCGCCGTCACCGACGCCGAACGGGTCGACGCGTGGCGGCGGCGGTTGCGGTCGGCTCGGGATACCGCCTGACTAGGTCGACTTCGACTTGGGATTCAGGTGATTGTCGGCGATCCACTGGGCGGCCTTCTTCACCAGGCCGGACTGTGGGTAGCGGACGTGTGAGGTGAAGTCCTTGCCAAGGGAACAGATCGGGTCGTTGGTGTTGCACATGTCGGCGGTCTTGGGTCCGTAGAGGGCGCTCAGGGTCGTCAAGGGCTGACCGAGCCGCGCCGACGGGTTGCCGAAGACCGCGACGGCGCTGATGTGGTCGGTCATCGCCGCCGGCAACGGAGCCTTGAAGCCGAGGCCGGTGATGGGGGACGTGGTCACGACGTCCATGACCGCCGCACCTTGGGAGTAGCCGCCAAGGACGATCTTGGTCTTGGGGCAGTTCTTGGCGGTCGACTGCACGCGGGCGCTCGCGTCGTTGGCACCGTCGGCCACCCCGAGGAAGTCGTAGGACGCCGGGTACTTCACGGCGTAGGAGCGGATCGACTTGCCCTTGACCAGCGGTTTGAGGGAATCCACTAGGGCTTGGCCGACGACACCGATGCCGGGGGGCTCATCGGTGCCACGGGCGAACACGACCTCGATGTCCGGGCACTCGGCGGCGGCGGCGGTCGGCGGGTTGTTCAGCGTGACGGTGGACAGCGCGACGGCCGCGGCAGCCGTCAATGCCGCGCGCGTCAGCAGCGAGGTCCCTTGCACGTGCACGGCCGCTCCTTGACCTGATGTGGGTTGAGTAGAAGAAGACCTTCAGCCCATACCCAATTTTCACTCCCGTCACTCTGACAACAGAATAGCGCCGTCGAGAGTTCCCAGCCGGTTAGCCGCGAATGTCGTCGTATACAGGGTCGACGCGGAATGGTTCAGTTGGCGCCATGACCCCGGACGCCCCGGAAGCCCACACTCCGCCCGACATCGCCGCAGTGGACGAACTGCGCTTCCTCGGCGACGCGATTCGGCGCGTCGACACTGCCGCCGGAGCCGCGCACTGGGACGACGAGGCGCTCGCCCGCGTGCTCGCCGACGCCGACGCCGAGCTGTCCTCGGTGCAGGCCACCATCAGCGGAGACATCGCCGTGGCCGCCGCATCCGCCCCGTGGCGTGAGCGGGCTGACGACTACGCCCGGGGGGTGGCGCGCACGCGAGGCGTTGCGGTGCCGCCCGAACACGCCAGCGCGGACGCGGTCTTGGCAGTGGCCCTGGCGAGGATTGCCGTGGCCGAGGCCATCGTCGCCGTCTGCCGAGCGCGCGGCGCGGACGCCGCCGCCGCCGGTTCGGGGGAGAACCGCATCGCGGTCCTTCGCGGCGCGCCGCTGTCCGGGCTTGGCAAGCGCGTCGTCGCCGAAGTGAGACACCTCGTCGCCGACAAGCCGCGGGCCGTCCTGATGCGGCTGCTGATCACCCTTGGCATCAGCCTGGCGCTGGTGAGCGTCTTCCACTTCAGCGGCATGTCGAGGTACGACGACGTGAGCCGACTGAGTCTCTACCTGTTCTCCGCAGTCGTCGGCAGCGTCGTGTGCACGAACGCGCTGTGCTTCGAGGCGCAACGGGTTCGCGACGCGATGTCACACGGCGACCGCCTCTGGCAGATCCTGGTGGCGAAGAACCTGGCGATGGCCGTCCTGATCACCGTCGCCGCGCTGCCCGTCGTCGCCTTCCTCACCGTGGCCAGCGAGGGCAATCCGGTGGCCCTCGTCGACCAGTTGGTCACCATGGTCTTCATCTGGCTCGGTGTTGGGAACGTGCTGTCCGTGCTGTATCCGCTTCGGCACGAACCGATTTCGGCCCGCCTGCACGACAGTACGTGGAAGCCGTATCTGTTCTCGTTTGCGCTCTCCTACGGGGTCGGCCTTAGCGTGAACCTGATGATCTTTTGGCGGTTGTGGTCGCGCCAGACCGCGGCGACCGAGTTGTCCGGTGGCGAGTGGGCGGCATTTCTGCTCGTCCTGCTCAGTGCGTTGGCGAGTTGGGTGCTGCTCACCGTGTTTGCGGTGACCTGCAGTCGTGAACCCCGGATCCGCCGAATCCTGTCGCGTGAGATGGTCGCCTACCGCCCCGATCGGCAGCCGTAGGGAATCGACGGCTCATCGGGCTCCAGGCGTGGCGGGTCGACGGGTTTTGAAATAACGTGCCGTGGGCAACCAGGCCGTCTGCGGTCAGCGTGCCGTGACGGCACTTAGGAAGGGTGGCGCTCAAATGACCGACCATGTGTCCACCGAAGGCCAGACGTCACAGCCGGATTCTCCGGACGCCGCGCTCGGCACCAGCCTCAAGCCGCGCCACATCACGATGATCTCGATCGCGGGCGTCATCGGCGCCGGCCTGTTCGTGGGGTCGGCGAACGCCATCAAGGAGGCCGGGCCCGCCGTCCTGATCTCCTACTTCATGGCGGGCACGCTCGTCGTCCTGGTGATGCGGATGTTGGGGGAGATGGCGACGGCCAACCCCGACACCGGCTCCTTCTCGGTCTACTCGGACCGGGCGCTCGGCGGCTGGGCGGGGTTCTCCGTCGGCTGGCTGTACTGGTGGTTCTGGGTGCTGGTCATCCCCGTCGAGGCCACCGCGGCGGCGGCGATCCTGTCTGACCTCGTCGGGGCTCCTCAATGGGTGTGGGCGCTCGCCGTCACGTTGCTGCTGACCGTCACCAACCTGATCAGCGTCGGCAACTACGGCGAGTTCGAGTTCTGGTTCGCGCTCATCAAGGTCGTCGCGATCATCGCGTTCATCGGCATCGGCATTGCGGCGATCCTCGGGCTCATCCCCGACTCCCAGGTCAGCGGGATCGACCAGCTGTGGCAGCCAGACGGGTTCATGCCCAACGGATTTGGCGCCGTCATCGCCGGCATGTTGGTCACGATGTTCTCCTTCATGGGCACCGAGATCGTCACCATCGCGGCCGCCGAGTCGCCAGACCCGACCACCGGCATCAGCAAGGCCGTGAACTCGGTGATCTGGCGAATCTCGTTGTTCTACATCGGTTCCATCTTCGTGATCGTCGCCTTGATGCCATACGACAAGCTCGAGAACGGCTCGTACCAGAGCACCCTCGAGGCGATCGGCATCCCGGGGTCGAAGATCATCATGGACCTGGTCATCCTCACGGCAGTGGCGTCGTGCCTGAATTCGGCGCTGTACACCGCATCTCGCATGTTGTTCTCGCTGGGCGATCGCCGGGACGCACCGCGCGCCGTGCGCAAGTTGACCGGCAACGGCGTTCCGTGGGTCGCCGTCTTGGCGTCGATGGTGGTGGGATTCCTGGCGGTGGTCGGCAACTACCTGTTGCCCGAGAAGATCTTCTCCTACCTGCTGGCAACCAGCGGTGCCATCGCCCTGTTCGTCTACCTCGCCATCGCGGCCAGCCAGTTCGTCCTCGGGCGCACCATGCGCGCCAACGGCGAGGAGGCACCGGTCAAGATGTGGCTGTTCCCCTACCTGACGATCGTGGTCATGGTGGCCATCGTCGCGGTGTTGGTGCTGATGGCCTTCGATCCCGATCAGCAGTCCGCGATCTTCCTGTCCTTGATCTCGGCGATCTTCATCATCGGCGCGGGCGTCGTCGTCCACCGGCGTCGTGGCCACAGCCTGACGGAGTCGACGCTCTAGCCCTCCTTGACCTGAAGCACCCGGTCCCGCAAACCGGTGGTTGCCGTCTCCAGGAGGCCCTTGGCGCCGCGCTTGATCAGGAACGACGGCAGCGGCACGATCGGGTCGACGGTGATGTCGAACCTCACGTGGGTGGAATCGCCTACGGGTGTCAGGGTGTATCGCGCCTCCTGCGCCCGTTGCTGCTGGGCGCTGATCAACGTCCAACCGACCCCGTCGGGATGTACGACGTGGGCGAGTTCCTGCTCGTCGCTGATCCCCACGATCTTGACCACCTGCCGGGATCGGCTCGGGTGCCCGTCGGCGTCCCGCTCGAGGACCTCGATCTCCTGGTGGGCCGGCGACCATTCGGGCAGGGATTCCAGGTCGAACAGCACGTCGAGGATTTCGCGGGGCGTCGCGTCGATGGTGATCTCGCGTGATTCGGTAACGGCCATGGGTGCAACGTATCCGACGCAACTTTGATGTTTCGAGCAGATTGACCGGTGGTACTCAGTCGCCATGAGAAAGCACCTCATGACACAGATCCTGTTCGCCGGCGCCGGAGCGACGGCGATTGCCCTTGCACCGCTCGCGGGAGCGAACCCACCGCCGCCGTGTGGCGTCGAGGGCACCCCAGCATGCGCAGTTGCAGGTCCCGACGGTGCGGCCGCTGGCGCGCCGGGCACGGGCGCGACCGCTGGTCCTGACGGCGCGTCGGCCGTGGCGCCGGGCACCGGAGCCACCGCTGGACCCGATGGCGCGGGTGTGACGGTGCCGGGCGCGGGCGCGCAGGCTGGCCCCGGCGGTACCGAGGCCACCGTGCCAGGGGCGGGCGCCGTGACCGGACCGGACGGCGCCAGTGCGTACGTCCCGGGCGGGAGTGCCAACGCCGGTCCCGGAGGCGCGAGCTTCTGTGTTCCGAACTTCTGTGCCAACGCCGGGTAGCCACACCCGCTCTAGAGCCCAAGACCCCCGCGGCGATCGACGATCGCCTCGGGGGTCTCGGCGTTCTACGCCCCTGACCGACCGCTAAGTCACCATCTGTTGACATAGCTCGCGACGTCCCCTACGGTCACAAGTCATCAACCGTTGACATGTGCATCGTGAGGAGTCGACCGTGACGCAAGCCACGTCGGGACGTTCGTTCCTTGGCGACATCGCCCGCGCGGCCATCGTCGCGCCCCGACGCTTCGTCGCGATCGCAGCGTTGATCACCGTCGCGGCGGGAATCTTCGGCATTCCGGTCGCCAAGACGTTGTGCGCCTGCGGTTTCGAGGATCCCACGTCGGAGTCGGCGCGGGCTACGGCCCTTCTGGCCGACACGTTCGACCAGGGAGGACCTCAGCTGATCTTCGTCGTCTCCGATCCGAACGGATACGGCAGCGACGCCGCCCGTTCCATCGGCCTCGGCATCGTCGACGAACTGGAGCGCTCACCCGACGTCGCGACCATCGTGTCGGCGTGGACGGTCCCCGCGGCGGCGACGGCCGGACTGATCGGCGACGGCGGACGATCCGGTCTGATCGTCGCGGGCGTGTCGGGTGACGACGCCAAGGCCCAGGAGGCCGCCAAGAACCTGTCCGACCTGCTTGCCCAGGACCGCGACGGCGTGACCGTCCGGTCCGGTGGAACGGCGATGCTCAACATTCAGATCACCGAGCAGTCGCAACACGACCTAATGGTGATGGAGTCGCTGGCGATACCGCTGAGCTTCGTCGTCCTGATCTGGGTGTTCGGCGGCGTTCTGGCGGCGTTGATCCCGATCGCCGTCGGCGGAATGGCGATTCTCGGTGCGCTGGCCGTGCTACGCGGCGTCACCTTCTTCACCGATGTTTCGATATTCGCGCTGAACCTCAGTGCCGCAATGGGTTTGGCCCTGGCCGTCGACTACACGCTGTTGATCCTCAGCCGGTACCGCGACGAGATCGCCGACGGTGTCCCGCGTGAAGAAGCCCTGGTGAAGACCATGGGAACGGCTGGCCGCACGGTGCTGTTCTCGGCGACCATCGTCGCGTTGTCGATGGCCATGATGGCCCTCTTTCCGATGCACTTCCTCAAGTCGTTCGCCTATGCGGGAGTCGCGACGGTCGGCTTCGCCGCGGCGGCCGCGCTCTTCGTCACCCCTGCGGTCATCGTGTTGCTCGGAGACCGCTTGAACGCGTGGAGGATTCGTGGGCCGTTTCGTCGGTCCACCGCGGCGCACCGCTCCGTCGGGCAACCATTCCTCTACCGGTGGACCAAGGGCGTCATGCGCCATGCGGTACCGATCGGCGTCGCCGTCGTCGGGGTGATGCTGTTGCTCGGCGCACCGTTCCTCGGGGTCAAGTGGGGTTTCCCCGACGACAGGGTGCTGCCCGTGTCGGCGTCGGCGCATCAGGTCGGCGACCACCTACGGGAGGACTTCGTCGACGACTCGGCCACCGCGGTCACCGTCGTCGTACCCGACGCGAAGGACCTCATGGCGGGCGACTTCGCCCGCTACGCAGCGGACCTGGCCCGCGTGCCGGACGTCACGAGCGTGTCCCCGCCGACCCAGGCCGACGGCAGCGCATTCCTGACGGTGCACAGCTCCGCACCGTTGTTCTCCGACGGCTCGCAGGCTCAGCTTGACCTCCTCCACAAGGTGCCGGGCCCCGGTGGCCGAGGGGTTCTGCTGACCGGCACCGCGCAGACCAACGCCGACAGCGTCGACGCCATCACCTCGCGGCTGCCCCTCGTGCTCGGGCTGATCGCGGCGATCATGTTCGTGGTGCTGTTCCTGCTCACCGGCAGCGTGGCGATCCCGCTGAAGGCGTTGGTGCTCAACGCGTTGTCTCTGACGGCGGCCTTTGGCGCGATGGTCTGGATCTTCCAGGACGGCCACCTCGGCGGCCTCGGAACGACGACGACCGGGACGCTGGTCGCCAACATTCCGGTGTTGTTGTTCTGCATCGCCTTCGGATTGTCGATGGACTACGAGGTGTTCCTGGTCTCGCGCATTCGCGAGTTCTGGCTGGAATCCGGCGGGGCCGGTGACGCGCAGACCGCGCGGGCCAGGAGCGACGAGAGCGTGGCGCTCGGCATCTCCCGCACCGGTCGAGTCGTCACCGCCGCGGCGGTGGTGATGTCCATTTCGTTCGCGGCGCTCATCGCCGCCGAGGTGTCGTTCATGCGGATGTTCGGGCTCGGACTCACCCTGGCCATCCTCACCGACGCCACGCTGGTTCGGATGGTTCTGGTTCCGGCCTTCATGCGCGTGATGGGGGAGTGGAACTGGTGGTCACCACGGTGGCTCACCCGGCTCCACGATCGCTTCGGCCTCGACGACGGTCACGGTGCCCGTCACGAGTCCCCGGCGTCGCAGCCACCTCAGCGCACCGGAGCGACCTCCGTCGCCCGCTCCGTTCATCTGACCCGTGAACCATTCGGTCCCGGGTGTCGTGTCTAAGAAGAAGGAGGGCGCCATGAGTGTGATCGCCGCCGTACGGGGAGAACTCCCATCCAACCGCTACACCCAGGCCGAGGTGACCGAGGCGCTGCTGGCCATTCCCGGCTATGCGGAGTACGCCGAGCCCATCAGGAAGCTACATCGGAGCGCGAAGGTCGACAGCAGGCACATGGTGCTCTCGCTGGAGGAGTACGCCACGCTCGACGACTTCGGCAAGGCCAACGACATCTTCATCGAGCATGCCGTCGAGCTCGGCTGCGCAGCGGTGCTGGGCGCACTCGAGGACGCCGGTCTCGAGCCGGCGGACGTCGACGTCATCTACTCGACGACCGTCACCGGTCTCGCGGTGCCGACACTCGACGCCCGCATCGCCGCCCGGATCGGCCTGCGGCCAGACGTCCGGCGGGTGCCGATGTTCGGCCTCGGCTGCGTGGCGGGCGCCGCCGGGGTGGCGCGCCTGAACGACTATCTTCGGGGGGCGCCCGACGACGTCGCCGTGCTGGTTGCCGTGGAACTGTGCTCGTTGGTGCCCAAGCGCAACCCGTCGATGGCGACCGTCGTCGGCAGCAGCTTGTTCGGCGACGGGGCGGCCGCCGTGGTCGCCGTCGGCGACCGCCGCGCCAAGGGCATGGTCGCCTCGGGGCCCGAGGTGCTCGACTCGCGGAGTCACCTCTACCCCGATTCGGAACGCACCATGGGCTGGGACGTCGACTCCACCGGTTTCCGGCTGGTGCTCTCGCCCGACGTCCCCAAGGTCGTCGAGCGCTACCTCGGTGACGACGTCACCAATTTCCTTGCCGCACATGACAAGACGATCGACGACGTCGGTACCTGGGTGAGCCATCCCGGCGGCCCCAAGGTCATCGAGGCCATCACCGCCACGCTCGGCCTGTCCGACGACGCGCTCGAGCTGACGTGGCGCTCGCTGGCGGAGGTGGGCAACCTGTCCTCGGCCTCGGTGCTTCACGTGCTGCGCGACACCATCGCCAAGCGTCCCGAGCCGGGAACGTCCGGGCTGATGATGGCCATGGGCCCGGGTTTCTGCTCGGAGCTCGTCCTGCTGCGGTGGAGGTGACCCGATGACCTGGTACGTGCTGCTGATCGTCGCCGTCGGCGTCGAGCGGATCGCCGAACTCGTCGTCTCCAAGCGAAACTTGGCCTGGAGTCAGGCCAACGGCGGCACCGAGTTCGGGGCCGCGCACTATCCCACGATGGTCGTCCTGCACGTCGGACTGCTGGTGGGCTGCCTCGTCGAGCCGCTCGTCCTGCATCGACCGTTCATCCCCGCCCTCGGCTGGCCGATGCTGGCCGTCGTGGTCGCGGCTCAGGTGCTCCGGTGGTGGTGCATCACCACCCTCGGATCGCAGTGGAACACCAGGGTGGTCGTCATCCCGGGGGCCGACCGCGTCACCGGTGGCCCGTATCGCCTGATACCGCACCCGAACTACGTCGCCGTCGTGATCGAGGGCGTCGCGCTGCCGCTGGTGCACGGGTCCTGGATCACCGCGGTCGTCTTCACCGTGCTCAACGCGGCATTGCTGCGGACGCGGATCAAGGTGGAGAACGCCGCGCTCGCGAGCCTGTCGTGATCGACCTGTTGGTGGGCGGCGGCGGCCCCGCGGGTTTGGCCACCGCGCTGTACGCCGCCCAGGCCGGGCTCGAGGTCGTCGTGGTGGAGCGGCGCACTGGCGACCTCGACAAGGCCTGCGGCGAGGGCATGATGCCACACACCCTCGCGCATCTCGCCCGCCTCGGGGTCGACCCGAAAGGACGCGCACTGCACGGGATCAGCTATCTCGGTGGCGGCCGGCGAGTAGACGCCACGTTCCGCGCGGGCACCGGTCTCGGCGTGCGCAGGACCGTGCTTCACGCCGCCCTCCGGGACGCGGCCGACGACGCCGGGGTGCGGTTCGTCCACCAGGACGTCGGTCCGGTCACGCAGGACGACTCGTCGGTTCGGGTGGGGGACTTGCACGCCAGATATCTGGCGGCGG
>NZ_MVOC01000089.1 GCF_002043095.1 Mycobacterium sp. AT1 | reverse complement strand
CGAGGGGCTGGCGAAGAACGCGGGCACCGACAACGCGCAGACGTACCTGACCAACCACGATCTGGGCACAGGGCCGTTCACGCTGGCCGCCGCCGAGGTCGGATCGCGCTACGCGCTCGAGGCGTACCCGGAGTACTGGGGTCCCAAGCCGTACTTCGAGAAGGTGGAGATCCCCGTCATCACCGACGTCTCCGCGCAGCAACTGCAATTCAACAACGGTCAGGTCGCCGCGATCCTGCACGATCTGCCCTCCTCGGCCGTGCAGTCCTATCTCGACAACAAGTCGTTCGCGAACTACTCACTGCCGACCATGATGTCGAACTACCTGTACGTCAACCCGCACAAGGGGATGATGACCGACGCCAAGAACCGAACGGCCGTCCTGCAGGCGATCGACGTCGACGAACTCGTCAAGCAGACCTACTTCGGTCGCGGCAAGGTGGCGGCGCAGATCTACCCGCCCAACGTGATGGCCCCGGAGTACGCGAAGCAGTCCGTGCCGCATGACCCGTCGGTGCTGACGGCCCTTGCGGCAAGCCTGCCCGCCGACCAGAAGAACGTCACCATCGGCTATGACTCGAGCAACCCCGACAACCAGTTGGTGAGCAACCTGATTCAGACCCAGCTCGCCGCAGCGGGTCTGACCGCGAAGGTGCAGGCGTACCCGACGTCGGAGACCTTCGGCTGGATCGGTACCGACGGCCAGAACGCACCGGAGATCTTCGCGGCACTGGCGTGGCCGGATGCGCCGTCGCCCTACACGTGGGGTCACATCTCGTGGGACGGTGACGGTGGTCTGAACTACCTGGGCTGCTCGGCGCCTCCCGTGACCGAGGCGCTCGCGAAGGGGCTGCCGGACGGGTCGCCCGATGCGTTCTCGCAGGCCGGCCTCGAGGCCGTGAAGACCGGCTGCTGGTTGAACATCGCCGACGTCAACGACTTCGTGGTCGCCCAGCCGTGGCTCAAGGGCGTCGAGCAGGCGCACGTCGTAACCAACCCGAACTCGCTGCGCCTCGCCGCGCTCTCGGTGGGCTGATGACCGGGCTGGCGCGCAAGAGCGGTGTCCGCAGGATCGTCCTGTTCACGCTGGGCTGGGAGGATCTGCCGAAGTCGGTGTCGGTATACGGGGCCCCGGAAGAGCAGTTCCGGTGCCCCGTGCCCGGTGTGCTGCTGCAGACCGACGGGGGCTGGGTGCTGCTCGACACCGGGTTCAACACCGCGCTGATCCGTGACCCGGCGCTGCACCGGCGGTACTTCCCCTCGATGGAGTACCAGCCGCTGCTGCCGGGGCCCGGCGAGCCGATCGAGGAGTCGCTGTACGAGATTGGCGTGGACATCGACGACATCCACCTCGTGGCGCTGTCGCACCTGCACGTCGACCACGCCGGTGGACTGAAGCTGTTCGCAGGCAAGGTGCCCGTGCACGCGCAACGGCGCGAGTTGGAGTACGGACTGTCGAATCATCCGGTGCCGCAGAGCCATGCAATCTTCCGGGTGGACTTCGACGATCCGGCCATCGACTGGCGTCTGGCGGACGGGGAGGCCGAGATCGCGCCGGGTATCACCGCGGTACCGACCTATGGACACACCCCTGGCCACCAGAGCTTCGTCGTGGAACTCGACGAGTCGGTTGGCGGTGACGGGTTCGTGTTCGCCTTCGACGCCGCCGACCTGACGGAGAACATCGAGCACGAGCGGGCCATCGGCGGCTACGTCGACGTGGAACCCGAGGAGACCATCGAGCCGATCCGCAGGCTCAAGGAGCTGGCTGCGAAGAAGGGCTATCCGCTGATCCCTGGGCACGATCCGCACGTGTGGCCGGAGCTGACCGCCCACTTCCACGAGCGCTTCGGTCCGGTACCGGCATAGATGGACGTCCTGATGGCCGAGTGCACCGGGCTTTGGCGGCGCGCCCTCCTCGTGGGCGCCGACGGATCGCGGGATGCCGGCGGGAACGTTCGATGGCTCCAGGGCATCACCGCCTACGTCGACTCCCGAGGGTTTGCCGGCCCACTTCACCAGCACGGCAACGTCTTCGAGTGGCATCGCGACGTCGATCTCGAACCACCGGGGCCGTTTCCCGACGCCGGGGCGATGCACTGGGACGGCGACGTCCTCGTCGAGACCGGCGTGCACGAGGACTACTCCGAACACTGGGTGCGCGACGCGGACTTGGCGGGTCCATGCGCAGCGGCCTTCCTGCGATCTCCCGACGGGGCACGCGGACTGCTGATGCGCGTCGGAGATCTCTTTGGTTGGGCAGGTGCGGGTTCGGTGGTGATCGGTGCGGTCGGCGGGGTGGAGTGGACGAATCTACGAATAGCGCCATCTGATGACCACGTCGACGCCGTCGGCCAGCGATGGAGCGTCGAACTAAGCGAAGGGAAGTCAATCTCATGACCGGCATGACCTCATTCACCTCGGTGCCGATCGTCGACGTCGGCGGCCTGCGATCGCCGGACGCCGCCGTGCGCGACCGGGTATCGGCCGAAATCGGTCGGGCAGCAAGCGAAGTCGGCTTCTTCTACATCAGTGGTTCCGGCGTCGACGAGTCGACGTTCGACCGTATGCTCGACGCCACCAAGGAGTTCTTCGCGCTGCCGCTCGAGGAGAAGATGCGAAGCTACATCGGCCTTTCCCGCTGTCATCGCGGCTACGTGCCGATCGGCGAAGAGGGTGTCGAAACCGCCGCGGACGCCGTGCCCGACCTCAAGGAGGCGTTCGACACCGCGCTCGACCTGCCCGCCGACGATCCCGACTATCTTTCGGGAAACCCAATGCTCGGTCCGAACGCGTGGCCGGACCTGCCGGGCTTCGCCGAGGCCGTGACCGACTACTACGAGGCGGTGCTCGAGGTCGGGCATCTGCTGCTGCGGGCGTTCGCCGTTGCCCTTGGGGAGGATCCGGAAGTCTTTACCCGGCACGCCACCAAGACCCCGAGCCAACTGCGACTGGTGCACTATCCGTACAACCCCGACGCACGGGACGGACTCGGCATCGGCGCTCACACCGACTACGAGTGCTTCACGCTGCTGAAGCCGACGGCGCCAGGACTCGAGGTCCTCAACGGTGCAGGGGAGTGGATCGACGTCCCTCCGGTGCCGGGAACCTTCGTCGTGAACATCGGCGACCTGCTCGAGCTGTGGACCAGCGGTGCTTTCGTCGCGACCAGCCACCGCGTCCGGAAGGTCGCCGAGGAGCGCTACTCGTTCCCGCTCTTCTTCAACGTCGACTACGACACCGAGGTAAAGCCGCTGCCGCAGTTCACCTCTCCCGACACGCCGCAACGCCCGCCACTGAAGGCGGGGGAGCACCTATTCGCCCAGACCGCACAGAGTTTCGCGTACCTGCGGCAGCGCGTCGAGAGCGGTGAGCTGGTGCTGCCCGAGGGGTCGCTGAAACTCAATCAGTTTGGCCAGCAGGCGCTGTTGGGCGTGGAGTGACCCGCGTGCCCTACACCGTCACCACCGACCCCATTTTCGAAGGAGCCATCCGATGACCACCAAGTTCCGCGCCATTGCGGCCATCGCCGCAACGGTCGTCCTCGGGCTGACCGCTTGTGGCGGTTCGGATTCCGGCAGCGGCACACCGAATGCCGCACCGACCGACAAGGTGCTGCACCTGTCGTTCCTGCAGGATCCGGGACAGCCGCCGGACCCCGACGTGTACTACGCCGGGCAGGGCCTGCTGCTGACGACCAACACCTACGAGGGTCTGCTGCAGTACAAGGCGGGTACCGACAAGCCGGAACTGGAACCACTGCTGGCCACGGAATGGACGGCCTCACCCGACAACAAGGTGTTCACCTTCAAGCTTCGTGAAGGGGTCAAGTTCCACGACGGCACGCCGTTCACCTCGGCTGCGGTGAAGGCCTCGTTCGACCGCAGGCTTGCCGTGAACCAAGGTCCTGCCTACATGGTGGCCGACGTCGATTCGATTACCACACAGGGTGATTACGGCGTCACGATCACCCTGAAGGCGCCGAACTCGGCGTTCCTGGACTACCTGGCCTGCCCCTACGGTCCGCGGATGCTCAGTCCCGAGGGGCTGGCGAAGAACGGCGGCACCGACCACGCGCAGACGTACCTGACCAACCACGACCTGGGCACCGGACCGTTCACACTCACCGCCGCCGAGGTGGGCTCCAAGTACGAACTCACCTCCTTCCCGGACTACTGGGGCACCAAGCCCTACTTCGAGAAGGTCGAACTCCCGGTCATCACCGACGTCTCCGCGCAGCAGCTGCAGTTCAACAACGGCCAGATCGCCGCGATCCTGCACGATCTGCCCTCCTCGGCGGTGCAGTCCTACCTGGACAACAAGGCGTTCACCAACTATTCGCTGCCGACCATGATGTCGAACTACGTCTACGTCAACCCGCGCAAGGGCATGATGACCGACGCCAAGAACCGCACCGCGGTGCTGCAGGCCATCGACGTCGACGAGTTGGTCAAGCAGACGTACTTCGGGCGCGGCAAGAGAGCCGAGCAGATCTACCCGCCGAACATGATGGCCGCCGAATACGGCAAGCAGGCGGTGTCGCACGATCCGTCGGTCCTCACGGCTCTGGCCGGCAGCCTGCCCGCCGACCAGAAGACCGTCACCATCGGCTACGACTCCAGCAATCCCGATAATCAGTTGATCAGCAACCTGATTCAAACGCAGCTGGCCGCGGCCGGCCTCGACGCCAAGGTGCAGGCCTATCCCACCTCGGAGATCTACGGCTGGGTCGGCGGCGACGGACAGAACGCGCCGGAGATCATGACCTACCTCGGCTGGCCGGACGCCCCGTCGCCGTACACCTGGGGCCACATCTCGTGGGACGCCGACGGTGGCCTGAACTTCTTCGGATGCTCGGCACCAGCGGTCACCGAGGCCCTCAACAAGGGCCTGCCCAACGCGTCGCTCCCGGACTTCTCGACGGCGGGTGAAGAAGCCGTCAAGACCGGCTGCTGGTTGAACGTCGCCGACGTCAACGACTTCATGGTGGCCCAGCCCTGGCTCAAGGGCATGGAACAGGCCCACGTCGTGACCAACCCGAATTCGCTTCGGCTGGCCGCGCTTTCGGTGGGCTGATGGCGACACTGGTCCGTCCGAGCGGTGTACGCCGCATCATCCTGCTGACGTTGGGCTGGGAGGAACTACCGAAGTCGGTGTCGGTGTACGGTGCTCCGCCGGAGGAACGGATGCGGGAACCGGTGCCCGGCGTGCTGCTGCAGACCGACGGCGGCTGGGTGCTGCTCGACACCGGTTTCAACACCGCGTTGGTGCGAGATCCGGCGCTGCACCGCAGGTTCTTTCCCACGGTGGAGTACCGCCCCGTGCTGCCCGGCCCCGGCGAGCCGATCGAACAGCGGCTCGCCGAGGTGGGGGTGGACTTCGACGCCATCCGCACCGTTGCCGTCAGCCATCTGCACCACGACCATGCCGGCGGACTCAAACTGTTCGCAGGCAAGGTCCCGGTGCACGCTCAGCGCCGTGAACTCGAGTACGGGTTGTCCAATCACCCAGAGCCCGAACGCAATGCGATCGTGCGGGTGGACTTCGACGACCCGAACATCGAGTGGCGTCTTGCCGACGGGGAGGCCGAGATCGCGCCGGGGATCACCGCGATACCCACCTACGGGCACACTCCTGGACACCAGAGCTTCATGGTGGAACTCGACGAAGCATGCGGGGGTGACGGATTCGTGTTTGCCTTCGACGCCGCCGACCTGACCGAGAACATCGAGCACGAACTCGCCATCGGCGGATACATCGGCGTCGAACCGGAGGAGACCGTGGAGCCGATCCGCCGGCTCAAGGAACTCGCAGCGCGCAAGGGATATACGTTGATCCCAGGCCACGATCCGCACGTGTGGCCGGAGTTGACCACCCACTTCCACGAGCGGTTCGGCCCGGTCACGGCATAGGTGACCAGTCAGTTGATCGGGGCGTTGACGACCGTGAGGTCGGCAAGGATGCCGCGGGCGGCAACGATGCCCTCCCCGGTCTGCCACACCTCGTCGTTCACGATGAAGACGCGGTTGTCGCGCACCGCGGACAGTTTCTTCCACGCATCGCTCTCGAGAACCTCCGGAGCGCGAGCCTTGGCCGCGGGGGAGTCGAAGGACAGGAAGACGACGTCGCCGTCGGCCGCCGAGAAGTCCGTCGACCTGGACACCTCGGACGTGCCGACCTCCACGTAGGGCTTGTCCTTGAATCGCTGCGTCGCCGGGCGGTCGGCACCGACGGCGCCGAGCACGGCCGCCGGGAAGTCGTCGACGCCGAAGATTCGCAGGGTGTTCTCCGTCAGCTGCACGACGGACACCTGATAGTGGGTGGCGTCGTTGTCGGCGCCGGTCTTGTCCGCGGCCCGCTCGAAGTCGTCGACCAGCTGGTTGGCGGCGCCGGCGCGGCCGGTCGCGGCACCGACGGTGCGCAGGGTGTCCTGCCAACCGGGGCCGGGGGCGCCGGTGAAGACCGTCGGGGCGATCGCCGACAGCTCGCCGTACGCCTCCGGCGTCAAGGCCTGCGAGCCGAGGATGAGGTCAGGGTTCGCGGCCTTGACGGCCCCGAGGTCGGGGGACGAGCTGTCCCCGGCCGCGGGCACGTCGTGGACCACCGCTCCGAGGTAGGACGGCTGCCCAGAGGACCCGTCGCGCGGCGCGGCGACCACGATGCGCGACTGCAGGCCGAGCGCGCACAGGGCGTCGAGCTGGTCACCGGAGAGCACCGCGATGCGCTGCGCGTCGGGGGGAACCTCGGTGGTCCCCGCCGCGTGCCGAACCTCGCGCGTCGGCGGGTCGTCGAGGGGAGCGGGATCCGGGGCGCACGACTCGTCGGGTCGGCGCTGATTGCCGAGGACACCGGCCCCGGCAATCCTCGTCGTGCTGGTGACCAGGGACGCGGACGGTGAAGCGGTGCCGGGTTGTTCCGTCGAGTCCCCACAGCCGGTGGCAAGCGTCGCCACGAGTGCCGTGGTGACAGCCGCTGCGGCCGCGATCGGACCCATTCGCGAGCTCAGGAACACCACGCCGCAGACGGTACCAAGTCGCGGGCCGCCCGCCCGCCCACCGGCCGCTTCCAGGGCGTTCGCGCCTGGTCACGCGCCGTCGGACGGAGAGTTCTTACCAAATACGACACTTTGTAGGACCCATGGCGCGACACCGCCCGGCGGGGGATAAGATTGCCGACGAACCTTCGGGTTCGCCCGTCGATATTATGGAGGACCTGTTGGTAGCCGAAGCGCCCCCAATCGGAGAACTCGAGGCACGCCGTCCGTTCCCGGCGCGAATGGG
>NZ_MVOC01000088.1 GCF_002043095.1 Mycobacterium sp. AT1 | reverse complement strand
GATCAACGCCGCGCTGTAGCCCGTGACCCGCGTGCCCGCGTGGTCGATGCCGCTGTTCTTCGTCGTCGGTGCGGTGTCGCAGTACATCGGTGCCGCCGTCGGGGTGTTTCTCTTCGAGACGACGGATCCGGCGGCGGTGGCGTGGCTGCGCGCGGCGGCCGCCGCTGTGGCGCTGCTGGCGTGGCGACGGCCGTGGCGGACGCGCTGGACCCGTCGCTCGATCGCCGCGGCGGGCGGTTTCGGAATGGTCACCGTCGCGATGAACGTCGCGTTCTTCGAGGCGATCGACCGGATCCCCCTTGGCACGGCAGTGGCGATCGAGTTCATCGGTCCGGTGGCGGTGGCCGTGCTGGGGTCACGGCGGGTCCAGGACCTGGTTGCCATTGTCTTGGCGGGCGTCGGCGTCGTCCTGGTGGCGGGAGCACAACTCGGCGTCGACCCGGCGGGCGTCGGCTTCGCGCTGCTGGCCGCGGCGCTGTGGGCCGGGTACATCCTGGTCGGCAAGCGGGTTGCCGACGCCGGGTCGGGCCTGGACTCGCTCGCCGTGGGGATGACCGTCGCCGCCGTGGTGCTCGCCGCGCCCCTGTTGTCTCACCAGCTGGTCGACGACGCCTCGGTGTTCGCCGATCCGCACGTTTGGGCGCTGGGGGCCGCGGTCGGCGTGCTGTCGACTGCCGTGCCATACGGGCTCGACCAGGTGGTGCTGCGGAGGATGGGCCGGGCCCGGTTCGCGCTGCTGCTAGCTCTGCTGCCGGCCACGGCCGCCGTCGTCGGTGCCGTCGCGCTGGCGCAGCGGCCGACGATTGCCGAAGTGGCCGGGATCGCGCTGGTGATGGCAGCGCTCGTGGTCAGCGCGGAACGCGGCGATACAGTTGGCCGGTCAAAGAACTAGGAGATGCAACCATGCCGGTCGACCGCCTGCTCCCCTCCGACGAGGCCGCCGAACTCATCGCGCTGACCCGCGACGTCGCCGACAAGCTCCTGGACCCCATCGTCGACGAGCACGAGCGCACCGAGACCTATCCCGACGGCGTGTTCGCCCAACTCGGCGCAGCCGGGCTGCTGAGCCTGCCGCAGCCCGAGGAGTGGGGTGGCGGTGGCCAGCCCTACGAGGTCTACCTCCAGGTACTCGAGGAAATCGCCGCGCGATGGGCCGCCGTCGCCGTCGCGGTCAGCGTGCACAGCCTCTCGTCGCATCCGTTGCTCACCTTCGGCACCGACGAACAGAAGCGGCGTTGGCTCCCAGACATGCTGTCCGGCAATCGAATCGGTGCGTACAGCCTGTCCGAGCCGCAGGCCGGATCCGATGCCGCCGCCCTGCGGTGTGCGGCGGTGCCCACCGACGGCGGCTACGCCCTGAACGGAACGAAGTCGTGGATCACCCACGGTGGAATCGCGGACTTCTACACGCTGTTCGCGCGGACCGGTGAAGGCTCCAAGGGCATTTCGTGCTTCCTGGTGCCGGGCGACCTGCCCGGGCTGAGCTTCGGCAAGCCCGAGGAAAAGATGGGCCTCGCCGCCATCCCGACGACGACGGCGTTCTACGACGACGCCGTCGTCGACTCCGACCGCCGCATCGGTGCCGAGGGCCAGGGGCTGCAGATCGCGTTCAGCGCGCTCGACGCCGGCCGACTGGGTATCGCGGCGGTGGCAACCGGGATCGCGCAGGCCGCGTTGGACGACGCGTGCCGGTACGCCAACGAGCGAACGACGTTTGGCCGCAAGATCGTCGACCATCAGGGCCTCGGCTTCCTGCTCGCCGACATGGCCGCAGCGGTCGGAAGTGCCAGGGCCACCTACCTGGACGCCGCTCGACGCCGCGATCTTGGCCAGCCGTACTCGACGCAGGCCAGTGTGGCGAAGCTGGTGGCCACCGATGCGGCGATGAAGGTCACCACCGACGCCGTCCAGGTCTTCGGCGGTGCCGGGTACACCCGCGACTACCGCGTCGAGCGCTACATGCGCGAAGCCAAGATCACCCAGATCTTCGAAGGCACCAACCAAATTCAGCGCCTCGTCATTGCGCGCAGCCTCACAACGTAGGTCTCCCCGAAAGGGGGTAAGCCTGAAGTATGACGAGTAACCCGGCCATCCTGCTGTACGACGGCACGTGCGGTTTCTGCGACGGCGCCGTGCAGTTCATCCTGCGGGTGGACCGACGCAACGAGATGCGGTTCGCCGCGCTCGAGAGCGACTTCGGTGCCGCGGTGCTGCAACGCCATCCGGAGTTGGCGGGCGTCGACTCGGTCGTCTACGTCGAGAACCCGGAGAGCCCCGACGAGCGCGTCACGGTGCGCTCGGAGGCAGCCCTTCACGTGGCGAAGTACCTCGGCGGTCCGTGGCAGGCGCTCGGGGCGGTGGCTCGGGTGGTTCCTGCGCCCGTCCGCGACGGGCTCTACGACCGCTTCGCGGCCATTCGCTACCGGGTGTTCGGCAGGGTGGATTCGTGCGCGCTGCCCGCGCCCGAGGTGCGTGCGCGCTTCATCGCTTGAATCGTCGAATGACATGCGTCGCTTGGCTTTTCAGAGTTATCCACAGGCCCTTCCCTAGGTCTTTCGCCCGTAGGCGCACCCGAGTAGATTCGAATGTATGTTCGAGTCATTGGCCACCGCCGCTGCCGCCACCTCAAGTGGCGGTGCGGTGGAGTCGTGGTCGCGGGTGGAGTCCGCGGCCTGCGCTCGCCGCGTCGCGGCGATGGCCGCCATGTTCCAGACGGCCTCCGCCGCCGACGGGTCCGGTGAGCGGGAGCTGTGGTG
>NZ_MVOC01000087.1 GCF_002043095.1 Mycobacterium sp. AT1 | reverse complement strand
GGGCCGCCATGCGGCGGGGGTGGCGGACCGCCTGGATAGCCGTACGGGGGAGGGGGCGGCGGTGGGAAGGAGCCGGGAGGCGGCGTCGCCCAGTACGCGGGCGAGTGCGGCGGTGGCGGCAGCGGAGCGGCCATCGTGGCACCCTGGCTCGGCGGCACGTCACCCGGTCTCGAGGCCTCACTGCGTTGCAATATCGACGCCGCCTGATCCTGGTCGCGCAGCGTCAAGGCGTCGGTGGCCGCCGACGCGAGATCGCCTGCGGTGGCAAAGCGTTCGGCGGGCTTCTTCGCCATGCCGCGGGCGATCACCTGGTCGAAGGTCGGAGGAATGCCGGGCCGCTGGACGCTGGGCCGGGGGATCGGTTGCACGAGGTGGCCGGTGATGACGACGCTGACGCTGTCCCCGGCGTAGGGCTGTGAGCCGGCGAGGCATTCATACAGCACGCAGGCCAGCGCGTAGACGTCGGCGCGGGAGGTGACTTCGTCACCCGAGAAGCGTTCCGGCGCCATGTAGGCGTAGGTGCCGACCGCCGTGCCGAGTTCGGTGAGCTTCTCGTCGCTCTTGGCGCTGGCGATGCCGAAGTCCACCAGGTAGGCAAAGTCGTCACCGGTGATCAGGATGTTCTCGGGCTTGATGTCACGGTGCATGATGCCGCCCGCGTGGGCGGCGTCGACGGCCGCGGCGACCTGGCGCACGATCGCGACCGCGCGGGCCGGCGTCATCGGGCCGAAGTTCGTCAGCAGCCTGCGGAGATCGGACCCGGTGATCATGCGCATGTCGACGAACAGCACGCCGTCGATCTCGCCGTAGTCGTGGATCGGCACCACGTGCGGTTCCTGGAGGCGGCCGGCCGAGTGGGCCTCGCGCTGGAGTCGCTTGCGGAACACCGGATCGTGAGAAACGCCCTCGGGCAACAGCTTGAGGGCCACGATGCGGTCCTTCTCGGTGTCCTCGGCCTCGTAGACCTCGCCCATTCCGCCCTTGCCGATCAGCCGCAGGAGGCGGTAGTGGCCAAACATCGTGCCTTCGCGCGATTTCGGCTCGGTCATCTGCTGTCTCCTTGCGCCACGAACTGGGCACCCCGCGTGCCAGCAGTCACCCTAATGCCTGGTGAGGGCCGCTACCCGGAAACCAAAGCCCGGCCGTCACCGGCAATCGGGCCACGTCGCGGGAGGGCGTCGTGTAGACCTAAATGGAACGTGTTCTAGTTTCTGGGCGTCGAACGGAGTCGAGATGTCGTTGCGAGTGGTGCAGTGGGCGACCGGCGGAGTCGGCGTCGCGGCGATCAAGGGCGTGCTCGAGCACCCGGACCTCGAACTGGTCGGTTGTTGGGTGCACTCGGAAGCCAAGAGCGGCAAGGACGTCGGCGAACTCCTCGGCGGCGACCCGCTGGGAGTCGTGGCGACCAATGACGTCGACGCGATCCTCGCCCTCGACGCCGACGCCGTGATCTATTCGCCGCTTCTGCCCAACCCCGACGAGGTCATGGCGCTGCTCCGCTCGGGCAAGAACGTCGTGACGCCCGTCGGATGGTTCTACCCCGGGGAGAAGGAGGCCGGTCCGATGCGGGCCGCCGCGCTCGACGGTGGTGTCACCCTGCACGGCACCGGCATCGCACCGGGCGGCATCAGCGAGAAGTTCCCGCTGTTGTTCTCCATCATGTCGACCGGCGTGACATTCGTTCGCGCCGAGGAGTTCTCGGATCTGCGGACCTACGACGCCCCCGACGTGTTGCGCTACGTGATGGGCTTCGGCGACACGCCGGAGAAGGCGCTGAGCGGCCCCATGCAGAAGCTGCTCGACGGCGGATTCATGCAATCCGTCCGGATGTGCGTCGACGAGCTGGGCTTCGCCGCCGACCCGCACATCCGGGCGACCCAGGAGATCGCGGTGGCCACCGCTCCCATCGACTCGCCGATGGGAGCCATCCAGCCGGGACAGGTGGCTGCACGAAAGTTCCACTGGGAGGCGCTCGTCGGCGACGAGGTCGTCGTCCGCGTCACCGTCAACTGGTTCATGGGACAGGAAAACCTGGACCCCCCATGGACTTTCGGCCCTGCCGGGGAGCGCTACGAGATGGAGTGCAAGGGCAACCCCGACTTCACCGTCACCGTCAAGGGCTTCCAACCCGACAGCGTCGAGGAGGGCCTGGAGAGCAACAACGGCATCGTCGCGACGGCAGCCCACTGCGTGAATTCGATCCCGGCGGTCTGCGCCGCCGCACCCGGGATCGCCACGTACCTCGATCTGCCGTTGATCAGCGGCAAGGCGGCGCCGCACCTGCGCTAGGGCTGGACGAGGATCCTGATCGGGTCGCCGTCGGCCTTGTCCAGTTTCTCGATGCCCCTGGCGACGTCCTCGAGGGGCACGACGTCGCTGATCGAGCGGGACAGGTCGAGACGGCCCATCGAGACCAGGTTGGCCAGCGTCCCGATGTCGGCGTTCTGGTAGCCCAGGTGGCCGAGCGCCTGCCACTTGAACAGGTTGAACATCGCCGTCGAGCCGATCGACGGGGCGTCGGCGCTCATCCCGATCCCGACCAGGCGGCCGCCGACGGTCAGGTTTCCAAGCGCCTGCTCGAAGGTGGACTTCAGCCCAACGGCGTCGAACGCCACGTCGAGTTGACGGCCACCGGTCGCGTCGCGGATCTTGTCTCCCAGCGCGTCGTCGCGGGCGTCGAACGCGAAGTCGGCGCCGACCGCCAGGGCGCGGTCGAGCACCGCGGGCTTGACGTCGACCGCGATTATCGGCGCCGCGCCGACCAGTCGGGCCAGCTGCACCACGTGCGTCCCGAGGCCGCCGACGCCCCACACGCCCACCGACTCGCCGATGCCGACCTTGCCGGTCCGGACGACGGCGCCGTAGGGAGTGGACACCGCGTCGGCGAGGATCGCGGCCTGCTCGAGGGAGACGTTGTCGGGAATCCTGGTGAGCCCGAAGGCCTGTGCGACGGTGTATTCGGCCCACGCGCCGTCGTAGGCGAACGCCATCAGCCGGATCTGCAGACAGTTCGAGACGTCCCCGCGTCGGCAGTTGACGCATTCGAGGCACGGCCGGCCCGCGGCGACCACCACGCGGTCGCCTTCTGCCCACCCGGTGACGCCAGGGCCCAGCGCGGCAACGGTGCCCGACGCTTCATGCCCCTGGGTCACCACGGCCCGCTGCGAAGGAAAGGTGCCGTTGATCAAGCTGAGATCGGAATGGCAGATACCGCAGAACGCGACCTTGACCAGAACCTCTCCCTGGCCCAGTTCGGGGATTGGGACGTCCTCCACCGCAATCTCTTTGGTGTCGGCGTAGAAGCGTTGCGCCCTCATCGTCTCAACCATGTCGTTCCCTTCGCCGGACGTCTGGTACCAGAGGGTACCAGGGCTCGCCCGAGCGCCACCTGGCACACTCGGCACCCGTGACGAAACGTGGACTCGTGTTGGCCGGTGGGGGACTAGCGGGCATTGCCTGGGAAACCGGTGTCCTCCTCGGAATCTTCGACGTGGCGCCCGAGGCGGCGCACGCGCTGCTCGACGCCGACGTCCTGCTCGGCACGTCGGCCGGGTCGACGGTGGCCGCGCAGCTCGGCAGCGGCGCCAGCCTCGAGGCGCTGTTCGCCGCCCAGGTCGCAGCCGAAACCCATGAGCTCGTCCCCGGAGCGAGCATCGACGACGTGATGCAGCTCTTCGCCGGCGCCATGGCGTCACCCGACGCCACGCTCGAAAAGATACTGCAGCACATCGGCGCCGTCGCGGTGTCCGCCGACACCGTCCCCGAATCCGTCCGCCGGGCCGTGATCGGACATCGCCTGCCTTCCCGGGAGTGGCCCGACCGGGTGCTGCGGGTCACGGCGATCGACGTCGAAACCGGCGAGCTGGTGATCGTCGACCGCGACTCGGGCATCGGCCTCGTCGACGCCGTTGCCGCCAGCTGCGCGGTGCCCGGGGTGTGGCCACCGGTGACGGTCGGCGACCGCCGATTCATGGACGGGGGCGTCGGCAGCACCGTCAACCTGACCGCCGCGACGGACTGCGACGCGGTCGTCGTCCTCGTGCCGTCGAGCGAGTCGGGGCCGACACCGTTCGGCGCGGGCGCGGCGGCCGAAATCGCGGGCTTCCCCGGCGAGACGCTTGCCGTCTTCGCCGACGACGACTCGATCGCCGCGTTCGGGCCCAACCCGCTCGACCCGGCGTGCCGGATCCCGTCGGCGAACGCCGGTCGCGCGCAAGGCCGCCGGCACGCCGACGCGATCGCGCGGTTCCTAGGCGTGTGAGGTTCGTGGGGCCAAGGTGTCGAGCGCGGCCGCGGCCAACTCTTGACCGATCTCGATGACTTCCTCGGCTCGGTGGAACTCCAGGCTTCGCGCAACGGTGCGGGGCACCTCGATCAGCAGGTCGGGGGGATACGCCGCAAGGGTGTGTCGCATCAGCGCGGACTGCGCGATGTCGATGGCACGGTTGAGCACCTCGAATCCACCGAGCCGCGGCACCACCGTCTCGGTGTGATCGTCGTGGTCGTCGACCTCGACACCGTCGTTGGCGAACCGGCTGAGCACCGTCTTGGCGGCAGGGGTGTCGAGCAGCGAGCGGGCGGTCGTCGTGTCGAGCAGCGCCGTCGTGTTGCGCCACATTCTGCTGAGGCGTTCGGTGGTCGGGCCTGGTCCTGGGCTGAGTTCGGGGGCGGCCCGGGTGGGATCGTCGCCGCCCAGGCTGACCGCGATGATCAGATCGGCGTTGACCGCAGCCAGCGGCGCCATCGGCAGCGGGTCGAGAATGCCGCCGTCGGCCAGCAGTCTGCCGTCGAGCACGTGCGGTTTGATCACTCCGGGAATCGCGATCGACGCCCTGATGGCGGCGTCGACCGGACCGCGCTGCAGCCACACCGACTTGCCCGCGATCAGGTCAGTGGCGACCGCCGTGAAGGGAATCGGGAGATCCTCGATGACGGCGTCACCAAGGATCTCCCGAACGGCGTCGAGAATCTTGTCGGCGCGAAGCACTCCCGCGGAGGTCAGCGACGGATCGAGTAGGCGCAGCACGGCCCGCTGGGTCAGGGACGTCGCCCACGCGGTGTACTCGTCGAGTTTGCCGGCGGCTTCGAGGCCGCCCACCAGCGCTCCCATCGACGACCCGGCGACGCCGACGACGTCGTGACCGCGGTCGCGCAGTTCGTTGATCACCCCGATGTGCGCGTACCCCCTGGCGCCGCCGCTGCCGAGACTGAGCGCCACTCGCATCGATACATTGTCGCCGGGTTGGTTCGCGTCGAAAACGGCAACCCCGTCGAACATGATCGGACGACTTCGCTCCGTGGTGCTCGACACCAAGGATCCGCGGCAATTGGCAGCGTTCTACGCCGGTGTTCTGGGCGGGGACGTCGAGGCGCAGGACGACACGTGGGTGGTGCTCACCGTCCCGACCCACGGGCGGTTGGCATTTCAACTGGCACCCGACCACGAACCGCCTCGGTTCCCCGATCCACGGGGATCACAGCAGTTCCACTTGGACGTGGAGGTGGACGACGTCGACGAAGCGGAGTCAAAGGTGTTGGCGCTTGGCGCGACTCGCGTCACCGACGCGATCGGCGAAGACGACTTCCGGGTTTACCGGGACCCGGCAGGACATCCGTTCTGCCTGGTGTTCGACGTGGAGGGCTAGCAACCCACCCTGGCGAAGAAGGCGGCCGCCACCAGGCCGATGATCAGGGCGACCGTCGGCTGCCCGCTGGAGAGTGCCACGACGACGCCCGTGATGGCGCCGACGGCGATGGCCAACAACAACAGCGCCATGAGAATCCGCATGCCGTTGATCGAGCCGCCGGCCGCGCGGGGCGGTGCCAGCTTGGCGTTGTCTGGTCCGATCATGGGCCCTCCCAAAGTGATGAGGGACACATAGTACCGAACTTTGTGATCAGCGCCACAAACGCGTAGACCGGCTAACCGTTTGCGTGCCTTGGCTTTCGGACCCGCGTGATTGAAAGGCTCAGCCGCAGAGGTCGTCGGCAGCCGCCTCGGCCGCCACGATGACCGCCGACTGTCGGGCGGGGGTCAACCCGGACCAGGGCGTGCCGAACGTGCCGGGCCCCGCCGCATCCGACTTCTGCACGCTTTCCAGGTACGGCTCGAACTGAGCCTTCTGGTCGCCGCCGCGCTCCTGCATCCACACCTTCGCAGCGTGGCAGGCCTGGAAGTACTCGTCCTCCGTCGACTCCGCTGGTGCGCCGACGGCGGTCGTGACGCCGTTCGCGGACACTCCCGTGGCGCCAGGTTCGGCGGTATGGGTCTGCAGGCTCGTCGTGGTCGTCGCCGCACTGCCAGCCGCCGTCGACGACGGTGCCGAACCGGCGCCGTCGGAACCGGACGAGCAGGCGGCGAGGAGGGCCGCGACGGCTGCCACGGCGAAAGTCGGGTAGCTGCGCATGCTGCCAATCTATGCAACACTCGCCAACGTGCTGGAACGGACGATCTGTCGGGAGTGTTGTCGGGCGTAACGCCCGACCCCCCAACCGTCCCGTAATCCTGGTCCACCCTGGAGCTTCCGTCACATGTCTCTTGCCTTTCAGTCCGTCGTCGCCCCCACCCGACTCCGCGTCCCCGATCTGCTGCAGGCCACCGACGTCGCCGCCGACCACGTGTTGTCCGGGCGCTACGACCACGTCCTGCCCGTCGGTGGGCCGCCCACCGACGAGCGCTGGTTCACCCGCCTGCACGGCGACGACGAGCTGGACGTCTGGCTCATCAGCTGGGTGCCCGAGCGGTCCACCGAACTCCACGACCACGGCGGTTCGCTCGGCGCCCTCACGGTCGTGTCCGGGGCGCTCGTCGAAACCCGTTGGGACGGCGACACATTGCGGGAGCGCCGTCTCGACGCCGGGGACCAGGCCGGGTTTCCGCTCGGTTGGGTGCACGACGTCGTCTGGGCGCCGTCCAAGCCCGCGCGGATCGCCCGTCCAGCCCCGACGCCTACCCTGAGTGTGCACGCCTACTCGCCGCCGTTGACCGCGATGTCGTACTACGACGTCACCGACCGGAACACCCTGCGGCGGGACCGGACCGAGCTGACGGACAAGCCCGAGGGGGACTAATGCCGAGCCGAATCGACGTCGTCCTGGAGTCCGCGCGCGAGAAGCTGACCCGGATCGAGGCAGTCGACGTGCCGGCCGCCCTGGAGCGTGGCGCCTTGCTCGTCGACATCCGGCCGGCGGCCCAGCGCGCCGCCGAAGGCGACGTCCCCGCCGCCCGGCTCATCGAGCGCAACGTCCTCGAGTGGCGCTGCGACCCCACCAGCGACGCCCGCCTGCCAGAGGCCGTCGGCGACGACGTCGAGTGGATCGTGTTGTGCTCCGAGGGCTACACGTCGAGCCTCGCCGCAGCCGCCCTCGTCGACCTGGGTCTGCACCGGTCCACCGACGTCGTCGGCGGCTATCACGCACTGAAGGCGGCCGGGGTGCTCGACGTGCTCAGCGCGTCATTCGTCGGAGCGCAGCAGCGGCCGTAGCCGCTCGGTCTTCTCGGGAGTCCAGTTGGGCGGCCGCATGATCGCCGCCCACGCGTTCGCCACGTCCCGTACGTAGACGTGGCCGTGGCCGTCCGGCACGTCGACCGCCACCGCCATGTCGGCGGACACCTGCAGGAACGTCACCACGGGGATCCACTCCATCTCGGGTGACACGTCCTTGCCCCTGGGTTCGCGCAACCAATCCGGTTTGGAGAACAGCAGATCGGGGTTCCACCATGCGATGGGGTCGGAGGCGTGTTGCAGGTAAACCACCCGAGGCTCACCCCAGGGAGCTTGTGGCCGTTGAAGATTGGAGGCATCGGCGGCGAATCGGACGTTCTCGCCCTTGTCGAAGATCGGCAACCACTCGGGTGATCCCTCGTCGCGCTCGGCCGTCAGCGTCGTCCAGATGGTGTTGTTGAACGTCGGGCCGGAGAACAGCGCGCCGTCGGTGCGGGCGATGAGGTTGTTGAGCGACAGGAACGGCGCCTCGCCGCCGAAGGAGCCCAGGCTCTCGCCGAACACCACCAGCTTGGGGCGACGGGCCTCGGGCATCGCGCGGACCAGGGCGTCGACCGCCTCGAAGAGCGCCTGACTCGACTGACGCGCGTTCTCCTTGTCTACCAGGAACGACAACCAACTCGGTAGGAACGAATACTGCATCGACACGATCGCCGTGTTGCCGTTGTACATGTACTCCAGCGACGCCGCCTCGGCCTCGTTGATCCAGCCGGTGCCCGTCGTGTTGGCCACCGCGACCACCGCGCGGTCCAGGCCCCCGGTGCGTAGCAGTTCGCGGGCGGCGAGTTCGGCCGTCGCCTTGAAACCCTCGGCGGAGTTGAGCCCGGCGTAGACGCGGATCGGCTCGATTGCCGTGGCTCCGTTGAATTTGGAGAGGTCGTCCACCGACGGCCCGCCGGCCATGAACATGCGGCCTTGATGCCCGAGGGAGGACCAGCTGACGAGTGACTCCGGCCCACCGGATCGCAGCGTCGTGGTCGGTGCGGCGGTGTCGGGATCTTCCTCGTCGTTGGCCGACTCGAAGGTGTTGTTCAGCGTGCTCATGGCGAATCGCACCACCACGCCGTTGAGGAGTGCAACGGTCAGGACGAGCAGCAACGTCACCACCACGACGGCCGAAACGCGCGGTGGCGCAACCCGATCCAGCTGCCTGACCAGGAACCGCACCAACTTGCCGACCAGCTGGCCGATCTCGACGAAGGTGAACAGGAAGACGATCGACAGGACCGCGGTCAGCGGGTGGTCCCAGAAGTCCAACCTCGGCACGCCCATGGAGTCCCGAACGTCGTCCTGCCAGACGTGGAACCCGATGACCGCAAACGTCTGGCCGATCACCCCCGCGACGACGAGGGCGATCCAGGCCCACCGCGGCGCCGCCGGGCTGGTGTTCACCGACCGCAGGTAGCGGACTAGCCACACGCCGAACACGCCGATGCCGTAGCCGATGCCACCCGCCGCACCGCTCACCAGCCCCTGGAACAGCGGTCCGCGGGGGAGCAATGACGGCGTCAACGACAGCCAGATGAACACCAGGCCGAACGCGGTGCCGAAGAACGTGTAGTGCCGAACCCACCAGTCCGGCTTCGGGGTGGGCTCGGAGGCGACGGGAGGCCGCTCGTCGGTGGTGGTGTCCGTATCGGTCACCACCGCACCTTAACGGTGCGTGAAGTTCGGTGCGCGCTTCTCGGTGAAGGCTGCCATGCCCTCGGTCTGGTCGTCGGTCGCGAAGGCCGAGTGGAAGAGTCGCCGCTCGTAGAGAAGCCCTTCGGTCAGCGAGGATTCGAACGCGCGATTGACGGCTTCCTTGGCCATCCGCGACGCCGACAACGACATGCCTGCGATGGTGGCGGCGGTGGCGTTGGCCTCCTCCAGCAGCGTGTCGGCGGGGACGACGCGCGACACCAGGCCGCTGCGGTCGGCCTCGGCGGCGTCGATAGTGCGGCCCGTCAGGATGAGGTCCATGGCCTTCGCCTTGCCGATGGCGCGGGTGAGCCGCTGCGATCCACCCATGCCCGGCAGCACGCCGAGCTTGATCTCCGGCTGGCCGAACTTGGCGGTGTCGGCGGCAATCAGGATGTCGCACATCATCGCCAGCTCGCATCCGCCGCCGAGGGCGTACCCCGCGACGGCGGCGATGGTGGGCGTCCTGGTGGCGGCGAACGCCGACCACGCCGCGAAGAAGTCGGCGGCGAACACGTCGGCGAAGGACAGGTCGGCCATTTCCTTGATGTCGGCCCCCGCGGCGAAGGCCTTCTCGTTGCCCGTGACGACGATCGCACCGATACCCGCATCCGCGTCGAATTCGGCAGCGGCGGTGGTGAGTTCGACCATCACCTGACTGTTGAGGGCGTTGAGCGCCTTGGGTCGGTTCAGCGTGATGGTCCCGACGCGGCCCTCTCGGGTGACCAGAATCGTCTCGTAAGTCATTGCGCCACTCCTTCTTTGGTGGGGAATTTCAAGTCTGGGTCGGCTGGTGCGAAGTACGCCTCGACGGCCTCCGGTGAGCACTCTTCCAAGCTCGACGGCGACCACTTCGGATTGCGGTCCTTGTCGACCAGCAGCGCGCGAATGCCCTCCACCAGGTCGTGGGACCGCAACGCCGCGCATGCCGTTCGAAACTCCTGCCGAAGAACGTCTTCGAGCGTGTCCAGGGTGGCGGCCCGCCGCACGGCTTCCATGGTCACCGCCACCGCGATGGGGGAGCGGCCTGCGATGAGATTCGCGGCGTCTTCGGCGGGCCCCGGGCCCTGAGCCCGCAAGGCGGCGACGACGTCGAGAGCCGTCTCCTCGGCGTAGCACGCGTCGATCCACTGCCGCTGCGCCAACAGGGGACTCGCGGGAGGCTCGACCGCGAAGGCGGCCAGAGCCGCGTCGACGCCGTCGGCGACGAGGGCGCTGGTGAACCCGGCCAACTGGTCGTGGGGGACGAAGTGGTCGGCGAAACCCATCGCGATCGCGTCGGCCCCGGAGAACGGCGCGCCGGTCAGTGCGGCATGCAGCCCGAGTCGCCCCGGCGCCCTCGACAGCAGATGGGTGCCCCCGACGTCGGGAATGAAGCCAATGCCGACCTCGGGCATGCCCATCTTCGTGGTGTCGGTGACGACGCGCACGCCGCCGTGCGCGGCGACTCCCACGCCACCACCCATCACGATGCCGTCCATGATCGCGACGTACGGCTTGGGGTAGCGGGCGATGTAGGCGTTGAGGACGTACTCGTCCTGCCAGAACGACCGCGCCTCGGTGCCGTCGGCCTTCGCGCTGTGATAGATCGCGACGACGTCGCCGCCAGCGCACAGTCCGCGTTCGCCAGCGCCGGTGAGAAGCACGGTGTGCAAGGCGTCGTCGTTCTCCCAGTTCCTGAGAGCGTTCTCAACAGCGGCGACCATGCCGTGGGTGAGTGAATTGATGGCCTTTGGCCTGTTCAGGGTCATGACACCGACGCCGTCGTCGATGTTTACTAGGAGGTCCTCGTTTTCGGCCACGGTGTGCAATCTAGATCGTGACCCTAGGTCGAAGCGACACGGGTAACCTTTCCCAAGAAGTTCACAGTTAGACCGACGAGGCCGGGAACCGGTCCGAGTCGCCAGACGTTGAGTCAATATCCGTCACACGACGGACCACAGCACACGAGAGGAACCGACGGTGCGCGAGAGCAGCAACCCGGTATTCCGTTCCCTGCCCAAGCAGCAGGGTGGCGGGTATGCCCAATTCGGTGGCGGAGCCGCCGGTTACGGCGCGGCAGCAACACAGGCCGACCCGTACGCGGCTCAGCCGTACACCGATCAGTCCAGCAAGGTCTCCCGACCGCTCACGATCGACGACGTCGTCACCAAGACCGGCATCACGCTGGCGGTCCTGACCGCCGTCGCCGCGGTGTCCTTCTTCCTGGTGATGGGCAATCCGGCACTGGCCGGTCCGTTCTCCATCGTCGGTGCCCTCGGCGGTCTGGCGCTCGTCCTGATCGCCACCTTCGGCCGCAAGCAGGACAACCCGGCCATCGTGCTGAGCTACGCAGCGCTCGAAGGCCTGTTCCTCGGCGCGGTGTCCTTCGTCATCGCCTACATGTACTCCGACGGTGGCGTCGGCATGATCGCCCAGGCGATCGTCGCCACGCTCGGCGTGTTCTTCGGCATGCTGGTCGTCTACAAGACGGGCGCCATCCGCGTCACGCCGAAGCTCACCCGCATGATCATCGCCGGCCTGTTCGGCGTGATGGCCCTGATGCTGCTCAACGTCGTCCTCGCGATCTTCGGCGTCGGTGGCGGCGAAGGCTTCGGCCTGCGCAGCGGTGGCCCCATCGCGATCGGCTTCTCGCTGCTCTGCATCGCGCTGGCCGCGTTCAGCTTCCTCATCGACTTCGACGCCGCCGACCAGATGGTCCGCGCCGGTGTTCCGTCGAAGGCCGGCTGGGGCATCGCACTCGGCCTGACCGTCACGCTGGTGTGGCTGTACCTCGAAATCCTGCGTCTGCTGAGTTACTTCCAGAACGACTAGCAGCAGCGCTACCCCGGGAAGCCCGTTCGCGTATTGCGAACGGGCTTTCTGCTGTTCCGGGTGTCCCGCCCCGACTCTGCGCGTACTGCGACCGCTACTCGTACTTCGTCGCAGTAGCCGCAGAGTCGACGCGTCCGAGTAGTCCTCAGACGCAAATTGATCCACAGCGCGGCCGTCGCCCGCCGGTGAGTACCTAGCTCTCGTCGGGGTGGCTCGACAGGCTGCCGGCATGGACGACGGCACACCCTTCATCGGCTCGGAGGCGTTGGCGTCGGGCGCGCTGACGCCCTACGAGCTACGCCGGTACTACCGCGCGGTGATGCCCAACGTGTACCTGGGCCGGCGGATCGACCCCTCACTACGGCAGCGGACGCAGGCCGCATGGTTGTGGTCGGGCCGCGCGGCTGTGGTCGCGGGGTTGTCGGCGTCACTTCTGCACGGCGCGAGGTGGGTCGACGACGGCGCCCCCGTCGAATTGATTTGGCGCAACGCACGATCCCCTCGCCAGGTCGTCACCCGCGCGGACTTCCTTGCGGCGGGGGAGACGCGTCCCGTCGCCGGCATGGTGGTGACGACGCCAGCGCGAACCGCCTTCGACATCGGCAGGCGCGGGCCGCTGGGTGATGCCGTTGCGCGGGTGGACTCCCTTCTGGCGGCCACTCGATTCGGGGTGGACGACGTCGCCGCCATGGCCCGGGAGCATGCCGGCGCCCGCGGATTGGGGCAGCTCCGAAGGGTTCTCGACCTGGCCGATGCGGGCGCCGAGTCGCCGAGGGAAACGTGGTTGCGGCTGTTGCTGGTCGGGGCGGGTTATCCGCGACCGCAGACGCAGATTCCGGTGATCAGCCCCGACGGGCGCCGCCGGTACTACCTCGACATGGGGTGGGAGGAACGTCGGCTCGCCGTCGAGTACGACGGTGATCACCATCGATCGGACGCGGTTCAATTCGCCAGGGACGTCCGACGATTGGCCGACGTCGACGAGCTCGGCTGGTGTCTGGTGCGGGTCGTCGCCCGCAGTAGTCGCGACGATGTCCTGCGACGGGTGCAGCGAGCGTGGAATCGACGCCCGACTCTGCGCTGACTGCGATGGTTACTCGAACTTCCTCGCAGTGAGCGCAGAGTCGGCGCCTTCGACCGGCTAGCTCAGGCGCTCGATGACCATCGCCATGCCCTGGCCACCGCCAACGCACATGGTCTCCAGGCCGAACGTCTTGTCGTACGTCGTCAGGTTGTTCAGCAGCGTCGCCGTGATGCGGGCACCCGTCATGCCGAACGGGTGGCCGAGTGCGATGGCCCCGCCGGAGACGTTGAGCTTGTCCTCGTCCATGCCCAGCGCCCGGGCCGAACCCAGCACCTGCACCGCGAACGCCTCGTTGATCTCGTAGAGGTCGATGTCGCCGATCGACTTGCCTGCCCGCGCCAGCGCCTGCTTGCACGCCTCGATGGGGCCGAGGCCCATGATCTCCGGCGACAGCCCGGACACACCAGTCGACACGATGCGCGCCAGCGGCGTCAGCCCCAGCTCCTTGGCGCGTGCGTCGCTCATGATGACGACGGCGGCCGCGCCGTCGTTCAGTGGACACGCGTTGCCTGCGGTGATGGTGCCGTTGGGTCGGAAGACGGGCTTCAGCTGGCTGATCTTCTCGTAGGTGGTGCCGGCACGCGGGCCGTCGTCCTTCGAGACGACCGTGCCGTCGGGCAACGTCACCGGCGAGATCTCGCGATCGAAGAAGCCGCTGTTGATGGCCTCTTCGGCCTTGTTCTGGCTGCGGACGCCCCAGTGGTCCTGGTCCTCGCGGCTGATGCCGGTGAACAACGCGACGTTCTCCGCCGTCTGGCCCATCGCGATGTAGACGTCGGGCAGCAGGCCGTCTTCGCGCGGGTCATGCCACTCCGTCGCCCCGGCCGCGGCCTGATCCGAGCGCGCCTGCGCGTCGGCGAAGAGGGCGTTCTTGGCGTCCGGCCAGCCGTCGGCACTGCCCTTCATGAACCGAGACACGGTCTCGACGCCCGCGGAGATGAAGGCGTCGCCCTCGCCTGCCTTGATCGCGTGGAACGCCATCCGGGTGGTCTGCAGGGACGACGAGCAGTAGCGGTTGACGGTCGTACCGGGCAGGAAGTCGTAGCCCAGTTCGACGGCGACCGCGCGCCCGAGGTTGAAGCCGGCCTCACCCGCGGGCTGACCGCAGCCCATGATCAGGTCGTCGATGTCGCGCGGATCCAATCCGGGGACCTTGTCCAGCGCCGCCTTGACCATCTGTGCCGCCAGGTCGTCGGGCCGCATGTCCACCAGCGAACCCTTGTTGGCGCGGCCGATGGGGGAACGGGCAGTTGAGACGATGACGGCTTCGGGCATGTGCGAACTCCTAGGTCGGTGACTACTCAACCGAATTTAACCGGTGACCGTGGCGACGATCGGTGCGGGTACGCCCGTCGTCCGCCGCCAGAACCGCGTAACCCCGCCGAGGCGGGCCAACAGGGAGTCGTCGCCGGCCCGCGCCTCGAGTGCCGGTTCGACGTCGGTGTCGGTACTCCACTCGCCGAGTTGCTTGCACAGGGCGGGCAACAACTGCTGGGCAGCGAGGGCATAGCCGGCCGCCGACGGGTGGAACATGTCGTCGGAGAAGAACTCCTCGGGCGCCTTCTGAAACTCCGGCGAGAGCAGCGCCGAGAACGGGACGGGCACCCCACCCGCGGCGCGTACGGCGACGGCCTGCGCACGGGCCAGCCGGAGTCCGATCGTGCGGGCGACCAAGCGCAACGGTTGCGGAATCGCGGTGATGACGCCGAAGTCCGGGCACGTGCCCACCACGACGACGGCGCCACTGCCACGCAATCGGCTCACCGCAGCCCCGACGCGGCGAGCCGACGGCCCGATGCCGTTGAGCGCCGTGACGTCGTTGGCCCCGATCATGACCACCGCGGCGTCGGGTGGTGCGCCCGCCACGAACATGGCGTCGATCTGTCCCGAGAGACCCTTCGACGTGGCGCCGACGATCGCCTTGGTGCTCAATCGGATCCGCTTGCCGGACTGCTCGGCGAGGCCGCGGGCGATCAAGACACCGGGCACCTCGTCGGCGACGACACAGCCGTAACCCGTGGCAGTCGAATCGCCGAACACCATCAGATGGATGTCGAACGGCACCCCGCGGTGCCATTTCTCGCATGGCCCGCCACCCGCGACGTAGACCCCGTCGGCCCGGGGAGGGACGTCCCACGACTTCGGGATCACCTGGCGGGCCTGATCGGCCTGACCGTGCAGAAGGTTCCGAACCCCGACGTACGCGGAACCCGTCGACGCGAGCGTGGCAGCCGCTGCCAGGGCAATGGTCGACCTACGCGGTGCACGAATGACCACGCGACCAGTTTAGGGGCGATTGGACGGGATACACGTGCGGCAGAGGTGACGGCCGGTCACGGTGCGGTATCAAGTGCGGTACTAAATCAAGTTCTTTGTTCGTTGAACATTTTGTAAGTGTCAAGCTAAGTTACCTGGGGTTGGCTAAGTATTAACCGCACCGGGCACTACATCGGCGTAGGGAAGTGGTGACGATGACCGCACCAAGTGATGTTTCCAGGTCGTACGGACCCGGCGTAAGCGGTGGTAGGGCACGTAAAGTGCGCCGATTCCCCGTTAGCGACGGCGCCCCGGTCGAAGTGGTCGAGGACGGCCCGAGCATCGCCGGTCGATTGTTTGCTCTTGGCGCGATGATGACAATCAAGCCAACGCTTGCCGTCGGTAGCTACGTACCGCGGTTGCCGTGGCCGTTTGGCGTCGTCGACTTCGCCGCCCGCGTGCTGCGGCCGGCCCCCGGCACCGTTCGCGCCACCATCGGTCTTCCCAACTGCACGGCCCAGCTGATCAGAGCGGCCGGGGTGTTGCCAGCCGACGGCAACCGCAGCGTCATCCTGTATTTGCACGGCGGCGCCTTCCTCACCTGTGGCGCCAACACGCACGGACGACTGGTGACGGCACTGTCGCGGTTCGCCGACAGCCCGGCGCTGGTCGTCAACTATCGGATGATCCCCAAGCATTCGATCGGCGAGGCCATCGACGACTGTTACGACGCGTACCGATGGCTGCGGCTCAAGGGATACGACCCATCGCAGATCGTGCTGGCAGGCGATTCGGCGGGTGGCTACCTGTCGCTGGCGCTGGCTGAGCGGCTGAACCTCGAGGGTGAATTGCCCGCGGCGATGGTGACCATGTCACCGCTGTTCGAGATCGACAACGAGGGCCGCGCGCAACACCCGAACGCCCACTCCGACGCAATGTTCCCGTCGAAGGCCTTCGACATGCTGGTCGACTTCATCGAGCGCGCGGCCAAGCGTCACGTCGTCGACGGCAAGGCCGAGGAGGTCTACGAACCGCTCGACCACGTCGAGACCGGGCTGCCGCGGACGCTGATCCACGTGTCGGGCTCGGAGGTTCTGCTCAACGACGCGAGAAAGGCCGCCCACATGCTTGCCGCGGCGGGCGTGCCGGTCGAAGTGCACGTCTGGCCTGGTCAGATGCACGTGTTCCAGTTGGCGGCGCCGAGTGTGAAGGAAGCGACGCGGTCGCTGAAGCAGATCGGCCACTACATCCGAGAGGCGACCTGGTAACCCGAACGCGCGCCTGACACGATGGACTCATGCGAATCGCGGGTCATATCAGTGAGCTCATCGGAAACACGCCTCTCGTTCGGCTGAACTCCGTTGTGCCCGATGGAGCCGGGCTCGTGGCGGCCAAGGTCGAATACCTCAATCCGGGCGGCAGTTCCAAGGACCGCATTGCGATCAAGATGATCGACGCCGCCGAGGCGAGTGGTGAGCTGAAGCCAGGCGGCACGATCGTCGAGCCGACATCCGGCAACACCGGGGTCGGGCTTGCCCTGGTGGCGCAGCAACGTGGCTACAAGTGCATCTTCGTGTGCCCTGACAAGGTCAGCGAGGACAAGCGAAACGTGTTGCGCGCGTACGGCGCCGACGTCGTCGTCTCGCCGACCGCGGTGCCGCCCGACCACCCGGACAGCTACTACAGCGTGTCGGATCGTCTGGTGCGGGAGATCGACGGCGCATGGAAGCCCGACCAGTACTCCAATCCGAACGGCCCCGCGAGCCACTACGAGACGACGGGTCCGGAGATCTGGGCCGACACCGACGGGAAGATCACCCACTTCGTCGCAGGCGTTGGCACCGGCGGGACGATCACCGGTGCGGGGCGCTACCTCAAGGAGGTGTCCGGCGGGGCGGTGAAGATCATCGGCGCCGACCCGGAGGGCTCGGTGTACTCGGGCGGAACGGGCAGGCCCTATCTCGTCGAGGGGGTGGGGGAGGACTTCTGGCCGTCGGCCTATGACCCCACCGTCACCGACGAGATCATCGCGGTGTCCGACGCCGACTCCTTCGAGATGACGCGCCGCCTCGCCCGCGAAGAAGCGCTCCTGGTCGGTGGGTCGTGCGGGATGGCCGCCGTGGCCGCGATCCGCGTTGCCGAAAAGGCCGGACCGGACGCCGTCGTCGTGGTGCTCCTGCCCGACGGCGGAAGAGGTTATCTCTCAAAGATTTTCAGCGACACCTGGATGTCGTCCTACGGCTTCCTGCGGGACAGGCTCGACGGCTCGATCGAACACACCACCGTCGGAGACGTGTTGCGGGGCAAGTCCGGTGCGCTACCCGACCTCGTTCACACCCATCCGTCGGAGACGGTGCGCGACGCCATCGGAATCCTCCGCGAGTACGGCGTCTCCCAGATGCCAGTCGTCGGGGCTGAACCGCCGGTCATGGCGGGTGAAGTGGCGGGAAGCGTTTCCGAGCGCGAGCTGCTGTCAGCGGTCTTCGAGGGCAGGGCGAAGCTCGCCGACGCGGTGTCGCAGCACATGAGCCCGGCCCTGCCGCTGATCGGCGCCGGTGAGCTCGTCAGCACTGCCGCAAAGACATTGCGTGAAATCGACGCCGTGATGGTCGTCGAGGAAGGCAAGCCCGTCGGCGTGCTGACGCGGCATGACTTGCTGGGGTTCCTGTCGAACGGCAGTGCTCACCGGTAGGAGCGCTGGTCCGATAGCCTCAGCGCTGGGCAAACCCGATGGTCAACGCCAGCCACTGCGGGTTTGCCATCTAGATCAACCGGGTACTCGAGTTGGCCTTTTGGTCATCTCTCTCAGCAAGTTCTCGGGTAGGGTAACAGCGCTCAGACCCCGCAAATGATCAGTGGAAGGCGTACATGACCGAGTATCCGCCGCCTCCTCCGGGGAACTACCCGCCGCCTCCACCGGGGAACTACCCGCCCCCGCCCCCACCTGGAAGTTATCCGCCGCCAGGGGGATACGGCGGTTTCGAGCCCGTTCCGGTACGCGGAAACAACAACCTCGCCGTCGCCTCTCTGGTCTGCTCGGTCATCGGCCTGTTCTGCGGAGTCGGGGCCATCGTCGGGATCGTGCTCGGCATCATCGCCATGAACCAGATCAAGAAGACCGGCCAGGCCGGGCATGGCCTCGCCCTTGCGGGCGTCATCGTCGGCGCGGTGTCGCTGGTGCTCAGCGTCATCGTGTCCCTCGTCTACTTCTCCACGTAACCCCTGCTCGCACAGTCACCTTCGTTCGTCGTGCTCGGCGGGCGAAACGCCAGATTGACGACCAACCGATTGAGGACGTGACATGACCAACCCACCCCAGCCGCCCGAGGGCAGCGGTTACCAACCGCCCGAGGGGAACTACCCGCCGCCTCCGCAGGGCAATTACCCGCCGCCTCCGCAGGGCAACTACCCGCCGCC
>NZ_MVOC01000086.1 GCF_002043095.1 Mycobacterium sp. AT1 | reverse complement strand
ACTGACGAGGCAGTCGACCCCTGCCGGTCGATCTGAGCCTCAAGTCGCCAGTTAGGCTTTCAGATGCTTGACCACAGTGGCCACCGCAGGCTTCTGAAGCCCCGCGTCCGTGAGTCGGTAGCGGTTGGGCGCGGCGCGAACCCCGCCGCGCGTCGTGCCGTCCGGCCGGCGATTCTCCTCGTCACGGATGACCTCGACGAGACCGAATGCTTCGAGCTCGCGGCTTGTGTCCGCCGTGCGTTTGCGTACGTCGTAGACCGTCAATCGGTCCCAAAGAGGGGCAGGCACGCCGTCGACCGGGGCGTTCACAACGGCCGGGTCTGCACGTGCGGTCAGGTCCCGGATCATCAACCACATCGCGATCTCCCGATTGGTGAGGGCATGAACCCACCCGCTGGTGAAGAAGGCGGTGGGAATGTCGACGGTGAGCACATTCGGCTTGGGGATCGTGTACGGGAGAGGGTCCAAGGTGGCCGCGCCGGTCTCGTTGCGTAGGTGAACCTCCTTGAACCGCGGGACCCCCTGGCCACCGGACGGCAACGCGATCATCTTCAGATCGTCCTCCGCAAGGCGCTTCAACGCCTCTCGAATCTGGCGTTGGCGATTGGCTCTCGGTCCACCGCCCCAAACGCCGCCCCCGCGGTACTTCGCCGGGATGGCGATCAGGCGCAGAAAGTCGAACGGTGCGTCGTCGTCGTCGATGGGGATTTTGATCAGACCCTGACTGCCCAGCGCTGCCGCGCGGTTCGTCTGCACCAGGAACGGCAAGGTCAGTGCGCAGCGAAGGCCGACACCGCGCGGGAGTGCCGTCAGCACCGCCAGCGGCGGTACGCGGACCAGGCCCGACTTGCGGTTGTCGGTGATTTCGCCGGCGTCGAGGAGTTCCTTCGGGGTGGGCGGCGGTACGCGGGCGACGAAACTGCGGCGCACTCGGATGTCGGCACCGTCGTGACCGCCGTCGGCCAGCCACATGCCGAGGTTCTCGCGAATCTTCTGCTCGGTGGGTTTGTGGTTGGCGTTGCGGAGATGGCCTAGTCCGGCGAGGCGTTCGCGCACCGGATCTCTTGCCGTTCCGGGGCCGTCAGCGTCTGGCACGACATCCCCCAAACCCAAATCAAGGCGTTTTGAAAAAAACGTTTTGATGTACCTAAAGCTCTAACTCTATGTCTCTTGCTATGTCTCTGTCATTGCGGTGTCAGATTGTAATTGCCGATAGGTACATCAAAGCGCGAACCCATCGGCACCGAGCGTACTCGCCAGAGGCGCTCGGATCCAGTTACATGGTCACTACCGGGAGCGCAGCGTCAGCCCAGCTCCCGGCGGCACCTCCCGGATGCGCCATCAGCAGTGGCATGAGCTCGGCACTGCTGGTGTCGGGAGAGGAGGTGTAAAGCGTGACTCGTCAACGAGATTCCGGCCGCGAGCGGCCGGTGTGGCCCATCGTGACGGCCGTGGCTGCTGCGGTCCGGGCCGTGGTGGAACTGTGGAAGCTGTACAACCCGTAGCCGCCGCCGTGGGCGGTCGCAACGCTCGATGCGACCGCCCACGGCAACGGCGCGGGTCGACTGCCTCGTCAGT
>NZ_MVOC01000085.1 GCF_002043095.1 Mycobacterium sp. AT1 | reverse complement strand
GGGTCGACTGCCTCGTCAGTCGCGCAGTCGCGTGCGTAGGCCGCGTTAGAGGTCGATGCCGTGGTCGCGGGTGTGTTCCTGGGCGCGGGTGGTGAGGCGGGGTTTGAACTGGGCGTGCTGGGTGGCGCGGAGGGTGTCGCGGCGGGCGAGGAGTTCGGCGGCGTCGCGGTCCTCGGCGGTGACCGGTTCCTGGTCGGCGAGGTGGGTTTCGGCGCGTCCGATGGCGGTCTCGCGACTGGTGGGGGTGCCGAGCTGCTGAGCCCAGGGCAGGTTGTCGGCGAGAGCGTCGACGAGGCTGTGGGCGGGGGTGCGGCCCTCGGTGGGGGTGTGCACCAGCAGGAGCTTGGTGTTGGCGCGGGCGGCGTGTTCGGTGAAGTAGCGCAACTGTTTCGGGTCGAGGTGGTCGGCGTCGTCGATGACCAGCAGGTTGCCCGGTGGGATGGTCCATTCCCCGTTGTCGAGGCGCCGGCGGGTGGTGGCCGGGTCGGTGAGTCGTTCGGCGTAGCGGTGGGTGTCGGCGAAGGCGGTCGCGGCGTCGGTGGCCGGCATCGCCAGGACGTGCTTGCCCTCGCCGGTGACGGCGGCCGCGACCGCGGCCAGGGCGGCGTGCTTGTCGGCGTCGGGTCCGACGGTGAGCACCTGCACGGACTTCATGCTGGCGGTGATCGTCGACACCACGGCGCGGGCCGGTTCGTCGAGGTCCTCCCACCCGTGGGCCGGCGGTGGGTACAACGTCGCCGGGCTCGTCGCCCCGGCGGCCTCCATGAAGTCCACCTCAGCACGCAACACCATCACGTC
>NZ_MVOC01000084.1 GCF_002043095.1 Mycobacterium sp. AT1 | reverse complement strand
CGGCGTGCACGCCGCCTTCATCACCGCGGCCCTCATCGGCGCCGTCGCCGTCGTGCTGTCGTTCTTCACCGCGACCCGCCCGCTGCCCGCCGCCGGTACTCCGACGCACTAGGAGGGTGCTCAGGCCTCCAATCGCGACTCCTCTAGGTCGAGATCCCGAAGGATGAGATTGAACGTCTCATTGGACAGCCGCCCCTCCCGGCGCATCGCGAGGAGCGCGTCCCGCTGCGCCTGCAAGACCAGCCGCACCATCTCCTGGTAGGCCTGCGACCGATCCTCGTAGCCGTCGTCCTCGATCTTGCCGAGTTGGGCCGCGAAGCGGCGGGCCCGGTAGTCGTAGACGCCCCGCATGCGTTGAGTGGTGTCGTCCCTCGTCCACTCCTCGGCGCCGAGCGCGTCGATCTGAGACAGCGCCGCCTTGGCGGCGACCAAACGGGCCTTGATCTCTTCCTCGGTGTCCGGCCCGTCGTCGTCCGAGTCGAGGCGGCGAACCAAGGCGGGCAGCGTGAGTCCCTGTACGACGAGGGTGAAGAAGATGACCGCAAAGGTGAGAAACAGAATGAGATCGCGTTGGGGAAAGTCCGATCCGTCGCCGACGGTAAGCGGGATGGCCAGCGCAACGGCGAGTGACACCGCGCCACGCATGCCGCTCCACGCCATGATCATTCGCCATGACGCACTGAGACGCCGCGGCGGAGACCCCGACCCTCGGTCGACGACGGCGGTGATCGAGGGAACGACGAAGAACCATGCCACTCGAATGATCACAACGGCGGCCGTCACGACCAAGGCGTACCCGGCGAGCGCGCCAAGCGGATAGTCGTCGAGGCCCGCGACGATCGCCCGGAGCTGGAGTCCCGTCATCGCGAATAGCGTTGCGTTGATCAGGAAGTCGACGATGTCCCACACGAAGTAGCCCTGTAGGCGCGGGCGGGCGTCGAGCACCTCCGGGCTACGAATCGCCATGACGATGCCGGCGGCGACCGCCGCGAGCACGCCCGAGGCGTCAACGGCCTGAGCGGGGAGGAACGCCGCGTAGCCGGTGAGCAACGAGATGGTGACGCTGATCTGCGGGTCGCTGATGTGCCGGCGGACCCATGCCGACGTCAATCCAACCGCCACGCCGATGGCCACGCCCGCGACCACGCCGAAGACGAATCGCAGGCCGGCCTCGGCGAGCGAGAACGCCCCCGCGACAGTGGCGGCGACCGCAACGCGATAGGCGACCAGCGCGGTCGCGTCGTTGAACAACCCCTCCCCCTCGATACTGCTGACGAGCCGTCGGGGGGCGTTGAGTCGGTGCATGATCGTCGCGGCCGCCACCGGATCCGTCGGAGAAAGGATGGCGCCCAACACGAACGCGGCTTGCCACGACATCCCGGGGATCATCGTGTGCGCGGCCGCCGCGACGCCGGCCATCGTGACGAGCACCAGAACCACGGTGCTCAACGTCAAGCCGCGAAGGTTGGTTCGGAAGTCGTCGAAGTTGGCGTAGACCGCCGACTTGTACAGCAGTGGCGGCAGGAACAACGCGAGGACGAGTTCGGGGTCGAGCGTGATCTCGGGCAACCCGGGGATGAACCCGATCGCGGCGCCCCCGATGACCAGCATGATGGGGTACGGCACCGAGAGCCTGCAGGCCAGCGCCCCCAAAGCCGCGACGGCCAGCAGCAATCCGGTGACGAACACCTCGACGTGGTTCACGGCATGCCCTCTTCCCGACGGTCCGGCGCACTCCCCCTTTGGATCATCGTGCACAACGTCCCACGGCGCGCGAATCGGCTAAATATCGCGTACCGAGTGGGGCCCACGCCGAGATGCACCCCGCGAGCCAGGCAGGGCAGCGGGGTGCACCTCAGGTTCTTTGGCTGGCGCCGCCCCCGTCTACGGGATCGGCGCCGCTTCCTAGTAGATGTTCGACGGGCGAACCATGCCCTCGGCGAGGTCCCCGAACCCGGGGGCCATGATCGACCCCGGTTGGCCGACGATCTCCTCCACGATCGCGGTCTCCGTGGTGATCAACAACGCCGCAATGGATGCCGCACTCTCCAGAGCCGCGCGTGTGACCTTGAACGGGTCGATGATGCCCTCGTCGAACATGTCGCCGTATTCGCCTGACATGGCGTTGAACCCGTGCCCCAGCGGGAGGTCCACGACGACGTCCACGACGTCGTCACCTTCGAATCCCGCGTTGATGGCGATCCACCGCAGGGGCTCGGCCAACGCGCGGCGAACCACGTCGCGCCCGACGGCCTCGTCCCCGACGAGCTCCGTCATGCTCAACGCGCGGTGCGCCTGGGCCAGTGCGGTGCCACCGCCGGCGACGATGCCTGCCTCAAGGGCGGCCCGAGTGGCCGCCAGCGCATCCTCGACGCGCAGCATGCGTTCCTTGAGCTCGACGCTCGTCGCACCGCCGACGCGAATGACCGCGACCCGGCCGGTCAACCGGGCGATGCGGACGTCGAGCATGTCCTGGTCGGCGTCGAGCTTGGCGCGTTCACGCTGCATTTCGAGCTGGGCGACTCGCGTGTCGACCATGTGCTGCTCGCCGTGCGCTCCGATGAGGGTGGTGTCGTCCTCGGTGGCGGTGACCCGGTCACACGACCCGAGGTGTTCGCGGGTGATCTCACTGAGTTCGATGCCGGTGTCCTTGGCGATGACGTGCCCGCCCAGCGCCACCGCGAGGTCCTCGAGTTCGGCAACGCGACGATGCCCGAAGCCGGGTGCGCGCACGACGACCGACTGCATCGTCTTGTGCATGTTCCCGCCGACGAGGAGTTGCAGCGCGGGACCGTCGACGTCCTCGGCGACGACCAGCAGCGGTCGATCGGCGCGCTTGGCCACCTCGATGGTCGGCATGATCTCTTGAACCTGGCTGATCTTCTTGTTGGTCAACAGAATCAAGGGATTGTCGAGCACGGCTTCCATGCGCTCTTGATCGGTGATCATGTAGCCGGAGATGTAGCCGTGGTCGAATCCGATGCCGTCGACGACGCTGACGTCCATGCCGGGGACGTCGCTCTCGTCGGTGGTGACCACACCGGTCAGCCCGACGTGCTCGATGGCGCGGGAGATGACGTCGCCGATGGCCTCGTCGTCACTGGCGGCCAGGGAGGCGATGCGATGCAGGTCGCCGGCCTGAACCTGAACGGTGTTCTCGCGCAACGCCTCGACGACGACCGGAACCGCACGTTCGATGCCGCGGCGCACTCGCATCGGGTTGGCCCCGGCCTCCACCGCACGCAACCCCTCCCGCACCATCGCCTGCGCGAGAACCGTTGCCGTGGTGGTGCCGTCGCCGACCCGTCCGTTGGTCTTCATCGCCACCTCCTTGACCAACTGGGCGCCCATGTTGGCGAACGGGTCCCGCAGCTGGATCTCCCTGGCGATCGTGACACCGTCGTTGGTGATGGTGGGCGGACCGGTCAGCTTCTCCAGGATAGCGTTGCGGCCCTTGGGGCCAATGGTGACCTTGACCGCATCGGCGAGGGCGTTGACGCCCTGCTCGAGCCGGGCGCGGGCGTCTGAATTGAAGCGAAGTTCCTTGGCCATGGCGATGAATTCCTTTTCGGTTGAGGGGTGTGTCAGTGGGTGAGAATGGCGCGGGCGTGGTCGCCTACCAGCACCCTGCTGTTCGGACAGTTGCTCAACCCGATGGCAAACCGGCAACGCAGAAGTGCCACCTTCTCGTCGCCCTCGGGTAGGTCGCGCAGCAGCAGGTGCCCAATACGGTCGACGTCCATGGGTTTCTGCCTCAGCAGTTCCGTGATGGCTCGTTCCATCGCCGCGGCGTGCATCGAGAGCCAGGACGACTCGTCGTCGACGGAGCATTCGTCACTTGCGTTCATGATGGGCTGTTCCTTCGTTGGCGAGGGTGCGTCGGGCTACCGGGAGATGACGACCTTCAAGGCGTCGTGGGTGTCGGCATTGGCGAACACCTCGTACGCGTCGACCATTTGGTCGAGTTGGAAGGAGTGGGTGCCGAAGGCTCCCGCGTCGATCTTCCCGTGCGCCAACAGTTCCAACAGGGTCCCTACCGTGGTTCCGTTGACCAGGCCGGTCGTCAACGTGATGTTCTTGATCCACAGGTCTTCCAGGTGGAACGTCACCGGTTTGCCGTGCACACCCACATTGGCGATGCGACCGCCGGGACGCACCAACTCCGTGCACACGTCGAACGTCTCGGGGATGCCGACGGCTTCGATGGCGACGTTCGCGCCGAGGCCGTTGGTGATCTCCAGGACACGCGCCCGAACGTCTTCACGCTCACTGTTGATCGTCATGTCCGCACCGAACGCAATCGACCGCTTGAGCCGGGACTCCGAGATGTCGACCGCGATGACCGTTGCGGCACCGTACAACCCGGCCGTCCTGATCGCTGCCAGCCCGATGGGCCCGGCGCCGACCACCACGACCGAGTCCCCCGGCCGGACGGCCGCATTCTGCACGCCCATTTCGAAACCCGTGGGAAGGACGTCGGCCAGGAAGATGGCCTCTACGTTGGTCACCGTCTCGGGCAGCACGTGCACGCTGGTCTCGGCGTAGGGCACCCGCACCAGTTCAGCCTGAGTGCCGTCGATCAGGTGACCGAAGATCCAGCCGATCCCACCAACCGTCGCGCAGTGCGACGGCATCGCGGACCGGCACGGTCCACACTTGCCGCAGGTGGTGATGGCGGGCACCAGAACCCGCTCGCCCACCTTCAAATCGGTTACTGCCGAGCCTATTTCGGTGATGGTACCCACGGCCTCGTGTCCGAGGACGCGCCCGGCGGTGACCGCCGGGACGTCGCCCTTGAGAATGTGGAGGTCGGTTCCACAAATCGTCGTCGTGTCGACGCGCACCACGACGTCGGTCGGGTCGACCAACTGCGCGTCTGGAACGTCAGTCCACGACTTCGAACCCGGGCCGTGGAACACCAGCGCCTTCACAAAGACTCGCCCGCCGTCGCCGTGAGGTCGAAGCCGATGTACTCGGCGGCATCCTCGGGGCTGGCGAACAGGATGGTCTTGTCGTCGAGGTGCACCATCCGCCCATAGTGCGTGGAGCTGATCTCCTCGAAGATCGAGCCGTCGAACTCTTCGCCGAGGGCCTCGGTGAGTTCGTCGTAGTCGAAGTTCAGCAGCTTCACACCGTCGACGCGGATCATCGACGGGTATTCGGTGAGTTCGACGCCTTCCTTGGCGCCCATCACCTCGGCGACGACACGGCCGATCGGCGTGTTCATCAGGGTCACGCCGCACATGTTGGAAAACTCGGTGGCTGAGCCGAATTGCATTGTCACTTGGTCAACTCCTCGGGGATGTCGAGCTCGATTTCTTGCAGCAGGGCCGTGAACTTGGCGATCGCGGCATCGAAGCTGGAGGCGAAGGTCACCGCCTTGTCGGCCGGGGTCGACCAAATCGGTTGCAGGGCACGGGCGGCCTCCAGGCAGCGCGGAACCCAGATGTCCATCCACTCGGCGAACAGGGCCTTGTTCGCCGCACCGTACTCTTCGTCGCGAGTCAGCAGACGGAACAGGTTGCGGGTGTAGTTCAGGTCGCGGTCGTAGTCGTGCTCACCCGTGCCCACGATGGTCGGGGTGATGTAGTCGCCGTTGCGGGCCGCGATCTGCATTACCAGCTCGCTGCGGAACAGCGACCCGACCAGCTGTTCGAAGACGATGTTGGTGGCGAACAGCAGTTGGCACCAATCCCCCACTGCGGTCAGCTCTTCGACGACCTTGCGAATCGGCTGCCACTCGGGCGCCTCCTGCCACACCGCCTTGTGGGCGCTGCCGTCGAACGCGTCGGTGGCCTCGGACAGGTCGAGGTTGAACAACGCGAGGTCCTGGGCGAAGCGCATCTTGTGGGCGGCGTTGACGGCCACCGCGGTGTTGATCATGTTCGTCGGTCCGGAGCGCTGGATCGAGGTGAAGACGTGCAGCGCCAGCCCGTTCTCGGCGTGCATCCACGCCCCGACGTTGCGTTCGATGAAGGTCAGCCAGGCCGAGTTCCAGCTGTCGTACACCCGCGCCCGTTTGGCATTCTTGAGGCACAACTCGACCTGACGCACGACCGCGGCGTTGTTGCGGAAGATCGTCTGATTCCATTCCTCGTTGGGGTCGAGGAACGCGTGCCAGTTGGAGGACTTGGCGGTGGTCCAGTCCTTGGGGTAACCGCCAGGGCCGTCGCCGAAGCCGTAGATCCAGCCCTGGGTGAGGTGGCGGTCGGGGTCGGGCTGCACGTCGACGGTGACGTCTTCGTACATGGTGGCGCGCAGTTTGGCCGGCTTGAAGTAGGAGTAGTTGCGGCTCTTGGAACTCGGGAACACCTTGGCTCCGGCTTCGGAGTCGGTGAACTCGATCTTGGGAAAGCTGCGTTCCTTGGGCTTTTCGGGGGCTGACATCGGAATTCCTTTCGGGTGGGCTGTCTACTGATCGAAGAGCGGGCTGGTGAAGCTGTCGTAGAAGACTTGGTCCTTGGGTACGGAGTTGGCCTCGAGGAAGACCAGCGCCGCGTCGACCATCGGCGGCGGGCCACAGAGGTACACCTCGGTCTTGGCGATCGCCTCTTCGTGGCGGGCTACGACGTCGGTGACCATGCCCTCCTCCACCGTGACCATGTCGTGCACGGTTCCCTCGGCGGATTCCGACAGACAGGCGATGAACCGGAAGTCGTTGAGCCCCTTGCCCAATTCCAGAATCTCGTCGAGGTAGAACAGATCGCTGGCGGTGCGTGCGCCATAGTAGAACCGCACCGGCCGGGTGTTCTCGGTTTCGTGCATGTGGCGCAGCAGCGACAGGATGGGCGCCATGCCCGCGCCGCCGCCGATGCAGACCACCGGCAGTACGTGGCCATCCTTGAGCGTGAACGATCCGTAGGGGCCGGTGATGGCGATCTCGTCGCCGACCTTGACGTCGCCGTCCAGCAGCGCGGAGAACTTGCCGCCGGGGTACTTCTTGATCAGGAACTCGACCTGATCGGTCGAGGTCTGGGTGGTGGCCATCGAAAACGAGCGGTGCTCGTCGGTGCCGGGGATGTGCACGTCGGCGTACTGGCCGGGCTTGAAGTCGAACTTGCCGGGTTCGACCGGCTTGAGCCGCAGCGACACGATGTCGCGGGTCATGGGTTCCACAGCGAGCACCGTGGTGCGCACGTCCTGGATCGGAATCCCACCGAGGAGCTCGTCCTCGTCGAAGTTGAGCAGCTCAACGGTGCAGTCGCTGAACGCATGTGAGCGGCACAGCAGTACGAAGCCGTCGTCGACCTCGGAGTCGTTGCAGGCGAAGGTGGAGTAGTTCTCCATCTGAATCTCGCCGTCGAGGACGTAGGACTTGCAGGCCGAGCAGCGGCCTTCGCGGCACCCGTGCATCAGGTGGATGCCCTGGCGGAAGGCGGCGTCGAGAATGTTCTCGTCCTCGTTGACTTCCATCTCGAGGTTGACGGGCTCGAAGGTGATCTTGTGTGAATCCGCCACGGCGGTGCCTCTCCTGGAGTTGGTGATTTCGGCGTGATTGGCGGCGGTCAGCGCCGCCAATCACGCCGAAATCGCTGGGTTAGACCGTCGCGCCGGCGCGGTAGGCCGCGACGTGGGCTTCGCGTTCGGCATCCGACATCTGGTTCAGCAGCACGTTCGGGCTGTTGAACGTGTTGCCGCGCACGTCGTCCAGGGTCCACATCTTCGACGGGTCCAGGTTCAGGTGCGGCTGACCAACGAGCGTCTGGCCGTCGTCGCGGACGTAACCGAGATCGGAGACGATGTCGGCGAGGTCCTTGCCGTGGTGCAGCGTCTCCCACTCGCGGAAACCGGTGAGGCGCCCCATGTTCGGGGTGTCTCGGCCTTCGTACTCGCCGCGGAAGGCGACGGCGTCGGTCCAGTAGCAGGTCTCCGAGCAGTACGTCTTCCACTGCCCGTCGACCTTCTCGACGATCATGTCCTCGCGGATCAGGGCGGGCACCATGCACGTCCAGCAGCGGTGCGGGTACTCGTAGCCGACCTCTTCGAACGCGATGGGCTTGTTGCGGCCGGGGTAGGCGAGGCGGTTGTAGGCCTCCCACCACTTGCCGTACTTCGAGTACCAGCCCGGGTACTTGTGCTCGAACCACTCGAAGTCGGTGTCGGTCATGGTGTCGATGCGCCAGTAGTTGACCGGCCAGCCGGTCGCGAAGAACCTGGCGACCTCGTGCACGTAGCCCTTCTCGGTGATGCGCTTCCACGCCTCCTCGACCAGGTCGTGCGGGATCGTCAGCCCGTACTTCTCCAGCGGCAGAAGGTAACTGCGGTAGTAGTCGTCGTAGATCCAGCGTCGCCACATCTCGGCGTAGCTCTCACGGTCCTTGCGACGGTCCTTGGTGCCGTATTCGATGAACGTGCCGATGGCGGCGTCCACCACGCAGTGGTTGTTCCACCAGGCGTAGCGCAGATCGCGCTCCAGCAACGGACGGTTGCGCTCGTCGGCCAACGCCATCAACAGGATCGAGTAGCCGTTGGAGATGTGCCGGGACTCGTCGGACTGCACCGAGTGGAAGACCGTGGGCAGCAGGTAGTCGCCGTTGGCCGCCGCCTCGTCGGGCATGGCCACGAATAGCGTGTTGGTGAAGGCGGTTTCGGCGACGACGGTGAGGTAGATGTTCGCCGCGGTGATCGCATCACCGGTGATGAACCCCTCGCCGAACTGCCTGCCGATCGTGCCCGCGTAGTTGTTCGCGAACGCCTTCTCGGTCATGTCGAACCCGGCCGGGTCGATGTAGTTGTTCATGTACAGCTTCTTGAGATTCATCTGAATCGTCGAGTGCCGTACCTCGTCGATCATCTGCACGGCCAGCCCGTTGTGAATCTCGGGATTGGGTACCGCGTCGATGGCCATCGGCATCGCCCGCGCCGCCGAGATCTCGGGGAACGGGATGATCGACAGGAACAGCTTCTGCCATTCCAGCCAGCGCTGCTGCACCTGACGGAACATGTTGCCGCGGATCGCGCCGTCCATCGCGCCGTAGACGCGGTTGTCCTTCTCCTCCTCCATCGAGAAGTAGGACCGCATGATCTGCTTGAGCGGATCCTTCTTGGGGGCCTTCTCGAAGGTGTAGTCGGTGCCGAAGCGGGTGGCCGGCGTGGCGAACGTCGGCTCCCATGTCAGTTCACTGATCTTCGCGTGTGCCTTGGTCAGGCTTTGTCTACTCAACGTGAGTCTCCTGATAGATGGGCCAGTCATCCGCCGGGCTGGGGACGACGCGTCACCGATGGAACTCTGTGATGCGCCCCATATGGGTCTCACTTTGAGACTCAGGTCACATCAGGCGGAAAGCGCCCGACGACCGCCGCCGCGGCTAGGCGGGAAATCTCAAAATGAGACGCCATGACCTGGGATCGTCCCTAGACTTCGAGACAGCCCAAAGCAGGACCGAGGTACAGCCACCGTGGTCAAAGACGACGACATCGTGCTAGACGCCAGCCGCGCCCGAGAACAGTTCCTCACCGCAGGGGCGTTGAACGAGGACGCCGTGCGACCGAACGTGCTCAGTTCGTGGCGCCGGTCGCGCGAGCTCCACGTCCACCCCGACCGTGTCGAGTTGCCCTACCTACGTGATCCCGACACCGACACTCCGTTGGCGCACGCGGCGGCACCGATTCTGCGGCGCATCGCCGACGATCTCTCCGAGCAGGCGGTGAGCGTCGTCCTGACCTCGGCCGACGGCCTCGTTCTCGATCGGATCGCGCCGAACTCCACCATCGAGCGAATGCTCGACGACGTGCGCCTGGCGCGCGGCTACAGCTACGCCGAGGAATTCGCCGGCACCAACGGCATCGGAACCGCCCTGGAGACCGGGAGACCGGCTTTCATCCAGGGCAGCGAGCACTACGTCGGAACCCTGGGTCGCCTGGCATGCGCCGGCTCGCCCATCCGCGAACCCATCACCCGGCGGATCGTCGGCGTCATCGACTTGACCTGCTGGGCGGACAAGGCCGATCCACTGCTCTTCGTCCTCGCCAAGAGCGCGGGCAGCCAGATCGAGGACCGCATGAACGCGGCGAAGAACGAAACCGAAACGGCGTTGCTCGACGCCTACCTCAAGCAGAGTCGCCGCTACCCCGCCGGAGTCCTGGCGATCGGTGGCGACGTCGTCCTGATGAATCCCTACCTCCGTCAAACGCTCGACGCGGCCGATCAGACCGTGCTTCTCGACCATGCGGCGGACATGACCCGCGCCTCGTTGACCTCGACCGCCGTCGCCTCTCTGCCCAGCGGTGTGTCTGTGAAGATTTCGGTGGCCGACCGCATCGCCATCGGGGTCCGCAACGACAGCGTGGTGTTCCACGTCTCGGTGCACGTCACCGCGAGCACCCCGGTCCGAGGAGTCGGCCACTCGGTGCCCGGCCTGGCCGGCCGAAGCAGCTCGTTCCGCCGCAGCTGTCAGCAGGTCGAACGATGCTATCGCGACCGGGAATGGGTGGTGCTCGAAGGCGAACGGGGCTCGGGGAGAACACGTCTCGGTCAATCCGTCGCACAGTTCGTCTCCCCCGAGCGCAGTGTCGCCATCCTGCGCGAAGACGACTTCGACAGTGCCGACGACTTCGTCGCCGCGTTCGAATTGGAGACGGACTCCGCCGACTTCGCCGTCATCGTCGCCAACGTCGACGAGCTCGCCGACGAGGTGCTCGAACCGCTGGCCGCCGTGATGCAGGCCCGCGCGGGCCGGGGGTGGATCGCCGCCACGACGAGCAGCGAACGGAACTCACCATTGGTGGACGCGCTCGTGCTGCCGTTCTTCACCCACACCGTGACGATTCCGGCCCTGCGCCACCGGATCGAAGACCTCGAGCAGCTCGTCCCCATGCTTCTTGCGGACCTGACGCCCGGGCAGGCCCGCCTGGATTCCGCGGCAATGCGGCAGCTGAGCCGCCTCCCGTGGCCGGGCAACGTTGCGCAGTTGCGTAACGTGTTGGCGCAGACCGTATCCCGTCAACGCTCGGGCGTGATCGGTATCGACCAGCTCCCCAACGAATGCCGCTCGGTCAGCAGGCGCAAGCTCACCCGGCTGGAGGCGATCGAACGCGACGCGATCGTGCGAAGCCTTTCGGAGAACGACCGCAACAAGGCCGAAGCCGCGAAGGCCCTCGGCATGTCCCGCGCGACGATCTACCGCAAGATCAAGGACTTCGGCATCGACGTCTGACCGCGGTCTAGTACAAGCCCTTCGCCCGAAGATCCGCGAGCATGGCCGTGACCCCCTCGATGATCTCGGCATCGGGGCTGCGGAACCGCGTTCCCAGCCGCTGTACGGCGGCGTCGACGCGCTGAAGAAGGGCGCGAAAGGCGTCCCCGGCGGCCACGGCATAGCCGGCGGCGGCCGCCGCCTGAACTTCGTCCGAGTACCGCGTTGTCATGGCGGCCAGTTCACGCGGGACGTCCTCGGCCTGCTCCTGCACCTTCAAGATGAGGTTGAGCGTGAAGTCGCGGTCGGGCACGAACGACGCCTTCCCGCCATTCAGTGCGACCTCCAGCACGTGATCGATCTGGTAGAGCGTGTCGATGGTGCTCTCGACGGATCCGGCTCGTGATCGCACTTCGAACGGCGGGACGGGAATCGTCAACAGCTGGGACGCCACTTCGGCTCGCGCCCACCGCTCCATGTCGCGGGCGTGGTCCTCCCAGCGAGCGACTTCGGCGGCAGCAGCCTTCTGCGCGGCCTCGGTCTCGGCCTCGGCTGCTTCGCGCGCAGCGGCCACGTCAGCGGTCGCCTTCCCACGCGCCGCCGCCACCTCGGCGGCCGCCTCCGACCGCACCTTTTCCAACTCGTGGCGGACCCGCTGCACGGCTTCCTCCGCCGTCGCCCGCTCGGCAGCCCGCTCGGCACTCCGCTCGGCGGCACGCGCCTCCGCGGCCCGAGCCCTCTCCTCGGCGGCGGCCACCTCGGTCGCGGCGTCGGCGCGGGCCCGTTCGATTTCCGCGTGCAGTAGCTGCTCGGCTTTCTCTCCGGCCTCCCGCTCGGTCGCCCGCTCGGCGCTCCGCTCGGTGGCACGCGCCTCCGCTGCGCGAACCCTCTCGTCCGCCACGGCAGCCTCCGCCGCCGCAGCAGCGCGAACCCGCTCCACCTCTGCTCGAGCCTGCAGCGTCGCCTTCTGATCGGCCGCTCGCTCCGCCCTGCGCTCGGCGTCCTTGCGCGCGGACGCCGCCTCCACCGCGCGGACCCGCTCACCCGCATCCGCGGCAGCGCCGGCGGACTCCTCGGCTTCGGCGCGCGCGAGCGAGGCCGCCGCCTCGGCGTCCAGCCGGCCCTGATGCGCCACACGTGCCCGCTCCTCGGCCACGCTGCGCAGATGGTCGGCCTCGACGACCTGCATCGCGAGCGACCTGCGAGGTACTGGCGACCCGTTGCGTTCGCGGTGTCGGACCAGGTCACGCTCACTCATCGCAGCCAAGGCAACCGTTTCAGCCCGTGGCTGCATCCCCAATCGCTCGGCGGTTGCGACTGCGTCCGCCGCCGCGCGTCGCGTCAGCGTCGCCCACCGGCCGACGTCGAGGTCCTCGATGTGTTGACGAGTGGTCGTCATCGGCGTCGTCGCCCTCCGCTACTTTCCCTCACCGGTTCGGATTGCGTTGGAAGGGCGGTTGTTTCAGGTTCTGACGTCGGCGCCGCGGCCGCCTCGACGCCGGACACCGGGCCCGCCTGCTGTGCCAGCACCAGCACCAGCTGCTCCTGGTACACCGCCACCGCCCTGGCCAGGGTCTCGTCGCCGAGCCGGTCGGCGTCGCGGAGCAGCCCACCCAGCACCTCCAGGGTCACCGCGGGTCCAAGCCCCAGGGTGGCGCCCTCGCTCACCGCGGGCTCGATCCCGGCGGTCTCGACCACCCACTGCCACCGCTCCCACGCCAGAGCCTTGTCCGCATCGTCGCGAGCGCGATCTTGGCGGCGATCCTGCTCGTCACGCCGCTGCTCGAACCGCTGTCGGGCTCGTCGCGACGAGTAGAGGACGGCACCGGCCGCGACGACCGCGGCCAACAATGCCATCAGACCGGCAAAGCCGGGCGAGACGACGAAGTCACGCACCGGAAGATCTCCCAAAACGCCGATAGGCGGCACGTACTGCACCGTGTAAGTCTCGCACTGCTTCGCCGGTGCGGTGACGGCAATACTGGTGGCAACCGCCTGTGGACTGGGCTCGCCGCGCCGCCCGCAAGCGACTGACGGCGTCAGCGCAGAGCCGCTGCGGCGACGACCAGTTCGGTGGCTTGGGCGCCAAGTCGGCCACCCGTCTGGAGCCGGGAGAACGCGTCGGACGGTAGGGCCCCGACAACGGTGCGCAGACGTCCGCGGCCTCGGTCGTCGAGTCCCTCGACGAGGTGGTCGAACTCCACCCACATCTCACCCGACATCACCGCGGCCACCACACCGACGAGGTGACCGTCGGTCGCCTGATCGACTGCAGCACATAGCATCTCGGGGGTGATCACTCCGGCGAATCCGACCATCGCCGCGTATTCGCCGCGCTCGAGCAAAGCGCTCGCGATGTCGGCGACCGTGTCCACCGGCACGGCCGCGACGATGGGCCCGAATCGGTGTGGGTCGAGTGCGAGTGCGAGGTCGGCGAGTTCACCGGCGTCGAGGTCGGCGGCGATCTGCTGGATCTGGTCGTCGGGGAGCTCGGCGATGACGCGGTCCAGGTTGTCATTCCAGGTCAGCAGCGGCACCACGGCGAGGAGGTCGTGAGGTGTCGCGACGCCGAGGGTCGCGAACAGCGCGTCAACCTCGACGGCTCCGACGAACCGCGCCATCGCGGCATACTCCTTTCGAAGGAACAACTCCTGCGCGACCTCCCCCACCCGCGCCGCCGGGATAGCTCGCACGACGTCTTGCGCACGCACCGGGTCCAACGCGATCGCCAGGTCCCCGAGATACGCAAGCGACACCCGCCCGACGAGGTCGCGCGCCTTGGCGGGCTCGAGCAGCTCGGCGGCGAGCGCACCCCCGGCCGGCGGCAGGAACTTCTCGGCCAGCCGGCCCGCGATCGGACCGGGAATCGACTGCGCAAGCGCCGCAACCCGGGCGAATCTCCGACGCTTGTCCGCGGACAGCCGGTTGGCGATGTGACCGTGAAGCACGCTCAGGTCGTCGTCGGAAACCCCGTCAAGACCGTGCAACTCGTCGACCTCGACGCCCAACACCCGGCCGATCGCGACCAGCTCGGGACGCGGCGCCGTCATCCGAGCAGCGCCTTGCGGACCACGCCGCGCAACGGCAGCGGAACGCCCTTCAGCGCCGACTTGACCCCGGCCTCCATGGCCGCGGCCTGGCGGCGGCTGGCGTCCTCGATCTGACCGGCCAGTCGGGTCAGCACCTCGTCCGGCAGCGCACCAACCGCGGCGGGCGGCTCCTCGCCGAGCACCTCGGCGAACGTGCGAGCGGCGACCGAGCCACCGTCTGCATTCGTCTCCGTCACGTCAGATTCCTACCATCGACGCCGCCGACGACAGACCGCAGGCCGCGCGGATCGCGGTTGCCGCGGGACCATCGGAGTCCCGGGCATCGACACCGCCCGCCAGGTTTCCCCATGGCCACGACGGGAAACACCCGACGCATGGAATCGCTGACCCGCCTGCGGGACGCTGGACGAACGGTGACAAGAACTCAGCGACGCATCTGGCTGGCACAGGCGCTGGCGGGGCCGGCGCTGGTGCTGCTTGGGGTGGTGGCGCTTGGCGCGGTCACGTTGTGGAGCCGTCAGCGCAGCCTCGGCAACGGAAGGCACGAACTCCCCGACACGCAGGGCGCCCACCGCGTAGACGACGCCGCTGGCGAGGCACAGGTCAGCTAGTCCTGGCGGTCGGTGACGTCGGGGGCCGGCTCAGCTCATCGTGACGTCTATTGCTGCGGCGGGACCAGGACGGTCCACAGGTCGGTGATCAGCCCGTCCTTGACGACCGCGGCGTCGAACCCCGTCATCGCCGGGTCGCCCCCTTTCGCGTCGACGAGTTGCCAGGCGAGGTAGCCGAAACCGGGCAACACGTGGACCGGGCCGACGGGTTCGAATTGGAGGTCACCGATGCCGGTCTGCAGCCCAACGCATTTGGCCTCCAAGGCGCCATGGCCTGTGATGACACCTTCGGCGTCGGTCCAGTTGACCTCGGCGGCGTAGGTGCGCCGTTCGGCGGCCTGACGCTTGGCGTCGTCACGTTCGTTGAACACCGCGAGGAGGTTGTCGTGCATCAGCTCTTCGATAGAGGCGGTCATGGGTTCTGCTGCCCTCCTGCGGTGGTTGCGGACGAGGCAAGAGCGGCGCCCGACGAGTTCTGTAACAACACTGATAAAACCATACCGCGTGGACGTACGGGGTAGTCGGCTCGCGACGCGTCACGAGTCGCGCGTCGACCGCCGCGGGGCTCGCGGCCACGCCCGCAGTGCCACGTCCGCAGCGGCCCGCATGGCGGCGGTGTCGGCACCGTCGCGCGCGATGGACGACAGCCCTCGCAAGACGACGTCGACGTAGTCGGTCAACGCGTCGACGCCGACGTCGGCGGGCAGATCGCCGTCAGCGTGCGCCTGCTGCAAGCGTTCTCGGATCGCCTCGCGGCCGAGCTGGCGTTCGTCGATCAGCACCGGGTCGGAGATGACGAGACAGCCGCGGGGCTGAGCGGAGCTGCAGTACTCGCGGATGGCGATGTCGAGGATCTTGGCGAAGACGGCCCGCGCCGTGCGCTCCTGCAATCCTGGAGGGATGACGCGCATCGGCGAACCGGTGTATTCCGCGACGGCCTCGTCGAACAATTCCTTCTTGCCTCCGAAGGAGTTGTACAGACTGGGCGCCGAGATTCCCATCGCCTCGGTCAGGTCGCGGACCGTCGTACGTTCATAACCCTTGTCCCAGAACAGATGTAGGGCCTTGACCAACGCCTGCGCGCGATCGAACTCCGGCGGTCGTGCCATGGGCCCATCGTACGGACCAGGGCAAGGTCGGTCTCGCGGGTGAACCGCGCGACGCGACACACGGGTCATGCGTCACGAGATTCACGAACGGGACGCAGGCACCCGGCGACTACGCGATCGAGCGAACGGGTGCAAGCGGACGCGACACGTCGTGCTCCGTCTCCTCAGAAAGGGCGCGGGTCTCCTCGACCAAGATTCCCAGGGACAGCCCCAACATCATGACCGCCTTGCGCCGCACGCGAGGCACTCGTCCCACAGTTGCCCACAGCAGGAACCAGAGGGCGGCTTGCACGCCCGCGACCGCGGCGACCGGCGAGCAGACCATCCGCGGCCGGAACTTCTTGGCCACGTTGACCTCGCCACGGCCGAAGTTGAAGTGTTGGTGGAAGACCTTCGACAGGTCGGTGTGCTGAAGCTTGTCGACGACGGCGTCGGGGACCAGGGTCATCCGGTAGCCGATTCGCGAGGTGCGAGCGAAGAAGTCGATCTCGTCGCCACCGCTGGCCAGGTTCTCGTCGAAGCCGCCAACGGCGTCGTACGCCTCGCGGGTGAACCCGCAGTTGGTGCCGTTCGCGTAGGCGCTCTCGGACATCTTCGACGTGTAGAGCTTGGACTCCTTGGCCAGCACCGTGCCGTCGGCGAGGACGCGGTGCAGTGAGCCGCCAGCGGTGTGAGCGCCGTTGCGGAAGGCCTTCCAGTACGCCTGGATCCAGCCGGCATGGACTACGTCGTCGGCGTCGGTCAGCAGGATGCGATCACTGCTTGCGGCCCGGACGCCCACGTTGCGAGGGACGTTGACGCCGACGCCGCGAGAGGCGTCTACCAGACGCACCCTCACATCGCGTTGTGCGAACCCTTGCACGACCTGAGCGGTGTCGTCGGTTGAGCCGTTGTCGGCGACCACTATTTCAAACTTTGCGAATGATTTCTGCGCCAATAGCGCATTCAGTTGGTTGCCTATGCAATCTCCCCCGTTGCGGACCGGTATGACAACACTGATGTCAACCCCACCCTCCATGGAAAGTGAGAATACAATGTGAACACGCTGTCCGCTGACCTACGGGCATTATCCCGTGCAATTGAAAAGGTTGATCTTGATTGATCTTGTCGAGCGAACTCGCAGCATCCTGCTCAATGACCTCAGGCCGATCTTCGCCGATGCGTCCGAGTGGGATCTGGCCGACTTCCCACATCACTTCAACTGCGGTGATCATGCGATCTGGCTTGGATGTCTCAAGGTCGCCGAGGCGTTCGACATAGCGGTGCGTTCGACTTCGTCGTCGTCGACGTACCGGCGTGACAAGTTGAATGCGGCGGGCCCCGTCGTAATTAATGGCGGCGGCAATTTTGGCGGCCTCTATCCACACCACGACGAATTACGCATTCAAATACTGAACGATTTCCCGAACCGACCGATCGTTCAGATGCCCCAATCGCTGGAACTAGCGAATTCGAGCATCGTGGAACGGCTGAAGCGGGCAATCGGGAGCCACCCCGACTTCACCCTTCTCGTGCGCGACCATCGGTCGCTTGCGGTCGCACAGAGCGAATTCGACTGCCGAATCGAGCTCGTCCCGGATGCGGCGTTCGCGCTGGGAAGACTCGAGCGGGCGGCGCCATCCGAAGACGTTGTGCTACAAGCGCGCCAGGACGACGAGGCCGCGGCCGAGCGGGAATCGGGACGCCCAACCGTCGACTGGAATACGACGACGGTCTTCAGTCGTCGCAACTTCATGCGGTCTGCGGTCTCCGTGGCCGACAAGTTACCGGCGCGCACTCTTGGTCCGACGATGGCGAATCGGTTTGCGCAGCAAAATCTGGAATGGGCAATTCAGATGCTCTCACGGGGGCGCATTCTCGTCACCGACCGATTGCACGGCCACGTCATCGCGACGCTGTGCGGGATCGAGCACATCGTCGTCAACGATCGGTACGGCAAGGTACGTGCGCTCTGGGAAGCGTGGACGCATGATTCGCCGACGGCGACGTTCGTCCCGTCGTGGCGGGATGCCGAGGCCGCCCTGGCCGATCTGACGAGCCGCCGATCCGCTACGTAGTCCTCCCGTCAGCCGGCTAAGCCTGGCGGCCTCGCGTGTGAACCTCCCGACGCGACACACGGGCCGTACGTCGGGCGATTCACGAACGGGCGGAGGTACCCGTACGACGTCGTCGGACCCGCCGATCGCTGCGGCGCCCGAGTTCCGGGGGAATCAGAGCTGACCCAGCGGCCTGCACACGTTGGACAGCGCGTTCCAGTACTGCCCGGGCGCACAGTTGTCCGCCGGACGCGGCGTCTGGCAGGTGTTGGTGATGGGATCCCAGAACTGCCCGTTCACACAGTTGAGCGGATCCGCCCAAGCGACGCCCGCGCTCAGCAAGGACGCGGCGGCGATGGGAACGGCGATGATGGTCGATCGGCGCAGCAGGTTTCGCATGCCTGAATTTAGCCGGGAACACGGACTGCCAAACTCGCGGACTCTGGCTCTGTCCTACGGCTTGGGCACACCGGTGAACGTCGGTACGTGATACGGATTGTCGGAACGTGTGACGTTCGTCTTCGGGCGCGATCGAGTGGTCGGTGTCGCGCTCGGCGGCGGGGTGTCGGCGGCAGACGGCGCGGTTGTCGTGGGGGCATCGCTCACCGCCGGTGGCGGAACATACGTCGGAGAATAGGTCTGCGACGCCGCAGTGGTTGGAACCTCGACTGCGGTGATGGGCGGCGGGGCGGGCATTGGCACGACGACCGGCGCAGCTGGCGCCACGACCGCAGGCGCAGTCGTCACCGGCGGCGCGGACGTGGCGGCGGGTGGGTACTTTTCGCCGGGCGCACCGGTCGGCGCGCTGCGCGGATACCAGATGGTCACCGCCACGATGGCCGCCGTGACGACGACCAACGCGGTCATCAGCAGCCCGCGAACGGATATGTAGTGCTGCCATTTCGCATTTCGCGTCCCCACGTGGCTGGAGATTACCCGTGCGTCGGACACCCCGCGGACACGCCGTTCAGCGTCTCGTCAGCGAGCTTCCAGGTCGTATCAGCGAGCGGCGCCGAGGTCGAAAGTCCCTAGCTTCGATTGCCCCGCCTCACGCATACTGAAATCTTCCGAGGCGCGCCGGCCTGGGGTGGATGACGAAGGGCGACGAGTGTCTGACAAGCCGAACATCCTGATCATCTGGGGCGACGACATCGGGCAGAGCAACCTGAGTTGCTACAGCGATGGAGTGATGGGCTACCGCACCAGCAACATCGACCGCATTGCCGCTGAGGGTGCCCGGTTCACCGACTACTACGGCGAACAGAGTTGCACCGCCGGTCGCGCAGCCTTCATCACCGGTCAAAATCCGTACCGGACCGGCTTGACGAAGGTGGGCATGCCCGGCGCACCACTCGGCCTTCAGGCGGAGGACCCCACGATCGCGACGGCACTCAAGGCGCAGGGCTACGCCACCGGTCAGTTCGGCAAGAACCATCTCGGCGACCGCGACGAATTCCTGCCGACCATGCACGGATTCGACGAGTTCTTCGGCAACCTGTACCACCTGAACGCCGAGGAGGAACCAGAGAACGTCGACTATCCCAAGGATCCGGCGTTCCGGAAGAAGTTCGGGCCCCGGGGCGTGCTGCACACGTGGGCGAACGGTGACGGAACCCAGCGCATCGAGGACACCGGCCCGCTGACCAAGAAGCGGATGGAGACCTGCGACGAGGAATTCCGCGATGCGGCAATCGATTTCATCACCCGCCAAACGGAGGCTGAGACACCGTTCTTCGTGTGGTTCAACTCGACGCACATGCACTTCCGCACCCACCCCAAGCCGGAGAGCATTGGCCGGTCGGGTCGCTGGCAGTCCGAATACCACGACACGATGCTCGATCACGACGACGTCGTCGGCGACCTGCTGAACACCCTGGACGAACTGGGCATCGCCGACGACACCATCGTCATGTACTCCACCGACAACGGGCCCCACATGAACAGCTGGCCCGACGCGGGCATGACGCCGTTCCGCAATGAGAAGAACTCCAATTGGGAAGGGGCATACCGCGTTCCGGCGATGGTGCGCTGGCCAGGGCACATTGCCGCAGGCTCCGTACTCAACGGGATCGTCAGCCACAACGACTGGTTCGTCACGCTGCTCGCGGCAGCCGGGGAGCCGTCCATCGCAGAGAAGCTGCGGGCGGGAACCGACCTGAACGGCACCACCTACAAGGTGCATCTCGACGGCCACGACCAACTCGACTACATCACCGGCGTCACCGACGAGAGCCCGCGGAAGCACTTCTTCTACGTCTCCGACGACGGTGACCTGACCGCACTGCGCTTCGACAACTGGAAGATCGTGTTCATGGAGCAGCGGGTCCAGGGCACCCTGCAGATCTGGCTCGAACCGTATGTCGTGCTCCGCGGACCCAAGCTGTTCAACCTGCGCACGGACCCCTACGAGCGGGCCGACATCACGTCCAACACCTACTTCGACTGGATGATGGACCGCATCTGGCTGTTCACCCCGGCGCAGGCCTATGTGGCCGACATGCTCGGCAGCCTCGTCGAGTTCCCGCAGCGGCAGAAGTCGGCGACGTTCAACCTCGAGCAGGTGATGGCCAAGCTCCAGGCGGGCGCGCACGGCAGCAGCTGAGCCGTCCGGCGTCGGAACCACGACATGCGAGGGGCGCACTGCTGCACAGCGCGATCCCCGAAGATCCCTTCGCACAGGCCATTTGGGTGCCACAAGGAAGGACCCGGATGGCTGGGGGTGTTCATGATTTCACTGGCCACCATCTGGCCGCGATGGCGTGGATCCGCACGTGCACGTCGTTGATCGCCTTCGGGTTCACGATCTACCAACTCTTCCTGTACGTCAACATCGAGGAACGGCTCCGCGCACCGGTCGTCAGCCCACAGGTGTTCGAGGTGCTGATGATCGTCACGGGACTGACGGCGTTGGCGCTGGCATGGATTCGGCACCGCCAGCAGATGCGAGCGTTGCGAAGCGACTTCGGCACGATGCCCTACTCGATCCCGGGCTTCATCGCCGGACTGGGTGTCGTCGCCCTGCTCGGGGTGACTCTGCGGCTATAGCCCGCGCGGCGCAGGCGTGCTCAAATCGAGGTGCGCTGGGATCCGAAAGGGATGGCGTCGGTAGGCCTTTCGGTCACAACAATCTCCGACGCTACGACTTGTCCAGGCTCTTGGGCATGCCGAGGTGATAGCCCTGGCCGTACTCGATACCGAGCTGAATCAAGGTCTGGAGCTGGCTTGCCGTCTCCACCGCTTCAGCGACCATCGTCGCGTTCATCTCGGCACCAAGCGAAGTGAGCGCGGTGGCTATGGCCCGCTTGGCCGGGTCATTGTCGATGTCGGCAATGAGCTCACCGTCGATCTTGATGAACTCAGGACGAAGTCGCAGCAATTGAGTGAAGCTGGCATAACCGGCACCGGCATCATCGACTGCGATGCCTATCCCCTGCTCGCGCAGTCTTGACAGGCCCTCGGCAAGGTCATCGGGAAACGGCTCGTGTTCGGTGATTTCGATGATCAATCTTCGGTCTTGGGCTAGCAGGAAGTCCTGAATCGACTCTTCCAGTGCAGCGGCCGGACTCAAATTGACCGCGACCGGACAGTCACTCGGGATACCGCGAGCGGCAGCCAAGACCGCACGCAGCGCAGCATATTCAAGGTCGAGGCCTCGACCCAGGCGGCGGGCCGCGATGAACCATTGCGCCGGGGTCAACTCCGATGACGCGGGAAAGCGCGTCAACCCTTCGTAGGCGATCGTCGCGCAACTCGCTAGGTGCACGATGGGCTGGAACGCCACGCGAAGGACGTCCGGTTGCGCGAGCAGCGCGTCCAGCCGAACCTGGTGTCCCTCGGCCTCGACCGCCTCCGGCACCATCACCGATGCGACGAAACGAGCAGTGAAGGCTCGCTCCGCACGGTCTTGGCCATCACTGATCGCGTGGGTCAGCAGCGTCGAGAGCTCCGACTGGCTGACGATCAATGCCGAAACGAAGTCGCTGACCGCAACCATCGGATCGATATCCGTCGCAGTGAACGCACCCGGGACTGTCGCGGCCAGCGTCAGAGAACCCATGGCTTCATCGTTGTTTATCAACGGAATCACCGCCCATGATCGAGTGCCCCACTGTTTGTTGAGCGCACGGACGCTCTGCGACAACCGGGTGTCCCTCAACGAATCGTGAACGAGGACCGGCCGTTTCTCCCGCGCAGCAATGCCCTGCAAACTGCGGTCCTTCGAGATCACGAAGCCCATCGCGGGCGCCAGTACGCCGCTGGCAGACACCGTCACAAAGGCATTGTCCGAGGCGCGGAGCAGGTTGATGGCTGCGCCATCGGCATTGGCCATGAACGCACACGCTTGCTCGGCGACGCGAACCATCAGAGCCGCTGGATCGACCGAAGTGGTCAGTGCGCGTACCAGCTGATCCATTGCGCCATTCCTCCACATCGGCCACGAACCGCTGGAAGTAGTTCTGGTACGACGCGAAGCTTAGCGAAGCCCGTGGCATCACAGGTCCACTCAGGTTACGTACTTCTTCGGCGACAACGCCGTAGAACGCGTAGATGAGGGATGACAACCGTCTTCAGGCCATGGAGGCGGCTGCAGTAGCGGGTGGTGCGCAGCGTATGGTCACGCCACCGGACGCACTGTGGACTACCCCGAGTTGACTGGGCGTCGCCGACGCTCGAGAGTTCCGAGCTCAAGCGCAGGACCCGCGCGTGCCGAGCGACTCACCTCCGAGCATCACCGATGTGCGCACCAACTCCCGCAGCGGATACCGTCAGCGTCAATTCGACACTCACACAGGATCATTCGATCTCAATGTCCACGAGCTGCGTCATGAGTCCTGCCTCCCAGACTGCGGTCCAAAACTTCACATGACGCTGTCGAGGAATGCCTTGGTGCGCTGATGGCGTGGACTGCGGAGAATTTCACTCGGCGGGCCGGACTCGACCACCACACCTTCGTCCATGAATACGATGCTGTCGGCGACACCGCGGGCGAACCCGATCTCGTGGGTCACCACCACCATGGTCATCCCGCTCTTGGCCAGTTTCTGCATGACGTCGAGCACGTCCCCCACCAGTTCGGGGTCCAGCGCCGAGGTTGGTTCGTCGAACAGCATGAGCTTTGGCTCCATGGCCAAGGCCCTGGCGATCGCGACGCGCTGCTGCTGGCCTCCGGACAGTTGCGCGGGGTGCGCGTGAGAGAAGTCAGCCAGTCCTACCTGGTCGAGCAGTTCCCGGGCTTCGGCGATCGCCTTGGTCTTCGGGATCTTGCGGATGCCGATCGGTGCTGCAATCACATTCTCCAGCGCGGTCAGGTGAGGGAACAGGTTGAATCGCTGGAACACCATGCCGATTCCGCGCCGCTGCCGGGCGACCTCGCGCGGGGTCATCTCGTGCAGTGCCCCCTTTCGCTGGGTATAGCCGATCAACTCACCGTCGAAGGTGATCCGTCCACCGTCGACGCTTTCGAGGTGATTGATGCAGCGCAGGAACGTCGACTTGCCCGATCCCGAGGGGCCGAGCAGGCACATCACCTCCCCCTTGGCCACGCTGAGGGTGATGCCCTTCAGCACGTCGACCTTGCCGAAGCGCTTGCGCACCCGCCGCGCGGTGAGCAGTGGTTCGGCAGAGGCCTGCACGCTGCCGTCTTCGATGGTGGTCATAGCGACTCCTTGTCCGTAACCCGCGGCTTGGGCTCTCGGCGTAGGAGTGCGACGACTCGACCGATCGGCGTCGGTCGGAGCACATGACTCCCGCGGCCGAAGTGCCGCTCGAGGTAGTACTGCGGGACCGACAACACAGACGTCAAAGCCAGGTACCAGCAGCTGACCACCACCAACAACTCGACTTGACGCAGGTTCTGTGCCGAGATGCGCTCGGCGACGGTGTAGAGCTCGAGTACGGCGATCAAACTGAGCAGCGCGGTGTCCTTGAGCATGGAAATGGTTTCGTTGCCCATCGGCGGGATGATCACTCGCATCGCCTGGGGAAGCTCGACCTTGAGCAATGTGAACAACGGCGTCATGCCCAGGGAGTACGCGGCCTCCTTCTGGCCCGGGTCCACCGAAAGCATTCCCGCCCGGACGATTTCGGCTGTGTATGCGGCTTGATTGGTCGTCAACGCGATGACGCCGGCAACGAACGCAGGGATGAGGGTGTTGGTGTCGGCGGCGAACACCGTGAAGTCGGTGAACGGCACGCCGAGGCTGATCTGTTTGTACAACAGGCCCAAGTAGCCCCAAAACACGATCTGCACCAGCAGCGGGGTTCCACGGAACACCCAGATGTAGAGCCACGCCAGGCCACTCATCACCGGGTTGCTCGAGAGCCGCATGAGGGCCAGGACGACGCCGAGGATGGTCGACAGCACCATCGCCAGAAAGGTCAGGACGATCGTCAACACGGCGCCGTGCACGATCTGATCGCTGAACATGAAGTTGGCGATCGTGCCGTGGTCGACGTTCTTGTTGTTCCACAACGACGATGCCAACCAGACGAACCCAAGCGCCAACGCACCGGCCGCGACCCACCGCCACGTATGTCGCAAAGGAAGGGCGACGATGTCGTCGTCGTTCTCACCGTCGGCCGCCGGCAGCGGGCTCAGGTCTATCGGTGGGCGTCCTCCGGGGGCGCCATAATCGGTGAGGTCACTCCGAGGCACGGTTGATTCCGGCCTTGTCGATCGCGAAGTCCGACAGCTTGTACTTGTCCAGAAGCTTGGCGTACGTGCCGTCGTCCATCACCGATTGCAGAGCCATGTTGAGGGCCTTGGCCAGGTCGTCGTTGCCCTTGAGCAGGCCGATTCCGGTGTAGACCGGGTTGTAGCCCCCCGGGTGCTCGACATCCTTGACCAGCTCGAATATCTGCCCGTCACCGGCGGTTTCGGCTGCGTAGGTTCCGACCGAGGCGTCGACGACGTCGGCGACCGCCTTGTTCGAACGCACGGCGGTCTGGGCGTCCAGCTCCGTCGGGAGCTGGACGAGGTTGATGGGTCCGGCACCCGCTGCCTTGCACTTGTCGGCATAGCCCTCGAGGAGCTCCCCCTGAACCGTCGACTTCTGGACCGCGACGTTCTTGCCACACAGATCCAGGATCCGGGTGATGTTCTCCGGGTTGCCCTTCTGCACCACGATCACGAATCCAGCGTGGAAGTAGTCGACGAAGTCGAGGACTTTCTCACGCTCGACGGTGTCGTTCATGCCGGCCATGATGATGTCGTGCTTGCCTGCCTGCAGCGAAGGCACCGCGGTGTCGAAGGTCTGCTGGACGAACGTGAACTTCACCCCGAGCTTGGCACCGAGCGCCTGGGCGAGGTCGTAGTCGAAGCCGGTCGGGTTCTGGTTCTCGTCCAGCATCTCCATCGGCGGGTTGGGCATGTCGGCGGCGACGTTGATACCCGACTCCTTGTACTTGGCGGGCAACAGCGCCGCCGCCGCGGCGTCGACTTGGACCGACGTGCTCGAGCCGGCCTCTGTGCTGGTCGCCGAGTCCGATCCGCCACCGGAGCACCCCGACAACACCAGCGCGGTCGCGGCACCCATCAACACGGTGCTACCAAGAAAGCGGGTGCGGAATCTATTCGTGGTCGTCATGGTCGGTCTCCTCTGTGTGGTGGTTCGCGGTTCGGACGTGTAATCGGCTGGGGGACTTCACCATCGGCGGGTGAAGGCTGGCTGGTGTGTTTGCAACATGTCTTCGTAGGTCTCTCGACGCGCGGCCAGCGAAGCCTTGCCGTCCGCGCAGAAGACGATCGGCGGAATCGGGGCGCCGTTGTAGTGGTTGGCCATCGTGTAGCTGTAGGCCCCGGTCACCGGTATGACGACCAGGTCACCGACCTTCGGGTCGACCAACGTGGCCCCACCCACCATCAGGTCCCCAGACTCACACTGGCGGCCGACGACGTCGCAAACCGTGTCTGGTACGCGGTCCATCGTGGTCGCGACGACGGCGTGGTAGCGCTGGCCCGTCAACGCGATGTCCAAGTTGTCGGCCATTCCCCCATCCACGGCGACGAACGTCTTGCCGGTGTGCTTGACCGCGTTGACGCGGTAGAGGGAGACGCCGGCTCGAGCGACCAGGGAACGCCCCGGCTCGATGATCAACCGTGCCCCCTCCGGCAGATGTGCGCGTGCCGCGTCAACCACGGCGTCGAGGTACTGCTCCACACTCGGTGCCGGCTGGTCCTCGGTGTACTGGACACCCAATCCGCCACCGATGTCGTACGTCTCGAAGGGCCCCAAATCGGCAACCGTCTTCACCGCGTCGGCGAACGGCTCGGTCTCCAGCACTTGGGAACCGATGTGAACGTGGATCCCCTCCAGGCTCAGAAAGGGGTGCGCCGCAATGCGCTTCGCCGCCAACTCCACCTGTTCGCGGGGCAGCCCGAACTTCGAGTCAGTGCCACCGGTGAGCTGTGATGCGTGGGTCCGAGGGGAAATTCCCGGCGTCAACCGGATCATCACTGCCTGCGGCCGCGTGGTCAGTGTCTCCAGTCGAGCGAGCTCGTCGAGGTTGTCCACGATGATGCATCGGATTCCCGCCTGCAGTGCCATGTCGATCTCGGCATCGGACTTGGCGTTCCCGTGCATGTAGATGCGGGCTGGGTCGACACCAGCCGCCAGCGCCATCATCAACTCGCCGCCGCCGGCGACGTCGACGCCGAGTCCCTCGGACTCGGCGATCGCATACATGGCAACTGCCGGAAGCGATTTCGACGCAAACAGCACCGTTGAACGCGGCCACCGGCTGGCCAACCCGTCGACGAAACGTCGGATCTGGCGACGCAGACCCTGCTCGTCGATGACATAGGCGGGGGTGCCGAACTCCTCGGCCAGCTGGCTGACACTGCAGCCGCCGATGGTGAGTTCACCCGTCTCGGTGAGGTCCGATTCCTCGGGAAAGACGCCAAGGACGTCAGCGGGGGTAAGACGGAGTGATTCGGTGGTGCTCACGATGTCCTTCGGTGTCTCGGGTGTCGACGGGGTGGTCTCGACCTGCTGTGAGAAGTCTGTGTGCCGCGACCCCGAGAGGCAGTCGTGCGTTTGGCCAAGTCCGGCTCGATTAACCTGGCCAAATGGATGAGGTTCACGGGAGCCGAGGACCGTCGGCGCTCACCGTCGCGGACCTGGTTCACACCTTGGGAACCGTCGTGATTCGTGCGGTGCCCAGCGCCGCCGGACTCGGGAACGTTGCCAGTGGGCCGGTGATCTTCGACCCCATGGACGAATTACCCGACAGCCCAGGCGGTGTGCTGCTCATGGTGGGCCTCGCGCCCGATTCCCCACAGGTCGGCACGACGATGCCGGCTGCCGCCAAACGTGGATACTCGGCCCTCGTGGTCAAGGCCAGGGGGCAACCGCTTCACGACGTCGCCGACGCGGCAAGGACGGCGGGCATCGCACTCTTGGTCGTCGACGAGGCGGTCCCCTGGCGGCACCTGGACAGGCTGATCGTGTCCGTGACCAGCAGCCACTCGCGGAATGACCATCCGAACGACACCGGCGGTGGCGACCTGTTCGTACTCGCCAACGCGATCGCCACCGCACTGAAGGGAGCGGTCGCGATCGAGGACCTCGATCGCAACGTGCTGGCCTACTCGAATCTGGAGCAGCACAAGGTCGACCGGATGCGCCGCATCGGAATCCTGGCCCGCCGCGTCCCCGAGATGGACAAGCACGTCAGGCAGTACCGTGAACTCCTTCTCGCCGACGGGGTGATCCATTTCCCCTACGACCCCACCGACGGAGAGTTGCCCCGTTGCGCGGTTGCGGTCCGGGCCGGCCGTCAACCGGTCGGGTCGATCTGGGTCATCGAGGCGGACCAGCCCGTCGGACCCGAGGGTGAGACCGCGCTGCAGGACGCGTGCCGGCTCGCGGCCATTCACATTCTCCAAGCCCAAAACGCGGTCGACGTCGAACGGCAGTTGCGGGCGGAATGGCTGAGGTCGCTGCTCGAGGGGCACGGTTCCCTCGCCACCACGGCAACTCGATTCGGTATGGCCACCGGCGTGCCCTCAGTCGTGGTGGGGTTCACCTTCCCCGCCGGACTTGGATCCCCGCCCCTGATCCCCCAGCTCAGCACCGCGGTAGAGCAGTACTGCGGCGTCTTTCGGACGAACGTCTCCTGCGTCGCCATCGGCGGCACCGTCTACGTGCTGTTCCCCTCGGTGCGCGACGAGGACATGCCCCGCCGGGTGGCCACCGGTGCATCGAAGGCGGTCGAGGCCCGCCTCGGCCATCCAGCTCACGCCGCCATCAGTTCCGCGGGACGAGGGCCGTCCGCTTTACACCAGCTGCGCCGTGAGGTCGACCAGGTGCTCGCCGTCATCGGATCCGTCGACTCTGCGCCGTCGGTTGCCACCGCCACCGACATCTACGCCCAGATACTGCTGACCACCCTCGCCCGCGAGTTCGCCCGCAACGAGACACCGCTGCACTCCGGAGTCCGAGCCCTGCTTGACCACGACCGAGCACGAGGCACCGAGTACCAGGCCACCCTGTGTACCTACTTCGGCGCATTGGGCGACGTCGCCGAGACCGCACGACAACTGAACATTCACCCCAACACGTTGCGCTACCGACTACGACGGGCCGCAGACGGCTTCCGCGTACCTCTCGCACACCCCGACGACATCCTCACCACGTGGCTTCAGCTACGTCTCGCACCTGGTCAAGACGGCCGCGGCGGGCACGAAGGCAGGGAGTAAGAAGTCCGCCCTGTCGCCTCCAGTCGCGCCTAAGGCCGAGTCGGGAAACGCAGTGTCCCAACCGTTGCATGGCAGATTGGTGGCGACCGCAGAACCAGGCGGCCGCAGCGGGCGACGGCGGTATGTTGAAGTCCGCCAACCGTTTTGTTGGTAGAAACGCCGGAACTCGGGCCGGCCCGGTGAACAGGCTGTTTAGCAGGCAAGAAACGGTGCGGAGGTCGGGGCGTTGTCAGCAATCGGCACAGGACGTTCGGGGCTTCGTGAAACGAAACGTGTACAGGTAGATCTATCTGTAGACGTTTAGCACCCTGCGCCAGGAGGTGGATTGTGAGCGCACTGACGCCGAGCACTGCCGGACAGGCCGGCCTGACACGCAGCGCGCTATATCGCGGCGCCCGCACGGGCCACCTCGACCGCATCGCTCGCGGCATCTACCTTCCCGTCGAACACTCGGCCAGCGACTGGGATCAGATCGAGGCAGCGACGCGACGCCCAGACGCGACTATCTGCCTGACCTCTGCGCTCGCCCACCACGACCTCACCGACACCATCCCCACCGCACTCGACATCGCCATCCCACGCGGATCGAGAACCCCGAAGAGCACGGGGGCTATCGCCTGGCACCACTTCGACCGGGCAACCTTCGCCATCGGACGCGAAGAGATTGCCATCCCGGGAGCGGGTCAAATGATCGGCATCTACTCTGCCGAGCGCTCGATCGCCGACGCGTTCCGGCTTCGCGGGGAAGTCGGCTACGAGCTGGCCCGCGAGGCTTTACGGGAGTGGCTGCGCCGCGGAGGCAAACCCGCGCGGCTGATCGAGATCGCGACCCGCCTCCCCCGCGCCAAGACTCCGGTCCTGCACGCACTGGAGATGTTGGCATGAGTGCCGACACGCTCTCGAATCGTTTCTGGACAGACTCACCCGCACCTCCCATGCCGCCGACTTCGTCCTCAAGGGTGGCGTGTTACTGGCCGCCTACGGGGTGCGGCGCCCAACGAAGGACATCGACGTCAATGCCGTCAGCGCCAACGTCGATGCCCAGCATCTCGCCGAAGTGGTGCGCGACATTGCCGCAATCAACGTGGACGACGGTGTGGCCTTCGACCTCGACACGATCGACGTGCAGGAGATTCGTGAGCAAACCGAGTATCCGGGCCTTCGACTGCGGGTCGCAGTCTCAATCGGAACGTGGAGGGGGACAGTGTCATGGGACGTATCCACTGGGGACCCCATCGTGCCGCCGCCCCGAAAAGTCACCAGCACGCGATGGCGTGACTACGTCGACGTCGTCGCGCTCGCCCGCCAAGGCATCGACGCTGACGGACTACTCCGCGCCGCGCGGGCAGTCGCGCGCCACCGCGGCGTCACCCTTGAGCCAGTGGCACCTCATCTGGCTGGCTACGGCGCTGTCGCGCAAGCGAAATGGGCAGCCTGGCGTCGCGAGGAACGTCTCGAGTTCGCCTGTGAAGAGATGCTCGACGACCAGGTCACGTTGATCGTGTCCTGCCTAGACGCCGTGTTCGTTCACGGGGACGACTAACAACTTGCCTCACCGCGACGGCGGGGCGCCCTACTCACCAAGAAACCCGCCCAGACCAATGGTCTGGGCGGGTTCCTGATTGTGGAGCCAAGGGGGTTCGAACCCCTTGCCGTTCCTGCCGAAATGGGCTCTGAACTGCAGTTCATGTCACTTGGCGGCGTTACGGAGCGCTTACGCGAACTGCGGGTATGCGGCGATGTGTTACGCCACGTAACAGCGCCGGAGACGTCGATGCGGCTGACGCCCGAGACTGTGCGCTTGGCTTCAATGGCCGGGCCGACCGCAATCGGACTGCTTCAGCCCTCAGCCGTCTGGCGAGTCGTGCTCAACCGCGCCACTTCGACTCGATCCCAGAACCTCGCTCTGGAAACTGCTCTCAAGACGAACCCGTCTCTGGCCGATCGTTCCACTATCGAAGACGGCAGTACCGGCGATTGTTCCCGTTAGTGGCGGCCACCATTTCGTTCTTCGCCAACCTACGCCCACGACGGTGCAAGGCTTGCGAACGTTAGGTAGCTTTCCAGACATCACCAGATTCAGTGGGCTACGTCACAACGCGTTGGTCACGTGACTGCTCCCCTATGCGAAGGAAGCGACCATGAGCACTACACAAGCCAGCCCTGATCCAGGGCTACCCGTGCAGGCGGATACTCGTTTGGCGGGGAAGTTGGGTACGACGTCGCTGGTGTTGAGCGTGTTGGCGTTCTCCGCGCCGATCGTCACCGTGTCGGGATACATCGCGTTTGCGATCGGCTTCGCCGGCCAGGCCGCCACCTTGGCCTGGGTCGTCGCCACCGCAGTGCTGCTGATCTTCTCGGTCGGCTACATGACCATGACACGCCACATCCCTCGCCCCGGCGCGTTCTACGCCTACATCTCCCTAGGCCTGGGCCGGGTGTTCGGAGTGGGCAGCGCGTTTCTGGCCACGATCTCCTACATTCTGATCTGCGTGGGCATCTACGCCTTCGCCGGTGTGACTCTGTCCCAAGCGATTGCCCATTACGGCGGCCCGACGATCCCGTGGTGGACAGCCAGCGCAGCCGGCTGGATCCTGATCACCGCACTGGGGCACTTCAACGTCGAACTCTCCGCCAAGGTCCTGGGCACCGTCATGGTCCTGGAAGTCATCCTGGTCGCCATCTTCAACGCCTTCACCCTGGCCAAGGGAGGGGCCAGCGGGCTGTCGGTCGAGCCGCTGGACCCGTCGCTGTTCATCGGCGCGGGCACCGGCATGGCCCTGCTGTTCGCCTTCGGCAACTTCATCGGCTTCGAGGCGACCGCCCTGTACCGCGACGAAGTGCGCACCCCCGCCACCACCGTCCCCAGGGCCACCTATCTCTCGGTCCTGCTGATCGGGGTGTTCTACGCCGTCTCGGCGTACTCCCTGGTCATCGCCTACGGCGGATCCGCCGCCGGGCAGCGCGCCACCGACGACCCCTCCACGATGTTCACCGACGCGATGTCGCGCTACGTCAGCCCCACCGTGGCCAACGTGACCCTCGTTCTGGTGGCGACCTCGGCACTGGCATCGGTGCTCTCGGTGCACAACGTGGTCGCCCGCTACCTGCAGAACCTCTCCGCCGACCACGCACTGCCCTTCTTCCTCTCCGCGGTCCACCCCCGTCACAAGTCGCCCTACCGGTCCTCCCTGGCGTCGTCGATCATCATGGCCGTCCTGCTGATCATCGCCGCCTTCGCGTACTCCGATCCGACGCTGATCGTGGGCTCGGGAAGCGGACTGGGCACCGCCGGTGTCCTCATCCTGATGGCCTTCGTCAGCATCGCGGTGGTCCGCTACTTCGCCCGCACCGGAGTCCCCGCAGGTGAGAACACCTGGAAGGTGACCGTGGCCCCCATCGTCTCCGCCGTCGCCCTGGCCGCCGTGGTCATCTTCGCGGTGATCAGGTTCGACCTCCTCGTCGGCGGCGAGCCGGGTGAGAATCTGTGGATGCTGCTCGTGCTGGCGGCCTTCCTGGTCGCCGGGTGCCTCGTCGCGCTGCACCTCAAGCGCACCAAGCCCCAGCTCTACGCCGGCCTCGGCCGCGCCATCGACGACACCACCACCGACCCCACCGGCCAAGCACAGGTAACGCCTGCGGAGACATTCAAGCGACAATGACTTGGCCGTGCGGCCAGGCGGTGTGAACCGCCTGGCCGAGGAGGGGAGTGCCGGCACTATCGGTGTAGACGTCGGCACCGGAGGTTCTCGTGCGTAACGGCCGTGACGCGACGTGCGCCGGTGGCCATCAGAATCGGCTACGAGCCGTTCGCCGAGACCGACGAATTCACCTATTTGGCAACGAGGCTCGTCGTGTGTAGCCCCGTCATCGGACACCGGTGTAGTCCGCGACCGACGCGCCTCGTCGATCGAGCATCTGAGGGGTGCGTACGACTCCAGGACCGGGGCCCACTCCTCGACTAAAGGTGGGTTCCCGCATAGATCTGATCCTGCGACGGAGCGATCGTGGCACGCTGCCGCACCCGGGTCGTGCGGGCGGCGACCACCCGAATCGACCACCCGGTGCCGATCGCATAGCTGTCGAAGCCCGCCATCGGTTGACACCAACACGATTGCCGCACAAAGCATCTGAAATGATCCGCAGGTGGCGAGGCGCAACTTGGGGTGTCGGCGAGCCGTCTCAGGCCGCTTGGTCGCACATCACGGGAATCGAGCTTTGGGTGCGGCCGCGTGTGGACGCCGCTTCGATTGGACTGCTGTGTCACAGAGGGATTCGCGCGATGGCGCCAATCTCGATCATCGCGCCGTCGCCGCCCAGGTCCGCTACGCCGAACCCCGTCCACAAGGGGTAGGGGGCAGTGATGAAACGACTCTTGACCGGCAAGAACCACTCGTTACTCGCCTCCATCGACCCCTTGTGAAAGGTCTGGAGTTGAACGATGTCGGCAAGAGTGGCACCGGCCTCGGCGAGCACGCGCTCCAAGGCGTGAAACGCGAGCTCGGCCTGCTCGGTGCCACTCGGTGGGATGGTCCCGTTCTCGTCTATGCCAAGTTGCCCGGACACGAAGATGAGGTTCCCGGTGCGCAGACCAGGGGACAGCCCATAGGTCTCGGCGACCGGTTCGGTGCCCGCAGGTACGAGATGGTGAAACTCGTTGTCAGTCATCGGCTTCCCCCAGCAGTGGTTGCCGAAGTGGCGACGGAGTCGAGGATGCTCTGGGCGGCGGCTTCTCCGGCTCGGACCGCGCCTTCCATGTACCCGGTCCACATGGGTGCTGCTTCGGTGCCCGCGAAGCGCAGCGGCCCAATTGGGGCGTTGAGCGCGGTGCCGATGCTGCTGAGTAGCCCGGGTGGCATGACGGTGACTGGCGCGCCGAGGGTGTAGGGGATGCTGGGCCAGTCGGTCTCGTGGTAGCTCAACGGTTCCGAGGCGGCGGGGCCCAACGTGGCGACCAGTGATTCGATTACCGCCTGACGTCGTCCGGTGTCCCCTAGCGCGAACCAGGCGTCGTAGTCCTTCCCGCCGATGAAGGCCACGATCGTGGCCGAGAGGTCCCCGGGGCGGGTGACGTCCAGGGCGAGGTAGCCGAGGTCCAGATCGAAGACTTCGCCTGATTGGTGGGACTCCCGCCAGAAAGGGCTGGGGTAACGCATCTGAACCTTGCTCTCCCGGCCCATGGGTGCCCGGGCTTGGAGTTGACGGCGTTGCAGCGGAAGTTCCGGGATGTAGGCGATCGCATTGGCCGAGGCCGGCGGTACCGCGATGATCGCGTGGGCGGCGGTGTATGCGCTCTTCGTCGTGTGCACGGTGACGCTGTCGTCGGTGTATTGCACTGAGGTAACGGGGGATTCGGTGACGAGGGTGATGCCGGGTTGTTCGGCGATGCGTTGGGAGATCTGCTGGGCGCCGCCGATCCACAGGGCGTCGTTGGCCGTGACCTGGAGCGCGTGCATGTTCTCGCACTTGGCGACGTATTGCGCCCAGAACAGCATGGAGATCTCTGAGGTGGCGGCACCGACGATTATGTTCAGGTCGGTGTCGACGATGCGCCGCACGACTGGGTCCGGCACGTTCAGTTCGAGCCACGTCGCCACGTTCATCATGTCGAGTTCGCGGTCGAAGGCGGTGTCCCATGGCCCATCTGCCCCGACACGGGCGGCGAGGACGTCGAACTTGCCGTACGCCTTGGCGAGTTTGACGTCGAATCCGTCGGATCCGTCGATCGTGGTCGGATAGCTGCTGTCCGGCGCAAGGATGACGTCGCCGTTGACGCGATAGGTCATCCGCCCTTCGGGTCGTGCGTGCGCCCAGGTCAATCCGAGGGTTTCCCCAAGACGTCGCGAGCGGTCGTGTGTGACGCCGATCAGCATTCCCCCGAGGTCTAGGGGCCCGCCTTCGTAGTCGGGATCGGAGTGGGTGCGGCCGCCGACACGGTCCTTGGCCTCGACGACGATGACCTCCAGGCCCTGTGCGGCCAGGGTGTAAGCCGCGGTCATTCCCGACAGGCCGGCCCCCACCACGATCACGTTAGGGACTGTGGCTGGCGGCGGGGTGGCTGTAGACATGTGCGCTCCTTGAGTAGTGGGTCGATGTAGGCCGGGTGCGTCGTGGTACTCGTGCGGTGCGCAGGCGCGTTTCAGGGCGTGGCGACGTCGGTGACTGATCGCCCATAGGCGGTCTCACTCACGGATGCCGCAGAGCCGAGACAGGGTCCGCGTGAAGCGGTCCAGGCCGTCGCGGGGACTGCTGTCGGATCGCCTCCGGTGGCGCCGGTCGCCGACGTCGGATGGTTCCTCTGCCACGAGGTGCCGATCGTCGCCGCCGAGACGTCGCTGTCGAGCGTCGGCCTCCCAGGCGCGCATCAGGGTCATGATGACCGCGTCCTCATAGGCCACGGTCAGCACCTTCCCGCGTTTCACGCGTTCGGGTCGTGGAGTCCTTCGTCGACGATGGCTGCACAGCGAGGCGTGTCCCTGGCTTGGCGGTGAGGTGGTGGGTCATCAGTGGCCGGCCAGTTCGCGTCGGAAATAGTCGATGCCCTCGGCGATTTCGCGTTGTGGGTCGACGGACATGTCGATTTCGGCGACACCCCAGCCGCTCCACTGGTTGTCTCGCAGGATCTTGACCCACTCGTGCCAGTCGACGACGCCGTCGGGTCCCATGACGCGGAAGTACTTGATCATGACGTCGTGGCGCACCATCGGCGGGCCGCTGAGTGTGTGCGGCGGGAGATGGCTCGCACAGTCCTTCCAGTGCAGAACGGGTGCTCGGCGTGAATGCGCCCGAATCACGGCCAGGGGGTCTCCGCCGTCGAGGGCGATGTGGCCGGCGTCGATGCACAGCTTGACCCGGTCGGGGTCGGTCTGCGTCATCAGCGCGTCGATGTCTCGTGTACGGGAGGCCAGCGAGTAGGCGTCGGTGTGAATCGCCACTCCGACGCCGACTTTGGCGGCGACCTCACCGATGCGGTTGAGCTGGTCGGCGACAGCGCCCATCAGTTCCGGATCGGTGGGTGCGTCGAAGTCTGCTGACGGTGCGTCGACGCCTTCGACCTCAGAAAATTGGGCACGGGGGATGGTGCTGGTCACCAGGTTAGGGCATCCGACCTCGCGCAAGAACTCTGCGTGTCCTGTGATTTCGTCGTCCAATGCGTGCTCGGCGCGGGACCGGTCGGCGGGGTCGGCGTCCAGGGCCGCTTTGAGCTGGACGGGAAGCACGTAGCTGGAGGACAGCACGAGACCGCGGGCATCCAGCTCGTGTTTGAACGCCGCGGCCGACCCGTACGCGCGCAGCGCGTTGACCCAGCCGCTGGGCGCGGGTGCCAGTTCGATGCCGCTCAGGCCCGCTGCAGCGGCCCCGTCGAGCATCCGACGGAAGAAACGTTGCGGGTCGTCGTCGACTTCCTTCTCCCACGCGTCGTAGGAAAGGTCGGCCGGTAGTCCCCAGTAGGCCGGATTGAAGTAGGTCACCAGGTCGGTGCTCCACCGCAGCGCCAGACTCATGCGGTCACCTCGTCGACCGTGACCCAGCGGAGGCTGTCAGCCGACTCCATCACCGCGGCGATGACGCGCTGGGTGCGAGTCGCGTCGGCGAAACTGGGTGCTCCGCTGCGGCCTTCGACGATTGCCTTGACGAACTTCTGCAACTGCAGTGCGGCGTCGTCGACGTAGCCGGAGCCCATTCCGCCCAGTGGCCACCAGAAGTCGTCGTGGTTCTCGTTCATCGACACGGTGCGGAATCCCTGTTGCTCCGGCGGGTCGCTGACCAGACTGAGCTTCAGTTCGTCGGAGTGGTTCCAGTCGAATTCCACGTTGCCGCGGGTGCATTCCAGTTCGAAGAACATCCGGTTCTTCCGGCCCGAGGCGTACACGGTGGCCGCGAATGATCCGATGGCTCCGTTGGTGAACTTCGCCATCCACAGCGCGGCGTCGTCGAGGTGTTGGCCGGCGCGGCGCTGCTCGTCGGGCAGCCAGGCGGTGTCGTCGGCGGGATCCTTCGCGCCGATGATCGCGGTCACGCTGTCGATGTCTCCGACGAGGTAGGAGGCGAGATCGATGATGTGCGAGCCGATGTCGCCGGTGACACCCGACCCCCCGGCGCCCTTCTTCGCGCGCCAACCGCTGAGGACGCGGCCGAGGACCCCGACGTCTTGGGTGTAGTGCGCCCGAAACTGGAGGGGGTGTCCCAGGGTGCCGTCGTCGAGCATGCGCTTGATGAAGGTGATGGCGGGGGCGTGGCGATAGTTGAAGCCGACTTGGCTGACCACGGTGCTCTTCTCGGCTGCGGCCTGCATGAGGTCGGCTTCCGCGAGGTCGTTGCTGATCGGCTTCTCGACGAAGACGTGCTTGCCCGCGGCCAAGGCGGCGATGGCGATTTCGGCGTGCGCGGCCGGCGGGGTGACGATGTCGACGACGTCGATGTCGTCGCGGGCGATCACCTGCCGCCAGTCAGCGGACCACTCGTCCCAGTTCAGGCGTTTGGCGGCGGCCTTCGCGCGCTCCTCGTCGGCTTCGACGAGGACTGACTTGCGGATGGTGGCGCCGGCGTCGGCGGCGATGGGTGCCAACGCCCAGCCCAGGCTGTGGGCGTAGCCCATGAACCCGCCGCCCCCGATGATGGCGACTCGAATCTCGGTCATAGTGAACCTTCTCCTTGGATGTCGTTGGCGTTCAAATGTGTGTCGGTGTTCTGGCCGCCGCGGCACCAGTGGCGAACTCGGTCAGTTCCGCCAATGTGGGCATGGCCAAGGAACATTCGCGACGAGTGGCGACCAGCGCGCCGGCAGCATTGGCGAGGTCGAGCGTCTCCTGCAGAGGCAGTCCGTGGAGAAGGCCGTGGCACAACGCTCCGCCGAAGGCGTCGCCGGCGCCCAGCCCGTTGGCGACGGTGACGGGAATGGGTTCCGAGACGATGCGTTCGTCGCGGGTGCGGGCCAGCACTCCGTCGGGACCCTTCTTGACGATGACGAGTTCGACGCCGCGGTCGAGCAGTGCGTCCGCGGCTCGATCGGCGTCGGTCTCACCGACGGCGACGCGGCATTCCTCGAGATTGCCGACGGTGACGGTGACGTGGTCGAGCGCCTCGGACACGGCGTCGTGGGCGTGCTGCTCGCCGTCCCAGAACATGGGTCGGTAATCCAAGTCCAGCACGGTGTGCGGTCGTCGCCCGCGCGTTTCCCACGCCTGGTGGTGCGCGGAGCGGCTGGGTTCCCGCGACAGCCCTGTAGCCGTCGCCCAGAAGATCGGTGCGCTCGCAATCTGTTGGAGGGGAAGGTGTTCCGCCTCGACGTACATGTCGGGTGCAGTCGGGTTGCGGTAGATGTAGAGCGGGAAGTCGTCGGGAGGATGGATTTCGCAGAAGGTCAGTACCGACTGCATTCCCGGGACCGAGGTGATGGCCTCGGTGACGACCCCAAGTCGGGCCAGCTCGGTGCGTGCAAAGTCACCGAACGGGTCGTCCCCGGTGCGGGTGATGAGTCGGGCGGTGTTGCCCAGCTGGGCGATGGCGACGGCGACGTTCGTCGCGCTGCCTCCGATCGACTTGCTGAAGGTGCGGACATCTGCAAGACCGACGCCGATCTGTTCGGGGTAGATGTCGATGCAGATGCGGCCGATCACCACGACGTCGGGCACGTCACCGATGCGGCTGGTGACGGTCATGACGCCGCCCGTACCCGGTCGGTGATGGCCTGCAGGTTCGGGGCGGCGTGTGCGCGGAGATAGCCGACCGGGTCCTCGGCCGTCGTCGCCTCGCTCCACACGGCCCGCCCGGCCAGGAAGCCGCTGGCTCCGCCCTGTGCCGCCGCAGCCGCGGCGGCGGGGAAGTGGGCAGCGCTGACGCCGGAGGACAGGACGACCCACGGGCAGGAGAGGGTGTCGGTAATTGCCCGTGAGGTGGCGGTGGCGAGATCGTGGTCGTCGTGGCTGGTGTAGACGACTTCGGTCTTGTAGAGGTCCGGCTCCGTTTCGGCGAGGTCGGCGGCGGCGGTGACGAGCGCCTCGGCGAAGCCCTCCTGGGAGGCGGTGCTTCCTTCCCGCGGTCGTACGACTCCTTCGAGAACACCCGGCAGCCCCAGATCCTTGCAGCGGGCCACGAATTCGTGGGCCAGGTCGACGGCTTCGCGGCGCCGGTCGGGGTGCCAGGGAAGGAGGAACTTCAAGGCCGCGGCCCCGAAGCGGTGTACGGTCTCGGCGGTGACGCCGTCGTCCAGCAGGGCGACGTCGACTGGTCCACCGTGTCGGCTGGCAGACAAGACGTCCGCGGCCAAGATGACGGGGCACTGTGACCGCTGTGCGGCGGTGAGTCCGAAGTCGCGGTCCAGCAGGACACCGCTGGCCGTCCCGCTGACGGCGTCGATCACCGCGGCCTTGAAGTCGGTGAGTTCGTCGTCGGTGGCGGAGTGCCGACGCCCCGTGCTGAGCATGTGCCGCAGGGAGCCGCGCTGGTCGACCGCGACCATGGTGAACAGACCGTGGGTGTCACGGAAGGCGTCGATCGGCCCGGTGGTGGCGGATTCGGTGGCGACGGTGGTGGCGCGAGGTGGGTTGTTCATCGGATGACCACCGGGTTGACCGGCGCGCCACTGGCGCCGGAGATCTTCAGTGGGGCAGCGCTGTAGAGGAAGGTCCACCGCTGATCGGCTGCGCAGGCGTCGGCGAGATCGTCGAGCTGACAGAGTTCGGTGAAGGTGACACCGAGGTTGCGCATCAGCGCGCAGTGCAGGGGCAGTTGCAGTCCGCCGGGGTAGAAGCTCAGCTCGTTGGCGATGGTGTCGGTCACCAGGTTGGGGATTTCCATCTTCTGGAACCACTCGACGAGTTCGCGGCTGTAGATCAGGCCCGGTTCGTTCCAGTCGCGGTAGAAGTCCTCGCTGTCGGTGCGGTAGTAGGACCCGATCCATCCGGTGCGAATGATCAAGATGTCGCGTGCCTGGATGGTGGTGCCCTGAGCGTCGGCGGCGGCGAGCAAGTCCTCGAGGGTGATGGGTTCTCCGCTGTCGAGGACGTCTTTGCCGCGGGCGCGGGCCATGTCGACGAGCACACCCCGTCCGACCACGCCGCGTTCGGCGATGGAAAGCACTGAGGCGCGCCCAAGTTCGCCGATGGTGGTGTCAGCCGGATAGCCGTTCCACACCTTGCCGCCGTACCAGTAGTGGGCGAGCGCGTCGTACTGGGTGGACCCCTGGGTGAACATTTCGATCTTGTCATCGGCCCAGTGATGCCCGTCGGTGGGCTCCGGTTCCTCGCCACGGGTGAAGAAGCCCTCGTCCATGACCTGGGTGCGGACCGCGGGGCCGCGACCGGGCCACACGGGGTCCGGCCGCTCGGCAAGTCCGATCGGAACTTGGAGAGTGAACACTTCTCCGCTGCTGACCGCGCTCACCCCACGAAGGACTTGGGCGGCGTCGAGGTAGTTGAGGCTGCCCACCTCGTCGTCAGAGCCCCACTTGCCCCAGTTCGTGGGACTGTCGGGGCCGAGCAGTTGCTCGATGGTCGTGGCGACTGTCTGGTCGGCCATGGTGTTCTCCATTCGTGGTGGGTGCAGCTCCCGGCTGGTCGCCGGGGCCGTACCGCTCGACGTCAGTTGGACCGAGCCGCCTGCTCGAGCAGGCG
>NZ_MVOC01000083.1 GCF_002043095.1 Mycobacterium sp. AT1 | reverse complement strand
ATTTCAGCGAGCGCCATCAGAGCCCGGTGGGTGGTCTATTCGGGTTCGTCTCAATTGCATGGAGCGACGGAAACTCCCGGGGAGAGGGGGGCTGACTCGCAGAAGGTGTCAGGCGAAGTGACCGAGGGGATACCCCCAGCCGGCGAACCGGGAAGGGCAAGCGATGGTCTGCAAGCAGGAGGGCTGCGAGCGTCGGGCGCATACGCGGGGGTGGTGCACGACCCACTACCGTCGACATCGAGCAGGCGAGGCGATAGATGCACTGATCCGGCCCTACAAGCGGCGACGGAAGGCCCGATACCGTCGGGAATGCCCGTTCGCGAAGGAACTTGAGTTGTTGCGGGAACTGGGCCTCAGGTAAATGACGCTTCCGTAGCGCACTGCAGCACGAAAGTTTAGCCAGACCACCGTGTGTCGTCGGTAGTCCGCCTCCTGTTGGTCACTAGCATCGGCCGCTATGGACGACTGGTGTCAAGTACCCCTGGAGATACTTCACTGGATCGACACGAACAAGTGGGGTTTCGGCATCGCCACGTCAGTCCTGGGGGGGATCGTCCTGCTGGCAGTACCTGCACTGCGGAGACAGCTGACGAACACTTGGCGTGTTGTCCGTGAAAGGTCGCTTAACTGCATCAGTTTCGTGCGGTCCCTGACGCTGACCACGAAAAGCAGTCTGTACCGAGACACCGGAACAGACCCAGCAGAGGTGCCATCGCGCGCGGTATGGGTTGCGGGGTCGTATGGCGACGATTCGACGAGCGACCAGGAGAAGAAGTTCGCCGGTCAGGTGGCTCGGCTGCTGGGGTCCGAGCTTGCAAAGGCCAACATCACTGTCGTCGTGGGTGAGAGTGATGTCCTGTATGAGCTGTGTAACACGTACCGAAGGGTGTCGAATCTGCACGGCGGGGCGAGAGCGTTGATGGTTCACGGCTCCTTGCGACATGAGGACCCAGTGGGCTTTCTGGGGTCGTTACTTGTTCGCCCTCCTACTGTTCTGATCGTCATCGGGGGGCAAATCGGTGGCCGCACCATCGAGGAGGCGAGACTGGCGCGGCAATCGAATGTCCCGGTGGCTGCGTTCATTCGCAGTGGCGGTGCCGCGACGAAGGTACTCGCAGACTTTGCGATACAAGACAGTGAGTCAAGCAACGCGGTGCGGGACTGTATCGGTTGGGTGCGGAGAACAGCACCCGCCTGAGTTCCTGTTTCAACCAGTCCTAATGCAATCAAGAGATTGCGACCATCCGTCCTCATGGTCAGTCTCAAAGCTAAGGATTTGGAACGACAGCGTGAAGCTCATTGCAGCCAGCTCAATATTCCTCAGGTCAAGATGTCTCAGAAGATGACTCAGAACTATCCTTGCATAAGTTGTTCTTCTGAGACTTCTGAGACAAAATCAAGTGCATGACACTCTCAGCTTTGACGGTCACGGGCACCCAGCTCGGATACGCGCGAGTGAGCACCGCTCATCAGTCCCTGGATCAGCAGCTCGACGCCTTGACTGCAGTGGGCGTGGATGCACAGCGTGTGTATACCGACAAGCTTTCGGGCAGCTCGACACGTGAGCAGCGGCCCGGCCTTGCCGCGCTACTGGACTACGCCCGCGAGGGTGACGCCATAGTGGTGGTTGGCATCGACCGCCTGGGCAGAAACGCCGCCGAGGTGATGACCACGATTCGCAACCTTGGCGAGCGTGGGATCGTCTTGCGGTCGCTGCGCGAGGGTATTGACACGTCGAATGCTGCGGGGCGCATGGTGGCCGGTGTTCTCGCCAGCCTTGCCGAGCTTGAGTTGGAGCTGGGTAAGGAACGGCGAACGGCTTCGCGGGATGCGCGTAGAGCGCGCGGTCAGTCCATCGGTCGCCCAAAGGCACTGACCGACGAGAGGGTTGCCCTAGCCCGGCGCATGCATGACAGTGGTGAGGCGGCCACCACCATCGCGTCAACCCTCGGCGTAAGCAGGGCCACCGTTTACCGTGCGCTGACCGAGGACGTTGAGTGAGACGGTTGCGCGCCGCACCGTCTCATCTGTCGGGTTCGCGCGGTGGGGCTGTCAAAGTTGGCGCGCCTAATTTTTCTGGCCTACCTCGCCGCGTCGATGAGGCCAACCTTGACCCTTTTCAGCGGCCTCCACGGAGTCGCGCAGCCGTCGCAGTACCTCAGCCGCCGCGAACGCTTGCGCAGAATACGAGGAGGCGACGAGCTTGTAGATGGGAGAATTGGACGTGTTGATGAACGAGATCCGCTCTTCGAACGTTTGGCTCTCAAGCGATCTCAGAAGCTCCGGTACCTGCTCCATCTGCAGACTTACGCCGCTCAGAGCTCCCGTCGATAGATGCTGTGACAGAAATTCCGTCATCGGATGAGCGTCCCCCCGAAGCCAGTCTTGGATACTGGAATCGATGTCAGGGGAAAGCCAGCTCTGTCGCCGCTCGAATCTTTGGATCTTGACGTAGGAGTCCAAGACCGCCCAACTTCGTTGCAGCCCAACCCACTTGATCTGTAGGTCTTTCGCGCGATCGTCAAAAGACCTCCGGAAACTCACGACGAGGGCTTCGATCTCCGTTGCGACGGGCGCGAGTTCTAGACCCAGCTTGAATTGTGGAATGGGATCGAACTCCCAACACGATTGCAGCAAGGCGCTCATTGATTGCCACCTGTTGGCCAGGTCGCCGCCAGCAAGTCGAAGTGCGTCGATGCGGCCTTGGGTGCAGAACTCATGGACACGGTCGGAAAAATCCTGCCAGGCTGCATCGGATAGACCACGCAGTTTGTTGAGTTGGGATCTTTCCTCGCGCTCATCGGTCAAAGTACTGAGTAGGACGAGAGCAATCGGCACGCCGAAGAAAAATCCTGCGAGAGACGTGATCGCATTAGGCACAAACCCGAGACCGTTCCACCAACCCCGCCAGTCGCCGATGACTCCGGTGCAGAAGAAGGCGGCGCCGATGATCATCGAAGCGCCGAAGGCCACTTGGCGTGTCTTGCTGTATTCGCCCAGCGTCTCTCGTACTCCGCCCATGCGAACGACGCTAAGGGGGCCGTTGTGTCTGGGGGAACGGACACGCCGATGACGCCGGGCACTCGTCTTCGGTCCGATCGCGGTCGCAGTTCGTCTCGGGGGCGCATTTGGGATGTGCAGAGGAAGGCCTGCTCAGGCTGACTTCAACCGACGTTCCGGTCACGGGCCGACGATGCGAGGCGCCATGCACGAAGAAGCTCTGCACCCCTCAGTTCGACCCTTCACGTGAACGCGGCCAAGTGATCGGCCGACCCCCGCCAACCGCATGACCTGGTGGTTGTTAACGAAGCCAAGGCACTCAACGTCCGCAAAAGCCCAGTTCGTCTGGAAAGTCAGGAGACTGCATTACATAGATGGGGTGCGGTCGTCGGCAAGCCGCTGGCACGATAGCTTCGATGGCTAACGGTGGGGATTACGAGCTGGCATGGCCTCGCGACCTAGTCCGCGATGAACTCAGCGTTCTCGTTAACTCCGAGTCTCAAAAAGACTGGGCTGTCAAAGTGGACCTCCTACTCCGCGATGCGTTCAGCACCAGCGTTCCCGCTCAGGAGTTCGCGTCGGTTCCGGATGATGGCTTCGGCAAGCTTGTCAATGCGCCGACTGGGCAACGCAAGTTCCTGGCATCAATACTCCGGAGGCTGGACCAGTTCCCTGACGCTTTCCTGCGCCGACCGTACTGGTCCGAGCGGCGGGCTGGAGCATCGGCAGGGCGACAGGCGTTAACGCTCGAGGCGGTCGCCCGGTACTTCGTTAACATCGTGAACGCACTCGATGGGCGGGGCTACTTCGAAGAGGCCTTCGAAAAGGACTGTGTCGACGACCCATCGACAACTAGCCCGAGTTTCGTGATCTATGAGCGGACCGGGCGCGAGTCAATGTGGCCGCTTGATCCATTGAAGCTGGCAGAAGATCGTGATGTGTTCCTCGATGTTGTCGAGGTGTTGCACGACCTAATAGCGCGTCCTCGAAATGGCTCGATCCACAACTACTCTCAGTGCGGTTGGCACTACAGCGAGTTTTCGCGAGAGACAGGACGGCGCCTTTACCGATGGCAGGTCAACAGACTGCTGGACCGAAGCGACTTGGGGCTACGGCTTGCAAGCGAAGGCGAAGACGAGGGACGGCTAGTAAAGGCAACGGACGATGCACGAACCGACCTCCTCCAAAGGATGGCCGAGCGGCCCGATGACCTTGCAGGCCGGATCGGACATGCGGTCGCACTCTTTCGTCGCCGTGACGCGACCGAACATGACAAGCGTTCGGCGGTCATGGTGCTAGGGCTGGTGCTCGAGGAGCGTCGGGCGCTCTTGAAGGGGGTCCTATACAGCGGAGATGAGGGGGCGCTGTTCGAGATTGCCAACAAGTTCGCAATACGGCATCAAGATCAGCGCCAGAAGTCGGATTACGACCCCGTATTTCTGGACTGGGTTTTTTGGTGGTACTTGGCGACTATCGAATTGACCGACGGGGTGATCGCCCGCTCGGGGCCGTCGTAGTCCATGCGCCACGCCTCGGGTGCGGCGATGTAAACACGCGGTGTGCACATGTCTCTTCACTGATCAGCGGTCACCAACGCAAAGCTGCTTGTATCGCCTGCTAGGGACAAGTTTTTAAATACTGCCAACCGGTGGAGGGGTCTTGCCACCCCGTCGGTGCTGATCGGCGCGCCCCTGCTTGGTCGTAGGCGTACCCATCGTCCGGATCCCTGCAGCAGGGTGTGAATGTCACTGGTGATACGCGTAGCCGTGCCGACGTTCGGCAAGATGCTCGACGCTCTCAACATCAAACTTGGTACGACTGCACGAGCACGACATTTTTGTGCCCGACGCTGACGCATCTGCGCCAGGTCCCGATCGCCGCATCGCGGCCTGGCTGGGCCACGCCAGCGCGGCGTTCACGCGCTGCCGGTTTACGCACACAGCCAAGACGAAGCGCTGAAGAGCGCTGCGGAGAGCTAGGTCGTGTTGGGTCAACTCATGACATCGAGACCGGATCGGAGGGCTGACCGGCACCCGTCGAAGCGCTTCCACCTGCACCGAGGTGGTGCCCCCAGTCGGACTCGAACCGACACTGTGCGGATTTTAAGTCCGCTGCCTCTGCCAATTGGGCTATGGGGGCATTGCAGATCAGAGGGTACTTCAGCCGGTTTTGGCCTCGTTCTCACGGCGCGAAAACAGCAGTGAGACTGCAGTACTGTCGATGGCCTTGCCCAACGAATCGGCCACACCGCTCAAATCGTCGTCGAGGAGATGGCCGTATCGGTCGAGCGTCATCGCGGCGGTCGCGTGCCCCAGCAGTCTCTGCACGACCTTGACGTGATCGCCGGCGCTGAGCGCCGTCAACGAGCCGTGGCTTGCCTTAGCCCGTGGGCCACCAACCTCTCGATCCCGACGTCGTCGCACCCATTGTCGGATGCCAGCCGTTCGAGTCGGTGGGCATGTCGGACTGAAGCCGCTCCCACGCGGGTTCGGACACTGGCAGGTGCCGATCCCGCTTCGTCTTGGCTGTCAACTCCACAATGCCCTTACTGGCGATCGCAGTTGTGGACGAACTCACCGTCAACACCCGGTCCCCCACGTGCCGGCGCCTCAGCGCGACAGCCTCGCCGAACCGCAGGCCGCAGCAGCCCAGCACCAGCGTCAGCGTCTCGAATCGGTCCGCTGCCTTGGCTCGCGGTAACAGTCGGCGTAGCAACTAGCGTCCCTCGCGCTCGTTGTTCGGGAAGATCTTCGTCCCACTTGATCTCGATTGCGACGTTCTTCGCCAACCTTGCCGGTCGGTTGCCAAAACGCAGATCGCTCGGCGCCCATCGTGCCGTCTAACTCCTTGACGCGCTTATGCCAGCCGTCGTCTATATGCGCCCGATCATTCCGGGTGATCGCGAATCGGGACATACCGCAGCAATCCGTGACATTCATCCGCCTAGTACGCCGTCGTTCTACGCCCCCACGATCACGGCCGATCTGTGGCGGCAGAATCACACGACTTTGCGGTCAATGCGCCCTGTGGCGGTGGACGCGCCGACATGTCCATCGTCATTGTTGACTCAGTCGAAACCAACCTTGATTCAGGAGGAATCTGATGGAACTGATAGGGGCGAAAGAAGTCTCAGACATGACCGGCGCCCCCCCGAAACGCTTTGGTATTGGCGGCATTCGGATATCGGATCTGCGGGCTTCGCCTTGGCCGCCCCGTCGTGCATCGGCGCGACGAGGTGCTGCGGTGGATCTCACAGCGGGAGAACGCAACCGACGCGGAGGTGGCGGCGCCGCTGGAGATGCCCACATGAGAAGGACCTCGGGGTCAACGCCGACGGCGAGTTGATCTGCTGGAGCGAGTGCGCGGTACACGCCTACCACGCCGAACACGGTTTGCGTTGCGCCGCAGCGTGCGTCGATCGGGACCACCATGTCGACCTGTAAAGCACCGACGACGCAGCTTGCTACCTGCGAGGGGTACACAAGATTTCCAAGTCTCTACGGCAGCGGATATCCAAACGCAACAGCAGCGCTTCCGTCAATACCATCGAGCTGCTTGGCTGCGTCGTCGAGGTACTTCCCCAAAACCGACATGATCAAGCCGATCAGCTTGTCTACGGGAGTGACCACAGCGATCCCCATATTTACGAACTCGACCGGCGGAGCATCGTCCATTGCCGTTGCGTCGATCCGAGCATCCCAGTGGCCGTTCATGATGCCTAACAAGTACCCGGCTGTGCTGCCGCCCTCTCGACGTAGCAATACTCCGTCGACGTTCCGCCAGATGCCAGAGTCGACCCACACAGGCGATCCGCTAAGCCCCCCGACCGATCTCGACTCAACTAGGTATGCTTCTATTTCCGTCGACCGGAATGCGACCGGCTCAGCAGGCATGGCCGCAATGTTCCCAAACCTGACTATCGGTTCGTTGCGCAACTTTCCGTGGTGGTTAACAAAGAGCCCTGCAAACGCGACCTCGTTTCCAACGCCCAACTGGTCCGCATCCATAACGTCTCTTGTCGCTGCAAACCCGATTGGAATCGAGCGGACATCAAATTCCGAATCCATTACGTGGAGCCAGGGAAAGAAAGCGATGTCGAGGATCTCATCTACTTGATCGGGCCTATGCCAGTGGGCCGCATTAATTTCTACGAACCGAAAGCCACCATCTTTTGTATTGACACGTAGGCGTACCTGCTGGTCGTCACTTTTAAGCTGGATGTTTGAGATGACATGCAGAGCCGTCACTAGCATCACAGTTTCGTGCCCGGTGGTGCCGATGGGCATTGAAACGAAGAACGCTGTGCCGACCGGCTTCTCCTGCTCTTTGATTCTGGCGTAGATGAAGCACACAGAATCGCGAAACTCAGGCTGTACGTACATCTCTTCTTCTCCAGAGTTCCAGAAAGGTCATCACAGTACAATTCTCCGCAGAATAGTGGCGGCAACACGCTAAGGAGCACGCCGCTTTGCTCCCGGCTACAGACGGTAGCGTTTGGTGCTGCGCTGTGTGGCGAAGCCCCGACTGAGGTCCGCCCCGCCAGTCTGGCTTTTCATCAGTCGCAGTTGGTCGGCACGGAGTGCTGGGCGATCCAGCTGCTTGAGCCGAGCCTGCTCCTTCACGCGTACTAGCGACGCGTGCACTGCCTCGTCGTTCTCGATCATGATGTCGACGGCATCGAGCGGCTGGAGCACGCTGCAGTCTCCGACATCGCGGTCTCCGCAGTCGGATTCGAAGAGGCAACGACTCTTGACACCTCGACGACTCGTATGGGTAACCCGTACCGGTTCTCGCCCCGTTCCCTCATCTGCTCGGCGACCGTTTGCAGGCCGGCGAGGTAACTCGCCCGCCTCTTCGCCGCATCGGCGCGGACATGCTCCAGCGCCTGATCGAGTCCCGTCCGTTCCCAAGTATCGACAACCTCGACTCGGTACTGCGTCACTCGAATTGTCGCGCCCGTCGACTTGCTTTAGCCTTTCAGCCGACCAAGCGTTCGTGCCGTGCTGCCTCTACTCAAAGCGCCTCGTCCCCGCGCTCACCTACGAGATCTACACACCTTTTGCATTCGGGACCGGATCCGGCGGCTTATCGCCAGGCGAAAATCCAGACCGCACATATTCAACAAGACTTCCGAAAAGCAACCTACAGGGGTGCAACTAAACCCCACTCTATCTGACACCCTAACAAGTTCATAAAGCCGCAACCAACGCGATTGGGCGTGTTGCATGCAGAAGTTTAAGCCGACTCTACAGGTGGCGCGATGCTCTTTAAATATCTTTCGACGTTTATCACCGCGATCCTCGCCGCTTCCACCCAAAGTCGGACATCATCTATACCCACACTATCTTCGATGCTGGTCACTTTTTCCGTGTAGGGCGATAGATGACCTGCACTACCACGTTTAACTCCTAGAGTAGTTAGATCAGCCAGCTCAGAGGAGAGAGCATCATCGAACGCTGGCCAGTGCAGGCCGACGCATTTTGCCAAAGTCTGAACATTGGCCAATTTGAGACCATTGTTGGAGGCGATTTTCGCTTCTAGGTGCTTTCGACCTAGCGCTCGCACCACTTCGACTATGTTCAACCGTTGATACGAAGTCCCGCTCGTCGTCTGTATTGGCTCAGCGACGGCGAATACAAGTCGAACACACTCGATCGGCACTGTCGGCTTTGACAGGTGAGCAACCAATCTGTCGTAATGTGCCAGAAATACCGACTCAAGATGCTCCTCTAGTACCGCATGCGCAAGTACAATGTATGCATTTAACTGCGCCTTTTCGGCTTCGGTAAACGAATCCGGAAATTTGGTCTGAACGCTACCTAGAAGTGCACCGTCTAAATGATGCAACTGGTCTTGGAGCTCCAATTTTAGTCTCGCTCAAGGGGAGCCGGCAATGGATAGGCAATACCGGTAACCTGATGAATTATTGCTTGCCATTTCTTGTGTCGAACAATAAATGCATCGGCAGTTTTGGTCGTCGCGGAGATAGACCTCACGAAAGTTTCGTCAGAACTGCATGCGGTCTTGAAAGCATCGACCACTTCGTCAGCGTTATCGGCAAAAGAATCACGGACGGCTTCGAAATTGAGGGAGTAAACCTGGAAGTCGAAGACTGCTCGGTTTAGGGCTCGTTCGAAGCGACCCTTTTTTTCACCCTGCGCCGGGGTCCATTTTCTTGCAAATGCCTCCGCGCCCATCGTCTGGATGCCGACGGTGAGTGCAGATTCGAAGTCGGTGAGATACCGCTGCACAATCTGCTGCTGCGCGTCCCAGTTGTCGTTGAAATATCTCGATGTGTCGTCGAGAAACGCCTTTAGATTTCCTGCGTAGCGCAGCGGCGATCCAACAAACGCAAAGTGCCTTAGCAGCAGTTCAGCGTCGACCATTCTTCGGTCCGGATGGGTGTTATTAAGCAACTCTCGCATTGGCAGAGAGTCGCCCGACACGTGGTCGAGCCACGTCATGAAATCACCATGGATAAGAGCCTGCCGAAGCTCCTGCGGCGATAGAGCGACGCTCCCTGTGTTAAGCCGAAGGAAAAGCGAAAGTAACAGGCGCTCGGAATTCCACTTCGACAGGACGACAGTTCGTATGCTGTGATTCTCGGTCAGACCGACCAGATCGTCACGCTCTTTCCTCAGCGCATCTAAATCAAATCCGTTCAACTCTGGCAAGACTTCGAGACCTGTCAGTTTAAGAGCCTCGAATTCACGGTCACGCTCATCATCTGACTCCACAAAGAACTGGCGGAGAGCCAGCAATCGTTGCTTACCATCGAGAACAATGTAGCGGCCAGGTGAGTCCTTTTCTTCCGCCAGAACGATCTGTGGAATTGGAAACCCAAGCATTATCGATTCTAATAACTTACTCTTCCGATTTGCGAGCCAGGCATTTCGACGCTGAAAGGAAGGATCGAGGTTTATGCGCCCCTTCCGCATTTGTGAAACAAGCGTTTCGACGGTCCAGTCTTTGCTGCTGACTGCAGCCTGAAAGCCTGCTGCCGGTTCATCAAGGTCGCCATCATCCTCGCCTTGATCGGGTACGAGGGACACGCTGTCGAGATCGGCGACCTCGCCGGTGTCCTCCACGTTTTGAGTCACTGGTTGGTCTCCCCCAACTTGCCGAATCCAAGGTCGCATATAACCTACAGAGTACTAGAAGCAGTATCTCAAGTATTGGGCGATACGGGCCCTACCGTTCGCTAGCGATTCCACCACGCACAGCGTAATTATCGGTTGTGGCCGTTAGAGGCGGCTATCTACGTGGCGTCGCTTACACGCTCGATTGCTGCTTGGCGAACCTCAAATGATCGACTTGCTGAAGCTAGCTCGAGAACAACGCGGCGCAGGTTTTCGATCGAATCCTCCTTGTACCGCTGCGCCTGAATTCGCCTCGTCGGCCCTCCGACGACCTACGAGCGTCCATTCACCCGGCACCGCGTCCGTCGAGCCACTCCGAAATCGCCGCGACACCATCACGGAAGAAGATCCCGTACGCCCGGTCTGCCACGTAGCCGATGTGCGGCGTGGCCGTGACGTTGGCCATCGTGCGCAGCGGATGACCCGCGGGCAGTGGCTCGGTGTCGAAGACGTCCAGACCCGCCCCGGCGATGGCGCCCGACTCCAGGGCGGCGATCAACGCGGCCTCGTCGACGATCGGACCGCGGGACGTATTGACCAGCAGCGCAGTCGGTTTCATTGCGGCCAACTCCGGGTCGCCGATCAGGCTCTTGGACCGTTCGCTCAGCTTGAGGTGGACGGTCAACACGTCGGCGGTCGCGAAGAACTCCTCCCGCGGCAGGTACCGCGCACCCGCCTCTGCGGCGGCCTCGGGAGTGAGGTTCTGGCTCCACGCCACGACGTCCATGCCGAACGCCGCCCCGATGCGGGCGATCCGCGTCCCGATCCGCCCGAGGCCGAGCACCCCGAGCACCTTGCGGTCCAGCTCGAGTCCGACCGTGGTCTGCCACCCGCCATCGGCGATCGACCGGCTCTCGGCGACCAGGTGACGCGCCGACGCCAGGATCAGCGCCCAGGTGAGTTCCACCGTCGAGGAGACGCTGCCGCCGGTGCCGCTGACGTGGATCCCGAGCTCCTCGGCCGCCGCCATGTCGATCGACGCGTTCCCCGGACCCGTGGACGCGATCATCCGCAGCCGGGGCAGGCGCTCGAGGACGCTGCGCGGCAACGGCGTTCGCTCGCGCATCACGAACACCGCGTCGAACGGCTCGAGCCGCGCGACCAGCTCGTCGTCGTCGGACACGTGGTCGGAGAACGCTGTCACGTCCGCGCGCGTGGTGACCGGCGTCCAGTCCGCCGAGCTCAGCGCGACGTTCTGGTAGTCGTCGAGGACGGCGATCTGGATCCGCGTCGTTTCGGGGGTGCTCACCACGCGACGATATGCCCGCGCGGCCGCCGCCGCTACAACCGCAGCGCGTCGGCGATCAGCGCCGCCTGCGCGATCACCGCGTCCTGCCACGGCTGCAGGATGTGGGCGGGCGAGGCGTCGAAGCTCTGTCCGAAGGGATCCGGCACCCCCGTCTCGTGCCCGGAGAGGGCCTCGAGCACCGCCAGCCCGCAAAACGGCACGTGCACAGGCGAATACCCACCCTCGTGCGAGAACACGATCTTCCCGCCGCAGACGTCCTCGGCCAGGTCGACCAGAAGGGCGGCCATGTCCTTGAAGCCGCCGGAGGTGACGGTCATGCAGCCCAGCGGGTCGACGGGGCTGGGATCGAAGCCGCTGGAGACGAAGACGATGTCGGGCCGAAACGCGGTGACGGCCGGGACCGCGACGCGTTCGATCGCCGCGCGGTAGGCGCCGTTGCCCGAACCCGCAGGCAGGGGCACGTTGATGTTGGTGCCCTGGGCGCCGGTCTCGGTGACGCTACCGGTGTCCTGCGGGAACAGCCGGTCTTGGTGCAGCGAGATCGTGAGGACGTCGGCGTCGTCGGCGTAGATCGACTCGGCGCCGTTGCCGTGGTGCACGTCGTAGTCGACGATCGCCACCCGCTGCACCCCAAACGCGGCGCGCACGTATTCGATTGCGACACAGACGTTGGAGAACAGGCAGTAGCCCATGCCCATGTCGCGGCGGGCGTGATGGCCCGGCGGGCGCACCAGGGCGTAGGCGTTGTCGGCTGCGCCGGTGAGCACCGCTTCCGCGGCGGCCATAGTGCCACCGGCGGCCAACCGGGCGATGTCGTAGGACCCTCGCCCGAAGGGGGTGAAGCCGTCTCCCCCGTCGCCGCCGCGGTCGACGCTCTCACGTTCGATGCGGTCGACGTGTGCGGCGTCGTGCACGCGGAGCAGATCGTCCCGGGACGCCAACCGGGGCTTCACCCGGATCAGCTCGTCGATCATGCCCGAAACCTCGACCAGCCCAGCCATTCTCGACTTCGACTCCGCGCTCTCGAACGTCATGTGCGGCTGGTTGAAACCGCCAGCCGGGAAGACGCCGATGTGCGTGCCGGTGTCATGCCAGGCATATCGCTCGTGCCAGACGTAGCCCGTGCGCCGTGTTGCCGTCATCGCGTGATCCGTTCTGGTGTGTGCAGCGAGTCGAAAAGCTCGTCGACGCGCCGCTTTTCGTCGTCGCTGGAGGGTTTGAGGTAGGACACCGCGACGTACACGGCGAAGTTGACCGCCAGCGCGGCCACCCCGGACGTCATGCCGCCGAGCACGGGAATCGCGATGGGGAACAGCAGCTGCAGCACACAGGCGGCCGCGAAGCCGAGCACCATCGCCGCGCAGGCCGCCGTGGCGTTGCCCCGCCGCCAGAAGATGCCGAGGAACACCGTCGGCGCCAGCTGCACGATGCCCTGGTAGGACACCTGCGCCAAAGCCACCATGCCCGAGGACAACACGTTGGTCGTCGCGACCGCGACGGCACCGGCCAGCAGCGTCAGCACCCCGACCGAGACCTTGCCCCAGCGGGGATCCTCGACTCGGGTGCCGCGGGCGACGCCCACGACGTCGTTGGCGATCTGGGCGCCGAGGGCCTGCAGGTTGGCACCCACGTTGCCCATCGTCGCCGCCAGCACGCACACCCCCGCCAACGTCAGAACGAGCGGCCCGCCCACCGACGCGGTCAGGAACCACACCTCGTCGGGCGCGTCGGCGACACCGGGCAGCGTGGATGCGGCCATGGCCAACAAGCACAGTGACGACCCGAAGATCACCAGCAGCGGGGTGGCCATCACCGCGGCCCGCTTGATGGACTTGGTGCTGTTGGAGGCGAACAGCCGCACGAAGATGTCCGGCCAGCACCAGCCGCCGAGCGCCCCGGTGGCGATCAACGAGAACAGGTAGAACGGACCGTCGACGCTGCCCGGCCCCGGCAGGGTGAAGAACCCGGGCTCCACGTCACCGAAACCGTGCCCGTTGGTGAGCAGCCAGGTGAGCAGGCCGAGGATCAGCACCGTGCCGAAGAGGTAGGCGACGACGCCCTGGACGAAGTCGCTGATGACGAGGCCACGGGCACCGAGGCGCACGGTCCACCACTGCCGGGCGACGAGGACGCCGATGCCGATCAGCACGGCCCACGCCGCAGACACCGTGCCGAAGGACAGGTATTCGAAAACCAGTGTCAGGGACTGCATTCCGAGCACGACCCACGGAAACGACGCGATGGTTCCGATGACGGCGGCGATCACCCGTACCTTGGTGCACCCGTAGCGCAGCCCCAGCAGGTCGGCCTGGGTGCGCAGGTCGAACCGGCGCCCCCACTCGTGCACGGGCCTGGCCAACAGGAACATCAGCACGACGGCGAGGATCGAGTACGCGACGAAGTAGAAGCCGATCGCACCCGCGCTGGCGGCATAGCCGGCGAAGGCGATGAAGATGGTGCCGGGCAGCCAGGTGTTGACGAACGCCATGGCCGAGAACACCGGCCCGAAAGACCGCCCCGCGGTGGCGTATTCGCTGAAGTCGGCGCTGCCCTTGGTGCGCTGCAGCACCACGAACAGCACGACCAGGAAGACCGCGACGCCGCCGTAACCGATGAGGATGTTCACGTCAGTCCTCCTCTGCGGAGGCGTCGACCCGGTACATGACCAGCAGCGAGAGCACCCCGAGGACGCCGGTGACGAGGAAGAACCAGACCCCGCCCTGGCCGACGATCCACGTCAGCGGCGGGAACAGCAGGATCACGAAGTTCAGGACGGCGATCGCGAGCACGATGCGCGCGGCCCGGGTCTTCGGTGGGCGTGGGACCGGCGTGGCCATCGGCGTCTCCATTCTTGCCGGAACGTTCCGGCA
>NZ_MVOC01000082.1 GCF_002043095.1 Mycobacterium sp. AT1 | reverse complement strand
CCAACGGCGTCACCCAGGTGATCTACGAGGGCACCCCCACCTCGCCCACCGAACACCGACACTTCGAGATCATCGAGAAGTACGGCGTCACGATCTATTACACCGCTCCGACGCTGGTGCGCACGTTCATGAAGCTGGGTCGCCAGATCGCCGCGGAGCACGACCTGTCGAGTCTGCGACTGCTGGGCTCGGTCGGCGAGCCCATCAACCCCGAGGCGTGGCGCTGGTACCGGACCGTGTTCGGCGCCGACCAGACGCCGATCGTGGACACCTGGTGGCAGACCGAGACCGGCTCCATCATGATCTCCCCGCTGCCGGGCGTGACCGACACCAAGCCGGGGTCGGCCATGACGCCGCTGCCGGGCATCTCGGCGATCATCGTCGACGACGACGGCAACCGGTTGGAGCCGGGCACCGACCACGGCGAGCAGGCCAGCGGGTACCTGGTGCTCGACAAGCCGTGGCCGTCGATGCTGCGGGGCATCTGGGGCGACCTCGAGCGGTTCAAGGAGACCTACTGGTCGCGTTTCGCCGAGCAGGGCTGGTACTTCGCCGGCGACGGTGCCCGCTATGGCAAGGACGGCGAGATCTGGGTGCTCGGCCGCATCGACGACGTCATGAACGTCTCCGGACACCGGATCTCCACCGCCGAGGTCGAGTCCGCCCTCGTCGGGCATTCCGGCGTGGCGGAGGCCGCGGTGGTGGGCGCCACCGACGAACAGACCGGCCAGGCGATCTGCGCCTTCGTCATCCTGAAGGCGTCAGCGCACGGAGGCGCCGAGACCATGGTCGAGGAGCTGCGCGCGGAGGTGGCCAAGGAGATCTCCCCGATCGCCCGGCCACGCGAGATCCACGTCGTCCCCGAGCTGCCGAAGACCCGCAGCGGCAAGATCATGCGACGCCTGCTCCGCGACGTCGCCGAGGGCCGCGAGCTCGGCGACACCTCCACCCTGGTCGACCCCGGCGTCTTCGAAGCCATTCGCGCCGGCAAGTAGGGCCGAAACACGGGGCCGTTCGGCCGCCGACGGGACTATCGTGGCTCCCACGCACAGTCAGAACGCAATTCGGGCCGCAGTGCTGGAGATTCGTTCTTGTCACGGGCCTGACGAGATGCGCGCCACGCGGTTCGGCCCACCGTCGATGATCGGTTCGCGCCTTGGCTATCGAAGCACGTGGGCCCGTGGGCGCTGGGAGAATGGCCAGGTCAAGTCCAGCAACGTGGTGTAGCGACGTCGTCGTGTGATTCTTCGAGTTGATAATTCAGGCGGTCGGTGCCGCTGGGGTGTCCTCCTGTTCGGTCGGTGAGCTCTGATCGGCGCGGGATTTGCTCAGGACGTCCAGGCCGAGGTAGCGCCGGGATTCGGCCCATTCGTCGTGTTGCTCGGCCAGGACGGCGCCCACGAGGCGGATCAGCGCGCCCCGGTCGGGGAAGATGCCGACGACGTCGGTGCGCCGTCGAATCTCCTTATTGAGCCGCTCCTGGGGGTTGTTCGACCAGATCTGGCGCCAGATCTGCTTGGGAAACGCAGTGAACGCCAGCAGATCCGGTCGGGCGTTCTCCAGATACTCGGCGACTTTGGGAAGCTTGTCGGCCAACGCGTCAATGATCCGATCATATTGCGCGGCAACTGATTCGGAGTCGGGTTGGTCGAACACCGAATGCAGCAGAGTGCGGACCCACGGCCACGACGACTTCGGCGTGAGGGTCTGCTGCACGATCAGGTGACAGTTTGGGTCACGCGGCCTGGCTGGCCGGTGTGGTCATGATGGCTTCGTATTCGACCGGGGTCAACCGCCCGAGAGCGGACTGGCGACGGCGGCGATGGTAGGTCCGTTCGATCCAGGTGACGATCGCGATCCGTAGCTCTTCTCTGGTGTCCCAGCGGCGGCGATCCACCACGTTTTTCTGCAGCAGGCTGAAGAAGCTCTCCATGGCTGCGTTGCCGCCGGCCTCCCCTACTCTGCCCATCGATCCGACCATCTCATGCTGGTTCAGTGCGTGCACGAATCTTTCTGACCTGAATTGAGATCCGCGGTCGCTGTGGACTATGCAACCGGCAACATCGCCGCGTCGGGCCACCGCACTATGCAGCGCCTGCGTGGCCAATCGGGACTTCATCCAGGAGTCGATCGAGTAACTCACGATCCGATTGGAGAACACGTCCTTGATTGCGCACAGGTAGAGTTTGCCCTCGCCGGTGCGGTGCTCGGTGATATCGCAGAGCCACAACTGGTTTGGCTCCTCGGCGGTGAAGACGCGCTCGACGAGATCATCGTGCACCGGCGGCCCCACTTTGGCGTTCTTGCCGCGCTTCTTACCGAACACGCTCACAATCGATTCTGCGAGCAGATCCGCCAGGCAGTCCGCTCGGCCATCGGCTCGCCGGCGTCGCGGGCCTCTTCGACCAGGCAGCGGTACCCGAACTCCGGGGCATCTCTGTGGGCGTTGAACGGGGCGTTGGCGCGATAGGCCTCGACGAGTTCGGCGTCGGTCACAGGGGTGGCCAGCCAGCGGTAGTACGGCTGGCGGCGAGCTTGAGTACCCGGCAACGTCACCGCGACGGGGATCCCGTCAGCGGCGAGCTCAGCCACGAGCGGGTAGAGCCTTTTCCCGGCAGGTTCGCCTGCGACAGATAGGCCGCGGCCCGGCGCAGGACCTCGTTCTCCTGCTCCAACAGACCATTCCGGCGGCGCAGTTCTCGCAGCTCAGCTGAGTCGCTGGTGCTCTTTCCGGGCTTGGTGCCCTCGTCGATGTCGGCCTGGCGCATCCACTTGGTCAGCGTCATGGGATGAACACCGAAGTCAGTCGCGATCTGCTCGATCGTCACACCGTCATCGCGGTTACGAGCAACACGGATGACGTCGTCGCGGAACTCACGGGGGTAGGCCTGGGCACGAGGACATCCTTCCAGCTCACCGATCCCGGGCAAGCCAACTCAGATGTCACCTATTCGTGCAGCAGACCCATTGACGTGTATTGCAACCCGGCGTCGCTGTGATGAATTAACCCGGCTCCGACCCAGTGATCGGCCATCTTCAGCGCCGTGGTCGTCATCGTCGTGTCCTTGACTGTCGCGGCGTGCCACCCCACGATGGCCCGGGAAAAGCAGTCGATCACGAAGGCCACGTAGACGAACCCCGACCACGTTCGGCAATAGGTGAAGTCGGTGACCCATTTGCGGTTCGGCGCCGTAGCGGTGAAGTCACGGTCTAGTAGGTCCGGTGCTCGACGAGAGTCCTTGCCGCCGGGGATCGTGGTGCGGTGCTTGCGGCCCCTGAGCACCCCGGACAGCCCCTCGTCACCCATCAGCCGGTCCACGGTGCAGGCCGCGACCTGATGGCCCTGGCGGCGCAGATGCGCCGTCATCTTCCGCCGCCCGTACATGCCCTCCGGCGTGCCGACCGTAGCCCGTAGCGCGTCGGTGAGCCCAGCGTCGGCGATGGTGCGCGCCGACGGCGGGGACTTCTTCCAGTTCCTGTACGTGCGTCCGGCGAGTGCCACGCCCTGCTCGGTGAGCACGCGGCAGATCGACTCGACCCGGAATTTTCGTGTGCACGCATCTGATCGATGAACGAACAGGCCAACGGTGGCGAGGGTCGAGCTCCCTCGCGAAGAAAATCGAGGCTGCCTTCAGAATCTCGTTGGCTTCCTTGAGATCTCGGCCATCACGCTCCAGCTGCTTGATGCGTTGCTGCTCGGCGGTGGTGACACCGGGGGTGTGCTCGGCATCGATCTGAGCCTGCAGAACCCACTTGCGTAGCGTCTCCGGACCGACCCCGACCTTCGGGCCGATCGCCTGAGCCGCGGCGTACACCGACCAATATTCACCGAGATGATCGAGGACCATCTTCACCCCACGCTCACGCTGCTCGACCGGGTAGCGCTTCGACATAATCTGCATCCTTCTCAAAGAAGGAAGCGGCATCAAACTCGGAACGGTTCAGAGTATCAATTTGAACGATTTGGCAACTGCAACAGAAGCGTTGGCGCAGCAGTGTCATGCGAGGGTGCCGTTCGATCTGGCCGCAGGAGGCAGGAGGCGGGTCGATCGGAATGCCGTGCAGCCCATCGCTGGGTGAGCTTGGGCGGGATTGGATGTCAGGCAGGCGGAGACGACAGAGGCGCATTCCACGGTGTCGTGGCGGTGCACCGCCGCGAGGTGAAGCAGTACGCTGCAGCTTATTTGGCGCTTTAGGCCACTGCGGGGCTACCTCCGTCACCGATGGTCAGCACGCCCGGCCAGTCAAGTGGTGCCGAACTCACCGAGCGCTGAACACCTCTTCGGTGACCGGCCGTCGACGGTGGCACCCGTGGTCCGTGGACGGTGGTCGATGCGCACGGCGGAACGGGGCGCCGACGCGGCATCACAAATCGTCAGCCACCGCAGCTCGATCGGTCGGCCCAGTGATTGGCGTCCCCCCGGGCACCAGTTCGGGAACGTGGCCTGGTCATCGCGACCCCGCGTTTGCGGTGATGGGCGCGCTCGTCGTGTCAAGACTCGATGCGGCCGGCCAGCCGGCGAGATGTTGAATCATGAAGGCGGCGGCTCGATCCAGGGCACGGTCGGCCTCGTCGAGCGAGCCCGCGTGGCTCTGGAAGACGTGCGGTACGTCGGCGGTGATGTCGAGGATGACGTCCACGTCGGCTGCCGCGGCGCGCGCAGCCAACCGTACGGAGTCGTCCAACACGACTTCGTTGCCGCCCACCTGCAACAGCAGCGGGGGGAGTCCCGTCAGATCCCCGCATATTGCCGGACTGATCAGCTCCTGGGCGGGATCGGCTCCGTTGAGGTAGGCGGCATCGGTGGCCGCGATGACTTCGGGTGTCAGTACGGGATCCCTCGCAGCTCTGGTGTGCATGCTCAGCCCGGCACGGGTGGCATCTAGCCCAGGTGAGAAGGCCACGACTGCCGCCGGCATGGGTAGACCATCGTTGCGGGCCGCCAGGAGCGTTGCGACCGCTAGACCGCCTCCGGCTGAGTCTCCGGCGAAAACCACAGTCTGGGGGTTGATTCCGGTGTCTATTAAAGCGCGGTAGGCCGCCGCGGCGTCCTCGACCGCGGCGGGGAACGGGTGCTCAGGTGCAAGTCGGTAGTCGAGCGATATTGCGCAGAGCCCGGTGCGTCGCACGAGGTGCGCGGTCAGGGGTGCGGAATCCTCGGGTGAGCCGAGCACGTACGCCCCGCCGTGAAGGTAGAGGATCGTACCGGGACGGCGGCCCGGGGTGGGGTCCAGGCGCAGGACTCGACGTCCCGCCAGTTCGCCTTCGACAGTCGAAACCCCTGGCGGGATGGGGAAGTTCGCCATGACAGCGGAGAAGCTGGCGCGCATTTCCTGGATCGTCGCGCCTCCTGTCGTTACGTTTCGCCAGAACTGGTCGACCTCGAGGCGTTGTTGTGTGGTCATGTCGTCGATCTCCTCGTAGTGGTTGAGCCCGCTGGCGCGGGTGCATTTCGGTGCCGGATCCTTCGTGGTGCGCGTGCCGGTGTGGTAGCTCATATGCGAATTGTGGGACTCTCACCCAGGACGTGTCCGGTGTCGTCGAGGGCGCGAATGCGGTAGGTGCCCTTCGGCAGTCGCCTCTGGCCAAGCACGAATCGTGTGTCGAGTCCTGACCATGGCGCCGTGGCCTCGACTGTCAGCTGGTCATGGGCTTCGCCGCTGAGGAGTTGCCACTGCGCCACGTCGGTCGCGCCGTTCCAGATCGCCCGTGCGACAGAAGAATTGGCTTCGTTACCGATCGACAGTGTGGGCGGTTGCGACGGCGCGCCCCGCCAGTCGGACAGGAACGCTCGGTACGTGCTCGGCATCGTCGCGTCGTAGACGAGTTGCCCGGTGGGCGTGACCTCGGACACGCGACCCGTCACGCCCCAGCCGATGAGTGTGTTGCCGTTCGGCAGCGGTTGGGCGCTTCCCATTGCCGCGGCGGTGACCGGAAAGTCGGGGTGCGGTTGACTTCGTTGCAGAGTAGCCGTTCTGGTGGCGTAGTCGAGGTGAATCCATTGGACGGTGGACTCTGGTGCGCCTTGGACGTCGGGTAGGCCGTTGGCGTCGTTGTCGAACAGCCGGACGGTATTCGCGTCGGCGAATTCGGCGTCGTGTTGAAAGGAGAAGCCGGCGCCGACCTGGCGGAACGACGAGCGTTTTCCGCCGAGCTGCCAATGAATCTTCCCGGTGCCGCTGTCCACGGCGTAGAGCGCCGAGGTGTGGCGCAACGAGATCAGCAAGTCGCCGTTGGGTGCAGCCGCGATCGAGTTCATGTGGAACGCATCGAAGGCGTCTCCTGCGCCGGGGGCCTTCTCCTGTCCGGGTGTGAGGTAGGAATCGCTGATCGGCACGTGGTCCAACGCGCTCCATTGCAGGAGTGTCGTGTTGGTGGCGACGTCGATGACCACGGCGATCGAGTCCAAGAGTCGCCCCTTGGTGGGGCCGCCGATCGGGCTCAAGTCGTAGGGCACCTCACGATAGGCGGTCAGCAACGCCCGGCCATCGGGGAGTAGACGAAACTCGTGGATGTCTGCCCGCAGTCCGGCCGGCGGTGTGACGTGAGCGGTGACCTGATAGTGAGAGTCGGCGATGTAGGCGTCTCCGATGCCGTATCCGCCGCGGCTTTCACCCTGCCACCACGTCAGGACGGGTTGACCGTGGTAGCTCTGCACCCGGAGGTTGCCGGCTGTTTGGTCGGGGGGCAGCGGGTGGAACCACACTGCGCGGCCCGCCTAGTCGATGATGAGCGGCGCCCCGGTGGCGGCGGGTGAACCGGCGGGCGGGGGAGCGGAGTCTGGCCCGGACAGGCTTGCCATCAGGCGGGCGTCGGCAGCGCTCATCCCTGGTGTGACGAAGAGATAGCCGGGAGTTCCGCTCGATGAATTGGTCATCACGCTGACTGCGGGTGGCGTCGCTGCAGTGGTGGTTGGCGCGCCCGTGACGACCGGCTGCTGCGGCGCGTGCGTCGATCCGCACGCGGACAGCGCGACTGCCATGGGCGCCACCATCGCCAGAGCGGAAAGCCGGAGTCGTCGTGCGAAGAGTGTCCGCTCGCGTGGATCACGAGCGGTTCCATTTCCCCGTGTCACATCAACACCACTTTCGGATTGGTTGTCCGACAACACATGACGGCGAACACTCACGTCAGGTCGTCGACGGCGGCAAGGACGTGGGCGAACGCAACGTCATGACGATGGCGCGTCTGGCCGCGTCCACCATGGCCTGCAGCGGCGACTCCGGCGGGGTAGGTGACATCAGCTGTACGCCGACGCCTCGGGCCAGGCCGAGCACCAGAACAGCCGCCACGTCGGCGTCGACCGTCGCGGTGATGGATCCGTCGACGACCCCCTCCCGAACGAGACCCGCTACCAAGGCGCGGAATCGAATGTCACGTTCATCGAATAGTGGAGCGAGAATCGGATCAGCCGACATCGCCTCGGCCCACAGCCGGACGAATGCCTTGGTGGTCGCAGCGCGGCCAGCGATGTTTCGCAGGTACCTCTCCACCATGCCCGCCACTCGGCCCAGCCCGTCGCCGCTGTACTCGGGTACGTCGACGCCACCCAGGTCGTGCATCACCGCAGCGAGAAGACCAGCACGGTTCCCGAAGTGGTGGTAGACGATGCCGCGGCTGTAGCCCGCGGCCGCTCCCACCTGGGCCAGTGTCAACAGGTGCGAGCCGTGGCTTGCGATGAGCGTGATGGCCGCATCCACCACTCGACGTTCGGTCTCGTGTCGGCGTTCTTGCTGCGTGCGACGGGGGGACTCGACGGCGGCTTCAGAGACATTCACCACGACCACCCTTTCCGTAGGGGTGAGATTTGCGATGCGCCGTGTCCGCACTGGCCGCGCTCCTGCCACACGTTAGGGATATGTGCGTGCATGCACGCAACATATAAACCAGTCGGGCCGGCTGGTCGGTTCGTGGACGCGCCGTGCTCGACGTCGGTGGTGGCGGAGGCCGGGTTGAGGGAATCGGCGAGGGCGGCTTGTTGCGGATCTGCGTTGTCAGGACGGCTAGGCGTTGCGCTGACCTCGGCGTTGGGGCGCGCAGCGTGCGGTCGAAAACGTCGTCAGAAACTCACACCTCACGTTTCACGGGGTGTGGACGTCTACATACCGGGGCCGACCAAACCCCATTCACATTGACTGAAGGGCTGTAGTTGACATGTCAGATCAGCAAGATCGCGTCGAGACCTTCCTTGCGAGCATCGGCAGCAAGCCGGCCGACGCCTCCACTGCGTGTACGGACTGGACTGCCCACAACATCGCCGCGCACCTGGCCGCTGGCTTTGAAGAGGTCTACGTCTTGATCCAGAACACCCTCGCCGGTCAACCAACCCGCGACACCCGCACATTCGTCGAACGTGAAGCTCCCTTCCTGGAGATGGATCACGAGACCCTGCTGCAGAGCTTGCGGGAGCACTTGACCAAGACGGCGGAAGTGCTCACCGACTTTCGTGCCGCCGGACCGGACGCCGTGTTCGAGTTCTTCGGACATCCCTTCACTGCTGAGGAGATGACCCGACATCTCGACAGCGAATTGGCCATCCACCGTTGGGATTTCATGGGTGACGACGAAATCAGCGAGCAGCAGCTGTCCAATCCGGCCTTCACCCGTCACGCGGTGTTTCTGCTCAACGCGCTGCCGATGCTTGCCGAGGGCGCTCCTAATCGGGTGGCCGGCACCGGTCTGCGCGCAATCACCATCGTGTTGCGCACCCCGGGTGAGCCCGACGTAGCCCTCGAGGTCGATGCCGACGGCGAGGCCGCCCGTTACACACAGGGCGAGAGTGAAGGCAGCCTCGACGGGCAGTTCGTGGTCACCACCGATGCCGCGAACCGGGTGCTCGCGCTCTGGGGCCGACACTCCAGCCGCAAGGCCGTCAGCGTGACCGGTGACCCAGCGCTGTGGGGCGCCGTGGCGAACGCGTTGTGGCCCGACGCCCACAAGTGGCCCAAAATCTAGAGGTCGTTGTCCGGCGGCAGTACCCACGCGCTCTGCGGGTGGGTACTGCTGCTCGCAGCGGTGCCGTCCGCAACGCGGACGACCACACGGCTGATGGCGAGCGGCCCGACCGTCGTCGACGACGGCAACCACCGGCCGGGGTCCGACGTCGCCGTCTAGACGACCTCCGATCACCGTTCGTCGGCGGCATTGCTCGCCCGCGGCTCCGCCGACGCCTTGGGGTCGACGACCCGATGTGCGGTCGCGCGACCACGTAGACGCTTTCCGCTCCAGATACGCGAGGTCCGCGGAGGCGCCAATCGTCAGCAATCGATTCGACGAACGATCCCGCGCCGACAGTCTGTACGGGCACACGATTCGGGTACGCCTTAACGCCTTCCCAGCACACGCGGCCGACCGACTCATGCCCCACGACGCGCACAACCCGGGCGCGTCGTCGCGGATCGCTACTTCGATATCCGGCCGAATACCAGCCACGATGGCACAGGGGCTCAACGGGCCGACGGGCCGACGGGCCGACGGGCCCGTGTTCGTAGGCCACGCCGGGGCCCTCCGCGAACGCCTCCTCCACGGTTCTCACTGCCTCTCCAGCGTCCCGGTGTGCGCCATGAGGATGGCACCGCAACGCGCCTGCACGGATTGAAGACCAGCCCGTCGACACCCCCCACCCCCGGTGCGGTGTCCACCACCCCGCCGGCCAGCGAGAGACAATCAAGACCTCACAAAAGTCAAGGGCGGTGCGTCTACAAAACGTGACAGTAAAACAAACCTTCGCCGCGGTGGTCAATGAGCACGGACCAGTCGTCATGCGGGTGTGTCGCGCGATCCTGGGGCCGTTCGACGCCGACGACGCGTGGTCGGAGACGTTCCTCTCGGCCATGAAGGCGTACCCGGAGCTGCCTGCCGATGCCAACCTGCAGGCCTGGCTGGTCACCATCGCCCACCGCAAGGCCGTCGACGTCACCCGCAGCAGGGCACGCCAACCCATACCAACCGACACACTGCCCGACATCGCCACGCACCCGCCCATCGACCGCGACGACGACCTCGCCCTGGCCCTGGGTCGGCTTCCACCCAAACAGCAACAAGCCGTGGCCTACCACTATTTGGCAGGCCTGCCCTACGCCGACGTCGCCGACATCATCGGTGGCACAGCCGACGCGGCCCGCCGCGCCGCCGCCGACGGCATCGCCACCCTCCGGCGCACCTACAACGGCGCCGTGGCCGACACCCGGCACTTCACGAAGGGAGTCACCCCATGAACGACAACGTCAACGCCGCTCTCGTTCTCGACCTGGCCCGGATCACCGAGGCCACCCCAGACGCGATGACGGTGCTCTACGCCCACCTGGCCGCCGCAGCCGAGCGCGACGGCATCCTCGACGTCGCCTACCGGATCCTCGACACCCCGGTGGGGCCACTGCTGCTCGCCGCGACCGAACACGGCCTGGTCCGCGTCGCCTACGCCAGCGAAGATCATGACACGGTGCTGCAGGCACTGGCCGATAAAATCAGCCCCCGCATCCTGCAAGCCCCCGCGAGACTCGACGCCATCGCCGGCCAACTCGACGAATACTTCGCCGGAGCGCGGCGCACCTTCGACGCACCGCTGGACTGGCGGCTGTCGTCGACGGGGTTCCGCAGCACCGTGCTGCACCACCTCAGCGACATCGACTACGGACACACCGCCAGCTACTCCGCGGTCGCGCAGCTCGCCGGAAACCCCAAGGCCGTGCGCGCGGTGGGCTCGGCGTGCGCCACCAACCCGCTTCCAGTCGTGGTCCCGTGCCACCGCGTGGTGCGCAGCGACGGCACCATGGGCGGCTACATCGGCGGACCCGACGCCAAACGGACACTGCTCACCCTGGAGGCAGCAGCATGACCCCCGCACACCCGCGCACCGCACCCCGCGGTGATCAGACCGCGCCGTGGCGCGGCCGGGTCGAGGCCGTCGACTGGGACGCCGTGCGCACCGAACTGGACGCCACCGGCTGCGCCCTCACCGGGCCACTGCTCTCGGCGCCCGAAGCCGCCGCGATAGCCGACCTCTACGACGACGACACCCGGTTCCGGACCACGGTGCACATGGCGCGATACCGCCTCGGGGAGGGCGAATACCGTTATTTCGCTGATCCGTTCCCCCCTGCGGTCGTCGACCTCAAGGAGGCGCTGTACCCCAAGCTGTTGCCCATCGCCCGCGACTGGTGGACCAAGCTGCGCCGCGACACCCCGTGGCCGGACACCCTCGAGGAGTGGCTGGCCATGTGCCACGCCGCCGGTCAAACCAAACCCACCCCGATCCTGCTCAAATACGGCCCGGGGGACTGGAACGCTCTGCACCGCGACCTGTATGGCGATCTGGTGTTTCCCCTGCAGGTCGTCATCAACCTCAACGACCCCGGCGTCGACCACACCGGCGGGGAGTTTCTGCTCTACGAGCAGCGCCCGCGAGCCCAATCCCGCGGCACCGCCACCCTCATTTCCCACGGGCACGGCCTGGTGTTCACCACCCGCGACCGACCCGTGCAATCGGCCCGCGGATGGTCGGCCGCCCCGGTCCGCCACGGCGTGTCGGTCATCCGATCCGGTCACCGCCTCACCTTGGCCCTGGTCTTCCACGATGCCGCCTGATGGCCCACCCCCCGACCCCTGTGACGCCTCTTGCGGGCGCTACATGCTCACTGATGCAGACGGGCGTCCCTGCCGCAGTGCAACACCGGGCACGCTGGGCGGTCACCGCCGCGCGAAGATCTACGGCCGGCTGGACTGCCGGGCCGCCGCGCGGGCCCTCGCCGCCGGCGGCTATGTCGCCCACCGCGTGTTCTTTATCGACGAACCCACCGCCATCGCCGCGGGCTACCGCCCCTGCGCCGTGTGCCTACCCGAGGCCTACCGCACCTGGAGGAACCAATGAGACCCGCCACGTCGCCGCGCATCCCCCACACCGTGATCGCGCTACCCCGCGGCGACCGAGCCGCCCCGACCGCACACCACTGCCGAACTGGAGCGCCTCATGGCCATGCTGTTCGCCGCCAAGACGCACCGCATCGCCATCGGCCACGGACGACACGACGCCTCGGTCGCCGCCGCCGCCGCGCTCTTCGACGCCTGGACTGAAACCGGAAACATCGCAACCATGGTCAGCTGGCCGGCCGACGCCGCGTCCTGGCTCAGGCCCGCACGGCACCTCGCCGTCGAACACCCCGACGCCTGCGTCATCGCCGACACCCCCGCCGGCACGGCCCAACTGACCGCCCGGCTGGTTGAGTGCGACGGCTGGTCACCGGCCCGCACCTTCGGATTCGCCAGTGTGGCCGGCCCGGAACTGATTTTGTTGACCGGCTCGTCGCTGGTGGGTATGACCGGGACCACCAGCGACGGCGGCGGCTGGCTGATCCGTGAGGACGACCTCCTTGTCGAGGATCGTCGTCCCAAGGCGGTGCACCGGTGACGTTGTTCGGCGCCGGTGACCGTCGAGGACCGGCTCGCCGGATCGCCCCCGGCGCGGTCCACCTAACCGGCTAGCTATCACCCGGCGAGCAAGCCGCGCTGGTCACCGCCTTCGCGGACTGGTCCGATGCCCCGGTACCGATCAGAGCCGCCACCATGCCCGGCGGGCACCGCATGTCGGCAAAAACCGTGTGCCTGGGATGGCACTGGAGGCCCTACCGCTACACCCGCACCGCCGACGACGTGAACGGTCGCCGCGTGCGCCCGTTCCCCGACTGGCTGGCCGATCATGCCCGCCGCGCCGTCGAGGACGCCTACGGGCCCGGCGCCGGGGCGGACTATCGGCCCGACGCGGCGTTCTTGAACTTCTACGGGCCGGGTGCACGGCTGGGCATGCACAAGGACGACGACGAACTGACCGACGAACCGGTCGTGTCCTTCAGCGTCGGTGACAGCCGCGTCTTCCGATTCGGCAACACCGACCATCGGGGCCAGCCCTACACCGACGTCGTCCTGGACTCCGGTGACGTCGTGGTGTTCGGCAGGGCCTCCCGGTACGCCTTCCACGGCGTCCCAAAGATCCTGCCCGACACCGCACCTCACGACTGCCCGATGACCCACGGACGGATCAACGTCACCGTCCGCGTCACCGGCATGTCCGACCAGTGACACCCACCCCCGACGCGACCCGCGGCGGCGTGGTCATCGGCGACGACGGTTTGGCGCGGCCGCCATGGGCGGCTGCCAACGATCTGCTGCGCCGCTACTACGACACCGAGTGGGGTGTCCTAGTTCGCGACGAGCGCGGAGTGTTCGAGCGGAACAGCTTGGAGGCTTTCCAACGGGGCTGTCGTGGGCGACGATCCTCGCCAAGCGGCCGGCGTTCCGCGAAGCGTTCGATCGATTCGATCCCGACGTCGTCGCCGGCTACGGACCGACGGAGGTGGCGCGACTGCTCGACGACGTTCGCATCGTGCGCAACCGCCGCAAGATCGAGGCGACGATCCGCAACGCGCGCGGCCACCATCGACCTGCGCCGAGACGGCGGCCTCGCCGAACTCGTCTGGGCCCACCAGCCCGAAGAATCCCCGGCGCCGCGTGTCGTCACCGGCATTCCCACCATGACCGAAGACTCGGAGCGACTGGCCCGCGCATTAAGCAAGCGCGGTTTCAGCTTCGTCGGACCGACGACCATGTTCGCGCTCATGGAAGCCATCGGTGTCGTCGACACCCACCTGCTCGACACTCACCGCCGCGGCTGCTCGGGACTCTGGACGGTCGACGGTCGACGGAGGGCCCGCCCTCCTAAGGTTGGTATCGCGATGGTTGCCTCGCGCCTGGGTGGCCGGTGAACGGCGCCGCGGGCGGGCTCACCGCGGGGCACCACAGCCTCCGTGGGGCGGTCATTGCCTGCCCGGCGACGGCACCCTGCCGCCGCTGAGAGCCAACGCCCGGACTCAGTTTCGAAGCTCCTCCGCACGGCTGTGCGGACCGATCTCACGTCCGCGGGCTCCGCGACGTCTTCCCAGTACACGTCACCGCGAAAGGACCTGTCATGTCACAGCTTCTACCCCTTCCCACGTGGCACACCGTCATCGAGTCGGCGCTGGGCGACCTCACGTTGGTCCGCGACGCCGACGGCCTGTGTGGCCTGTACTTCCCCCATCATTGGTATCGGCCGGACCCGGCGACCTTCGGCCCGCGCCGCGATCTGGGATTTCGTGAAGCGACCCAGGAACTCGCCGAGTACCTCGACGGGGCTCGCCGCCGGTTCGACCTGCCCGTGATACTGCGAGGCAACCCATTCCAGATGGCCGTGTGGGGGTTGATCGCCCAAATTCCCTACGGCGCCACGACCAGCTACGGGGACGTCGCCACCCAGCTCGGCGGCGGGATCACCGCTCAGCAGGTGGGAGCCGCTGTCGGCCGCAATCCGTTGTCGATCGTCGTGCCGTGTCATCGCGTGGTGGGACGGGGCGGCAAGCTCACCGGATACGCCGGCGGCGTCGGACGCAAGAGGCATCTGCTCGACCTGGAACGCGACCACGCGAGCCGGTCGGACGGCACCCCCTTCCAGGGTGCGCTGATCTCCGGGCTGTCGTGAACGCGGACGCGATCAAGCCGGCGCCGGCGCCGGGGTCGAGGTCTGCGAAGGTGGCCAAGCAACGTGCAGATGAGTAAGCGAAACCGACAGCGGGGCATCGTGTTAGGCCGCACCCGCCTGAGATCCGCGGTGCAGGTGGGGAAACGGCATCCAGACGGCGTGAGGAGGCGTGGGTGAATTCGGGGTTCGGGTCGCAGGGCTGGGAGCCAATCCCCGCGTTGGTCCTGACGGACTCGGGCACGGGCGTCCAGGCGCAGATCGCATCGAACAACTTCGAACCCGACCTCACGTCCAGGCCAGCCGAGTCGTCTGCTTGGGTAGGTGCTCCAGCCGGGAGTGCCCAGAACATTGGCACGCAGGAGAGGATTCTCATGACGATCGAGGAGAATAAAGCCGTCGTCGGACGCTGGTTCACAGAATTCTGGGGCGCTGACTTCAACCCTGCCGTCATCGACGAGCTCGCCGCACCCGACATCCGCTTCGAGTACTCGCTACACAGCCCGTGTCGGGGCCGCGACCAGGTCCGCGCATTCGCCGAGAAGTTCCGGGCCGCCTTCCCGGACCTGGCGTTCGAGGGCACAGCCGACCTCATTGCAGAAGGCGACTACGTCGTCGGGCAGTGGATCGGCGGCGGCACCCAGACCGGAGAGGCGTTCGACGACATGCCGATCGGCGCGCTGGCGGCCGGCACCGGCAAGACGATGCGTTTCACTGGAACATCGGTGCTCAAGGTCGTCGACGGTCTCATCGTGGAGGAGGTCGGGCTCGACGACGGCGTCACGGTTCTGCAGCAGCTGGAACTCATCAAGCCGGCCTAACCCTGCCCCAGCCCCAGGTGACCGCGCGAAACCCCGGCAGGCCCGCGTGCCTGCCGGGGTTTCGCGGGCCGTGGAGCGGCGAACTCGAGGCACACCGGAACATGGCGGGAGCCAGGGAGCTTCAGCTCGGCCGCCGGCGCACGCGCCGAAGCCGAGAGGTTGATGGCGGTTGTGCACGGTTTTTCGTGGTTGGCGTCGATGAGGTCGGCCATTTGCAGGACTAGTGCCCGTTCGGCCACCGTGGTCTTGGCCCAGGTGCGCGCGGCGAATTCGGCGCCGTCGAGTGCCTGGCGCCCGAGACTCGGCAGAGCCGTCGCATTGCCTCATGGATAGTGACTAGTATCCCTCATATCGATGACGAGATTAACGGCGTTGCAAGGCAACGTATTTCGAAAGAAACGGTACACGGGCACGGTTATCGGCGTGCAGTCGGCTGACTCTCACGCCACACTGAAACAACTGAAGTTCGGAACGTCAACAGGGAACGTGGGCACGTGACGCACAATGAGATCAACGCCGCGCGACGCTGGCAGTCGTGGTCTGACGTAGCAGGGCTATTCGACGGAGCCGCGGATTCTGGGTGTGCGTCGGACCGGAAACTGATCCTGGACGAGCTGCGAGACCCATGGCGGCACATCGCTCAAGGGGACGATCAGCAAATGGACCAGAGCTGAACAACTCTCACCCTTTTCTGTTGTGGCTCATTAGCCCAACCGTTGGCGCTGCGGCCGCGGACGCGAGCATCGCCAGCAGCTCAGGATTCGATTGGTACCCGTACCGCGCCTCGGTCACGACCTGAGACCGTTGAAGACTGCCGCCCTCGGCGTTGTGCAGCAATAAGACATGCCGACTAAGACGATCGGGCAGGCGATACGATTGTGTAGTTGGTCTCGACCAAGTCGGGATCGGGGGATTCCGCGACGCTAACGGCCGGGAGTTTCACGCTGTCGAGATCGTCTCGCCGACCCGACGAATCGCGACGTTATCGGCGGCGGCGCGAATGAGCGCTGGGCGTCAGTCCGGAACGATGGGCTTTTCACCCCAGACCGCACCCCCGTCGCGCTGGCAAGGGCTGATGTGGATTTGCTCACTAGAGGGCCGGTCACCTCCCTAAGCGCAACGGCCGCCGGGTATTTCAGCACCTTGTTGGCCCAACCAATCGGCGACTGCGGTGAGCGCCGACGTCCCGTCAGCGAAGGTGCCCGAGTCCGGGAGGGCTGCTATCGCAACAGCCGAGCGACCGGACGGGGTGTCGATGACACCAATTTGGCGGACTAGGTAGGCCCCGTCGGTAGACGGACCCCAACCGCCCTTGAAGTGGGCGCCGGACATTGTGCCGAGACCCCAGCGCTGATCCTCGGTGACCTGTCCCATGAGGTCGAAGATGGGCGCCGTGCCGGGGTCGCACACTGCGTTGGAAAGGAAGGTGGTTTGCTCGACGAGCGGCCACAGCGTCTGGCCGAACGCCGAGTAATCCGCCCGAATCCGTTCGGACTGTACCGAGGTCGGGTCGCCGGCCATCGAAAGGACGTCCTCGACGCGGTCGGCTGCGGTGGCGGGGTCTCCTAGGTTGGCCCAAAGTTGTTCGGCCGCCGCATTGTCCGAATGGGTTATGGCAGCGTCGATGAGCGATTCGGCTGAACCTTGTTGACGCAGCGCGGCGATGGCGAGTGGAACCTTGATCGTCGACCAGGCGGGGCCCGTCGTCGACCAATCGCCGAGCCGCACCGCTGGCTCGCTCACCCCCACGGGGGTTATGACCATGCCGATGGAGGCGGAGAGGTGATCTGTCAATTGGTCGAAAGACGCTGCCAGGCTCGGCGGTGGCGCGCCCGGCAGCGGAGCGTTTGCAAGCTCAGTGCCGCTGAGAGGGACGGTGGCCGGGCGCGGTGACGGCGTGGGCGCGGCCGGTGATGAAGCGAGGCGCGGTGTCTCCGCAGTCGGCTCCCCGGGGCGGACATCGCTGTGGTGTTTGAGGGCGAGCATTCCGCCGACGCTGCCAGCGAGCAACACTGCGGCAATTGCGAGAACGAGCCTGCGTCGGAGGCTCGTCGACGGAGGCGGTGCTCGATGATGGCGACGTTGCACGGTCATGGCTCCCCTGGGTCGAAAGATTCCACGATTAACCGTAGACGTCGCCTCGGAGGGGAAGGCTAGGATTTGCTGCGCAGGGCCGGCGATACGGCAATACTCGAGTTCAGAGCTCGAGATGGGGGCAGTAGTAGTGGAACACCAAGGCGGGGAACCGACCGATGCGATCTATCCGTACCCGGAGCAACTCTCCGCGGAACCGCCGCTGACGAAGCGACGATTCACGTTCGGCGCTCGCGAGGTGCTGGCTGCTGCGGTCGTCCTAATTCTCGTAGCCGCGGGCGCCTACTTCGGTGTGTCCTCGTTAGTCGGGGATAAGCCCTTTACCGTCGAAGGGACTTTGCAGCTGAACACCGCGAGTATCACGACGACGGCACTTCCTCCCGGGTTCAACTGCGCCGGAAGTGGCGGCTATGGCGATGTTGGCCCGGGCGCACCGGTCACCGTGTCCGACGAAGCGGGCACACTTCTGGCCAAGTCGACTCTCAGCGGCAGTGTCGGCGGACCCGGATGGTGCGCGCTGTCCTTCTCCGTGAAGGACGTGCCGGCCGGGTCAAAGTTCTACAGGGTCGAAGTAGCCCGTCGCGGGGACATGAGCTACACCGAAGACGAGGCTCGTGAACGCGTGGGGATGACCCTTGGCGATGCCAAGCCCGAGGTGGAGCCCGCGGAACCCGCACCGCCTCCGTCGCGAAATGCCAGCCCGCCAACGCCTGCCGCTCGTCCACCCGTTGCTCCTGCCCAAGCAGGCCCCGTGCCCGCGGACTCGGCACGGCCCACTCCACCGGCCTACTCCACGCCGTGTACCTCTGGTGGCGGATACGAACTCTCCAACTCCGCTGTGGGAAGTTCGCGGACGTCGTGCGCCTTCGCCGAGGTCGTCCGTTCGGCCTACGCCACGCAACCAAGAAGGGGCGGGACCGTGGTCGTCAATGCCTACAGCCCCATTACGGGTGAGACGTACCGCATGACGTGCACCGGCAGCGGCGTCGTCACGTGCAAGGGCGGAGACAACGCCGTGGTGTACCTGTATTAGTCACCGCGGCTCCGATCAGTAGTCATAGGGGACTGTTCTCAAAGTTCGTCGCTCGCAAGGAAACCCACTAACATTAGTCCGCCCATGACGTCGGCGGACAGCCGCCTTCGCGGGTGGTCGCGCACATCGCAGGGCTACCCGTCCAATTGGAGACCACCCCACCACGCAGTACCCACGAAGTCCACCGCCGGACCGAGTCCTGCGTGGTGCAGAAGCGACGAGCAGCGCCGCGGTACTGACTGGACCGACGAGGTGGCGCGAACGGCCGGGTCACCGTGCAGCCATAGGTTCGTGCATCGTCAGCATGAAATTCTGTCGCTGGGGTCGGTGGTGTAGTCCAGCCACTTTCCGTACACGTCGCCGCCAACTGAACGCACGGCGGCACACGCTTCGGCCGTGGTGTCACCCGCCGGCACGTAGACGGCATAGATGGGGTTGCCCTCGTCGGTCGCTGCGCGAAGCGAGGGACAGGTCTGGTCGGTGCGGAGGTAGGAGGCGCCTGGATATGCGGTCAGGAGGCGTTGCACGCCTTCGGCGTACTGCCCGGGGGTGGTCACCGACCCGAGGACGACGATTCCCTGGCCGGTGCAACTCGGTCTGCTCATCGGTTGCGATAGACCCAGATCGCCCGACGGGGGTGACTGAGTGCGAGGCGCGGGCGCCGGGCGGTTATTGGGCTGAGTGACGGTGACTGGCGGCGCCGTGCGCGTCACCGTGCGAGGCGGATCGATTGTCTCCGGCCATGCGGGTCGGGTCAGGGAGGGCGACGGGGCAGCGCCAGGAGACTCCTCTGGCGACTGCCCAAGTTTCGCGCCGAGGAACGCAACGACCCCGATGGCCAGCAGCGCTGCGGCGACACCACCGACCATCAGTGGTGCGCGAGAGGGCTTTTCCGGCGCCGGGGGTAACGAAAACCGTTGAGGCGCTGGCATCTCACGCGGTAGCGGTGCCGTCAGCGGCGCTAGCTGCGTCGCGTCGTTCGGACGGAGGTCAGGGGGACCGCCCACGATGAGACCAGAGCCGCGCCCAGCCAGCGCCGTCGCGAACTCACGGCAGGTCTGGAATCGGTGGTGTGGCTCTTTCGCCATTGCCGTGGCCAGCGCCGAATCCATCTGCCCGAGGTCGTCGCGCACCTTGCTCAAGATCGGCGGCGGTGAGGACAGATGGTGGCCGATGACGACAGCCGGGTTCGAATTCCCGAACGGGACAGTCCCGGTGAGGAGGTGAAAAGCCGTAGCCGCCAACGCGTACTGGTCAGCCCGTCCGTCGAGCACTTTGCCGGTGAGCTGCTCAGGTGCCGCGTAGGCAACTGACCCAACCGTCATGTTGGTCGCGGTCAGTCCACTGCTGTCGTCGACTCCGCGTGCGATACCGAAATCAGCGAGGACGGTACGGCGCTCACCGTTGCGGGGGTCGCTCAGCAGGATATTGGCCGGCTTGACGTCGCGATGAAGCAGAAACCGTTCGTGGGCGTAGTCGAGAGCCTCGGCAATGGCTGCGACGACGTCGAGCACGTCCTTCGGTGGCATGCCGTGCGGATACCTCTCGCGCAGCAATCGGGATGCGTCGGTGCCTTCGACGTAGTCCATCGTGATCCACAGTTGACCGTCATGCTCGCCCCGATCATGGATAGCCACGATGTGCGGATGCCACAGTGAAGCGGCGATGTCGGCTTCACGGGCGAACCGTTGGCGGTAATCCGGGTCGGCGCTCACGTCCGCCGGGAGGATCTTCAGGGCCTCCTGGCGGGGCAGCCGGGGGTGCTGCACGAGATAGACCTCGCCCATCCCCCCAGTGCCCAGTAAGCGCCGAATGGTGTAGCCGGCAAATACCGCCCCTTCAGCAATGGGCATCCGCGAATCTTAACCAGCATTGACGACAATGAGGGCTGGTTGGCAATGAGCCGAGCAGAAGAACCAAGCGCCAGCTCGCCCAAACCGAGCTCAGCAACAGCGCGTCTAGGTATGCAGGCACTGCCTAAGGTGCCCAGAGTGTCAAAACCAGATCGCTTCGTTGATCAATGGAAGTGGCCTCACATCGAGTGGGGCCTACGTAGGGTGATCGCCATGTACTCACCGCAGGCTGATGAGTCCGGCAGCCTGCGCGATGCTGGCGTGAACCGTCGACAGCTATTGGCCCTGGCAGCTACGGCGGGGTTGGCTACCGTGCTTAGCGCTTGCGGGCAGCCGTCTCAGGTAGCGAACTCCGCGACGCCTGACAACTCGCCCCCCGTGGCCACAGGTCCCGATACGTCCCCATCACCGGCGGCAGCGTCACCGGAAGCACCGCCGCCAGTTGAGCCACTAGTGCCACCATCGACGGTCGCGGCTCGCATGATTTCTCGCGAAGGCTGGCGCGCACAACCCGCTCGGCCCGGGGGCGTGCCGCACACTCCGACCCGCATGACTATTCACCACACGGGAGTCTTCCTCGGTGACAACCGCAATGCCCCCGCCCGATTGCTTCAACATCAGCGGCTGCACCAGAACGACCGCAACTGGGTCGACATCGCATACCACGTCGGTGTTGACCGCAAGGGCAACATCTACGAACTGCGAGATCCTTCGATCAAAGGGGACACCGCCACGGACTACGACACCGACGGTCACTTCCTGGTCCTCTGTGAGGGCAACTTTGAGGAAGAAGCCGTGACTGAAGAACAGCTCCAAGGCGCTGCCATGGCGTTCGCCTCGGCCAAATCCAAGTACCCCATCAGCTCGACCACGGTCGAGGGGCATCTGAAGTACGCGAGCACCGCATGCCCAGGCGCAAACCTGCAGGCGCATGTGACATCCGGGGACCTGACGCGCCGTGTAGACGAATTGCTGGTCTCCGGCCCGTTCAGCCTGCCGATGATCACCGGTCCCGAAGCCGTAGCGCTCGTGGCGGCTATAAAGGCCGGGCAGTAGGCGCACGCAAAGATGAAAAGGGCGCTCGAACGATGGCACTGACCAGAGGCAACTCTTCGCGGCAGGCGGTCCAGGCAGGACGCAGCGTCTACCGTGGCGCCCGCGTGAGAGGCGTCGGTTGTTACCTGCCGGTGCTCAGCTAAGCGATCCGTCGGCGTGGGGCGGCGGCAGGCGGAAGACGTGGCCTTTCGCTCCAGGTCGACGACAAACGAAGAGACGGGTCAGACGATGAGTACATTGAGTGCCGCTCTTCTAGCAGTCATCGTGGCGTGTGCAGTCGGATGTAGCGCGAGCAACGGCGGCACCACTGCGGTGCAGACCGAGTCCGCGGCGCCCGCGGCAACTACTGCGCTTGCTGAATCACCAACAGCGCAAAGCGCGGCGGAGACGATCAAGGTGGCGGTGCAGGAAGTTTCGAGCCTGATTGCGATCACCGAGGACAACGATGCGAACGACATCATCGGTCGAGTCAATGGCTACGTTGCGGCGACTGTGCTCGTCGATTCTCGAATTACTGGGGGTTGTGAGGTTGCGAAACCGGGCATCGCTTGCGGTGCAGGGGTAGAGCAGTGGCCGGACGAGGCGGCCGCGCAGAAGCGCGCTGAGTACATCAAGACGATCCTGTTATCGGCACCGATCCTCGGAACGGAGTATCAAGCGGTCAAGGGCAATCTGCTGCTACGGGTGAGCGGCAAGCTCAAACCCTCTGCCGCCGAGGCCTACACCAAGGCCTTCGAGGGTTAAGCGGCCGAAGGCTTGAACCGCGTCACGCCGGACGCTGCCATTGAGTCGGTCGACCGGACCTACGCCCTGTCGGTGGACGTACATCGGCTCACGCTTGCCTGCCTTGAATCTTCATGAAATGGCTCTTCGTGAGGGGCAGCAACCATCGAATCGCCTGCAGCACAGGCAGATTAAACAGTTACTTTGTCCAGCATCGCCGCCGCAACACGCTGACCGCCGTTGCCGGCCCAGTCGGGATCCGCTGAGGTTGATCCATCCGGGGTGATACCGGCCGGGCTGAGGCAACTGCGGGCGCCGACGACGACGTTGTCGCGTACCCCCAACGCGTGTTCACACGCGTTCGCGCCGTCGAGTCCGGACACCGCAGCCATGGACACCGTGAGGAGGTCGGCTTCGCGTTGGACTCGACCGACCGTATAGGTGTGGCCACTTTCGACGTAGCGGCGACGGACTTCTCCGCCGGCGCAACGTTCCCACTGGTTCTGTGACGTCGTCATGAAGGCTTGGGCTTGGTCGGCTGTCGAGAACACCGCCACGGTCTGTTCGATCTCGCTTGGGGTCGGGACATTGTTGTCGTAGGACGCGTACTGATCGGGTCGAAGTGTTTGGTTGCGCATCTCCAAGAACCCACTGCCGCCCCACGCGGAATACTCTGCGCCGAACAGCAGTCCGACGCAGGCTGGCGGGGTCACGATCTCGGAGTTGTCCGACATCCCGTAGGTCGTATCGGCGACTTTGAGCAGACCCCGGCCCTCCGAGGTCGCCACTTCGGAGGTGCCGAGGATCTCGTTCACCTCGTCGGGTGACAGCAGGACACCGTCGATGGCCGAGGCCGCGAAGACCGGTGGCGGTGGGGGAGGCGCTGCTGGCGGCGGCGCGACCAGCGACGCCGATGGAGGGGCCGGTGGGGCGGCCGACGACGTGGGGGGCTTTGCAGCGGGTGCTTGACCCCATGGGCGCCAGGCCAAGGCAATACCCGCGAGGACAACCGTCACCACGGCGACGACCGCGGCCGGACGTAGCCACTGCCTCCCGACCGGAACGGGCGGACGCTGGGTAGGTGGCGACGAGGGCGGTTCTGAGCGGACACGTGTCAGCGCGGGGTTCGCGGACGCGGCCTGGACGGCGCGAGCAGTGGGGGCAGCTGAGAGCGGCGCATCAGACTTAGCCTGTTCGGCGAACGCGCTAGCGAAGTCCGAACACCGAGTGAAGCGTTGAGCGGGGTTCTTCGCAAGTGCCGCGGCCAGCACCGGGTCGAGGCTGGCGAGCTCGGCTCGCGTATCCGCAAGCGCCGGCGGTGCAGCATTGAGGTGCCTGCTGATGACCACAGCCGGATTCGAATGCGGGTACAACGGTGAGCCGGTCAGAAGGTGATAAGCGGTAGCCGCCAGGGCGTATTGGTCCGCGCGACCGTCGATGGCCTCGCCCATCAACTGCTCGGGCGCAGCGTAGGCCACGGTCCCTACGGTCATGTTGGTTGCGGTGAGTCCGTTGGCGTCTTCGAGGTTGCGGGCAATGCCGAAATCGGTTAACAGTATTCGCTTCTCGCCGTGGTCGTCGACGACGTGAGTCACCATGATGTTGGCCGGTTTGACGTCGCGGTGCAGTAGACCTTGTTTGTGGGCGTAGTCGAGGGCACTCGCTACTGCGGTGACGATGTCGGCGACCTCGCACGCCGGCATGCCCTTGGGGTAGCGCTGGGCAAGCACCTTCGACGCGTCAAGTCCGTCGACGTAGTCCATCGAGATCCACAACTTGCCCTCGGCCTCGCCGCGGTCGTGCACGCCCACGACGTGGGCATGCCAGAGACCCGCGGCCAAGTCGGCTTCGCGCTCGAAGCGGCCCCGGTACTCGGGGTCAGCGGAGACATCGGCGGGAAGCAGCTTGAGGGCGTCGCGACGCGGTAACCGGGGGTGCTCGACGAGGTACACCTCGCCCATCCCGCCGGCACCGAGCAAAGCCACCACGGTGAACCCGGCGAACTTCTGGCCTCGATCCATCGGCATGCGCGGACAGTACCGTGGCTGGCACCGTCATCCGGGCGAAGTACCCCTGGTATGGAGATCAGGTCGGGTTCCGTTGTAGGCGCGAACCCCCGATGACATCGCAGGCGGCAGGTTAACGTCGCGGTCATGATTGACTTTCAGAACGGCGTCTTCGTCAAGCTCGGGCCCAGCGACCCCGCGCCGATCGCCGCCGAGTTGGCACCGATCTTGGTCGACGGTGAACGCGTGCACCTCAGCTTCAAGGGAATGCGCGACTCCGTGGTCTTCACCAACAAACGACTAATCGCGATCAACGTGCAGGGGTTGACGGGGAAGAAGCGGGACTATTCGTCTCTGCCGTACACGAAGATTCAGGCGTGGAGCATCGAAACGGCCGGACGCTTCGACTTCGACGCCGAACTCGAGCTGTGGTTCTCCGGCCTGGGAAAGGTGCGCCTGGACTTCAAGGGCCAGATCGACATCCGCACCATCGGGAAACTCATCGGCGACTACGTCCTCTAGCCCGCTATTCGTCTCGCAGCCGTATGTTTAGCGCCGTTCCGTTCAGATCTGTCGTCAGCGCCGATGGCAGCGGTTGGGACAGCCGGTGCCACGCGTCGTCCGTTTCGCAACGACGGCCTCCCACTCGACGCTACACATGGAACACACCCACCAGACCTTCTTGCTGCTGGCGTTTGCCACTGAGGCGGGAGTCAGGTCACCGTCCAAGGTGGGGTGCCATTCGGCGGCGATGTCGGGGTGACGATCGGCGATGGAGTTCCCCGGCTTGGGTGTCCGTCTGGCCCGAAGGCTGGATGCGCGCCCGCACGCCGGGCATCCGACACCCGTTGCGCGGCTGCCGATCACCGTGTGCCAACCGTTGCCGCACACCTGGCAGAGCCACCACGCCCTCTGTCCGCTGCCGACGGTCACGTGCTCAGGTGTCAGCGGGGCGTTCTTCACGTAGTCCCACTCGGCGGCCAAAGTCGGTAACTCCGAGGCCAGCGAGCGGGCACGGGGTCGTCGGATCTCGTCCTCGGCCATCGTGGTGGCCCACGCCGCGTCGGTGGCGAGGTAGTCATCGTGGCGTGCGGCGCGGTGACCCAGTTGGTCGAGCATCGTGAGAACGGCCTTGGCGCGGAGGACTTCTGAGGAGAACTTCGGCACGACGACGTCCCACGGACCGATTGGTTCTAGCTTCTCTCGCACGCGGATGACCGTCCACCCCACCGCGGACAATGCGGCCGTCTTCCGTCGGTCCTTCTCGCGACCCTCGGGGGTTTTGTGAAATCTGTTGCCGTCGAATTCGATCACGACGTTCCACGCGGGGATGACCATGTCGCAGTTCAGTGGTCTGCCCTTGGGCGGTCGGATGACCGTGTGCTCGACCTCGATGGGCGCCCCGGCCGCAGTGAGTTCGTGGCGTAAGCGGATCTCCTCGGCGCTAGTGCCCCACAGGATGCACTTCGGGCAGCCTCGCGCCTTGGTGCGGTTGTTGATCATGGACTGCCATTCGTGGCCCCGGGCGCACAACCACCACGCCTTCCTGCCGCTGTTGCCCGTGACATCGGCTGGGGTGAGGTCGCCATTGCGGGTGGGGTGCCATTGGCTGGTGAGCTCGTCGTCCTGCTCGGCCAGCGATTGTCCTGACCTCGGCTTCGCATAGGCACCTGCCGACTGCTGGGTCGCGCACTCCTTGCAACCGGAACCCGAAGCGCGACTACCGATTTGCGCTTCCCACTCGTTGCCGCAGTCGGGGCACAACCACCAGGCGCGCTTGCCGCTCTTCGCGGTGACCGTGGCCGGGGTGAGTTCTCCGTTTCGGGTGGGGTGCCAGTGCGCGGCGAGTTCAGGCAGGCGCTCGGCCAGCGACTGGCCGGGCTTGGGTGCCCCCAGCGCCGCGCCGGCGCGGCGCCGCCCGCACTTCGGGCAGCCCGAACCCCCACGTGTCCGGCTGATGATGATCGCCGACCATTCGTGTCCGCATGTCGGGCAGAGCCACCACGCACGGACGTTGCTTGCCCAGCGAAATTCGGCCGGGTGCAGTGCTCCGTTCTGGACGGGATGCCATTGCGCTGCGACCTCGGGATAGCGTTCCGACAAGGCGGTGCCAGTTGGCACTTGCGGGGGAGGCAGTGCCCGCTCGGAATCTTCCAGCGGTGAGGCCTGCGGGTTGTCCGTGGGCGAATGACCGTTGCCTGTGTCGTGCGTCTTGGGTGTCGCGGCATGAGCGCGGCGTCCTCGGCGACTGCATCTGGGGCAGCCAGCGCCGACGGCACGATTGCCCACCGAGGCCTCCCACTCGTTTTCGCAGCCAGGGCATCGCCACCACGCCTTCCGTTTCGCCGAGAACGCCACGTCGGTGGGCGTGAGTTCGCCGTTAAGCGTGGGATGCCACTCCGCGGCAACCGCAGGGTTGCGCTCGGCCAACGAACCGCCAGGCTTCGGCTTGCGCAACGTGGCGTGCGCGCACTTGCGGCACGAACTGCCGCCGCTGCGACTGGCGACCCAGATCTGCCACTCATGACCGCAGCTTCCGCAGAGCCACCAGACCTTCTTGTTGCTGGCGTAGCCGACCGTTTCGGGAGTGAGGTCCCCGTTGAGGCTGGGATGCCATTCGGCGGCCACGTCGGGGAACCGCTCTGCCAGCGAACCGCCCGGCTGGGGGAGGCTCTTCAGCCGCCCGGTTTCGCAGCGGGCACATGCGGGGCAGCCGTGGCCGTGAGTGCGACTGGACACCCGGGCCTGCCAGACGTGACCACAGGCCGGGCATAGCCAGAACGCCTTCAGCTTGGCGCCGGGGGTTACGGAATCCGTGTCACGATCACCGTTCAACGTCGGATGCCACTCAGCTGCCACCAGCGGAAACCTTGCCAGCAGGCTCTTCGGTGTTGGTTCTGCGTCAACGGTGTGGTCCGAAGTCAATTGTCAGCTCCCTCCCCGCAAGCATCATGACAGTCTGCTCCGACACCGGTCGGCGGCGTCAGCAGCGTGGTGAGCTACGCGCGACATAATCGGGTGTTATCGGCGGTCTCTTGAAGGAGTTGGCGCCGCAGCTGCCGCGCCGAACTACACGCGAAAGTTGCGCAGCATCTGGTTAGTTCAGGTCGCGGACGGCTGGGGCGGCGCCGCCGTCGGCATTCACTGGGGTTGGTGGATACCAGCGCAGTTCGTAGTGCCAATCGATGCCTTCGACGCCCAGCCGGTCTCCGATGACGTTGCCGTTCTCATCTCGCTCGGCGACGCGGACCCGATGCCAATGAGCGATCCGGATGTGTGGCGGGAGTCTCCACCCGGCGATGCCCACGTCGCCCTTTTGCTCGCCTACCTGCCGTCGGTACTGCCGCAGCGACGCACCGGTTCGCCAGCCCAGGTTGCCGATCTGGGCGCGGCTGATCTGCTGAGGTCGAGAGATCTGCTCCGGGGGCGGCCAGTCGATTTCGGGGTCTCCCGCCGCCGAGTACAGGAGCAGTGACAACGACAGGGGGATGAGAACAGGCAATTCCTCGCCGTCGGAGTTTCCCGCGTCGTGCGCGCCTTCAATCTGTGCCTCGATCAGATCGGCGAGCGTTGTCACGGCCAGATCACCGCGAAGTGGGAATGTCACGCTCTGCAGCTGCGGGCTCGGATCGCCCTCCTCCTGATACACCCACATGCACCGCACCCCTTGCGCCGCAGGGATCTTGGTGTACGAGGTGAACACGCCGCGACCGTCAGACCCCCGAAGTTTCAACTTGCCCGGCGACGGCGTTGGCTCCGAATCGCCCACGTGCCGATACTCGCTGACCGTCCCGGCCACCACCATTCCGAGGTAATGACACATGCGACGGCCGTCGTGCAATGACAATGGGGTGGCGAGGCTGTAGGCGACGGTGTCGAATGGGAACCGCGTCAACCAATCGGGCACCAGCTCCACGTCGGTGTTTGCGTTCATCAACGGCGAACTCGCCGTCGACCCGCAGAACGACGGGGCTGTCGGACCACTTCGCGAAGATCATCTCGGCCACGTCTTGAGCCCACTGTGTTCCTGGGTTGCGCGTTGGCGGTTGGTTGGCCCACCACTGGAACGCTGCGATCACCGCCGCCGCGTCGTCGACCTTGATGTGCCGTTTCGTCCGCAAATCTCGTGCCTTCTTCGCCACACAACTATCGTCTCGCACCGACCGACCGCGGGGAACGCGAGGTGAGCGGCCAAGCGGTGTCGATGACGCGGCGCACATCCCTCCACTGCCTACCAACCGCAGCGTGCCCGCCCAGTCGGGAAGGCGAACTGTGGTTCCAGACGTAACCTGCCGGGAGCTGGATAGACGTAGCCCGAGATGACATCTCGGCGCATGGCTTTCGTTGCGGCGGTGAGCGGTGCCGCTTGAACCGTTGTTGTCCGGCGAGCGGAATGGCCTGTCACGACACAGGGCACGTTCCGGGCGAGGGCGAGTGGTCGCTAGCTAGCTAACGATCACGACTTCGGCGTTACCTCAATGGTGTCGGACATATGCTCTACCGTCTTCTGCCAAGGGGTACATGGTGGGGGATTCCGATGGCGAACAGCGCTGATCTGAAGGATCGGTGGAAGACGCTGCAGTTGCTGGGTCCGGTGTTTGAGTTGCTGAACCGGGCCGCGCCGCGCGCGGACATCGATCATCGCAGCTATGACTTGGCGCAGCTGGCGCTGCGGCTCATCGACTACATCGTCCACAATCAGGCCAGCCTGGAGGGGTCGGTCAGTCTAGATTCGGTGACCGATCATCTGACGCAGGTGGCGCGGCGGATGAACCCGGACGATCCCAGTCGTCCGTTCGTGAAGGTCGCGCGCTTGGTGTTCAGTGCGGTGTTCAATGACGGTCGTCCTCATGAGGTGACGTGGCTGGAGGTCGACGGGACGGGCGATGGGGTAGCTGCGGACGTCTTCCGGTTCCGCTTGCTGCGGATGGTGGACAGTGAGTCCGGTGCCGCGGTCACCGCGACCGATGAGGCCATTCTGCTGTATCTGCAGGCCCTGAACACCGATCTCGCCGACCGGGCGTTGGCGTTGAAGCTGTTGGTCGAGATACAGATGCAGGCCGGCGAGTTCGACAAGGCGCTGGACTCGGCGCGGCAGGCCACCCGAACCGCGCGAGGGCTCTCGGCAAGTCTGCGGGAACGGTTGGCCGACACGCAGCGCGATGTCGGCACCGTCGACTGGCACGGCGAGATGCCGAAGTGGCTTGGTGAGGTGCGTGGTCAGATACGGCTGCAGATCGACCGGGACCGGCAACTCACCGCCCTGGCCAACCAGGCGGGTGATGATCCGGCCGCGGCGGAGGCGTGCCGCAAGATCTCCGATGAGGTCCGCATCGGAGGAGATGTGTGGACCCGGCTGGAGCGGTTCGTTCTGTCGGCAATCCCGGTGTTCCTCGAGGCGCAGAACACGCAGCGGTTCCGTCCGCGCGGTCTCGCCTCTACGATTGACATGGCCCGTGATGTCTTCGAGCCGGGTCTTGCTGCAGCCGATGACCGCTTCGCCGCAGCGGTTGGTGTGTTGGTAAAGGGTGTGGTGGCGCCGCCGACGCCGGTGTGTTGGGGGTTGGGCGATCTCACCGACCTGCTGTTTCGGGTACCGACGAGTTACGATCGCCGTCCCCCCGAGGTCGACGATCCCGGTGAACTCGGTGAGCCGCCAGGAGACTCGATCCCGCAGGACATCGCCCGCTGCGCGGCAGACGTTCTATCGGTGGCCGGCGAGCGCCCGACTCGAGTGTCGGAGTTGCTCGGTGTAGCGCGGTCACGGGCCGGGGAGGTGGAAGATCCGGATCGTTTGTTGGACGTGCTGTGGGGTGCGGCGCTGTGGGTGTTCGTCGCTGGTGAGGATCGTGCCCATGATGATGAGCCCGGCAGCGCCGACCTGGCGGCCGCAGTCTCCACACTCGTTGCGGTCGCCGATGATCACGTCCTCGCCGATGACCGTTACCGCGGTCCGGATCTGACGTTGGCGCGATCCGCCGCCCTGGATGCCTTGGATCTCGGGACGGTGAGGACGTCGTGAACCACGCCGACGTTTCGGCAGCCGCGCGGCTGATCCGGCATGCGTTGTCTCCCAGGGATCGTCCGACGCCGGGAAGTCTGTATCGCGATCTGCTGGACAGGTTCCAGGTAGATCTTCCATTCGCCGAGTTGGTCGACCGGGTGGCCGAGGGTCTGGGGTTGGAGGTGCACCAGGTCAGCCCTCAGTTGGGTCTGCTGGTGTCGGGCCAGGTCGATTCACCGTTCGCGGTGACGCTGGACAATTCTGGGCTTCCGGTGCGTAAGAGTGGGGAACAGCGTCTGCGGGATCGGCGGTGCTTCGGGCTGGTCCTGCTCGGTTTGATCACCTACGCCTACCCCAACGGGGAGACGTTGATCGACTCGGCGAACCGGCCGGTGCGGGCGTTGGACATCGAGCGGTTCCTCGAACAGCGCATCAAGGGGCTCATCGGTCTGGACGCCGATTCCGGGGAGGCCGAGGGTCAGCTCGGTGCGGCAGCCCGCGCCTGGCACGACCTTCCACAGGTGCTGCTCACCGACCACGGGCGGGTCGGCCGGGAATGCCACCGCTGGTACGTCGACGCAACCCTGACCTTTTTGACCGCGCAAGGCCGCGCGCGGCGTGAACCGGCGTTGGACGATGCCTCCGGTGAGGCATTCGTGCTCAATGACCGCTTCCGAATCGGTCTGGCGGAGGTCGCGGAGGTGTTGATCGCCGAAGTCAGCGATGCCGCCGGCAGGTCGGTGGGCAGCTGATGTTTCGTTTGCGGCGGATGTATCTGGACTCGGTTGGCGTGAGCGACAACCGATTTGCCGATCTGATGGTGGAGTTGACCGACGTCGCCGGCGATCCCACCGATACCATCGTGTGGCTGCGCAACGGGGCAGGAAAGACCACGATGTTGTCGTTGTTGCTGGCCTTGATTCGCCCCGGGCGCCGTGACTTCCTGGCACACAAGACCAAGAATCGATCGTTAGAGGACCTGATCCTCAGCGGCGACACCGCTCATGTGGTTGCTGAATGGGTCGGCCCGGACGGGCAGCTGCTGCTCACCGGCGCGGTGTACGAATGGGACGGCCGCACAAGGCCTGTCGACTACAACAGCCGCGGCGGCAAGGACCGTCTGCGAAGGAGTTGGTGGTGCATCAGCCCCGACCCCGACATCGACGGCGCCACCCTGGACACGCTGCCCTTCACCTTCCGCACCGGCGGTGGTTTTGATCGCGAACGCTTCTGTAGTCACATCAGCGGGCTGGCAGTTCAAGGCGTCAATGCCGTGGTGGTCAATCAGACCATCGGTGAGTGGCACGCCGCGCTGCGGGAACGCCGCTTCGACCCAGGACTGTTCGAGTACTTTCTTCTCGTCAACGCCGCCGAGGGCGGCATCGACGGCCTCTTCGCCGAGATCGACTCACCTGGCAAGTTCGTCAGATACCTCCTGCGGTTCGTCGGCAACCACGAACAAATCGAACCCGTACGGGACCTGCTCAAGGACACCGCCGCCGAGATCGCCAAACGTCCGATGTATCTGGCGGAGAAAGAGTTCTGTGACGACGCGCAAGCCCGGGTGCTGACCCTCGGTGCCAAACGCACGAACCGCGACGACGCCGTGCGCACCCTCGAGGATGAACGGCTACGCGCCAGCCGGCACAAACGGGCCCTGCTCGATGCCAGCGCGGTGGCTGCAGATCTCGCCGCGCAAGCCGACATTCGCAAGGGGATCATTGAGGACGCGTTGCGCACCATCCGCAGCGAGATCGACCTGCAGCGCGGCCGCGGCCTGCACTATCTGATGAAGGCTGCCGAGTTCGGCGTCGCCGCCGCGCGGTCTAAGGCCGAGCAGGCGCGAACAATGGCTGTAACCGCAGAGCTCACCGAGAATGCTTGGCAGGCCGTCGAACAGCACACCGAGTTGATTACCAGGCGAGCCGACCTCTTCGAGAAGCAGGCCGCGCTGGAGGCGAAGACGCAGGCGGCCAAGCCGCTGCAGGACCGCGTACGCGCTGCCCGCGCGCACCTGGCCGCAGCGATCGACGCCGATGTGACCCTGGCCGGACTGGAGATCGATGAGTACGACGAATACATCTCCGAATACGAAGGCGTGATCGACGATGCTGAAGAGGCCTTCGAGTCTGCGCAACAACGCCGCATGCTCCTCGACACTGAGCAACAGACCATTCGCACCGACATCGCGAAGTTCGAGAAGAGCCGTCAGCGGCTCGTCGATCGCGATGTCTTGGCTGCCGGGGAAACGTTGGCCGCCGCCGAACTCCGACTGAGCGCGACCATCGGCGAGGCGCATACCGCTGTAGAGCGACTGCAGCGCCACCAAGGAGAGAAGGAAGCCGACGCCGAAGCCGCAGCGGCGCGTTACGAGGAAGAGCATCAGGCGGCGACGGTCGCCGATCTGGACAATCGGCAACTCGAGGGTCAACTAGGGGCCCTGGCGGGTCGGGCGTCGGCGCTGGCCGATGATCCACGGGTGCGGGCCCTCATGCAGACCGGTGACGTTGACCTGGAGAGTGAATCAGCCGACCTGATAGCGGCTTTGGAACACGCGCGCGCAGACGCCGAGCGGGAGATGTTCGAACTCAACCAGGGCATCGCCGCCAGCGAGCGGGCGTTGCACTCGTTGAAGACCGACGGGCTGTTGCCTCCGCGCCTGCGGGTGCAGCAGATCGTCGATGAACTGGCTGCGGCCAGTGTCACCGCCGTACCGGGCTGGCGCTACCTCGCCCAGCACATCGACCCTGATCAACACGCAAAAGTCATCGCCGAGTTGCCCGCCGTCGTGGACGGCGTGATCGTGCACACCGACGATCTGGCTGAAGTGGCACACCAAATCCGTACCCCCGTCGACGACGTGGTGGTGCTGTCTCCGGCCAGCGTGTTCGAAGGACACCCTGCACCGCAGTTCATCCTCGGCCCGGCCGCGGCGATGTATGACATTGGCGCGGCGGCAATGGAATTGAGCACCCGGACCGAGACATTTGGTCAGACCGTCGAGCGTCGCGACGCCGTGGACGCCCTGCGGCGGTCCGATGACGCCCTGCTGTCGAAGATCTCGGGTTTCGCGCAGGATGTGCCAGCCGACGGCATGGATGGCCTGCGCGCGCGCGTACACACCAGCACTGTCACCCTGCAGGTGGCTCGCGACCGTGCCGCCGCCACGAAAATGCTGTGCGGTGACCTCGACGAGGAGGTCAAAGCGATCGCCGATCTCCTTTTCCAGGAGCGGGCGCGCGCGGTAAAGGCAGAAGAGGCATTGCCGAACGTTGCCGATCTCGCGGTGACCGAACTCGACGTCGTCGTGCCCTCCCAACAGCGACTCGAACAGATCCCGGTCGAATTCGCCGCTGCCAACGAACACCTGGCCCGCGCCCGGGAACAACGTAAGACCGCCGAAGCCGCCAGAGCAGACGTACTGGTCCACCGCGGGGAGGTGGATCGGAACCGAATCAACTGGCGCGCTGAGCTGGAAGCCCTGCCGCCGCCACAACCCTGCGAACTGTCACAGCCGGAGGCGCGGGCCGCCCGGGATGCGGCCGAACAGCAACTGCATCAACAGTTCCCCGAAGAGGTGCTGCGCTTCGCGGTCAAAGAGGCGGAACGCGAAGTTCAGGGCGCGGCGCGTCAGTGGGAAAGCCACCTTGAGCCGGTTCGGGTGCGAGCCCTTGAACTTGCCGCGTCCACCGACGCCGCCAATGAAGGATCCCGGGCTGCGGCCCGGCAACGTGCCGCAACGACTGCCACGCAGGCCAACATGGCGCACGGCGCGGCCAAGTCCGACCTTTCCGCCGCCGAACTGGTCTTGAAGGACGCCGTGCGCAACCTCGAGAGTCGGCACGGTCGCAAGGACCTCGATCCCGTTGAGCCGACAGACCGGCCCCACGCCGAGAGTCTCGCCGCCGAAACGAACGCCACCGCCGTAGATTTCGAAGGGCAGCGGTGGCGCCGTGAACAGGAATTCAAGGCCGACGAGGCAACCCTGGCCGCGCAGACGGCCCGTTCGAGGACCCTCGTCGATCAGGCGTCCCGGCTGGACAAGGTGCACGCCTCATCCGAACCGGTCGATCTGGTGTTGCCAGCCGATTACGAGGCCGTGCGGGCGATCGTGACCGCTGTGCACAAAGACTTCGAGTACGCAGGCGATCTGCACGCCGCGGCTGTCGAGGAGTTCGAATCGTCCGCCGACGAGCTCGGCCAGTGGGCCAGTGCCGACCGGTTCGTCCACCTCGCCGAGGATGAACATGGCCAGGCGGTGCGCCGGCTAAGGGAGATGCTGCGCGACAAGTCCCGAATTAGACGCGTCGCCGAGAACGCCGAAACCCTAGCCGACGACCTTCGGCTGCGCGCCACGCAGATCGGCGAACAGCTCAAGCAGGTCGAGGAGACCAAGGCCAATATCGGCAACAAGATGACCGATTTAGTGGTGGACGCCCTGACGGTGTTGCGGCGTGCATCGGCGCTCTCGGAGATGCCCGAGGGCATCGGGGAATGGGATCACCAACGGTTCCTGGACGTCTCACCGCGCAACCACCCCACCCGCGAGCAGGTCGCTCTGCGCGTGGGCGATCTCATAGACACCATGGTCAGCGGTCGCGCCGTCGAACAAGACCCCGCCGAACTGCTGTGGCGGGCCACGGACGCGTCGGTGCCCGAGGGCTTCAAGGCCACCGTCCTCAAACCCTCACCTGAGCAGTCCAGGACGCGCACACCGGTGGGCGACATGCGCAAGTGGTCGGGGGGGGTGAGAATCTCACGGCGTCGTTGGTGCTGTTCTGCGTGATGGCGCGGCTGCGGGCGGAGAAACGCACCGAGGACCGGATTACCTCGTCGGGCGGGGTCCTGCCGTTGGACAACCCGGTTGGCAAGGCCAACTACCTTCCCTTCCTGGAATTGCAGCGCAAAGTCGCGAAAGCCAATGGTGTGCAACTCGTTTACTGGACAGGGATCGGTGACCTCGGAGCGGTCACCACATTCCCGCGGATCGCGGCCATGCACAAACGTCCCTCGACCACCCGCGCCGGCCGCGCCTACGTAACCGCCGACGACGAAACCTCACGCCAAGTCCTTGACGCGGTCTCCTCGGTGCGCCGTGAACCCTGAAACGATGTTGGCCGAGGCGCTGTGGAACGCCATCGACGCCCATAGGACTCGCCGCGTCCCTCTGCCCGTACTTCTCAAAGCCGGTGCAGCAGTCGACCGTACGGGCGCAGTTACCGTTGGCTGGCGAGCCCGAATCAAAGCGGCAATCGACCACCTCGAGGGCAGCGGCCGCGTCACACTCCCCAGGACGAAACGGGACACCACCGCCGTGCCGGCGTTGCCGCTGTACGTGACGCGGGCCGCCACCGCCCGCGCGACGCGAGTCGTGACGACCGCGCCGGTGTGGCACGCCAACCTTCGTTGGGCTGCAGCCTTGTTCGATGAGGGGAAGCTGACGGGATCGGATCAGCGATTCTTGACGTCCATCAATACCTGGCTCTCGCGGCGCCGCGGTATCTCGGTGCCCCTGAGAGAACGCTCACTTGAGATCTTCGGCGACGAGAAACTCCTGGAGACAAGGGTTTCCGGTCCACTATTCGGACCGGGGCGGCTGACCTTGGATCTGTTGCAAACCTATCTCTGCTGGCCCACCGTGGAACGCTTCACCTACGGGGCCGGCGACTGGCTCATCTTGGAGAACTACACCACCTACCACTCGTTGGGCCGCCGCGCGAGGGACCTGGGGTTCGACGGCCATATCATCTGGGGCTCCGGCAACGGAGTCGCCACCCGGCTTGCCGCACTGGCCGCCGAACCCGCCCGGCCGCCTCGGCTGTATTACTTCGGCGACATCGACGTTGGAGGCTTCCGGATCGCCCGCACGGCGGCCACTCGAGCCGCCGTGCTCGGACTGCCGCCGCTGCTCGCAGCGAGCGGCCTGTACCAACTCACTCTCGATATGGGCGTCCAGCGCAGAGACAAGAACACCCGCAATCCTGATCCCACGCTGGCCGTGTGGATCTACAAGTGGCTACACACGGACCTAGCCGACGCCATCGTCGGGGTACTCGCCGCGCGGAAGCGAATCGTTCAGGAAACGGTAGGTCGCGAGGTGCTCGCCAATACGCAGCTCGCGCAATGGTTCTGACGGTTGCGGTAGCCAAGGGGGCATCGCCAGCATCGAGGGCACCGTAGTCTAGCGTTGTTTCGCGGCTCGGCAGAGCCGGGCTCGTCGACGGCCACGAAAGCGCGACTATGGTGACCGCCACCAGGTGGAACCATAGATCGTGTATCCCATGTCCGAAGAGCCCAAGTCGGTCCACATATTGCTGCGGTCTTTATTGCTCAGCTTCGCCGACTCATTTAGCTTTGTGTACACGTCCGCCGTGATGTATGTGGGGTATTTTGGGTCGAGCGCCGCCATTTTGGCCGCGTTGTTTGCAGCGTTACCCACCCCCACAAGGTCGTTCGTTCCCCGAATTCCCGTTCGCGCAACGAATAGCTTCGAAGTATCGATTCCAACCCGCTGCTTAAGGCTAAACGTTGTGTCCGGCCATTTCTTCGCGTAGCGACCCATCACAATTTCGGATGCTGCGTGGTTGATGTTAAGCCCACAGATAGCTGCGCTACTGTTCTTCGATCCGCCGATGAAGACTCCCATTACCCGATCACCGTCATATGCAGTGATGCTGCCGCCGTTGGCGCGAATGAGTTTTGCGGCGCAATAGAGGTACGACTTGTAGACACTTGCAGCTACCCAGTCGTACCTTTCCTTGACCATCTTCGTTGAGCCCGCAAGATCTGCGTACAGCACAGTGGCCTCCAGTTCGACGGCCTCGTTGCCAAGCGCGACGTCCTCCTGATCGGGCACCTGTTCTCCCGCTCGCCGTTTCCAGCTGGCTGTGAAAAATTCATCAACGTAAGTCTCTAATTCTTCTTGCAAACTCATCTTCTCCGCCCCTAACTGTTCAAGCCCGTTCCACCATCCGGCCGTCCATCACCTAACAGGAGCTGCTGCCCGCCAGCTCTCAGGATCGGACAGCGATACGAATAATGGTCTTGATCCGACCGGATTGTGTCAGACGTTGCCGTTAGCCTGTTTCGAACACAGCGATTCGCGGGAGGGCTGGTATCTGGATGGGCAATTTCGAACTCGGCACACTGCTTGAGGAGCTCGACGATGAGGTCAAGACGGAGTTGTCGTCGACCCCGGAGGTGGTCGCGAAGGGAGACAGCCTCAACGTCGAGGGTTTGCCGATTACGGCTCGCCGGTGGCACAAACTCGACGACGCGGTCGCGGTCGTCGCTGACCTCAAGAACTCGACGAAGTTGGGAACGGGAAAGTGGGCTGCTTCCACCGCCAGCATCTACCAGGCGAGCACAGGAGGAGTGGTCAAAACTTTCGACGAATTCAACGCAGACTTCTTGGCAATTCAGGGTGACGGAGCCTTCGCTCTTTTTTGGGGCAGTCTGCGGTACGAGCGCGCGCTGTGCGCGGGCATTACGATACAGACGTTCGGTTCCGGTATGACGGAGCGATTACAGAAAAAATGGCCCGACCTGCCCGACACCGGGTTCAAAGTTGGGATCGCAAGCAGTCCGCTGCTTGCGAAACGTATCGGTACACCGCGCAATCCCGCTCAGCAGGAGCCAGTGTGGGCAGGAAAGGCAGTGAACTATGCGGCTAAGGCAGCCCAGGGCGCAGACGCCGAGCAACTCGTCGTCACTGGCACTGTGTGGGACGTTGCAGAAAAGATCGATTACGTCGCCATTAGCTGTCCATGCGGGACCGGACCTAGCCTTGATATCTGGGCCGACACCGAGATTGAGAGGCTGCCGGAAGGTGATCCTGAGGCTCAGGGCCGAGTCTTAACCTCCCGCTGGTGCTCTACTCACGGCGAGGAATACTGTGCCGCAGTCCTCGCCGGAAGTCGTCGCCGCGATGATGTCGACGCACTGCGAACCGCGCTCCGGCTCAGCCAGATGCGTGACGCGATCCGAGCGAAGGCGAGGACTGGGCGCACAGCTATCCAAGCTCGTCGCCGTGGACTCGCCCCATGAAACTGCGAGGACGGTCAAAGATTGATGACGTGTCTGGAGTCCAACCACCTGAGCCAGCTGCGACAAACCCCGATCACGCGTGGAAGGCGCTGACGCTAGTAAACGAATGGCTTCGGCACAGTGAGACCAAGCTTGCGACGACACTCGCTGGCGCGGGGGTGACGGGCGGCGTGCTATTCAACCTGGTCAAGAACGATGTCCACCGAAGTATCTGGTTCAATATGAGCGCCGTCATTTGCTTTGTTGGTGTCCTCTGCGCCGCAGGCGCAGCAGTCGCGGGCCTGTTCCCCCGTTTGCGGCTTAAGCGATCGAAGAAGGCCGCCGACGAACTGATTAACCCGCTGTTCTTTCACGACATTGCGCGCGGGTTCAAAGGTGACGCACCAAGCTACGCGGCTGTGCTGCATACCCTTACAACTACACCTGACGATCTTGTGCGTCATATCGGCCACCAAGTGCACGCCAATTCTGTTGTGGCACAGCGAAAATTTAGATGTGCCGAATGGGCGATTCGCTTTCTCGTACTTGGCCTTCTCGGGCTTGTGGCGCTGGCTGGTGTAATCGCCCAAAAGCTCTGACCGCAATCGCAGAGTTGCAAGACAGACCAAACTTAGGGGCTCTCACTTGTCTTCGCTAACACCCAGTAACGCTTTGTCGCCAAAGATCATGCTCGCGACCGGAATTCATGCGCAACCTGGCGTCTACGCCCTGTTGCTTGGCTCGGGCGCCTCGAGAAGTGCGGGCATAAGCACGGGATGGGAGATCGTCCAGCACCTCGTGCAGAAGACAGCGGCCGCGGCGGCCCCCGACGACCCGGACTCGCTCGCGTGGGCCACTAATGACCCCGAGGCATGGTGGGCTGAGCATGGTGACGGCGAACCGCTCGGCTACTCGTCCCTCCTAGCAGCTATCGCTCCATCGTCAGCCGCCCGCCAAGGTCTAATGGCGGAATACTTCATACCGACCGAAGAAGATCGAGATGCAGGGCGGAAGCTCCCGACGGCAGCTCATAACGCTATTGCCGAGTTGGCGAGAGGCGGGTGGGTGCGAGTCATCGTGACAACCAACTTCGACCGATTAATGGAGCAAGCCCTAGAGGCTGAAGGTGTTGCCTATCAGGTAATTTCGCGCGCCACTGCCACCGCCGCGGCAACTCCGCTAGCCCACGCGGCTACCACGGTGATCAAACTGCATGGCGACTGGGCCGACCTAGAGTTCCGCAACACCGTCGATGAGCTAGAACAGTACCCAGACGAATGGATCGATCTGCTGACCAAGGTCTTCAACGAATACGGGCTGTTGATCAGCGGATGGTCGGCGGAATGGGACAAGGCATTGGTGGACGCACTAGAGGCGACACCCCGTCGCTATCCGCTCTACTGGGACAGTAGGTCATCAAAGAGCGACACCGCTAAGAACGTACTCCGACTACACGGCGGTCACGTCGTCACGGCAGCGCATGCTGACGACCTGTTCACGTCGCTGGCCTCCAGCGTCGAAGCTCTCACCCGCCTCGCAGAGCCTCCGCTGACCACGGCGATGTCAATCGCGCGATTGAAGCGCGCCCTACCCGACCCGCTTCGCAGAATCGAGTTGCGCGATCTGATATTGGACAACGCCCGTTCGGTGAATGAACGCGTAGCGGCCAGACCCCTTGCTAGTAACGATCTTAAGTCGATCGATGAGCACTTGGACAGCTTGTTGGAGGCCGCCCGTCCCTTGTTGACGCTCCTTATGCAGGGCGTACGTTACGACGACGGCACGCATACGACTCTATGGGTACAGGCCGTCCAACTGCTCCTCGACAAGCCGACCAGGCAGAAGCCCCAGATGGTTCAGACGTCGGACGCTTTTCGGAATATGCCGGCGTTGCTTGCTCTGCGCGTCGCGAGCATCGAAGCGGTCGCGGACGGCAAAGACGAGGTTCTGATTGCGCTCCTGACGCGACCCCACTGGGACGACCCATTTCACCCCGGACGGTCGGTCGTGGCCGCCGACGTCTTGCACTTGGTGAACGTTCTCGACGATCAAGTGATAAACCGCCTACCCCGCTGGGGAGGCGGCGGATGGGTGTACCCGAATAGCCATTTCCTGGCGGATCTGCTTACCGGTGTTGCAGTCGAGAATGACACCGACCATGCGCGATACAGCGAGTACTGCGAAGATGTGGAATTTAGAACGGGTTTCGTGCAGTACCTGCTACCTAGCTACGAAGGCCGCTATCGTCACAACCCGGCCGCAGGCAACTTCGTACATGACTATCGATGGAAGCCGGTCGGGAAGAGCTGGGACGACGAAGCCCCAGAATCCGAGAAGCGCTTCCGCGAGCAAGTGGCCCGCTTTGGAGCCGAGCCGTGGGCCGAGCTGCTCGCTGGGCGAGAGTTGGAAATTGAGCTGTCGAGCTATCGTGAAGTGCTCAAGGGATACAGGCGATTCACCTAGGGCTTGTGCCGTCTGAACTGGTCTTTTGCAACGAAGATTAACGAGCTCCCGCGACACGCCCGAGTCTTGTCAATGTAGCCAGGCGTGTCTTGTCAATCTTCGCTGCATCTCGACACATGTGGCTTCTCAAGTTTGATGTCCAATTCTCAAGTGAGATGTCCACCTGATGTCCAATTGGACATGAAAGTGAGATTTTGCAGCACGTACGGCCCGACGTTCCGCGGCGCGCTAGGACTTCGCGGCCGACGGGCCGGTGGTCGTCGCTCAGTGTGGGTCGACGACGAAATCTTGTGCCGGTGACCGTGCATGGGGTGAGAGCACATCACGGAGGGCCGGCCCTGTTTCATCTGGAGGCGCGCCGCGATCCGATCGCCGAGGCTGACCTGGCCGAGTTTGAGAAGCGCCGCGCTCATGAGGTTAAACGTCACGCCAAGGCCTTCTATTCGCTCGGCTCGGGATTCGTGCACGGCTTTAAGTGCCTGGCGGGGTATGTGTTTGACAATCACAAGCTAGACGACTCGGACCTGTTGGCGGTCACGCTCGACGCGTTCCGGAAACGCTCTGCGCATGACCGAGGCGGCGGTGCCTCTCTTCGAGGCGCAGTCCATCGGGCCGCAGCCGGACCCGAAGTGGTCGCGCAATTATCCGAAGGGCCTCGCGACACTGTCTCCGACCTGGCCGCCGACTAGCGGGCTACCGGCTGACTAAAGCGGCGCCAGCATGCGCTCAGCGGAGCCACTAGCCTGCAAGAACGCATGCTCGTGCCTCACCGGGCCGCTGCGCCACCGGGCGGTCGGCCGTGCGGGCGCGGGTGGCTGCGGCACCAGGCTCGGCGGTGGCCCGTCGAGCGGTCAGACTTCGCCGTGCGAAAGCCCGGCTGTCGGGGCTGACGGCGCACCCCTACCAGCCGCGTTCGGCGAGCCGGTGTGGCTGCGCGATGTCCTCGACGTTGATGCCGACCATCGCCTCACCCAATCCGCGCGACACCTTGGCCAACACATCCGGGTCGTCGAAGAAGGTAGTCGCCTTGACGATCGCCGCACCGCGCTCCTCGGGGTTGCCCGACTTGAAGATGCCCGACCCGACGAAGACGCCCTCGGCGCCGAGCTGCATCATCATCGCGGCGTCGGCCGGGGTGGCGATGCCGCCGGCGGTGAACAGCGTCACGGGCAGCTTGCCGGCCCGGGCCACCTCTGCCACGAGTTCGTAGGGCGCCTGCAATTCCTTTGCCGCGACGTACAATTCGTCTTCCGATAGCGATGTCAGGCGGCGGATCTCGCCGCCGATCTTGCGCATGTGGGTGGTGGCGTTGGACACGTCGCCGGTGCCGGCCTCACCCTTGGACCGGATCATCGCCGCACCTTCGGTGATGCGGCGCAGCGCCTCGCCGAGGTTGGTGGCGCCGCACACGAACGGCACGGTGAAGCGCCACTTGTCGATGTGGTTGGCGTAGTCGGCCGGGGTCAGCACCTCGGACTCGTCGACGTAGTCCACGCCGAGGCTCTGCAGGATCTGCGCCTCGACGAAGTGGCCGATACGCGCCTTGGCCATCACCGGGATGGTGACCGCGGAGATGATGCGCTCGATCATGTCGGGATCGCTCATCCGCGACACCCCGCCCTGGGCCCGGATATCGGCCGGGACGCGCTCGAGCGCCATCACCGCGACGGCACCGGCACCCTCGGCGATGCGCGCCTGCTCCGGCGTCACCACGTCCATGATCACGCCACCCTTGAGCATCTCCGCCATGCCGCGCTTCACCCGCGCCGTACCCGTGGCTGCGGGAGGCTGCACGGTGCGTGGCGGCGCGGGTGGCGCCGTGGATGCGGGGCCATCCGTGGGCTGAGATTCACGCGGGCTTGCGGTGGTCTTGTTCATGGGTAGTGCCGCCTTGTGTACGTGATGGGATCTGCTGCTGGTGGGTGAATCAGAGGGTGGTCGCAGGGACGGTGCCGGCTCTCACGGTGCGATGTCGATGAGCCGTTGACATAGTTCGGGGAACGGGAGACCCGCGGCGGCGGCGGCGCGAGGCAGGAGGCTGGTTCGCGTCAAGCCTGGCAGCGAGTTGGCCTCGATGAAGGTCGGGGTGCCGTCGCCGTTCTCACGGAAGTCCATTCGGCAATATGCGGTGTCGTCGAACCCGATGGCTGCGGCGGCTGCAACGGCGCTGTCGTGGACGAGGGTCTCATACGCAGTGGTGACGTCCGCAGGACATACTTCGACGGCACCGCCCTGTTGGTATTTTGCTTCATAATCGAAAATGGCTCGCGGAGAGATGATTTCGATGATGGGCAGCGGCTGGTTCTGCACGACGCTTACCGTCATTTCACGGCCGGGGAGGAATTCCTCCACGATGAGGACTTCGCTGCGGTCGCCCAGCTCGAAGACGTCGCGACCTCGGTCGAGCAGCATCACACCGTGCGTCGAGCCGCCGTGAATGGGCTTGACCACAACAGGTTCTAGACGCGTTGCGAGGCTTGGGTGCTCGGATGGATTGTCGCCGGGTTTGACCAGCCAACTCGTTGCGACAGGAACCCCGGCGCTGGACACGAGCCTCTTGGACAGTTCCTTGTCCCACGCCGTGGCGCAGGTGCGCGATGGTGCCCCCGTATGGCGCACGCCCAGCATCTCCAGATATCCGTGCAGCCGCCCGTCTTCGCCGTAGCCTCCGTGCAGACAGTTGAAGACGATATCGGTGCCACGCAGCAATTCTGTGGTTGCCGAGGAGAAGAACCGCTCCCGGAACGCGCGGTGGGCGTCCTGCAACTGTTCGCGTGAAGGGAAGTCGACTGGCACGCCGTCGGAAAGGCTGTCGAGGTCGACGACGAGTTCGGGTGAGCCTGGGTCGCACACGGTGACGGCGTGCCCTGCCTCGCGCAGCGCGGTCCCGACGACGCTACCCGAGGCCAGGGAAACGTCACGCTCTGCCCCGGTGCCGCCGGCAAAGATTACGATCTGCATCGGTGAACGACCATTGTCCTTTCCCTACTCAGTAGCGCTCGTCGCGCTTCCGCAGAGCGCACGGGCCGGAGGTTGACGGCAGGCGGCCACGTTGACGACTGGGTGCTGCTCACGGAAGGCCCAGGCGGGGGGTGCCGTGTCGCCATGTCTGGCGCACAATCGGTGTGCCAGTTGCCATGTCGACGGCGGCGAGGTCGGCGCTGAGTCCTTCGGTTACTTGGCCGCGGTCGGTGAACCCGGCAAGACGTGCTGGGCCTTGGGTGACGAGGTTGAGGGCGTCTGCCCAGGAGGCGCATTTGTCGCGCGCCAAACCGTATGCGGCTTCCAGCATCGAGGCGGGGTGATAGTCCGAGACCAAGGCGTCTACGACTCCTGCGCGCACGGCTGTGCGTGCGGAGAGCCAGGCAAGGTGCGATCGTCCTTGCCAGGCGTTCGGAGCGCCGACGATGACTCCCATGCCTGAGCTGCGGGCTTGTTCGGCGGCCTCCATGGTCAGGGGGAACTCGACTATGGACGCTCCCACTTGCGCCGCTGCGAGGACGTCATCAGGGGTGATGTCGTCGTGGGATGCCAGCGCCATCCCAGCTGTTCGCGCGGCGGTGGCCACGCGCCGTCGGGCGTCGGTGATGTCGTTGGCGCGGGCCAGCCGCTCGGAGGCCAGACGTTCCTTGACGTCGCTGGAGCCTGGGTGAGAGCGCAGGTACAGCTTGTGCCATGCCGCCCGGTCGTGGGTGTACTGACCTACGCCGGGGGCGTGCACCATGTAGGACACGAGGCGGGTGTAGTCGCTGTCGAGCAGCTCGCCAGGGGGCGCCGCGACGGGCGTGCTGAGTTCGAACCGAACGTGCAGATAGGTGTCGGTCCGAAGGCCAGGGCGGTAAGCCTGCAGGACGTGCAACCACTCCAAAGGATCGTCGATGTCCCCCCATTCGACGAGGTCTTCGTCGACCGTGACGCACAGGCACTGTGTGGTCACTCCGTTGGATACCCCCTCCGTGTCGGCTTGGAGCAGGGTGGGGCCCAGGGGGAACCGGGTCCCGGGCCGGGGCTGCACCCGCCGGTTCAGGCTGTCGCAGTGCAGGTCGATCACGCCAGGTATGAGATCCAGCGATCCGAGTTCCACCACATGGCTGCCCTGCGGCCGGTGACGGGTGACTGCGTCGACGACACCGTTGCGGATGGTGACGTAGCAGTCGGACCTTTCGCGCCCGGCAACCAGTACGCGGCGGGCGTTGAGGGTCACGACCGGCTGGTGCATTGCCGTCGAGTATGCGCCGTCACGACCCACGGTGGCGCGCAACCCCGAGTCGCTGATCGGCGACGCGGGATCGACGGGCTCAGTCATACCTGGCGTTGGTGATCGGCGGTTCAGCGCTTGTTGTCGGCGAGGAAGCGCTCGATCCGTTGGACTCCCTCGGCGATTTTGGCCTCGGAGGTGGCGAAGGACAGCCGGATGTGGCCCTTGCCCTGTTCGCCGAAGCCGGTACCGGGCAGGACAGCCACGTGGGCCTCGTCGAGTAGCGCGTTGGCCAGTTCCTTTTCGCTCCACCCCGTGGCGGTGATGTCGGGGAAGACGTAGAACGCGCCGGCGGGAGCGTGGCAGCTGATGCCCTCGATTGCGTTGAGGCGCTTCACGATGATGTCGCGCCGGTGGCGGAATTCGTTGACCATCGACTCCACGGCACGATCGGACTCGGGGGAGCAGAACGCCTCCACGGCCGCGGCCAAGGTGAATGTCGCCGTGCACGCGGAGGTCTGCACCATGATCTTGCTGATGCGCTCTGCGAGCGGCGGCGGCATCACACCGAATCCGAGCCGCCATCCACACATCGACCAGGCCTTGCTCAGGCCGTCGGACACGATGGTGAGGTCGCGCATTCCTGGCATCTCCAGGAGGGAGACGTGGGGGCTGTCGAACACGATCCTGCAGTTGATCTCGTCGGTGTAGACCGGCACCTGTCGTTCGGCGAGCACGGCGGCGAGTCCTTCTGCGGTGTCGCGCCGCAACGCGCCCCCGGTGGGGTTGGCGGGCACGTTGAGCACCACCAAGCTGGTCTTGTCGGTGATCAGGGACGCCAGCTCGGCGGGATCGGGTTGGTAGTCGTTTTCTGCCCGCAGCGCCAGGGGGACGGCGCGGCACCCGAGGAATTCGACCAAGGCTCGGTAGGTGGGGTACCCCGGGTCCGGGATGATGACGTCGTCGCCGGGTTCGGTGAGGGCCAGCAAGGTGAAGTAGAGGACGTTCTTGCTGCCGGGGACGAAGACGACGCTCTCCGGTTCGATGTCGAATCCGGCTCGCGGACTGACGTATTGGGCTGCTGCTCGGCGGGCTTCGGCGGTACCGGCAGAGGCGGTGTACGAAGTGGCGCCGTCGCGCATGGATTTGACCGCCACGTCGACGATGTTCTGGGGAGTGGGGAAATCGGGCTCGCCGATCTCGAAGTGCACGACGTCGTGTCCTGCGGCCTCGATGGCCCTGGCGCGGGCTGCGAAGTCGAACGATCCGACAGATCCGATGTGGGACATGCGCTCTGCGAACTTGAGGGGATGGTGAACTGAGCTGCTCATGGTGAGTTCCGTTCTGCGAAGGGGATACGAACGAGGGGTGTGTCGACGTGTGGACCGGGCAGGTATCAGGTGGCGGACTTGGTGTAGCCGCCGTCGATTCTGTAGGCGGCACCGGTGATCCAGGCGGCATGATCGGAGGCCAGGAACGCGGTAAGTGCGGCCACCTCTTCGGGTCGCCCGAAGCGTGCCATGGGAACGTCGCGCTTGGCGACGCTGTCAAGCACCTCGTCGATGGTCTGCTTGGTGTCGTCCAGCATCGACTCCGCCATGCGACGCCATAGGGGCGTGTCGATCCGTGCCGGGCAGACGCAGTTGACGGTGACCTTGGGGGCCAGTTCGTTGGCGATTGTCTTGGAGAAGGCGAGGACTGCTGCCTTCGAGGCGTTGTAGTCGCCGCGGCCGGCCGGTGGCTGGTGGCCGTTGACCGACGAGATGTTGATGATGCGTCCGTGCTCGCTCTCGAGCAAGTGCGGTATCGCCGCGCGCGAGCACCGTACGGCGCTCATCAGCGAGGTTTCCAGCATGGATGCCCATTCGGCGTCACCGGTGCGCCAGTCGTGGCCCATGATCGAATCCCCGACGTTGTTGACCAGGATGTCAAGCTTCCCGTAGTGCTTGACCACCTCGGCGGTCATGCCCTCGATCGTCGCGGTGTCGCACAGGTCGCCCTGAAACACGAAGGGCGCTTCCCCCACGGCCGCGATCGCGGCTGCAGCCTCGTCGAGGGCCTCGCGACCGCGTGCTCCGATGGCCACCGACGCACCGAGTTCGGCGAGTTCGATGGCGATTGCACGACCAATGCCCTTGCTGCCGCCCGCGACGAGAGCGACGCGGCCGGTGAGGTCGAGGTTCAAGGCAACTCCTGACTGTGGGTTGGCGACGGGTCCGAGCCCGCCGGTGGTCGACGCTAATCAACCCGCCTTGACTAGTCAAGTAGAAACGTAGGTACGCAGCGGGCGTCGGCGGTTACGACCTTGGGGTCACGGCGACGGCTGCGTCGGCGCTGTGGCCGACCTCGTCCGGATGGGCCAGTGGGAGCCGATTGGCCACTCCGACAACAGGTGTCATCCGACGCAGCGGCGAAAGACCAAGGTTTTCAAGTGAGTTGCAGGGGGATGCGGCAGCGTCACGCCAGGTGTCGACCCGGCTGAGCGGTAGGCACCTAGACGCTGGACCGCGTCAGTCAGCGCGTTTCATCTCGATGATGAGGTCGACTGCGTCGGGGCGTAACCACGTCTCGCCGAACTCGATGACCCGTCCATGAGCGCGGGGTTCCTCCAGGAGGGCGGATAGCCGATGGACCATGGGCGCTCCGCGCAGTTCGAGGTGGACTGCGACGTCGGCCGGGGCGGGCCTCAGCTCAACCTTTGCCCAGGTCCGGACCGGTTCGATGCCGTAATGTTCTGCGAGTACGTCATGCAGTGAGGCGTCGTCTGACAGGCGCGAACGAAACCGAGGCAGCACGTCACCGGGCAGGTAGCTGGTGGTGCAGCCCGCGATGAGGCCGTCGACGAATCTCCTTCGCACCAGGATGAAGACCCGTTGACCTTTGGTGATCTTCAAGCGTTCGGCAATGCTCTGCGAGGCAGGACGTTCGGTCAAGGAGACGGTGGCGATACTGGGCGTTGCGCCGGCGGTTCGCACACTTGCGCTCCAGCTGGCAGAGGACCCTGGACTCACCACGTAGGGGAGACGCCGAGCGACGTAGGTCCCTTTGCCCTTGCTTCGTCGCACGAGGTAGCGACGTTCCAGCTCCTCCAAGGCTGCCTTGGCCGTGAGTCGGTTCATGCCGAACCGCTTGGCAAGTTCATGCTCTGAGGCGACCAGTGAGCCTGGCTCCAACAGCGCCAACTCCTGCTCGAGCAGATTCGCAATCGTCTGGTAGCGCGGCTTGCCGTCGTCGGCCACCTCATCCCCAATCTTCCACTTGCCCATGAACGCCCGCGGCCGATCCGCTGCCACGGAGGTGCGCATCCGTAGAGCCTCGCCTCGCCCTCTAGGACGCCTAAACCAGGACTGTACGGCACACAACCCGCTTGAAGGTGCGGCCCTGAACGCGCGAAACCGGCGCGTGGTCGGGACGCGGCAGCTGTCGGCGGCCGTGCCGATGAGACATCTCCCCAGCGGATGAAGCCCGACCCGAGCGGGTCAAACCGCTGGCGAGGTGACCTACCGAACGTCATCGCGGCGCTCGACGCGCGCCATCGACCGAAGGGCCGTACGATCGCCGTGGCTCGATTCCACTTGACTAGTCAAGTTGGACACGGTTAAGTGACCGTGTCCCACTTCACGAAAGGCCCGATGCGTTGTCCAGCCCACACTTTTCTGTTGCAGACACCCTTGGCATATTGCGTCTTGCTGCGCAGAGTCCCTATGAAGACGAGGCAGTGAATCAGTTGCAGCACGCTCTGCAGACTGCCCAGCAGGCGCGTGACGCCGGCAGCGACGACGTCGTGGTCGCCGCCGCGCTGCTGCACGACATCGGCCGCGCGCCCGCGGTCCTGGACTACTACGGGGAAGGCGTCCACGAGTACATCGGCTCCCTGTTCTGTGCCGAACACATCTCAGAGCGCGCCGCCTACCTGGTCGGCCAGCACGTGCCCGCCAAGCGCTACCTGGTAGCCACGCATCCGGCCTATGGCGACAATCTCAGCCCAGCCTCGGTCCGTTCGCTCGCACGGCAGGGCGGCCCGATGACACCCGCAGAAGTCACCGAATTCCAAGCCCACCCGTTCCACAAGGACGCTGCGCAGCTGCGGATTTGGGACGACGGCGCCAAGGACCGGACGGCGATCACCGACGATTTGTCCTCCTACGAGGACGTTCTGCACCGGGTGTGGTCCACGTCCATCCCGGCGCAGCAATCCTGACGCGCCCATGATGGAGCAAACGCTGCTGCACGAACCGCCGCCGGTCGACCTCGACCCGGTTCCGGCGGCGGTCGTGCAACCCCTGAGCGCCGCCTCTCTACATGCCGTGCACGGTGCCTGCATGGCCGGTCTGATAACACCTGTCATCATCGGCGACCGGCGGCGCGTTCAGGATCTGGCAGCGGATCTTGAGATCGCGTTGCCCGACTGGGTGTTTCACGACGTAGACAGCGATGAGGCTGCTGCGGACTTGGCGGCCTCCCTCGCCGCAGCGGGCGACGTCGGTCTCATGATCAAGGGCAACATCAAGACCGACGTCTTGATGCGCGCTGTGCTGCGCAGCGGCGGCGCCTCCAAAGAGGGGGGTCGGCTGAGCCACGTCTTCACCATCGAGATGCCCAGCGTGGGGTATCACAAGCCGTTGTGCGTCACCGACGGGGCGCTCAACGTCTCACCCTCGGTCGCACTGAAGGAGGTGATCGCCAACAACGCGATCGATCTGTTGGAATCGCTGGGCATTCACCGACCGAAAGTCGCCGTTCTCTCGGCGGCCGAGTCCGTCAACTCGTCCATGCCGTCATCAGTCGAGGCGGCCGAGGTCGCCGAGCGGATTCAAACGCGGGCGCAGGCTTTGGGTCCGGTTGCCCTCGACGTTGCGCTCTCGCGAGACGCCGCTCGCGTCAAGGGAATCGACTCACCCGTGGCCGGCGATGCGGATCTGTTGGTGTGCCCCAACATCGAATCTGCCAACGGGATCGTCAAAATGGCGGCGCGGCTACCAGAGACCGTCGTCGCCGGACTAGTCGTGGGCGGCAGCTACCCGATCGTGCTGCCCTCGCGTGGCGACTCTCGACGATCCCAAATGGCGTCCTGCGGCCTGGGAAGAAAGTACTTCGCCTGGTCCCAGTACGTCGGGCGACGCACGTGAACCTCGCACGTTTGACCATCTGATAACGAGATCCAAGCCTGAACACAGCTGTTGTCCAACACTTTTCGGAACGGAAGAACTCATGGCCCTGACGTCGGACCCCCAAAAAGCACACACCAAGACCGTCGACCAGCTTCGGCGCTGGCGCATACAGATCTTCGCCGCGACGTGGATCGTCTACTTCGCCTTCTACTTTACCCGACAGGCATTTTCGGCTGCAAAGGTGGGTATCCTCGGGGACCCGTCGATGACGGCCATGACTGAGCCGGTGATGGGAGTCCTCGACGCCACGTACTTGACCGCCTATGCCGTCGGACAATTCGTGTGGGGAACCCTCGCCGATCGGTTCGGCCCTCGCCGGGTTTTGCTGACCGGTCTGGCGGTGTCCGCGGTTGCCGCCGCTCTGATGGGCGTGACGACGGCCATTATCGGGTTCGCGGCGTTGATGATCGCCCAAGGCCTCGCGCAATCCTCGGGCTGGGCTCCGCTGTCGAAGAACCTGTCGGCCTTCTTCGCGGTCAGCGAACGCGGCCGGGTGTTCGGATGGTGGACGACGAATTACGCGCTGGGCGGACTGTTGGCGGGCCCCTTCGCAGGGTGGTGGTCCTACAGCGTCTTCCACACCTGGCGAGCTGCATTCTTCTCCACCGCCACCGCCATCGTCGTCGCCGTCGTCCTCGTCATCACGTTTATCGCACAACGGGATTCACCCAAGTCCGTGGGACTGGGGGACGTGGACCTCGACGAGTGGGTAGCTGAGCGCAAGGGCACGTCCGCTACCCCGGTCGAGGGGTCGGTCAAGGTGGTCGACGGACCCGATGAGTCGATCATCGCCGACGAGCCCGAGAATGTCGGCGTGTTTCGCGGCATCCGTGACTCCTTCATGGTGGCCGCCCGCGACAAGATGATCCTGCGTCTGGGGCTGGCGTATTTCTGTTTGAAGCCAGCCCGGTACGCGATCCTGCTGTGGGGTCCGATCATCGTCCTTAAACGAGCACCCCAGGTGAGCAACCTGGAAGCCGTCATCGTCCCGGTGGCCTTCGGTGTCGGCGGCGTGTTGGGACCGATCATCATTGGCTGGGCCTCCGATCGGCTGTTCCAGTCGCGGCGTATTCCCGCAACGGTCATCAGCATGGTCGTGTTGACCATTGCCGCCGCGGTCTTCATCCCGCTGACCTCGACCGGCAACGTCGCAACGATTGCGGTCATCCTCGGCGTCATCGGGATGTCGATGTATGCCGCCGACTCGGTCATATCGGGCACGGCCGCAGTCGATTTCGGGACCAAAGACCACGCGGGAGCAGCCGTCGGGTTCGTCAACGGCTCGGGTTCCATCGGAGCAGTTCTCGGCGGTCTGATCCCGGGCTTCTTCGGGCCGGAGGTGCTGTTCTACTCGTTCGCCGTGCTAGCCCTGCTGACGGGTCTGCTGCTGCTTCCGTCATGGCGTCTGCGCGCCGCATCCGCCTAGAGGTCGCTCAACACCCGTTGCCGGCCACACGCCCATAGGAATCTCAGGGGCAGCCTGCGATCGCCCTTCACGGGCGGTCGCAGGCAAGCCCGAAATGACGTCGCGAGAAAAGGAATGTCGTGCGCGAATTCTCCAGCGCCAACCGGGAGCTAGTGCAGAACGTCGTCGCCGCGGGGTGGCCGTTGAACCTCGACACCGTGTCGGAGTCGACAGCCGCTAGTGCCGTCGCGTCGTTCTACGAACTGGTCCCCGGTGCCGATCTCGCCCACCGCACCCCCGAAGAGCTGTACCGGACGGCGGCAAATCACATCCGACTTGCCGCCACGCGCCCCGTGGGCACCGACGCGGTGGACGTGGCGACACCGTCAGCTCACGACGATCCACCGCTCCCGCAGGGCGGCAACACGATGATCACCATCGTCACCGACGACATTCCGATGCTGTTCGATTCGCTGGTCATGGAACTCACTGCCCAACAGCGCGGTGTGCACGTGGCTCTTCACCCTCAGATTTCGGTAGTGCGTGACAAGACGACCTGGACGATGAGAGGCATCTCAAACCAGGTCGTCGACGCCGACGCTCCCGACAGCGCCGTGTGCCGCGAAGCGTGGATCCAAATTGAAGTCGAACGCGAGACCGACCCGCACCAGCTGAAGACCATCGAACTCTCGATGCGACGGGTCATCGCCGATGTTCGCAAGACCGCCACAGATCAGAAGCAGATGCTGGACAAGGCTTGTGACATCGCCGACCAGCTCACTAGCCGCACCGCACCTGGCATTTCTGACACCGAGATTGCCGAGGCACGAGAACTTCTGGCTTGGCTCGCCGATGGCAACTTCACCTTCCTCGGGTACCGCCAGTACGACCTGACCTCGACGCCGACGGGCGAACTGCTCCAACCTGTGGAGGGTGTCGGGCTGGGAATTCTGCGGCCGGCGACGGAACGGAAGAAGCGGCGACCCCTTCCTAAAGCCGTTGGTGAGCAAGCGCGTGATCGAAGACTGCTCGTGTTGACCAAATCGAACTCGAAGTCGACCGTGCATCGGCCCGAATACTTGGACTACGTCGGCGTCAAACGCTTCGATCCGGCCACTGGGGAGATCATCGGAGAACACCGCTTCCTCGGTCTGTACGCATCCTCGGCGTACAGCGAGTCGGTGTTCCGGATCCCCGTCATTCGCCACACCGCGACCGCCGTTCTGCATGGGTGTGGCTTCACCGCGGACAGCGACAACGCGGCGACCATCATCGACATTCTCCAGTCCTACCCACGCGACGAGTTGTTCCAAGCAGCGGTCACCGATCTCCTGCCCATCGCCGAAACAATGGTCGCAACGTCGAGCTGGCACAGGCCGCGGCTGTTCCTCCGCCGCGATCCATACGGACGGTTTCTCACTTGCATCCTGTATATGCCGCGCGACCACTACAACACCGCGGTGCGCGAACGCATTAGCGACGTGCTCATCGCCCGCCTGGGCGGTTCTTCGGTCGAGTTCACCGCACGACTGGGGGAGCAACGGACCGCCCAGGTCCGGTTCGTCCTACGCCCGGGGCCCGACAGCCCTCTCAAGAACCAAGACGACATCGACGCCGACGAGCTGGAAGACCTCGTCAGCCACGCAGCGCAGTCCTGGCAAGACGAATTCGTGCGCGCCGCCCGCGCAGAGTTCGGCGAGACGGTTGGCGCCGGCCACGCACGGAAGTTCGCCGCTGTGTTCCCGCCTGCCTATCAGGCCGAGAACACGGCCACCACCGCAGCACGCGACCTCCGTCGCATCGAGAACCTCACGCCTACCGACCAACCGTGGAGCTTGCACCTGACCCAGCACGCCGAACGGGCACAAGAGGCACGTCTGAAGATCTACACGCTGGGAAGCCCCGTGGAACTGAGCGACATATTGCCGGTGCTGGCCAGTTTCGGGCTCGACGTCACCGAGGAGCGAGCCTATGAGCTGTTGGGGCTGAACCCGGCAGCGTTCGTCTACGACTTCACGCTGCGCGTGTCCGCCTCGGTCGACCCCAGTAGCCTGCGACTGCTCGAAGCGGCCATCGTCGCCGTACGCAACGATTCGTCGGAGGCCGATGGCTTCAATCGCCTGGTGCTGCGGGCAGGCGTGTCATGGCGGCAAATATCGATACTGCGTGCCTACGCCAAGTACATGCGGCAGATCGGGTCGCCGTTCGCACCCGACTCCATCGAGGACACACTGAACCGCAATGCCGACGTCGCCCGGATGCTGATCTCTGCCTTCGAAGCCAAATTCGATCCCACCATCCCGACCGGCCAGCGCGCCGCCCGCGTCACGGAGGCCATGGCCTCCGTCTCGAAGGCCATCGACGCCGTCGACAGTCTCGACCATGACCGCATCCTGCGCTCGTACGCCACGATGATCGACGCGACCGACCGCACCAACCACTACAAGGCCACATCGGGCGCAACGAGTCGCTGCCTGGCGCTCAAGGTCAGACCCACCGCAATTCCCGACACCCCCGCACCCCGACCGTTGTTCGAGGTCTTCGTGCATTCCCCTCGCGTCGAGGGCGTGCACATGAGATTCGGTCTGATCGCTCGCGGTGGTCTGCGATGGTCAGACCGACGCGACGACTTCCGAACCGAGATCCTCGGCCTTGCCAAGGCCCAGATGGTGAAGAACAGCCTGATCGTTCCGGTCGGCGCCAAGGGAGGCTTCTTCTGCAAGAAGTTGCCCGACGCGGTCACACCTGCGGCGGCGGTCGCCGAGGCAACCGAGTGCTACAAACTGTTCGTCGCTGCGCTGTTGGACATCACCGACAATTCCACCACGGACGGTGCTGTCCGTCACCCAGACGGCGTCGTCTGCCACGACGGGGCCGATCCGTATCTCGTGGTGGCCGCCGACAAGGGAACCGCGTCGTTCTCCGACATCGCCAACGACGTGTCAGCTGACTACCAGTTCTGGCTCGGCGACGCCTTCGCCTCAGGCGGTTCGGTCGGCTTCGACCACAAGAAGATGGGAATCACCGCACGGGGGGCATGGCAGTCGGTGCAACGCCACTTTCGTGAGCGCGGGATCGATTGCCAGACAACGGACTTCACCTGCGTCGGGATCGGGGACATGTCCGGTGACGTCTTCGGAAACGGCATGCTGCTGTCTCGACACACCAAACTCGTCGCCGCCTTCGACCACCGGCACATCTTCATCGATCCGGACCCCGACCCAGAGTATTCTCGATCGGAGCGGCGTCGTCTCTTCCACACACCGGGCTCGACGTGGGCCGACTACGACCCGTCGATCCTGTCCGCCGGCGGCGGAGTTTTCTCCAGGAAAGCCAAGAGCATCCCGCTCACCCCTGAAATGTGCCGTGCATTGTCCATCCCTGCCGATTCGGCACCGACCACGATGACGCCAGACGAAGTCATACGCGCCATCTTGCTCGCCGAGGTCGACCTGCTCTGGAACGGCGGCATCGGAACGTACATCCGAGCGTCCACCGAGACCGACACCGAGGTGGGAGACAAGGCCAACGACGGAATCCGTGTAGTCGCACGGGCCGTTAAAGCCCACATCATCGGTGAGGGCGGAAATCTCGGCCTAACACAACGAGCGCGCATCGAGTATGCGCGGTTCGGCTGCGGAGGGCATGGCGGAAGAATCAACACCGACTTCATCGACAACGCCGCGGGTGTGAACACCTCCGACCGTGAGGTCAACATCAAGATACTGCTCGCGTCGGCCGTCAATCAGAACGGGCTCACCCGCGGTCAGCGTGACGCCCTACTGCTGTCCATGACAGACGACGTCGCAAACCTGGTCATCCGCGACAACTACAGCCAGAATGCGGCGTTGGCAGATTCGATCGCCGAGAGTGCAATTCTCCTGCACGTGCACGAAGACTGGATGAGGGAACTCGAGTCGCGCGGTCTGTTGAATCGTGAGCTGGAGTTCCTTCCCTCGACCGCGGAAGTCACCGAACGAATGGGGCGCGGCGAGGGCCTTTCCGGGCCCGAATTGGCCACGCTGTTGGCCTACACGAAGATCGCGCTGACGTCAGATCTGCTGGCGTCGAACGTCATTGGCAACCGCTACTTCGACGTGTTTACTGAGCAATACTTTCCACCAGCCGTCCGAGAACTCTACGGCGACCTGATTCACCAGCATCCTCTGCGGAAGGAAATCACCGCCACACAAATTCTCAACAGACTCGTTGACGGCGCGGGCATTACGTTCTGTCATCGCCTCGCAGAAGAGACGGGGGCACCGCTGGAAGCATTGGTGCAGGCAAACTTCGCGTCGCGGGCGATCTTTGACATCGACCCCTTCGTCGATCAGATCAATGCCCTCGACAACACCATCAGCAGTGAACTCCAGACCGAAATGCGGCTTGAAGTATGGGGGTTGGTAGAGCGTTCAACGCGCTGGCTGATCAACAACAGGGGTCCGCTGCTCGACGCAGGAGTCGCTGTCTCGACCATGGGGTTGATGGCCCAAAACATTCTGGCGTTACTGCCCACCCTGATGCAGGGCGACGATCTCGCAGCCTTCCGGGCCCGAAAGCAACGACTCACCGAGTCCGGCGTTCCCGAGGACATCGCCGAACGCGTGGCCGTCATGCCACGCGCCCAGTCAATCTTGACCATCGTCAACACGATTCTCGATCATCCGAGACCAGTCGAACCACGTGACATTGCGAAGTTGTACTTCTCGCTCGGCGACCGATTGGGATTCTCGACCCTCGTCACCCACGCAGAAGCCCTGCCGCGCGAAGATCGGTGGCAAATGATGGCCAGAGCGGCAATCCGCGACGACATCCACCACACGCAGGAGAGCCTGGTGGAGCAAGTCCTGGATCAAACGACCGCCGGCCTGTCGATCGAGCAACGCATCGACGAATGGGAAAAGCGTGGACTGGCCGACGTCAACCACGCTGCGTCAACCCTGACCGAACTCGTCGGCGAGGAGCAGCCTGATCTGGGCAAACTTACCGTTGCCGTCAAGACGCTCAAGACGTTGATCACCATTCGTCGAATACACCCGGATGCCAGCTCACCTCACCCATCGGTTCACACCGAGACAGCGACTGCGGTGTAGCCGATGAGGCTGAGCATCAACGGGTTTGACGACAGTTCCGCGCGCGGGCCTCGGATCGAACATCTCTGACGTCACTTCCAGTACCCCCTGACCTGACGGTGCCGCGGCGGCACCTCGACAGAAGGAGAACCTTGGCGCGGATCGGCGGCGCCCCCGATAAGAACGGCACCCCGCACTGACGACATAGGTGACGACCGCCGCAGACTGCGACGAAGAGGCGGCCGTTCACTCATGCTGCCGTCACGCAGCAAGACACCCGACGAAAGACCAACCGACCCTTGCGCGGCGCCGTTCGAAGCGGCGCTGAATGGGTTGAACCAGCCACCAATGACACCGCGTCTCGCGCAGACCTGCGGAACTAGAGATTGGAACAGACTTCGGATGCAGATCGGGAT
>NZ_MVOC01000081.1 GCF_002043095.1 Mycobacterium sp. AT1 | reverse complement strand
CAGGGCAACTACCCGCCGCCCCCTCCCCAGGGTGGCTACGGAGCGCCGCCTCCGCAGGGTGGTTATGGCGCGCCGCCCCCTCCGCCGCATGGCAATTACCCGCCGCCTCCGCAGGGCAACTACCCGCCGCCTCCGCCGCCGCAGGGTGGCTACGCACCGCCCCCTCCTGGCAGTTACCCGCCGCCGCAGGGTGATTGGGGCCAGCCGCAGGGTGGTTACCCGCCGCAGGCTGGTTACGGCGGCTACCCGCCGGCCGGCAACTCCGGGGTCGACATCGGCGAGACGTTCGGCTGGGCGTGGAACAAGTTCAGCAAGAACGCCGTCGTGCTCATCGTGCCGACGCTGGTCTACGGGCTCGTGCTCGGCGCGCTCTACGGGATCATCACCTTCGCCTCGGGTGCTTTGGCCCCGACGTCGGAAAGCAGCTACGACTCCTATGACGGCGGAGCGAGTTACTCGTTCAGCGCGGGCCTTGGCGTGGCAAGCATCATCACCATGCTCCTCGGCTACCTGGTGCTGTTCGTCGTGGGCGGCGCCATCTCGTCGGCCTACTACGGCGGTCTGCTGGACATCGCCAACGGGACACCGGTCGAGATCGGCTCGTTCTTCAAGCCGCGCAACGTCGGCAGCGTGCTGATCGCCAGCCTGCTCGTCGGCATCGCCAGCTCGATCGGCTCGTTCCTCTGCGTGATCCCGGGTCTCATCGTCACCATCTTCACGCTGTTCACGACGGTCTCGATCGTCGAGCGCGGGTTGTCCCCGATCGACGGCATCAAGGCGAGCATCGACATCGTCAAGGCCAACTTCGTTCCGGCGCTGCTCACCTGGCTGATCACTCTCGTCATCGTCGGTGTCGGCGCGCTGCTCTGCGGTATCGGCCTTCTGGTCGCAGCTCCGGTCGCCGCACTGTTCCTCGTGCACGCCTACCGAAAGCTGACGGGCGGACAGGTCGCACCACTGACCCCGTGACCGACCATGGGCTTGCAGCAAAACGGCGGTCCGGTTGATCGTGCCCTCGTACGCTGCCCTCTACGCCCACGAAAGGCAGGACCGAGATGACGAATCCATCGCCGCCTCCCGGTGACTTCCCGTCCTCACCCCCTCCCGGTGGCAACTACCCGCCGCCGCCGGAGGGTGGGTATCCGGCGCCTCCGCCTCCCGGCGGGGGATACGTGCCTCCGCCTCCCGGCGGTGGCTACGCGCAGCCCGGTGGATACGGGGTCGGCGGTGGATACGGCAGCGGGCCCGAGCAGTACACGCCGTGGCTCACCCGAGTTCTTGCGTGGTTGATCGACTGGGCTCCCGTCGCGATCCTCTCGGGCATCGGCTCGATCTTCCTGGTCACTCTTCAGAAGGTCGAAACCGTCTGCATCACCGACGATTCCGAGTACCAGCTCGGTGACTTCTGTGCCACGGGCAGCAACGGTCCTTCGGGCGTGGCCTGGGCGATCTACGGGGTGCTGGAGCTCGTCTCGCTGGCCTACCTGATCTGGAACCTCGGCCTCAAGCAGGGCAACACGGGCTCCAGCGTCGGCAAGGGCATCATGAAGTTCAAGGTCGTCGGCGAGGAGACGGGCCAGCCGATCGGCTTCGGCAAGTCGTTCGTCCGCGAGCTGATCTACATCGTGGCCTACGCCGTGTGCTTCATCCCCTGGCTCGTCGCCGTGCTGTTTCCGCTGTGGGACCAGAAACGTCAGTCCTTGGTGGACAAGCTGATCAAGACGGTCTGCGTTCCGCTCTGATCGCCTCGACGATGCCGCCTGTCCGCCGTGCGCGGGCAGGCGGCATCGTCGTTCGGTAGCGTCGAACCGTGAGTCGTTCGCTTCCCGTGGAGATGTCGAGCCATGCTTCGTGGCCGCGCCGGGTGGCGGCGGCCGCGGTGGATTGGCTCCCCATCGTGGCGGTGGCGCTCCTGGCCGTCGGGCTGGTGTGGGTGACGCGAAACCCGTCGTGCGACGGGGATCCGTCCGTGCGCGATCTCGGCCCGCAATGTGGTGATTCGGGCGCGACCACGGTGGGTTGGTGGTGCTTCGTCGCCTGCTGGCTGTTGGTCGTCGGCTACGCGGTGTGGAACTTCGGCCTGCGCCAGGGACGCTCCGGTTCCAGCGTCGGCAAGAGCCTGCTGAAGATCCAGGTGCTCGACGTGACGACGCTGCGACCGATTGGTTTCTGGCGCTCGGTGATTCGCCATCTGACCCACCTCGTCGACGTCGTGTCCCTCGGCGTCGGCTTCCTGTGGCCGCTGTGGGACCGCAGGCGTCAGACCTTCGCCGACAAGCTGTCGTCGACGGTGGTCAGCGGAACGCGCTGACGCCCGTCAACGCCTCGCCGATCACCAATTGGTGTACTTCCGAGGTGCCCTCGTACGTCAGCACCGACTCGAGGTTGTTGGCATGGCGGATCACCGGGTACTCCAATGTGATTCCGTTGGCGCCCAACAGTGTTCGACACTGCCGGGCAATCTTGATCGCTTCCCGCACGTTGTTGAGCTTGCCGAAGCTGACCTGTTCGGGCTTGATCTTGCCGTCGTCCTTGAGCTTGCCGAGGTGCAACGCCAGCAGTTGCGCCTTGCCCAGTTCGACTGCCATGTCGGCGATCTTGGCCTGAGTCAACTGGTAGCCGGCCAGCGGCTTGTCGAAGACCTCCCTGGTGCCGACGTAGTCCAACGCCGTCTCCAGGCAGTCCCTTGCCGCGCCCACCGCGCCGAACACGATGCCGAACCGTGCCTCTGACAGGCAGGCCAACGGTCCCGACAAGCCGCGTGCGCCAGGAAGTTTCGCATCATCGGGCAGGCGGACGTCGTCGAGGCTGAACTCCGAGGTGACCGAGGCCCGCAGCGACATCTTGTGGGTCATCTCCCGGGCGCTGAAGCCGGGCGTCGTCGTGGGGACGGCGAACCCGATCACGCCTTCGTCGGCGCGGGCCCACACGATCGCCACGTCGGCGATGGAAGCGTTGGTGATCCACATCTTCGACCCGTTGAGAATCCAGTCGGATCCGTCGCGCCGGGCGGTCGTCCGCATGCCACCGGGGTTGGATCCGAAGTCCGGTTCCGTCAGCCCGAAGCAGCCGATCAGTTCGCCCGCCGCCATCCCGGGGAGCCATTGCTCGCGCTGCTCCTCGCTGCCCCAGCGGTGAATGGCGAACATCGCGAGGGAGCCCTGCACCGACACCAGACTGCGCAGGCCACTGTCGACGGCCTCAAGCTCCTGGCACACCAGCCCGTAGGCGGTGGCCGACGACCCGCTACAGCCGTACCCCTGCAGGTGCATGCCGAGCAGCCCCAGCTTGCCGATCTCGACGGCGAGGTCGCGGACGGGAACCTCGCCGGTCTCGAACCACTCGGCGATGTGCGGCCGCAACCGGGACTCGCCGAACTGCCGGACCATGGTGCGCAGCTCGAGGTCCTCGGGCGTCAGCAGCGTGTCGAGGTCGAGGAGACTTTCGATCGTCGTGGACATGCTGTTTGTTCTACACCGGCGCTCGCCGATACTCGACACCGTTACCCTGAATGGCGATGAGTGAGCAGCGTTCCAAGGCAGATGCGTACCGCGCCTACGGTCCCGCGACCAGGGCCATCCACGCCGGCTACCGACCAGATCCGGCGACCGGCGCGGTCAACGCGCCCATCTACGCGAGTTCCACCTTCGCCCAAGACGGCGTCGGCGGGCTCCGTGGCGGTTACGAGTACGCCCGCACCGGCAACCCGACGCGCGCGGCGCTCGAGGCGGGCCTGGCGGCGGTGGAGGGCGCCACGTTCGGGCGGGCCTTCAGCTCGGGCATGGCGGCCACCGACTGCACGCTTCGGGCCGTGCTGCGTCCCGGCGACCACGTCGTCATCCCCGACGACGCCTACGGCGGCACGTTCCGGCTGATCGACAAGGTGTTCACGCAGTGGGGCGTGACGCACACCCCCGTCGCGCTGACCGATCTCGACGCGGTACGCGCCGCGATCACGCCCGCGACCAAGCTGGTGTGGGTGGAGACGCCCACCAACCCGCTGCTGTCGATCGCCGACATCGCGGGAATCGCCCAGCTGGCGTCGGACGCCGGTGTGAAGGTGTTGGTGGACAACACCTTTGCCTCGCCGGCCCTGCAGCAACCGTTGGCCCTCGGCGCCGACATCGTGCTGCACTCCACCACCAAGTACATCGGCGGACACTCCGACGTCGTCGGCGGCGCACTGCTGACCAATGACGAGGAACTCGACGACGCGTTCGCGTTCCTGCAGAACGGCGCCGGCGCGGTGCCCGGCCCGTTCGACGCCTACCTGACGATGCGCGGGCTGAAGACGCTGTCGCTGCGGATGGAGCGACACAGCGCCAACGGCGCTCGAGTGGCCGAGTTCCTCGCCGAGCACGCCGCCGTCGGCGCGGTGCTCTACCCGGGCTTGGCGAGCCACCCCAACCACGACGTCGCGGCCCGGCAGATGTCCGGCTTCGGCGGCATGGTGTCGGCCAGGCTCAAGGGCGGAAGGGACGCCGCGCATCAGTTGTGCGCGCGGACAGAGATCTTCATCCTCGCCGAGTCTCTCGGCGGGGTGGAGTCGCTCATCGAGCATCCCGGAGCGATGACCCATGCGTCCACGGCGGGTTCGCAGCTCGAGGTGCCCGACGACCTGGTCCGGCTGTCGGTCGGCATCGAGGACGTCGCCGACCTGCTCGGTGACCTGGAACAGGCCCTAGGAAAGGGCTGAGCGCAACGCGGAGGCGGTGACCGCCAGGTTGACCTCGGGCAGCGCCGTCGGATACTCGTCGACCCAGCTGCCGCTGGCGATTTCGGTGGCACGTGAGTGCACCCAGCGCCAGCCGCGGTCGTTGAGGCTCAGCAGCGCCCCGAGTCCGTCGGCGGCGTGCAGCACGGTGACGATGGCCGCCGTGGCCGGCGTGGGCGGTCGACGGTCGAACAGCGCCGACAGCAGATCGGTCCTTGCGGCGGCGACCCGCTCGCGACGTGTCAGCGGCCAGGCATACGAGGGATTGAAGCGCGACGACGGCGCCGGAACGCGGCTGATCTGTCCGAGCCGCTCGAGGCGCAGTGCCACGTTGTCCTGCACGTCCTTGCTCACCTTCGTGACGGCGCGCGACGGTGAGAGCGGCTGCTTCTGCAGCAGCACGAATGCCGGTTCGACGACGGGATCGGTGGCAGTGCCTGCCCTCAGCGCCACCAGCCGGCCCGGTTCGACGGCGTCACCGGGAGCGGACGGCCGAACTCGGCACGCCAACGCGAGGTCGAGCAAGACGCCGGCAGCCAACACCCGTTCCCGCCGCTGGCGTTCCAGCGCGGGTTGGGCGGTGGCGTTGTCGACGAGCAGGAGAAAGAGGTCTTCGGCGATCTGCGCCATGAACGACTGTCGGGCTAGGAGTGGTACGGCTCCGCGCTGATCAGCTCGACCTCGATGGTGCTGCCGTTGGGCACGACGTAGCTGCGCTTGTCGCCGACCTTGGCGTCGATGATCGCACCGCCGAGCGGTGACTTCGGCGAGTACACCTCGAGCTTGCCGTCGGTCACGCCTTCCTGGCGGGTTCCGATGAGGAAAGTCTCGGTGTCGCCGTCTGCGAACTTGACCTTGACGACCGAGCCGGGAAGGGCGACGCCGGACTGCTTGGGGGCCTCGCCCACCTTGGCGTTGTTGAGCAGCTCCTGGAGCTGACGAATCCGGGCTTCCTGCTGCCCCTGATCCTCGCGCGCCTGGTGGTAGCCGCCGTTTTCGCGGAGGTCGCCCTCTTCACGTCGATCGTTGATCTCGGCGGCGATGATCGGTCGGTTCGCGATGAGCTGGTCGAGCTCGGCCTTCAGCCGGTCGAATGCATCTTCGGTGAGCCAGGTGACCTGGGTATCCGTCATGTCGTGGCGCTCCTGTCTTCGTCTCGCGCGGTCAGCGGGATCATTCGGCGTGTGCCGCAATCGCAGGCGCTGAGGGCGCATTAAAGCAGCAATACACGGCTCCAGTAGGAACCGTGTACGTCGTCCATCTTAGCACCGCCAGGACAGCCATTTTTCATGTATTGGCTGTTCGGCGTTCTTCAGACGGTTGCCCGACGCCCCCGTCGGCCAAACCTCGGTCAGGGTGCCCGGAGGTAGGCGGGGACGTCGGTGCCGCAGCCGTAGACGTCGCCCACCACGGGCTGCCGGGTGGCCTTGACGATCGTCGACACCACCACCGTGTCGGCGGTCGACGGCGGCACCAGAACCTCGCGCCGACCGATCTCGGCGCCGTCGACCGACCTGGCGCGGACGATGCACACCACGGGCCGCGACGGATCCTCCCGGGTGACGCTGATGGTGATCTCGACGGTGTTCTCGCCGAGCAGCTGGTAGCCGCCCAGTTCGCCCTTGACCTCCGCGGTGCCCAGCCGCTGGTAGCCGACGAACGCCAATGCGACGCCCGCCACCACGATGACGACGAAGAGCACGGCTGCCAGCCGCCGGCGAGAGCTGTGGGCCAGCCGTTGACGCCCGTAGCGGGCGGCGGGGCGCTCGATCACGAGGTGCTTCACCCCTCCGTGGGACGGTCAGCGTGGGTCTGAGTTCGGATGGTTGGACTAGGACTGGAACTATAGGGGCACCCAAACTGGTTGAACCGTGACGACCATGGCGAGAGATCAAGATAGGCACACGTGAGCGAACTGCGTTTGATGGCGGTCCACGCCCACCCCGACGACGAGTCGAGCAAGGGCGCCGCCACGATGGCCAAGTACGTGGACGAGGGCGTCCGCGTGAAGGTGGTGACGCTGACCGGCGGTGAGCGGGGCGACATCCTGAACCCCGCCATGGACCTGCCAGAGGTGCACGGCCGGATCCACGAGATCCGAATCGACGAGATGGCGCGCGCCGCGGAGATCCTCGGCGTCGAGCACGAGTGGCTCGGCTTCGTCGACTCCGGTCTGCCGGAGGGCGACCCGCTGCCGCCGCTGCCGGAGGGGTGTTTCGCGCTGGTTCCGCTGGTCGAGTCCACCGAGCGGCTGGTCCGGTCGATCCGCGAGTTCAGGCCGCATGTGCTGACCACGTACGACGAGAACGGCGGTTACCCGCACCCGGATCACATCCGCTGCCACGAGGTGTCGATGGCCGCCTACGAGGCCGCTGCCGACTACCGCCTGTTCCCCGACGCGGGTGAGCCGTGGGCCGTGTCGAAGGTGTACTACAACCACGGCTTCCTCCGGAAGCGAATGCAGGCGTTCCAGGACGAGTTCGCCAGGCATGGCCAGGTGGGGCCGTTCGAGAAGTGGCTCAAGGACTGGGACCCCGAGCTCGACGTCACGGAAAGCCGGATCACCACCAGCGTCGAATGCGCGAAGTACTTCGGTCAGCGCGACCAGGCGCTGCTCGCGCACGCCACGCAGATCGACCCGAAGAGCTTCTTCTTCACCACTCCGATCGAGTGGCAGGAGCGGCTGTGGCCGACCGAGGAGTACGAGTTGTCGCGGTCCCGCATCCCCGTGACGCTGCCCGAGGATGACCTGTTCGCCGGGATCGAGCCGTGACCGACAGCCTTCTGCTCGTCGTCGGGCTGCTCGCCGACGAGGCGCCGCGGGACACCGGTCCCGACTTCGGCAAGGCCAGTCCGTTCGGCCTCGTGGTCATCGTGATCCTGCTGATCGGCACGTTCCTGCTGGTCTGGTCGATGAACAAGCACCTCAAGAAGCTGCCGGAGTCATTCGACCCCGAACATCCCGAACCCGATCAAGCCGTCGACGACGGAACCGTCGTGGAGCCCGGTGATCCGGGCCTGGCCAGGGGAGGGCGTCCAGACGGTGGCGGTTAACGCCCTCGGAGAGGCCACCAGCCCGTACCTTCGCCAGCACGCGGACAATCCCGTGCACTGGCAGCAGTGGACGGCGGAGGCGCTCGCGGAGGCGGCGGCGCGCGACGTGCCGATCCTGCTGTCGGTCGGCTACGCGGCCTGCCATTGGTGTCACGTCATGGCGCACGAATCGTTCGCCGACGTCGACGTGGCCGCGGTCATGAACGCCGGTTTCGTCTGCATCAAGGTCGACCGCGAGGAGCGCCCCGACCTCGACGCGGTCTACATGTCCGCGACGGTGGCGCTGACCGGTCAGGGTGGGTGGCCGATGACGTGCTTCCTGACCCCGGACGGGCGGCCGTTCTTCTGCGGAACGTACTACCCGAAGGACGGCTTCCTGCAGCTGCTCGACGCCGTCGCCGACACGTGGCGGCACCGTCGCCCCGAGGTGGAGCAGGCCTCCGACGAGATTGCCGGCGAGCTCGCCTCGATGGCGTCCGGTCTGCCTGGCGGGGGTCCCGCGTTGGAGCCCGCGGTGTGCGATCACGCCGTCGCCGGCGTGCTGGCCGACGAGGACGTGGCCCGCGGTGGTTTCGGTGGCGCCCCGAAGTTTCCGCCGTCGGCGTTGCTGGAGGGGCTGCTGCGCAGCTACGAACGCACGGGTGACCCTCGCGTGCTCGCGACGGCCGAGCGGGCGCTCGACGCGATGGCGCGGGGCGGGATCTACGACCAGCTGGCCGGCGGCTTCGCCCGCTACAGCGTGGACTCGTCGTGGGTGGTGCCGCACTTCGAGAAGATGCTCTACGACAACGCGTTGCTGCTGCGGGTGTACGCGCATTGGGCGCGCCGATCCGGAGAAACGTTGGCGCGCAAGATCACCGACGAGACGGCGGCGTTCATCGTGCGCGACCTCGGTGACGGCGGCATGTTCACCTCCTCGCTCGACGCCGACGCCGACGGGGTGGAGGGTCTCACGTACGCGTGGACGCCCGCACAACTGCGCGAGGTGCTCGGCGACGCCGACGGTGCTTGGGCGGCATACTATTTCGGGGTCACGGAGGCCGGAACGTTCGAGCACGGCACCTCGGTGCTGCAGCTTCGTGACAACCCCGACTCGCTGTCCCGTTTCGTGAGGGCGCGCACGATACTGCTCGCCGCGCGGCTCGGACGACCGCAACCCGCGCGCGACGACAAGGTGGTGACGGCATGGAATGGTTTCGCCATCACGGCGCTCGTCGATGCCTCAGTGGCACTCGATCGTCCCGAATTCCTCGACGCCGCAACGCAATGCGCCCGGTCGATCCTCGACCTCCACGTCGTCGACGGCCGCCTTCGGCGCGCCAGTCTCGGCGGCCGCGTCGGTGACAGCGCAGCCATCCTCGAGGACCACGCCGGGCTGGCGACCGGGTTGCTGACACTGCACCAGGTGACCGGTGAACCCGAGTGGCTGGCCGCGGCGACCGGGCTGCTCGACGTCGCGCTCGACCACTTCGCCGATCCCGACCGGGAGGGACGCTGGTTCGACACCGCCGACGACGCGGAGCGTCTGATGATCCGGCCGTCGGATCCGCTCGACGGCGCAACCCCGGCGGGGGCGTCGCTCATCACCGAAGCGCTGCAGCTCGCCGCGCATCTGACCGGGTCCGAGCGGTACGCGTCGGCGGCCCGCGCCTCACTTGCGGCGGCGACCCCGATCCTGGTCAAACTGCCACGCTCGGGCGGTCATTGGCTCGCCGTGGCGGAGGCCGCCGTTCGCGGGCCGCTGCAAATCGCGGTGGCGTGCGACCCCCTCGACTCCGAACTGTTGGACGCTGCGCGCCGTCTGGCGCCCGGCGGGGCGATCGTCGTCGGGGGAGCGGTCGACTCGTCTGCGTTGCTGCGCGGCCGCGACCGGATCGATGGCCGCGACGCCGCCTACGTCTGCCGCGGCCACGTGTGCGACCTGCCGGTCACGACCGCCGAGCATCTCGCTGCCGCGCTCCGGGCGCCCGTGTAGCGTGCGGCACATGCCGAGTGCCGACCTGATCAAGCAGACCGTCAATCGCTACCTGGAACTGGTGTCCGAGGGCAACCCCGACGCGATCGCCCAGCTGTACACCGACGACGCCACGGTGGAGGACCCGGTCGGCGGCGAAGTGCACATCGGGCGTCAGGCGATCCTGGGCTTCTACTCCGGTGTCATCGGCGCGAAGGCCGAGACCGAGATCATCACGCTGCGGGCGCTCGGGCACGAGGCGGCCTACCTGTGGACGCTGGCCATGGATCTCGGTGAGGGCGCCAAGATGCGCATCGAGATCCTCAGCGTCATGGCGTTCGACTCCGACGGCAACATCACCGCGATGAAGGCCTATTGGGGCCCGGAGAACATCACCCAGCTCTAACCCCCCTTGCGATTTCGGCGCGCTAATCCGCAGTGGCCGCGGAGGAACGCGCCGAAATCGCCCGGCGGATCTCGGCGATGACGCGATCGGGATATTCGGTCAGGTCCAGCCAGGTGAAGCGGAGCACCTGCCACCCGGCAAGGATGATGGCGTTCTGTCGCTTGCGGTCGTGGTGAAAGTCGTCCGAATCCGTGTGGAATGCCAGGCCGTCCACTTCGATGGCGACCAAGCACCCCGGAAAGCCGAGGTCGACGAGGTAGCCCGCGACTGGATGATTGGCGATCCACCCCTCGATGCCTGCTCCCTCGAGCAAGCGAATCAGCATGCGTTCCGCAGCGGAACGGGCTCCGCTCTCCGCCGCCTGCAGCAGTCGCCGGGAAGCGGGCGCGCCATACCGCCCCTTGTTCCGAAGGTGCGCCGCCCACAACGGACTCAGCTCGACGTGACGTTGCAGCGCGGAGTCCATCAGCTTGGGTCCACCGCCCCGTCTGGTGGCGGCCTCGACGACGGTGAGTTCGAGGGCAGTGACCTGGAGTCCGCGCCGCTCGACGACGTCCTTCGCCGGCAGGTCGCGGCGTCGCACACGTGATCCTTCGTGGCCTCGGCCGTGGCTGTTGCGGGGCACGGTGACCTCCACGACGGCGGGCGCGTACCTGGTCACGTCGTGCCACCAGGCGGCCGCCAGTCCGCTCGCGACTGCGTGCGGGCCGTGACCCCACACCGCGGCCCTGATCCGCGCCGAATCGGTGAACGGTCGGTCGTCGACGAAGTAGACCCCTTGCGAGCATCGGCGCCAATGTCCGGAGCGCGCACGGCGTTCCAGGGCGTCGTTGCTCATTCCCAGAATGCGGGCGTGCGACGTCGTGATGACGCCGTCGTGAGTGCGGAGGAAGTCGTCCAGCATTCTTAGTAGACGGTGCGACCCCCGCGAACGGTTCCACTCCCAGGATTTCGGCGCGCAAATCCGCGGTGGCCGCGGGGGAGCGCGCCGAAATCGCCAGTTAGAACACCGCGAACCACATCGCGATGTAGTGGCAGATCGCCGCCACCGCGGTGCACGCGTGGAAGAACTCGTGGTGACCGAACGTCGTCGGCCACGGGTTGGGCCACTTGAGTCCGTACAGCACCCCGCCGACGCTGTAGAGCGCGCCGCCGACGATCAGCAGCACCAGGGCCGCCACGCCCGCACCGTGCATGATCGGCACGATGAAGAACGCGGCCACCCACCCGAGCAGTAGGTAGAGGGGCACGCCCACCCACGCCGGCGCCGACGGCCAGCACATCTTCAGGAGCACGCCCGCGATGGCGCCTCCCCAGACGATCCAGAACAGCGTCATGCCCTGGTTCGACGGCAAGGCCAGCAGGGCGAACGGCGTGTAACTGCCCGCGATGAACAGGAAGATCATCGAGTGGTCCAAGCGCTTCATCCACTTGCGCTTGGTCGGCGACACCCACGTCACCCGGTGATAGGTCGCGCTGACGGCGAACATCGCCACGATGGTCAACGTGTAGAGCAGTGTGGCGAGCCCCGCGCGGGGACCCTCAAGCGCCCAGGACACCGACACCAGAGCAGTGCCCGCGATGGTCGCGACGCCCGCCGAGTAGAGGTGAATCCAGCCGCGAGCGCGTGGCCTACCGAAGAACTGCGCAACGGCCTCGGGCAGATCCTCTGCCTCGTGGTGGCCGACGGACGGCGGATCTGAGTCGGTCGTGTCGATCGAAGTGGCCATGTCGCCTCCGCTATCTGGCATGGGTGGACCCGAACGTCACAGTAGTCTTGATCCTCGTGGAACTCATTCCCCCGCGACTCAAGGAACCGGCCTACCGGGTCTACGAGGCACGGCTGCGCCACCAGCTGTCGCGATCGAAATCCCAACTGCCAAGGCACATCGCGGTGCTGTGCGACGGAAACCGACGATGGGCGCGTGACGAGGGTCACGCGGACGTCAGCTACGGCTACCTGATGGGTGCCGCGAAGATCGCCGAGATGCTGCGCTGGTGTCAGGAGACCGGCGTCGAGATGGCGACCGTGTACCTGCTGTCGACCGAGAACCTGCAGCGCGACCCCGCCGAGCTGGCGTCGCTGATCGGCATCATCACCGACGTGGTCGAGGAGATCTGCGCGCCCGCCAACCGCTGGAGCGTCCGCACCGTCGGCGACCTCGAGTTGCTGGGACAGGAGTCGGCGCGACGCCTTCGCGACGCCGTGGACGGCACCGTCGCCACGGCACCCGTTGGCGCCTTCCACGTCAACGTCGCCGTCGGTTACGGCGGACGTCAGGAGATCGCCGACGCCGTGCGCGCCGTGCTGAGCAAGGAACTCGCCAACGGGGCGACGGCCGAGCAGCTCGTCGAGTCGGTCACCGTCGAGGCGATCTCCGAGAACGTCTACACCTCCGGCCAGCCCGACCCCGATCTGGTGATCAGGACCTCAGGCGAGCAACGGCTGTCGGGCTTCCTGCTGTGGCAGAGTGCGTACTCGGAGATGTGGTTCACCGAGGCGCACTGGCCGGCCTTCCGGCGCGTCGACTTCCTGCGCGCGCTGCGCGACTACACGCTGCGGGACCGGCGCTACGGGCACTAACGGGGTGTGAAGCTCTTCGCGCAAGCGCTCATCGCCGTGCGAGACTGAACCCGTGGCTGCGATGTCCGCAGTGGTGTTCGGCCTGAGCTGGTGGCTCGGGCTGTACTTGCTGGCGCGTGATCCGCGCAAACCCGTTCTGGTGCTCGCCGCGGTTGGGCTGACCAGCTTCGCCATGGTGGTGGCGCTGGACGCCGTCCGCCATCTCGGCTCGTCGCTTGCCGGGACGCTCAGCCACCTCGAGGTGTACCTCGTCGTCGTGCCAGGAGTGGCGTGGTTCGCGGTGCTTCTCGAACTGACGCGGCCCGGTGACACGTGGCGTGGTCGCATCGGAGAGACCTCGGCGGTCGCGCTGGTCGCCGCACTGGCCCTGCTCGGCGCGTCGATGGCTGGTTCGGTCGACGGTCCGCTCCGCACTGGCCACTGGGTGATGTTCGCCGTCGTCTCGTTGGCGACGCTCGGGGCGATGGGCAGGATGCTCGCCGGGGGACGACGGCCCAGCTCGGTGACGGGTTCGGTCGTCCTCGCCACGTTGTTCTTCGCGTTGGGCAACGCGATCCTGGTGATCCCGCTCGGTTTGGTGCCGAACTGGTTGGCGTTGGCGTCCACGGGTTTCGACGTGCTGCTTCTCGGTGTCGCGGTGGCACTGTGGGATTCGTTCGACGAGGGTCAGGCGCTGCGGGCCGACATGCTGCGGTCGTTCACGGGGAGCGTCGTCGTGGCCGTGCTCTTCGGTGGGCAGGTGCTCGTCGGGATGGCGGTCACCGACGAACACGCTGCGCTCTCGGTGCTGTTGTTCACCAGCCTTGCGGTGGCGATCGGCATCAACGTCATGGCCGACCCGTTGGCGGGCGTGCTGGACCGCCTCGCGTTCTCCCGGTCGCCCACCCTGCGGGCCGACCGGGCCGCGCTGCGTCGCACCGAGGCCGCGCTGCCGCTGCGGTCGGACAGTCCGCTGGACGGCGTCGACGACGAGACGTTCGTCCGGTTGACCCGCCGGGCGCTTGGTCACTACGGCGACTTGTCCAAACTGGTCGCCAGCCCGCTGACCGCGTTGCCGGTCCTCGACGAGCGGCTGGCTCGCCGCGGCGCGCCCGATCAGCCGCTGGAACGAGCCAACGAGTTGCGGGCGCTGCTCGCCGACCGGATCGCGGCGTTGAGACCGCGTGACGGCGGCGAGTTCGGCACCACCGAGCAGTGGCGGCACTACAACTCGCTGTACTTCCCGTACGTCGTCGGGGTGCGGGCGTACGCGCAGAACGCGACGGCCGCGGGGCTGGACCCCGTCGCCAAGCGGGCGTGGCAGTGGTTCGTGACGGAGGTTCCGCAGCGGTCGCTGCACAACTGGCAGAACGCGGCGGCCCGCGTCATTGCCGCGGATCTGCGCGGCAGTCGGGTGACGGCGGTCGACCACACGTCCTGACCTGCAGTTGGCAGTGTTTGGCAGCGTTCGGCGTCGAGGTGGCAGTGCTTCCCGACCATCGTCGGAGGGGTCCACATCCCTCACCGTCGAGGAGCCCCGCCATGACCGCCACCGTTACTCACCGACCTCTGTCCGACAGTTCCGACAGCCTCCTTCGGTTCGCCATGCGGGCCGACGCCACGGTGTGTGCTGGCCTCGGCCTGCTGGTCGCGATGGCGGCCGATCCGCTGTCCCGACTCTCCGGGCTCTCGGCCACCTCTGAATGGCTGGCCGGGGCAGCACTTGTCGTCTACGGCGTCGCGCTCTACGTGATGGCCGCCATGCCGTTCGTCCGGCGCATCGGCATCGGGATCGTCGTGGCCAACGTCGTCTTCGCGATGGCCGTCGTCGCGGTCGTGGCCGCCGGGGTCTTGCCGCTCACCGGGATGGGCGTGGCCATGATGCTGGCCACCGTCGCCGCCACCCTCGGGCTGGCGTACCTGCAGTACCTCGGAGTTCGCCGCTTGGCGTGACCCGCGGAGAACCGGTGCGCGGCCGCCCGAGGCGAGAGGTCACCGCGAGTGGCCCGCACCGGCCATCGGATGTTCGAAAATTCAACTAGGAAGGGAAGATTCATGAGCACCATCACCGCCACCGCCCACACCGGGACCAAGGATGCATTCCTGAGGTTCGCCATGCGGCTCGACGCCGTGCTCACCGGCGTCATCGGGGTCGCGGGCCTTGCGTTGGCGCCCCGAATCGCCGAGCTGTCGGGCACCACGCAGACGACCGAGTACGCGCTGTCCGCCTTCTTCGTCGCGTACGGAATTGCCGTGTACGCGCTGTCTCGACTGACGCACGTCCGCACGCCAGGCCGCCTCGTGGTCGCGGGCAACGTCGTCTTCACTGTCGCCGCGGTGGCCGTCGTCCTCGCGGGCGTCTGGCCGCTGACCACCATGGGCGTGGTGCTGACGCTCGGCAGCGGCGTCTACACCTTGGTGATGGCGGACCTGCAGTACCTGGGTCTGCGCCGCCTCCGCTAGCTGTAATGGCCAGGCAGGTTG
>NZ_MVOC01000080.1 GCF_002043095.1 Mycobacterium sp. AT1 | reverse complement strand
CTATCTCGGTACCGAGATAGTACTCACTGTCCTCGTGAACGAGCCGGCGGCGGGCACGCATGGTCCCGCCGAGTTCGGTGTCCATCGCCGGACGTGCCGTGACTGTCGTCATCGAGGGGGTTGGGAGCCGGGTTCGGTCGTGGGGTGGTCCATCATCGCCGCCATCATCGCGGGCATGCCGTCGGTGACGAACCCGGTCACTTCACGGGCGTGTGCGCGGATGGCGTCGGTCACGGCCGGGTCGCGCGCGGTCTCCACCGCGACGACGCCCGTGGCGGTGAAGGTGAGGTGACGCTGGTAGTCGGGGGCGCGCCGAAACAGCGTCGGAAGACTCGCACTCATGCACGTCACCTCGGCGCCCTGATCCAGATGGGCGTACATCGTGGCGACGTGCCCCTGCAGTTGGGCCACCAGGTCCTTGGCGTCGGACTCGGTGGTGGTGCGTACACCGCCGGGAACGTTCTCCACCCGGCGCCGTATCTCGGTGTGCCGGGCGAACATGTCCATGTAGGTACTCATGTCCATCGTCGAGGCGGCGCCCATCATCGGGGAACCCTCCGGGCCGCCCATCATCGGCGGGTCCGCATCCGTGGCGAGCCCCGCGGCGGAACCGCTCCTTGGGGCGCCGGCGACGCCGCGCAGGGCGTACGCCACGCCGACGAGTCCGCCGCCGGTGCCCAGCAGTGCCAGCGCCGCCCGCCTGGTCATCTTCTCCATCGCCGTCGATCTCCTCGATTCGCGTGCTCGGTCAGCCGAGCATTCCTTCATCTACTATGTCGGTACCGAGATAGTAGATGAAGTGGGCGGCGAAGGCTCGCGGCCGACGACGAACCTGGAGGACGCTGATGCTCGATGTGCTGCTGACGCTGGCGCGACTGGCCTGCCCCGTCGCGATGGGCGTGATGATGTGGATGATGATGCGCGATCGCCGACGCGACGCGCCCCCCGCCGCCGCGCCGGCTGAACCCGAGCCGACGGAGGCCGCATCGGGCCCCGGACACGTCCGGTACGGCACCGATCGGCTGGCTGCCGTCGGAGCCCCTGATGTCGCGGTGACGAATTATGCAGCCTCTCAGGACGTCTCATGAGCATGAAGAACCGCATTCCGGTCACACCACGATCCCTGAAAGGTCCGGGCCGTGGGGCGCCCTCGGTCGCCGCGATGCGCCGCGGCAGCGGCCCCAGTCGGTGGCTGCTCGTCGCCGGCGTCACGGTGGTGGTCGCCTTCGCCGCGATCATGGTCGTGCTGACCACCAGGCAACACCCCGCTCGCGCCACCGCCTCCAACGCAATCCCAGACACCCCACTGACCTCGGCCACCGGCACCAGCAGCGCACCACCGTGGCCCGCCCCGACCGACGTCCCCGCCGCCGTGGCACGGTCCGGGCTGCCACTGCTTCGCGCAGAGGGCTCGGTGCTGCACCTGCATGCCCACCTCGACGTGTTCGTCGACGGCACCGCCGTGGCGGTTCCCGCCGGCATCGGGATCGACGAGCGCGGCGGCGCGATCAGTCCGCTGCACACCCACGACACCAGCGGCGTCATCCACGTCGAATCACCGACCCAAAGCACCTTCAGCCTCGCCCAGTTCTTCTCCGAATGGAACGTCACGTTGACCGCGTCACAGCTCGGGAACCGCACCGCCACCACCGGATCCCCGCTGCTTGCCTACGTCAACGGCCACCAGGTGACCGGCAACCCCGGCGCGCTGATCTTGCACGCCCACGACGAGATCGCCCTGGTGTACGGGACATCTCCCGCCCAGATCCCCAGCGGTTACGCCTTCGGCGACCTGTAACAAGTTCCCACCCCGGGGTCACCGCGGCTCGCGGGCCTGGCGTAACGAGTTCCGGGGGACGGCCCTCCCCCGCGTCGCGGCGCGCGTTGGCGACGGTGTCCTCGCCAGCCGGCCAGGCCCGCCACAGTGGTGAGACCACCACTGTGGCGGGCGCCGTTACCGGTCTGGTCCTACATCTTTCCCGCGCAGCACGGGCATGGTTCCTTCATGTCGGCGCAACACGCGCACTTGTCCATCGGCATCGCCATCATCGCGTCATCGCAGCACCACATCAGCGGTGTCGCGCCGCCAGCGGTGTAGGTGACCGCCATGGGGTCACCCCGGGTGACGTCGAAGTAGATCTTGCCGGTCGACGTCTGACCCTGAGCCAACGTGGCAGGAGAGATGCCGTGTGGACTCGCCACCTGCCACAGCACCGGATAACTTCCGCCGCCAGCGGTTGCGCTGAAGTAGGGAATCACCGGTGTCGAGGTCCCCGAGACGGCCGTCACCGTGGCGGTCGCCTCCCACAGGTGTCCGGCCACCGGAAAACCAGGGGCCACGTCGTCGCTCTTTTTCAGGTCCGTCACCACCCAATCCTGAACGCCTCCACCATCCTCGACCTGCTGATGCGACCCGAAACGGTGCGCACAGTCCTCCGCGGCCGACGCCACTCCGGCGAAACTCACCCCCAGCATCGCCGCCATCGCTGCCAACACCGCCGTCAGATAGAACTTGCGCACACCGTGCTCCTTCTTCATCGGGGCCCACGGTCGTCGACCGTGGGAATCTACTATGTTCGTACCGAGATAGTAGATGATCCTTGACGCTAGTCGACATGCCCCGCCCCGGGGCCAACGAGATAGGTTGACACCAATCCCCAAATCGACCAACAGTGACCGTACGGCGGCCACTGCGCAGCTAGCTGACCAAATCCTCTCGCCGACAACGAAGATGGCGCCAGCGCGCGAGGAAAAGCCCGCGTATCGAGGTCCTCGGATCGAACTGCTCGTGATCCCCGAGTGTCCGTACGCGACGCTCGCCGAGGCGTTGATCGCCGTGACGCTGCACGAACTGGGACTGGCACACACCCCGGTGCTCACCACGGTGATCGACACCACCGCCGAGGCGATCCGGCGACGCTTCACCGGATCACCCAGCATCGTCATCAACGGCGTCGACCCGTGGGCCCACCCCGACGGGAAACCCGCGATGGCCTGCCGGGCAGCAGCCACGGCCCCGGCCGGACTGCCCGACCCCCACAGTCTCGCCCACGCGTTGTGTACCGCCGTGCTCGAGGAATATCGTCGCTGGCCGGTTATCATCGTTTTATGACGATGATAAAGGTGGATGCCTGTCTCACCGGCAGCACCTCGGGTGCCTCGTCGAACGTGGATGCTGCGGTGGCGCTGTTTCGCAGCCTCTCCGACCCGGCCCGGTTGGCGATCGTGCGCCGCCTGGCCGACGGGGAAGCCCGCGTGGCCGACCTGATCGGGGATCTGGGATTGGCCCAATCCACCGTCTCGGCGCACGTGGGTTGCCTACGGGACTGCGGCCTGGTGACCGGCCGCCCCGACGGCCGACAGATGTTCTATTCCCTGGCCCGTCCGGAGCTGATGGACGTGCTGGCCTCGGCGCAGACGCTGCTGGCCGCCACCGGCAACACGGTGGCGCTGTGCCCCACCTACGGAACCCGCGCCCGCACGGGCGCGACGACCGACACCAAGGAGTCCTCCCGGTGAGCGACGCGTGCGGCTGCGGCGGCGACGAACCCCGCGGCGACGACGACCACGATGGTGAGCCCGAGAAGCTGTGGCAGATCAAGGAACTGCAGTTCGCCGCCCTCTCCGGGGTGTTCCTGCTAGCAGCCCTGATCGCCGGAGTCCTCGACGCCGCCGAGCCGGTCGTCTTGGCACTCGAAGCGGTGGCGCTAGCGGCTGGTGCCTACACCTTCGTCCCGTCCACCCTCACCCGGTTGGTCAAGGGCAAGATCGGGGTCGGCACGCTGATGACCATCGCCGCGTTGGGCGCGGTGATCCTCGGCGAGGTCGGCGAGGCCGCGATGCTGGCCTTCCTGTTCTCCATCAGCGAAGGCTTGGAAGAGTATGCGGTGGCCCGTACCCGCCGCGGTCTGCGCGCGCTGTTGTCGCTGGTGCCTGACGAGGCGACCGTGCTGCGCGACGGCGGCGAAGAGACCGTTGCGCCAGCCGATCTGCGGATCGGTGACCGCATGGTGGTCAAGGCCGGTGAGCGGGTCGCGACCGATGGCATCATCCGGCTGGGCCGCACCGCGCTCGATGTCTCGGCCATCACCGGTGAGTCGGTTCCGGTGGAAGCCGGGCCCGGGGATGAGGTGTTCGCCGGGTCGATCAACGGCACCGGGGTACTCGAGGTCGAGGTGACCACCACCGCGCAGGACAACTCGCTGGCCCGCATCGTGCGCATCGTGGAGGCCGAGCAGTCCCGCAAGGGCGCCTCCCAACGCTTGGCCGATCGCATCGCCAAGCCCCTGGTGCCCGGGATCATGATCGTCGCCGCGGTGATCGCGGTGATCGGCAGCCTGTTCGGTGACCCTGCCACCTGGATCGAGCGCGCCTTGGTGGTGTTGGTGGCGGCCTCACCGTGCGCGTTGGCGATCTCTGTGCCGGTCACCGTGGTCGCCGCCATCGGCGCCGCCAGCAAGCTGGGAGCACTGGTCAAGGGCGGCGCGGCCTTGGAAGGGCTGGGCAGAATTCGCGGCATTGCCTTGGACAAGACCGGCACGCTGACCGCCAACCGGCCCGCGGTCATCGAGGTCGTCACCACCAGCGGTGCGACGCGTGAGCAGGTGCTGGACCTCGCTGCTGCCGTGGAGTCCCGCAGCGAGCATCCGCTGGCCGCGGCGATCCTGGCCGCCGCCGGTGAGGTTACCCCTGCCACCGACGTCGAGGCCGTCACCGGTGCCGGGCTCATCGGACGCCGCGGCGGGCACACCATCCGTCTGGGCCGCCCCGGCTGGCTCGACCCCGGCGCCCTGGCTGGAGATGTCGCGCGGATGCAGCAGGCGGGTGCGACCGCCGTCCTGGTCGAAGACGACGGCCAGGTCATCGGTGCGATCGCCGTGCGCGACGAGCTGCGCCCGGAGGCGGCCGAGGTGGTCGCCCAGCTGCGCCGTGACGGCTATCAGGTGGCCATGCTCACCGGCGACAACGAGGCCACCGCCACCGCGTTGGCCCGCGAGGTGGGGATCGAGGCGGTACACGCCGAGCTGCGTCCCGAGGACAAGGCACGGCTGATCGAACAGCTGCGATCCGAGCGTCCCACCGCGATGGTCGGCGACGGCGTCAACGACGCTCCCGCGCTGGCCACCGCCGACGTGGGTATCGCGATGGGAGCGATGGGTACCGACGTGGCCATCGAAACCGCCGACGTGGCGTTGATGGGTGATGACCTGCGCCACCTGCCGCAGGCGTTGGGTCATGCGCGTCGCGCCCGGCGGATCATGCTACAAAACGTCGGTCTGTCGCTGGGGTTGATCGCGGTGCTGATGCCGCTGGCACTGTTCGGGGTGTTGGGGCTGGCCGCCGTGGTGCTGGTTCACGAACTCGCCGAGATCGTCGTCATCGCCAACGGTGTGCGGGCCGGGCGCCCCACACCGCTGGCCGCCACGCCGGTAGAACGGCCCGCTAGTCGCACCCGTGCGGCGGCCGTGGGCGCGCCATCGTGACCGCCGGCCGCACCGGTACCGGGGTGGTCCGGGCGCGGATCGCCCTGGTTGCCGCGGCGGTCATCGTCGCGGGACTGGACCTGGGTGTGAAGACGTGGGCCGCCCGCGTGTTGAACGACGGCAGCTCAACGGATCTCGGGCTGCTCCACTTGCGGCTGGTCTTCAACCCCGGTGTGGCATTCAGTTTCGGCGACACCCTGCCCCCAGCGGTCCTGCTCGGCGCCACCGGTGTCATCGTGGTCGCACTCGCGGTGTTCGCCTTCTGGTCCGCCCGCAGCGCCACGTGGCCTTGTGTGCTGGCGCTGGCCGCTCTGGTGGGTGGGGCGGTCGCCAATGTGATCGACCGCGCCGCTGATGGTCTGGTCACCGACTTTTTGCATACGGGCTGGTTCCCGACCTTCAACCTCGCTGACGTCTTCGTCGTCACCGGCGCAGCCGTACTCGCTGTGATCAGCTGGCGGGTCAGCGCCACCCCCGACACCGCAGGAGCCGCATGATCCTGTCGTCGATCCTGCCCGCGATCGGCCTGTTCATCGCCACCAACATCGACGACGTCATCGTGCTCTCACTGTTCTTCGCCCGCGGCGCGGGGCAACGCGGGACGACGGCCCGGATCATCGCCGGGCAGTACCTGGGATTCGCCGGGATCCTGGGCGCGGCCGTGCTCGTCACGGTGGGCGCGGGGGCGTTCCTTCCTCCCGGCATCATTCCGTACTTCGGGCTCATCCCCCTGGCCCTGGGACTGTGGGCAGCATGGCAAGCCTGGCGTGACGACGACGACGATGACGATGACGACGGTGCGAAGGTCGCGGGCAAGAGCGTCGGCGTCTTCACGGTCGCGGCAGTTACCTTCGCCAACGGCGGGGACAACATCGGCGTCTACGTCCCGGTCTTCCTCAGCGTCCGCCCCGCGGCCGTGGTGGCCTACTGCGTCGCCTTCCTGGTCCTCGTCGCGGTCCTCGTCCTCTTCGCCAAGTTCGTCGCCACCCGCGAGCCGGTCGCCGAGGTCCTCGAACGCTGGGAACATGTCCTCTTCCCGATCGTCCTGATCGCCCTGGGCATCTTCATCCTGGTCAGCGGCCTCGCCTTCTAAAGGCTAGGCACTTCCCGCACTCACACCGTCGTCTCGTGGAGGGATCTCATGGGTGACTTCAGGCGATCTGCCGTCGTCGTGGCAGCCCTCGTCGTTGCGACAGCTGTGGTCACCGGCTGCACCACTGGCGAGGATGCCGTGGCCCAAGTCGGGACCTTCGACTTCGTGTCCCCCGGCGGTCAGACCGCGATCTTCTATGACCCTCCCTCGACCCGGGGCACCATCGGCGATCTGAACGGACCCGACGTGTTCACCGACGAACCGATCCGGCTATCGGATTTCACCGGGAAGGTGGTCCTCGTCAACGTGTGGGGGTCCTGGTGTGCGCCGTGCCGCACCGAAACTCCGGAACTGGAGACCGTCTACCGCGAATACCGCGACCGTGGCGTGCAGTTCCTGGGTATCGACGTCCGCGACAACCGCGACACTGCACGCGACTTCGTCACCGACCGCAACGTCGAGTACCCCTCCATCTTCGACCCGGCGATGCGCAGCCTCATCACCCTGGGACGCAATTATCCGACCAGCGTGGTGCCCACCACGATGGTCCTCGACCGTCAGCACAGAGTCGCGGCGGTGTACCTGATGGCGCTACTGGCCGAGGACCTGCGGCCGCTCCTGGATCGGTTGACCATCGAGCGCTGACCACACGGTGGGCGGGCGCCCCGCGGCGCTGTGGTCAGGAGTCGTGTCGATGGCGGGACGCGGCAAGATTCCGGGTTCGTCGGGGTCATCGGCGCCACGTGGGCGCGACAGGGGCTCATCGCCGAGCGGAGGCAGCCTGCCGTCGTGGTGTGGGTCCGGTCGGCGTGCGCCGGCGGAGCCATGTGCGCGTCATCGTGACCAGCTGGGTCAGCAGGATGCCGACGACGACCGAGGCCAGCACGCCGAGGAGCCTGTGGTCGCCGAACAGCGGGTACACCTGGTAGTGCGTCAGGTAGATGAACAGTGACGCCTCGGCGATCACGCCCGCGGTGGTCGTGAACGCCGACGGGCAGCGGATGGCGGGCAGCCAGATCAGCAGCGCCAGCCCGATGAACACCAGGGCCTCGCGGTGGGGTTGGCCGAAGTACCCGACGATGCCGGCGGCGAGGACCGCGGTCACGGCGAGTCGCTGCCATACCGTCGACGACTTCGAGGCGGCCCACCCGACCGCGAAGAACCAGAACGCCAGCATGGTGAACCACGCGGCCTTGCCCAGTCCGATGCCGAAGACGTCCCACCGCAGGGCCATGCCCAGGGCAAGGAATCCCGCGGCGACGCCGAACGGCCACCGGCGTTCGGTGCGATCGCCCCACCGCGTCGCGCACAGCAGCGCCAACCCCACCAGGACCCACACCAGGACTTCGACGAACCACAACCGCCCGGCGGTCATGCTGTCCCCGGGACCGAGGAACTTGTTGGCCAGCAGCAGATTCGAGGCCGCGTAGTCGTCGGTGACCAGTAACGCGAACGCCACCCACACCACAGCGGGCACGGCGATCCAGCCGATGGTGCTGATCAGGTGGCGCACCCGGGTGGCGCGCGGCAGCGGGGTGAGGCAGAAGCGGCCGAAGTTGTATCCGGCGACGCCGAGCAGGATGTGCGCGCCGCCCCACAGCACCCACAGCTCGGCGTGCGAGCCGACGACCAGGGCGATGGCCGCCGCACGCAGTGCCACGCTGGTCTCCAGCGTCGTTCCCCACCACCGTCGAGTCGTGCGGGCGGATTCCAGCTTGCTCAGCGGTAGCCGCTCCCAGTCCGCGGGCAGGTGACCGAGGGCGCGTTCGAGCCGCACCGACATGGCGACGTAGGACAGCGAGTTGCCGCCCAGGTCGACGAAGCTGCTGCGCGGGTCGATGCTTTCTTGGTCGATCTGCAGCACGTCGGCGAACAAGCCACGCAGGTCCAGCCGAGCGTCGTCGCTCGTCCGCTCGGCGGCCCGCTCACGCAGGCTGCGGTAGTCCGGCTTGCCGGTGGGCAGCCGGGGAATCTCGTCGACGTCGATCACCCGAATCGCCGCCCGGGGAAGCCCGGACGCCGCAGCCGCCGCGGCAGCGACGTCGCAGTCCCGTGGACGGTCGGCCGTGCCGACGATCAGGCGGCCTTCGCCCGCGGTGCAGATCGCGTCGACCCCGTCGCCGTGCAGGACCGACTCCACGCGGTGCAGATCGATGCGCAGGCCGAACAGCTTCACGAAGCGGTCGCTGCGCCCGAGCACCTCGTAGAGGCCATCGGGGCGCCGGTGGGCGATGTCGCCGGTGCGCAGTTCCTCGACAACCGCGCCGGCGGCGAGGTCGGCGGCGGTGTGGGCGTAGCCCATCATCACGTTCGGCCCGCGGTAGAAGAGTTCCCCCGTACCGTCGGGCATCCCGTCGACCGGTTCGATGCGGAACGAGCCGCCGGGGATCGGAACGCCGATCGACTCGGGATGGTCGTGGGCGAATTCCGGCGGCAGGTAGGCCATGCGCGCGGTGGCCTCGGTGGCGCCGTACATGACAAAGAACAGCCACCCCGCACGCCCGCCGAGATCGGCGAGACACCGCACGCGGTCCGGGTCGAGCCGTCCGCCGGCCTGAGTGACGTAGCGCAGGTTCGGCAGCGACATCGCCTCGAAGCCGATCCGGTCGAGCAGTTCGAAGGTGTGCGGTACGCCCGCGAACGATGTTGCGCCGTGCGTGCGGAACTCCGTCCAAAAGTCGTCGTCGACGACAGATTTTTCGGTGAGCACGAGTGCGGCTCCGCGCAGCAGGTGACTGTGGATCACCGACAGCCCGTAGCAATACGACATCGGCAGGGTCGTTGCTGCCCTGTCGGTTCCGGTGATGTCGAGATAGGTGGCGATGGACTCGGCGTTGGCGGCGAGGTTGAACCGGGACAACCGGACCAGCTTGGGGGAGCCGGTGCTGCCGGACGTCGAGAGCAGGAGGACCAGGTCGGGGTGGAGGTCGGGGGCGGGACGATGGCGTGGTCCCGTGGTGATGACACCGTCGGCGACGATGACGTCCGGGTGGTAGGTCTCCACGACCGACTGGTGGTCGCTGCCCGCCGGGACGGGCAGCACGACGTGGTGGCCGGCGAGCGCGCCGAGGTAGGTCACCAGCGTGGGTAGGTCGTTGCGGGTTTCGAGCAGGACCAGCTTGCGACGCGCGCCCAGATCCGCGGCCCGGGCGGCCACCCGGGCCGCGAGTTCGGCGTAGCTGACCCTCTTCTCGGCGGTGATCACCGC
>NZ_MVOC01000008.1 GCF_002043095.1 Mycobacterium sp. AT1 | reverse complement strand
CCCATTCGCGCCGGGAACGGGCGACGGACGTCGAGGTCGGGTGGGGCAAGCGCGTCTGTGCTCACCGAACTGACCCACCGCCGGGGTAGGCGTCGAGCAGCTGCCGCCAGGAGGCTTCGAACTTCGCCACCCCTTGGTCTTCGAGCGAGGTGAACACCTGATCCAGGTCGACACCCGCGGCGGCGAGATCGTCGAATACCTTCTGCGCCTCGACTTCCGTATCCGTGACGGTGTCGCCGGTGAGCGCTCCGTGCTCGGCGAAGGCGTGCAATGTCTTCTCGGGCATCGTGTTGACGGTGTTGGGTGCGACGAGTCCGGAGACGTATTTCGTATCGGGGTAGTCGGGGTTCTTCACCCCGGTGGATGCCCACAGCGGGCGTTGCACGCGTGCGCCCTCGCCGTGGAGCGCGGCGAAGCGGGTGTCGTCGAACACCTCTTGGTAGGCGGCGTAGGCCAACTGGGCGTTGGCGATTCCTGCCCGCCCTCGCAAGGCAAGCGCTGCGCCGCCGATGGCCTCGAGTTGACCGTCGACTTCGGTGTCGACGCGGGAGACGAAGAACGACGCCACGGAATGTATGTGCGACAGGTCCCGGCCCGCGCGCCTGGCTGCCTCCAGCCCTGCCAGGTACGCGTCCATCACCTGACGGTGGCGTCGCACGGAAAAGATGAGGGTCACGTTGACCGAAATCCCCTCGGCCAGTGCTGCAGTGATTGCCGGTATGCCTGCTGGCGTGGCCGGAATCTTGATGAAGACATTTTGGCGGTCGACGATCTTCCAGAGTTCGACGGCCTCGGCGACGGAGCGGTCGGTGTCGTGCGCGAGGCGGGGGTCGACCTCGACGGACACCCGCCCGTCGATGCCGTCTGAAGCCTCCCACTGAGGTCGCAGCACATCGCAGGCGACGCGAATGTCGTCGGTGACGAGGGTTCGAATGGCGGTGTCGGCATTGAGGCCGCGCCCTCTCAATGCGGCGACATCGGCGTCGTAGGCCTGTCCGTGCGACAGCGCATCGTGGAAGATCGTGGGATTGGAGGTGACTCCGACGACGCTTCGAGTGTCGATCAGTGTCTGCAGGTTGCCCGACTGCAGACGATCGCGCGAGATGTCGTCGAGCCAGACCGAAACCCCGGCATCCGACAGAGCGGCCAAGTGAGGATTCTGGGTCATGCGCGCCGAGCCCGTCGCCGATTCCTGGCCAGTCGGATGCAGGCGAGCGACGAGACGCCTGCGAGGATCACCGGAGCGTAGTCGGCAAGCGCCTGCTGGTAGGCCTGACCGCGCGGGCGGGGACCAGGTCGAGCGTCGTCAGCCATCGTGCTGGGTCTCCAATCTGGCGGTCGTCGTTTGGCTCGAGCCGCCGCTGTCTTCATGGATGCACTTTCCGGTCTGCGCGGGTGAGTTGTCATCACCCCGGCGCACCGTTCACCCGGGTGAGTGGTGCACCGGGATCCGTTTGCAGCGTTGAGTTCCAAGACAACACCTCTCGGTGTTTCCGGCTTGGGCCAGCATCGAACGGCGATCTGGCTGGAAGGTGGCCACCGGAATACAGCACGAGGTGCGGCGGTGGTCAACATCACCCGGGTGAAAGCTGTGAACGGATGATGACAATTAATCCCGGCGCGGCGATAGTCGTCTCCTGATCAGACACCACAGATGCGTGCATCGACTGACCACCGACACCACCCGGCGGTTTGGGGGTCAGTCATTACCCCGGGGCCACCTGGCCGCGGACACGCAGACAGTCCAATTGATTACTCGGAGAGCGGAAAACATGTCAGATTACACGCCAAGCCACGATGCGCATGGGGCGATCACACTTGCAAACCTCGGGCCGCGAACGACCGCTGTGGCCGCACTGGTCGCCCGGTACAGTTTGGTCCTGGTGATCGCCTGGTTTGCCGCCATGAAGGTCACTCACTACGAGGCGGTTGGCATCTCACCACTCGTGGAGAACAGCCCGTTCATGAGTTGGATCTACGATGTGATGTCGATCGACGCGTTCAGCATCGTGCTGGGGGTGGCCGAGTTGATTACCGCCATCCTCCTGGCCGTCAAGCCGTGGATGCCTCGAGCAGCCGTCGTCGGCGGTTTACTCGCCTCGTTGTTCTTTCTCGGCACCCTGGGTTTCATGGTCACTACCCCCGGCATCGGGGAGGAGAGTGCGGGCGGGTTTCCAGTGCTCTCGGCCACCGGAGAATTCCTGATGAAGGACATCGCCCTACTCGGATTGTCATTGTGGTTGCTCGCCGACGCGTTCGACGCGACGCGGAAGGAAAGAGCGACAGGGACCGCGGTGACGGCTGCCTAACGGTTGAACACCCCGGCGGCCTCGGTCAGACAGGCGGTAGCACGTCACGCGACTCCGAGGTCACGAACCCATCCCAGATGACAGCCGGACGCGAGTGCATCGCAGTCGAATCAACACCAAATGAGAGGTACTCAACCCATGAGTTCGATCCGCCACCGCAGGATCACCGTCGACGACCTTGCCGTCTTCGTCCGCGAAGCTGGTGACCCGACCCGCGAAACTCTCGTGATGTTGCCTGGATATCCCTCGAGCACTAGGGCTTACACACGGTTGATCGACCGCCTGGCTCCTGACTGGCATGTCGTCGCGATCGACTACCCCGGGTTTGGGCTCTCGGATCCGCTACCCGGCTCGCCGACTTTCGACCGATTGGCCGAAGTCACCGGCAAGACGATCGACACGTTGGGCATCGGTGACTACGCGGTCTACATGTTCGATTTCGGCGCCCCCGTCGGCTTTCGCGTAGCGCTGGCACACGGAGACAGAGTGCGCGCCATCATCACCCAGAACGGCAACGCCTACACCGATGGCTTCGGCCCTGGGGTGGCTGCGCTGGCGGACTGGTGGGCGGACAAGGAGGCTGGGCAACCAGCGGTCGACTGGTTTGTCACCTTGGCGGGCACTCAGCATCAGTGGCAGGCCGGCGCTCGCGACATCGAGCACATCGATCCAGGGCAAGCCCTGGCTGACCAGCTAGTCATCGACCTTCCCGGTCGCGCTGAATACATGAAGCAACTCCTATGGGACTACCAAAACAACCCGCCGCTGTATCCCGAATGGCAAGCCTGGTTGCGCAACCGCCAACCGCAGCTCCTGGCGATCTGGGGGCAGAACGACCCGTTCTTCATTCCGGCCGGCGCCCAAGCCTTTACGGCTGACGTTCCGTCCGCCGAAGTGGTCTTACTGGACACCGGCCATTTTGCTCTAGAAGAAGAAGCAGACAGCATCGCAGCGCATGCGAACTCACTGCTGGCCAAGACGTTTGGCGATTCAAGTGCAGGAAGTCGGCACGGGACTCCGTAGTAAGACCTGCCTGTGATGCAGAACGGCACAAGCACCGTTACCGGTCACCGGTCGGAAGTCCCGGCGTGAGAATCGGACTGTTTGCACCTCGCCGGTCACATTCCTCGATCGAAGTCCGGCGTGGCGGCGGCGTAATGGTCGCGGGGTTCCGGTCAGCGACCACCACGATGGGACGCCACAGCCAAAGCCGTTCATGCGCGAAATGTTCAAGGCCAGATGGGTTCAACTTCGATCGTCAGCCGGTGAGCACGTTATGCGGCTATGCCACTGAGCCTTTGGTATGTCCAGTATCTCGTTCCGACCGTCTGGCGGAACCCAACCGATTGGAAAGTCATGACATTCTTCGCCCCTATCGAGCCCAGTGCCGCCAGCGGGAAGTCCGCAGAATTGTTGGCGCAAGTCAAGAAGTCGCTCGGGCAAACGCCCAACATGACGACGGCGATGGCCAACAGCCCGACCCTGCTGCAGGGCTATCTGGCGCTGTCGCAGGCAGTCGGCCAAGGCACACTGCCGCCTGCGACACGTGAGCGATTGGCGGTGGCCACTGCACAGCTGAACGGCTGTGAGTACTGCCTGTCAGCTCACACGTACATCGGAGACAAGATTGCGAAGGTCGATGCAGCGGAACTCGACGGAGCCCGACGCAGCGAGTCTGCCGATCCCCACGTTGCGGCCCTGCTGACCCTGTCGAATTTGATCGCCGAGAACGCCGGCGACGTTGACGACGCCGACGTCAAGACTGCGCTCGCTGCCGGTGTGACCGAAGAGGAAGTTGGCGAACTCGTCGCAAATCTGGCCCTGAACATTCTTACCAATTACTTCAACGTGCTGGCGCGGGTCGAGAACGACTGGCCGGTCGTGTCGCTCTGACGAAGGACGGGAGACGACCTGACTCGTAGGAGCCGCTGAGATGGAGATGTGGGACGTCTCGAGTGATGCGTTCGACGATTCCTGTCGGCCAACGGAAGCGACGCTACGGTGATTCTGGTTCAGCGGGATGTGTAGGGCGTGTATGTGGCGGAAGAGAGGGCTTGTAGTGCGGTGTGGTGACACCTGCGAGTTGGCAGAGACCTATGTTCGAGGCGACCTCGACGACCTGCTCGGCGAACGGGTGCGAGTGCACCTCCAGGACTGCGAGCGGTGCAATACCTACACTGCTCGCTTGGAGCACGTGCTGATTGCCGTCGATGCGGTGCGCCTCAAGAGGCTGCCGCGCCATCTGCCAGCCATTCCCGCGAATGAGGTCATCGACGGCCTGCCGAGCGCGACATTGCAGGAACGCTGACCGCAATCCGTCGAAAACCATTCGCAAGCAATGGATTACTAAGGTTCTGCCCGAATCCCCGCGACGGACGCGGGTGATGTCGAGAGGAGCCGCATGCCGTGGTCGACGTTCGTCGTCCCGCAGATTGGTGCCGAAATCCCTTCCAAGGAACTGCTTTCCGATCCCGACACGGACATGCAGGTGTTCGTGCTCCGATGCCACCGCGGGCGACGACGTGACGTTTCTGTTCGTCACGAACAAGCCGTTCGCGATCTGCTACGAGTCCGACACCGCGCATCCGTACCCAATCGAGGCCGCGGGCGACTGAAGGACTAGGCAATCATCGGGTCGATCGCCGACCGGGGCACGAGCACCTGCAGCGGCCCGGCCGAGTCGGGCAACAACACGCCCTGGTCGAAGAAGAAGATCACCCCGTCGTTGACCACCGCGAAGTTCTGATAATTGGCCGGGTTGTAGAGCGCCGTCGACGAGATCGGCAAGGGTGCGGGCGGCGGTGGCGGCGTGGTGCTCGGCGTGGGCGTCACCGGCTGTCCCGCTTCCGCCGCCGGCGTCGGCGGCGCGACCGGTGGCGGCGGTGCCAACTGCTTCTGCAACTCGGCCTGAACGATCGGCGCGACGGTCGGCAGCGGATCGTCGACTCGCCACAGCGGCGTATTCAGCTTGTCGTCCGGTGCCGCGGTGTAGGCGATCGTCTTGCGGTAGGTCTGGTCCCAGTTGAACGCCTTGAAGGTCGTCTTCGAGTTCCCGTCACCGAGGCTCTGGGTCACCTTGAACACCACGGCCTGCGAGCCGCGCGGGGGAACGGCCGAGGTGTATTCCGTTGGCGTAATGGTCAACTGGTAGGGCGCCGTGCGTGGCGCACCGGACTTGGCCGCGTTGAGGAACGCGTCGCGCGTCTGGGACACGTACTCGGAGACCGACTTTTGCTCGGGGTAGTCCTGCGGAATGCTGATGCTCACGCCGTACGCGGGGTCGGTGAGCTGGATGACACACGAGGTGCCGGTGTTGGCGCCCTTGAGATCGGCGCAGTAGTCCTTTGGCGCCGCCGCCGCTAGGCCGGACGAACCGAAGATGGTGGCAACCGTGGCGAGTGTGGCCACGCTGAGAGTGCGCATGGGTAATCCTCCTAGCAAACGCGGCACCGCGCCGCGAAAGCCAGGCTAGCGGGTGCCGCGCCGGTCGAGCGGACCGGGCGAAGTAACCGCGGCATACGACTCACCTCGGCCATCACGCTCTGCCAGGCTCCGCACCCGGCAATTGATGAAAGGTCGCCCATCCTCGGGATGGAGATGACTCAGAGCCGGTCGGGCACGCTGATGTCGGCGACGGCGTCACCCTCTGATCGGATACGCATGGTGCCGGACGGATGCGTCCCATTCATCCTCCGCGCCAACCGTATTCGTCAGAGCCCGGGGGAGGGTGTCGGACAGCCGTTCAGCGATCGACGCCGGCGCCCCTGGGTCGGCGAGAAGCGGTGTGGACGACGAATCGTCTTTCATCTTTCGCACGGACCCCAAGACGTCGACCTCAAACCATTCGAGTCCCGCAGATCCGTCTCCCGACGCGCACGGTCGAGCCCCAGACCGTTGCGGCAGAATGGGCTCATGCGAGTGACGGTTCTGGGAACGGGCGCCATGGGCGCGGGAATGGCGCAATCGCTGCTGCGCCAGGACATCGAGGTGACGGTCTGGAACCGCACGGTCGAGCGGTCGGAACCGCTGGCCGACGACGGTGCCACGGTCGCCCTCGATCCCACCGCGGCCGTCGCCGACGCCGACGTCGTGGTGGCGATGCTGTTCGACGCCGCCTCGACGATCGAGCTGATGGCCACGGTGCTGCCGGCCATGAAGCAGGACGCGGTCTTCGTCCAGTGCGCAACCGTCGGCGTCGACGGCGCCGCCCAAACAGCGGCAGTCGCCGCCGAGCATGGCGTCGCGTTCCTGGACTGCCCGGTGCTCGGCACCAAGGCGCCCGCCGAGCAGGGAAAGCTGGTCATGTTGGCCTCCGGTGACCCCGCCCTTCGCGAGAGGGTGCAGCCGGCATTCGACGCGATGGCGGCCAAGACGATCTGGGTGGGCGACGAGCTCGGTCTCGGCTCGAAGCTCAAGCTGGTCTGCAACGCGTGGATCGGCGCACTGGCCGCGGCGGTCGGCCAGTCGCTCGCCCTAGCCAAGGGCCTCGGCGTGGATCAGCAGCTGATGCTCGACGCGTTCGACGGAGCCGCAGCGGGTTCGCCCTACCTGCAGATGAAGGGTAGGGCGATCGTCGAGTCGTCGTTCGCCCCGCAGTTCAGCGTGGATGGCGTCCGCAAGGACACCGGGCTGATCCGCGACGCGATCGAGGCGGCGGGCCTGTCCACGGTGCTGGTCGACGGTGTCCGCGCGGCCTTCGACGCCGCCAGCGAGGCCGGTCACGGCGGCGACGACATGGCGGCGGTCTACTTCGGTTACTGACCAAGGGGCACCCGGCGTGTGGAACCGTCGGTGATTGTGACAGCCGGATGGCGTCACGGTCGTCACCCCGGATGGCCCCGTCGAGGCCGCGCCGGTTCCGGGGCACTACGTCGCCATGCGTGTCGCCCGCGACGCCATGCCGGCACGGGTGCGCTTGGCCGGCGACCTCCGGACGGTCGCCTCGCGCCGCGCGGGTGTGGACCAGTCAAACTGACTGCCCCGCGATCAGGGGACGAGTGCGTCCATCGACCCCAGATCGGTCACGTGCTGCGCGATCTTTTCGATCGATGCCAGCGTGTAATCCTTGGGCTGCAATTCGGGTTCGAAACGGCTGCCACCGTTGGTGAACAGCGCGAAGGCCAGGGCGTGCATCGGCTGCTGCCGGTATGCCAGCCACGCAGCATCGAACGAAGGCACGGAGGTGGCGCCGCTGTCCTTGAGATGCTCGAGGTAGAGCCGGAGGAGATCTTCCTGCCACTCTCGTCGGTCCTCGGTCGTCAATGCGCCCCCGAGTGCGTACGAGTAGTCCAGGGCCCAACTTCCCTGCGCGACGCACTGCCAGTCGTAGAGACCCATCCGGCCGTTCTCGTCACGCAACCAGTTTCCGAGGTGAAGGTCTTGGTGTAGCAGCGTGATTGGGGCGGCGCGGTGCAGTGACAACGACCGCATGAAGGCGGGGTAGAGCTTGTCGCGTTGGGCATGGAGTGCGCTGTTGACGACGTCCTTGGCTCGTTCGAGGCCCGTGAGAGTTCGCTTTTCGAATCCCACCTTGCGATTGAGATTCTCCTGCCATGCGTAGGCCGGCCGAAGGGCAGCGAGGTCGCTACCAAATCGTGGACTATCCCAGAATGCGCCGTGATAGGTCGCCATCTCCGAGACCATGTCCTCGGCATCCTTGCGGGACACGGTGTTGGTCATCGGATCGGGAAAGGTCCAGCCACGGGCGGTGAGGTCTTCCAGGATAACCAGAGATCGATGCGACTGAGGGTCGTAACCGGAGTAGAAGGCGTGGGGGCTGCGCAACTTCAGGTCTGGCCTTGCGTGGTTGTAGAACACGGATTCGCCCTCGGCGATACCGGTGACGCCGAGCAGCATCCGAGAGCCAAGGGTTGCCGTCGACTTCGTGAACAATTGGGTCGGCAGTCCAGCTGTCGTGCCGGCCTCGTTGTAGACGACGCGCAGGGCGCGACGCGCGCTGGTGCCGTCGTCTCCGCCCGACACCTTGACGTCCACGACCCGCGCGCCCTCGACCTCACGACACAGGACCGCGGTAAGCCATTCGGGGGTAATGGCTTCCGCTGAGGGTGGCACGACCCTCGGATCATTGATGGGTGCCTGCGGCGCGATTCTCTCTCGGATGATCGACGAGGCGATCTGGCCGACAGTTGCCATCGTCGAAACCCTGTCGCGAAATGTCATGAGATCTTCCCGTCGTCCGTCACACTCGTGATGAGGTCATCTGCGATACCCCACTCCGCGAGCACAGTGCGTGTATCAGCGCCCATCGGCACCGGAGCGGCGCCGACGACGGCGGGTGTTCCGGAGAAGCGTGGTGCAGGGGCGGCTTGCACGACGCCGTCGTGCTCGACGACGGTGCCGCGGGCTCTCAGATGGGGGTGCTTGGCGGCTTCGCGCAGGCTCATGACGGGAGCCACACATGCGTCGGTCGACTCGAAGACCTCGGTCCAGTGCGCTCTGGTGTGCTCGCCGAACGCCGTGGCGATCTGCTGTCGTGTTCGTGGCCACGTCGATCGGTCGTCCTGCTGGGAGGTGTCGACTTCGTGCAGACCCAGTCCGGCCAGAAGCAGACGATAGAACTTGGGCTCGATGGCGCCGACGGCCATGTGGCCGGCGTCGCTGGTTTCGTAGATGGCGTAGTACGGCGCGCCTCCGTCGAGCATGTTCACCCCGCGTTCGTCACGCCACGTGCCGGTGTTGAGCATCGCGTGGGTTCCCGACATCAGATGTGCCGCCCCGTCGACGATGGCGGCATCCACGATGCGTCCGCTGCCGGTCCGGCCGGCCTCCCACAGGGCTGCCAGTACACCCATCACCAAATAGGTTCCGCCACCGCCGAAGTCGCCGACGACGTTGAGCGGGATCTGCGGTGGGCCGTCGGCGTCGCCGATGGCGTGCAGCGCTCCGGTGAGCGCGATGTAGGAGATGTCGTGACCGGCCCGCTGGGAAAGCGGACCGTCCTGACCCCAACCCGTCATGCGCCCGTAGACCAGTGCGGGGTTGCGGGCTTGACAGTCGGCGGGGCCGATTCCCAGCCGCTCAGCCACGCCAGGGCGGTGTCCTTCGATGAGAATGTCGGCCTGCGCGGCCATCGCGAGCAGCGCCTCGACGGCGGCCGGTTGCTTCAGATCAAGGCAGACCGAACGCTTTCCGCGGTTGAGGACATCCTGGGTGGGAAGACCAGGGAACACTCCCAGGCCACCGGGCCGATCGATGCGGACGACCTCGGCGCCCATGTCGGCCAACGTCATTCCGGCGAAAGGGCCCGGACCCATACCGCCGACTTCGAGTACGCGGACACCGTGTAGCGGGGCGGGTTTCGGTGTGGTCATCAGACGATGTTCATCGCGTCGAGGAACCGCTCACCGTACTCGTGGTTGCCGCCGATGGTGACGTTGCGGTCTCGCCACGGTGCGCGGCGCGTCGCCCATTCAGGGAATTCGTCGGCTGAGGCGACGATATCGGCGTAGGTGGGTTCGGACGCCACGTCCGAGGTGACGGCGCCGTCTGCCGCGATCGACCACGCGCCGCCGCCGGACCCGGTCAGCGTGAGGCTCACGGGTTGGTGCATCCAGTCCTGCGGCGTTTTGCGCAGTTGGTTCGACAGCACCGCCAGCATCCACTCGATGACCACCGACATCCGGCTGGCATCGGTCGGTGGAGACACCTTGCCGATAGCCGGGGCCATGTCAAAGCGCAGGTGGGTGTGTTGATCGAAGACCATTGCTGCACCAAGGAGCAATCCGGTTGGGAAGGAACCCAATTCGGCTAAGGGGAGCCGAACTTGGGCAATTGGGGTAGCGCCGATCAAGCCCGACAACCGGGTGACCCACCCGCTCCAGCGGGTGTACTCGTCGAGCACCTGCCCTGGTTCCCACGACCGACGGGTCGCGACCATGGTGTCGTTGGTGCTCTCGATGTCCTTGCTCAACAACACTGCCGCTGCCGAGGGGGTGAACAGCGAGTGGCATCCGGACCCCATGTGCGCCAAAACATCTTGGACCCGCCATCCGCTGGCGTTGCTTGGTGCGGACCATTCTTCGGGGCTCAGCTCAGAACAGAAGCGCAAGACTTCGAGACGTTCGGCGCGCAGGGCCGACGTACGGTTCGGGATCGATTGGAGTGGCATCGCGGCTCAGGCCCCCTTCTGGCTGACGGCGTAGTGGCTCGTCCCGTCAGACTCCGTGCGCTCCAATATCCCGCGGGTCGCCAGAAGCTCAACATGGGCCAATATCTCGAGGACGGCAGTCATGCCGTGTACCGGACCGAGCTCGTCGACGGTGCGTTCATGTCGGGTCCACAACATCTGCTTGGCGATTTGATAGGCGGTCGAGTTGCCCGCCGCCACCAGCTCGCGGGCTTGATCGAGACGTTCTCGGTGGTGTTCGATGAGTGCTTCGGCCCGTGTCTTGACACTCGGGCTGACGTCACCGTGGGCAGGGAGCATCAACGTGTCCGGCAGATCGACGAAGAGCTGCAACGACGCCAGATATGACCGCAGCGGCAACGCTTCCGGTACCCGTTCCAGGGCGATCGACGGCGTGATCCTGGGCAGGATGTGGTCGCCGGTAAACGTGAGGCCTGCTCGGTGGTCCTCATAGACCAGGTGACCCCGGGTGTGGCCTGGCGTGGCCCGGGCAACGAGATCGATTCCACCGCAGTCGATGTGCTCACCGTCGTCCAGCCAGACGTCGGCGGGTCCCAGCGGGACATTTCGTTCGAAGGTCTCCAGCGGATAGTCGGCAATGGTCTGCGAGAGGTCGGTCGCCCCGGCCGCGAGTAGGAGTCGCGCCTGTAAGGGGTAGGCACGGGTTCGCTCGTCGAAGGCTTCGATCGAATGCCGCTCCTCCCGGCCGATCATCACCACGGTCCCGTAACGCCGTTGCCAATCGATGGCTCGTGAGTAGTGATCCCAGTGGTGGTGAGTGACAACGATGCGCCGTATGTCGGCGGGGGTGTAGCCGAGCCGGTCGAGGGCGTCGACCAGGACGGTCTCACTGTGTCCGTCGGACCAGCCCGAATCCACCAACGTCACGCCGTCCGTTCCCAAGATTGCGTAGACGTTCACCACCTTCAGGTCTTTCATCGGCAGGGGTAACGGAATCTTGACGACGTGAGGTGGCAGATCAGCTGCGGTACACGTCTCTCGGTCGTCGGCTAAACGATGGTTCGACATCTTGGCGAATCCCTCTCCTCCGACGGCAAAATCGCAATTTAACACACAGTAAAAAGAGTGGGTTGCCGTGCGTTGGCTGGACAGTGAACCGTCGAGAAAGTGAGCGGGGTGGTTGAACCAATCTCGCGGGTAGTTTAATATTGATTAGAAAGTAGTCCCTCTCAGGTTTGGAGCCGCATAACCCATGGTCGATTCCCTGCTTGCCGAGCGCGTCGCCATCGTCACTGGGGCAGGTCAGGGGATTGGCCGCGAGATCGCCCGGTCGCTGCACGCACATGGCGCACACGTGGTGCTCGTCGACCTAGACGGGGACGCAGCCAAGGCCGCTGCCGACGAGATCGGTGGTCTCGGGTTGGCCTGCGACGTCACCTCCGAGGATCAGGTGAAGGCGGTCGTCCGCGACACCGTGGGCCAGTTCGGTCGCCTCGACGTGTTCGTCAACAACGCCGGTATCACCAGGGACGCCTCCTTGAAGAAGATGACCGTCGATCAGTTCGACGCCGTCATTACCGTGCACCTGCGCGGCACCTGGCTAGGGGTGCGCGAGGCGTCGGCGGTGATGCGAGAGGCCAAGACGGGCAGCATCATCAACATCTCGTCGCTGTCCGGAAAATCCGGCAACCCCGGACAGACCAACTACAGCGCCGCAAAGGCCGGCATCGTCGGATTGACCAAATCCGCGGCCAAGGAGTTGGCGCACCACAACGTTCGGGTCAACGCCGTGCAACCGGGACTCATCCGCACTCCGATGACCGAGGCCATGCCCCCGGAAGTCTTCGCTCAGCGCGAAGCCGACGTCCCGATGAAGCGCGCGGGGGAGCCGGCCGAGGTTGCGGGTGCGGTGGTTTTCCTGGCCTCGGATCTGTCGAGCTACATCACCGGAACGGTGATCGAGGTCGGCGGGGGCCGATACATATGACATCGGTGTTGGCCACGGCCGCTGCCGGAGTCGGCCGGATCACCCTGAGCCGTCCGGATCAGCTGAATGCGATCAACGTCGAGTTGGCGGAAGCACTCCAGCGGGCACTTCACACGTTGGGATCGGATCCGGCGGTGAACGTGATCCTCATCAGAGGCGCAGCGGGAAACTTTTGCGCCGGAGGCGATTTCGCGGAGGTGGAACGGCTTCGCGAGCAGGGCTCAGACGCGCTGCGTACCTTGTTCGAGGCTTTTCGACGGGCATGCGACGCCATTGCCAGCGTCAACATTCCCGTGGTGGCAGCCGTGGAGGGCGTCGCCGCGGCCGGCGGGTTCGAGTTGCTGCAGGCCGCCGACATCGTGCTCGCCAGCGACGATGCGCGGATAGCGGACAACCACGTCCGATTCGGAATGATCCCCGGTGGGGGCAGTACCGCGCGACTACCACGACTCGTTGGCATGCAGCAGGCGATGGGGCTACTGCTCAGCGGAGACAGACTCTCGGGTACCGACGCCGTGCGGTTGGGCCTGGCCTACCGCAGCTTTCCGCAGTCCGAATTCGATCGGGCCACAGAGGAATTCGTGACCACCATGGCAGGGCGGCAACGTGACGCGCTGGTGACCATCAAACGATTGGTGATCTCCGGCCTAGGCGAATCCCTGTCCGCCGCACTGGATGATGAACTCAACGCGGTCGTCAACCACATCAGCCACGGAGCCGGCCGCAACGGCGCGTCGGCGTTCAGCGAACGAGGAGCAACACGATGACCGCCATCGACAACACGACACCCGTCGCGCTCGACGTCGACGGCGGCATCGCGCGCCTGCGGCTAAATCGGCCCGAGGTCTCCAACGGACTGAACGTCGAGCTGCTGAGGTCGCTGCATCAAGCGATCCTCGACTGTCACGCCGATCCGAGGGTGCGCGTGGTCCTGTTGACCGGCGAAGGACGCAACTTTTGCGCCGGCGGCGACATTCACACCTTCGAATCCAAGGGCGCCGACCTGCCCAACTACCTGCGCGAGGCAACAGCGTGGCTGCAGCTCGCGTCTGCGGCGTTGATTCAGCTTCGCGTCCCGGTGGTGACCGCAGTGCAAGGCTTCGCCGCCGGCGGTGGCGGGCTCGGACTGGTGTGCGCCTCCGACATCGTCATCGCCGCTGAATCGGCCAAATTCTTCTCCGGCGCGGTGCGGGTAGGCATGGCCCCCGATGGCGGGGTGTCGGTGACGCTGACCCAACTCGTTGGTCTGCGGCAGGCGATGCGAATTGTGCTGACCAACCCGACCATCACCGCCGCCGAGGCCCGCGACATCGGATTGATCACCGAAGTCGCTGCGGACGACCAGTTTCAGGTGCGAGCCGAGGAGGTTGCCGCACAGCTCGTCGAGCTGCCCACTCAGGCGCTGTCGGCGAGCAAGCGCCTGGTCTGGAACGGGGTGGGTGCATCCGTTGAGCAACGGCTGGCCGAGGAAGCGCGTACCGTTTCAGAGCTTTCCGGCACAGCTGATGCACTCGAAGGATTGCGAGCCGTCATCGAACGCCGGCCGCCGAGGTTCCAGAAGTGACCACCGCTGCTGTGCTGACCGAGCAGATCGGTGCCGTTGCGGTGGTGACGCTGAACCGCCCCGAGAAGCTCAACGCGATCGACATCCCGTTGCGATTGGCGCTGGCTGACGCGATCGAGGCCGCCGCCGCTGACGCGGGCGTCCGCGCCATCGTCTTGACCGGTGCCGGCCGGGCATTCTGCTCCGGCGGCGACATCGCATCGATGCAGCGAATGGGTACCGAGGAGGCGCTACAGCGCGCGAATCTCGCGCAGCGCGTCATCCGCGCCATCTGGAGCACCGGTAAGCCCGTCGTCGCCGCGGTCGAAGGAGCGGCGTTCGGCGCAGGCACCGCTCTGGCCGCCGCGTGTGACCGCGTGGTGGCCGCGCAGGATGCCAAGTTCGCAACGACGTTCACCAGGGTCGGACTGGCCGGCGACATGGGCGCATACGTCTCGCTGCCCACACGCGTCGGCATCGCACGTGCCCGCCAGATGCTGCTGCTTCCCAAAACAATTGGAGCGCAGGAAGCGTTGGAGATCGGGCTCGTCGATGCGCTCGTCGAGACGGGGACCGCACGCGCCGCTGCGCTGGAGGATGCGACGCGCCTGGCTGCCGGTCCGGCTGAGGCGTTGGCCGTCATCAAGTCGTTGCTTGCCGAAGCGCCCGGTCTCTCACCGTTGGCCGTCCTCGACCGGGAGGCGGCCGAGCAGGCTGCACTCTTCGGCAGCGACGACTTCGTCGAGGGCATCACCGCGTTCGCAGAAAAGCGTTCTGCCGTTTTCGGTACCACTAGAGGAGTTGGGGAATGACTTCAGGACTGACGGGGACCAGCCGAGTCGCACCGCTGATCCAGCGGGACAAGGTGCACGCTTCGCTTTATACCGACCCAGGGCTCTTCGCCGAGGAATTGCGGAAGATCTGGTACCGCACATGGGTATTCGTCGGTCACGAGAGCGAAGTCAGCCAACCCGGTGATTACGTGCGCAAGAAGCTCGGCCTGCAGGACGTCATCATGACCCGTGATCGCGACGGGCAGGTCCACCTGCTTCTGAACAGGTGTGCACACCGCGGTAACCAGGTGTGCGACGACGCCAAGGGCAACTCGTCGACCTTCCGCTGCCCGCTACACGGGTGGACGTTCCGCAATACCGGCGAGCTCATCGGGTTTCCGTTCTACAAGGGTTACGGCACTCGCAAGCTCGATCTCGCGATGGGTCGCGTGACACGGGTCGATTCGTATCAGGGCTTCGTGTTCGGCAGCTTCGCCGAGGACGGTCCCTCGCTGATCGAGCATCTCGGTGCTGCCGCCGGTGAGATCGACCGGTTGGTGCGACTCTCACCGGAAGGCCGCGTCGAACTGACGGCCGGCTGGCTCGGGCACGAGACCCACTCGAATTGGAAGTTGTTGGCTGAGAACGAGACCGACGGTTATCACCCGCAATTCGTGCACGGGTCGATCTTCGGTGTCACTGGCAGCACCATCGCTCCGCTCTACAGCGACGCCTCGACCGCCGTCACGCGCGACCTGGGCAATGGCCACAGCGAGAACGACCTGCGCCCCGAGTTCCGCAAGTTCGCCGAGCCCATGCGCTGGTTTGGCACCACCGAAGAGCGGGTGCCGGACTACGTCGCGGCGATGCGGGCACTGCACGGCGAAGACGCCGAGCAGATCCTCATCGAGGGTGCACCCCACGTGATGGTCTTCCCCAACCTGTTCATCGCCGAGATCCAGGTGTTCAACATCCAGCCCGTGGCGTTCAACCAGTGCACCCAGTACTCCACTGCGGTCCAACTGGTAGGCGCACCGGAGTTGAACAAGCGCATGGTGTCCCAGTGCGTCGGGTCGGTGGGACCGGCCGGCATGTTGCTGGCCGACGACACCGAGATGTATGAACGCAATCAGTTGGGTCTGGAAGCGCTGCAGCCGGAATGGCTGCAGATCCGTCGAGGCTTGCAACGCGAGACCACCGACGAGAACGGTTTCACCATCGGTGGAGCGACCGACGAGACCGGCATGCGCGGCTTCTGGTCGCACTACGCATCGTTGATGGAGGCGGAATGACCAGCGCGATCGACGCAACCTCTGAGTTGGTTTCGGTACCCGAGGGATTCGACGTCCGCGAGGTCGAGCAGTTCCTGTTCCGCGAGGCGCGCTTCGCCGACGAGAGCGACTATGACTCGTGGGAGGCGTTGTGGACCGACGACGCGTTGTACTGGGTTCCGGCCGGTAACGACGGACCGGATCCGCTGCAGGTGATGTCGGTGTACTACGACAATCGCAGCCGTATCTCCACCCGGCTCAAGCAGTTGCGGACGGGCCGACGCTATGCGCAGGCACCGCCGTCGAATCTGCGGCGGCTGATCTCCAACGTCGAAATCCTTGGCGGACGGGCGGTTTCCAATGGCGGCGTGGACCTGGAAGTTGGCGCCAACTTCGTGGTCTTCGAATCCCATGACCGCGCCGACCGGTCCTGGGCCGGCCGGGTGACCTACCGCCTGCGCCGCGTCGACGGCGAGCTGCGGCTGTCGTACAAGAAGGTGGTTCTGGTGAACAAGGACAAGCCGCTCCCGACTCTCGGGTTCTTGATCTGATGTCCATCGAGTTCAGCGGGGACGTACCCCTGAGCGTGCCGGGTATCGGCCCGTTGGTGGAAAGCGAATTCGCCCAGGTATCGGTCAACATCGACAATGCGGGGAACTCGCCACGGCTTCGGCTCGAGGACCTCCGGACCGGACGGGTGCGTTATCTCGACGCACTGGAGCTGGAGACCATCGTCTGGCTGCCCGAGGGCAAGATGGCCCAACTGCTCGATCCTTCCGCCGATCGGTGGAGCGGCGAATGAGGCGCGCAGCGATCGTCGCCCCGGTGCGCACTGCTGTCGGCACCTTCGGCGGCAGCCTGAGGCCCATGCGTGCCGAGGATCTGGCCGCCAAGGTGGTCGAGGCCACGGTGCAGCGCAGTGGCGTCGACCCGGAGCGCGTCGAGGACGTCGTCTTCGCGCAGTCCTATGCCAACTCCGAAGCCCCGTGCATCGGACGGTGGGTGGCCCTGCACGCGAACCTGCCCATCACGGTGCCGGGTCTGCAGATCGACCGCCGCTGTGGCGGCGGACTGCAGGCCGTCATCACTGCGGCGATGACCGTGCAGACGGGCGCCGCCGATGTCGTGATCGCCGGCGGTGTGGAATCGATGAGCAATATCGAGCACTACACGACCACCGCCCGCTGGGGTGCCCGGTCGGGCAACCAGGTGCTCTACGACCGTCTTGATCGCGGTCGCGAAAGGTCGCAGCCCACCTGGCGTTTCGGTGAGATCAGCGGAATGATCGAGACCGCCGAAAACCTCGCAGCTGACTACGGCATCGACCGCGAGGCCGCTGATGCCTTCGCCGCACGCAGCCACCAGCGGGCAGCCGCTGCCGTGGCCCGCGGTGCCTTCGATGCCGAACTCGTGACCGTCGAGGTTCCGCAGCGCCGGGGCGAGCCCTTCGTGTTCGACCGTGACGAGGGCATCCGCCCCGACACCACGGCGGAATCGTTGGCGAAGTTGCGCACGATCACGCCCGGTGGCACGGTCACCGCAGGCAACTCCAGTCAGCAAAACGACGCTGCCGCAGCATGTTTGGTGGTGGCCGAAGACAAACTCGAAGAGCTCGGTCTGGAACCCATCGGATACCTCGAGGGCTGGGCGGCGATGGGATGCGAGCCGTCGCGGATGGGTATCGGTCCGGTCGGCGCGGTGGACAAGCTGTTCGGCAAGACCGGATTCGGCTTCGACGATCTCTCCCTGATCGAGATCAACGAGGCTTTTGCGGTGCAGGTGCTCGCGGTGCTGTCCGGATGGGGGCTCAAGCTCTCCGACGTCGAAGACCGGCTCAACGTCAACGGCTCCGGAATCTCGCTCGGCCATCCCATCGGTGCCACCGGCGTGCGAATCCTCACCACCATGCTGCATGAATTGCAAACCCGTGGTGGGGGATTGGCGCTGGAGACCATGTGCATCGGTGGCGGCCAGGGTATCGCCGCAGTCTTCCGGGGAGTCTGATGGCGACCACGGGATTGCTGGCCTACGGCGCCTACCTCCCGCGTCGCCGGTTGGCTGGCGGTGACATCGGCCTGCGCAAGGGTGACCGCGTCGTCGCGTCCTATGACGAGGACAGCACGACCATGGCGGTCGCCGCCAGCGCCCAGGCCATCCGCGGACAGTCGCTACCGACCAATCTCTACTTCGCCACGAGCAGCCCGGCCTACGCCGACAAGACCAATGCCGTGGCGATCCACGCCGCATTGGGATTGCCCGAGAGTGCATTCGCGACCGACCTGTGTGGCACTGGTCGTAGCACGGTCGCCGCGTGGCGATCGGCGGCGTCGACCGGAGGCCTGGCGGTCAGCGCCGATGTCCGGGTCGGGCGGCCCGGATCCGCGGATGAACGTCTCGGTGGTGACGGCGCCGCGGCCCTGCTGTTCGGTGCGGGCCCGGCGATCGCCGAGATCGTGGCGAGCAGTTCACTGTCGGCGGAGTTCCTCGATCGGTGGCGGTCGCCGCGATCGGTCACCGGTGAACAGTGGGAGGAACGCTTCGGCGCCGATCACTATGCGGCGCTCATCCGTACGGCGGTTGACAGGATTCTCGACGAGGCCGGTCTGGCTGAGGTCGATCACGTTGCGGTCGCCTGCCCCAACAGTGCGATCACCAAGCGAATCCCGACTCTGGTCAAGGCGGGCAAGGCCACCCACGTGTCACCCGTCGGGTTCTCCGGCGCTGCCGATGCCGCTATCGCACTGTGCTCGGCTCTCGATGTCGCCGCTCCCGGCGAGACGATCCTGGTGATCACCGCATACGACGGCTGTGACGCCCTGTTGTTGCGTACTACGGAGTCGTTGCCGTCGGCTCGGCAGGCGGCGCCGGTCAGCGCGCAGCGCTCAGGCGGCATCACGGTGCCGCACTTGACTTATCTGTCCTGGCACGGACTGGTAGAACTCGAGCCGCCGCGGCGACCGGAGCCCGATCGCCCTGCCGCGCCTCCAGCTGCCCGTGCCGGGCAATGGAAGTTCGGCTTCTCCGGAACGCGTTGCCGCAATTGTGGTTTCGTGCATCTTCCGTCCATTCGGGTCTGTCGAAACTGCGGAGCCCTCGATGAGATGGACCCCGCTCCGGTGTCGAAGTTGCAGGGCAGCATCGTCACCCACACGGTCGACCATCTTGCGTACTCACCGTCGCCACCGATGATCCAGGCCGTCGTCGACGTCGACGGCGGCGGACGCTGCACCATCGAGGTCACCGATGCTCAGCCGGCGGAACTACGAGTGGGTGCCAGGGTGGCCTTCACGTTCCGGCGCCTGTTCACCGCCGGTGGTGTGCATGACTACTTCTGGAAGTCGCATCTGTTGAACGACGGAGAATCGGGGAACGATGGCTAGCCGCGGGATTACCGACAAGGTCGCAGTCGTCGGGATGGGATGCACACGCTTCGGCGAGCGCTGGGACAGCTCGACCGAGGACCTCATCCTCGAGGCGTTCGGTGAGTGCATCGGGTCGACGCCGAACATCGCCAAGAACGATATCGACGCGTATTGGCTTGGCACGCTGAATTCCGGTCAGTCCGGTCTCACGCTGAGTCGGGCGATCTCGACCGACGACAAACCCGTCACGCGGGTCGAGAACTACTGTGCCACCGGCTCCGAGGCGTTTCGCAATGCGTGCTACGGCGTGGCCTCGGGCGCCTATGACGTCGTGATGGCCGTCGGCGTCGAGAAGCTCAAGGACTCCGGTTTCTCCGGTCTGATGCGCAGCGACCCGCCCGGCGATGGCACCTCGCCGGAATTGTCGATGACCGCGCCAGCGGCGTTCTCGCTGCTGGATCCCGCCTACTGCGCCAAACACGGCGTTCACCCCGACGAAATGCGGGCGGCGATGACTCACGTCGCCTGGAAGAATCACGACAACGGATCACGAAACCCCAAGGCGCAGTTCCGCTCACCGGTGGCCCCGGAGACCATCGAGAAGGCCGTCAAGGTCGCCGGCCGTCTCGGTGTCTTCGATTGTTCGGGCGTCTCCGACGGTGCGGCATGTGCGCTCATCGTCCCGGCGGACCGGGCTTTGGAGTACACCGACACCCCGATGTACGTCAAGGGCCTGTCTCTGGTAGCGGGTTCAACCCGGGGCTCGTTCGACTCGGCCTTCGACTACACCACGTTCCCCGAAGTGGTCCGCGCCGCGCGAGATGCGTACGACCAGGCCGGAATCAGCGATCCGAGCAGCCAGCTGTCGATGGCCGAGGTGCACGACTGCTTCACCCCGACCGAGATCGTGCTGATGGAGGACCTGGGCTTCTCCGAGAGCGGGCAGGGCTGGAAGGACGTGCTTGGCGGCGAATTCGACGCCGACGGCCGCCTACCGATCAATCCCGATGGTGGACTCAAGTCCTTTGGTCATCCCGTCGGTGCCAGCGGCCTGCGCATGCTCTATGAGGCATGGCTGCAGTTCAAGGGTGCGGCGGGGGAGCGTCAACTCTCCGATCCGCACACTGCGCTGACCCACAATCTGGGCGGGCGTCCTGGCGGCTGCGTCTCGTTCGTCTCGATCGTCGGACGCGAACTCGGGCGCTGAGGTCGGTGCTGGGACGCGCGCCACGAAGTTGGCGAGCAGTTCGCGCCGGCTACGTCGACGTATTCGGTATCGAGGGTCTCACCTGATTCGTGACCGGTCGACCTATGTTGGGGTCATTGTGTGGCGGAACGATCGACATCCTCGGCGACTACGTCACGGGTTGGCGCATGAGGGACCGTCTATGCGTCGTGGGTTTCAGCCCGTCACGTCACGCCCAATGAGCTGACGAGCGATGATCCACTGCTGGAGTTCGTTTGCGCCTTCGAAGATTTCGAGAATCTTGGCGTCCCGGTACATTTCTTCGAGTCGGACGGACTCGCCGGATTCCGCGACCTGCCGGGCGAAGCCCACTGCGCCGTGGATCTGGATGGCTTCGCGCACCAGGTCGTTGGCCAGGCGGGTGCCGTAGGCCTTCGCCATGGCCGCTTCAGGTTCGGCGCTGCGGTCACCACGGTCGAGCAGGGTCGCCGCCTTCTGATACAAGGTGCGGGCACACTCGATTTCGGTGGCGCGCTGGGCCATGGTGAATTGCCAGTGCTGCATCGCGCCCAGCGGGCCGCCGAAGACCTGCCGGGTCCGCAGTCGTTGGACGGCGAGGTCCAGGGCGGCTTGCGCCACTCCGACCCCGGCAGCGCCGATCCCGATCCGGCCGCGCACGAGTGCCGACAATGCGACACCGAGCCCGCCGCCCGCGGCACCTAGGAGATTCTCGTGCGGGACGACGACATCGGTGAACACGATATCGGCGGTGATCTGACCGCGGTGTCCCATCTTGAGGTCGGGTGCACCAATTCGTACGCCGGGTGAGGATAGGTCGACCAGTAGCATCGTGGCCCGGTTGCTCCCGGCGCCGGCACGTACCAGCACCGAAACCCAGCCGGCCACAATGCTGTTGGTGATCCACCGCTTTCGGCCGTTCACGACGAAGCCTTCGCGGGTCTCCTCGGCGACGGTCTGCATCCGTTCGGCGGTCAGATCGGAGCTGGTCTCGGGCTCGGTGGTCGCGAACGAGAACGCCGTTCGGCCGCTGATCAATTCCGGGATCAACCGGGTACGCAGGGCGTCGCTGGCATAGGTCAGGGTCTGCGGAACCAGAATGCACTGACCGTCGTACACGCCGGCCATCGACGACGAATGGTAGGCGATCTCCTCGGTGACGGTGCACGTGCCGAGCATCGGATGCTGCAGGCCCCGGCCGAAATCGGAGCCAAAGGGCACGGCGAACAGTCCTTCGTCGGCCAGTCCGCGAAAGGCATCCCAGGGAAAACTGTCGCGGGATTCCTCCCGCTGCCCGATCTCCCGCGCCCGGGGAGCCAGCTGCTTTTCCACCGCGGCCCGGGCCTGCGCGCGCAACTCGACGATCTCATCCGGTAGCCACACATCGTGTGACATGCGGTCTTGAGTCCTCGGCACCGCGGGTACAGGTGGCAGAGTGTCAGCCGACGTCATTGGGTCCTCCTCTTGCCTAGCGGCGTTCGTGAAATTTGGGCGGGAATTGCAGCCGAAACTCGCCGAGGTTTCACGAACGGCGATCGAGAATGAAATCGGTTGCGCGAAAGGCGATCATCATGGTGGGGGCGTTGGTGTTACCGGAGGTGATGGCTGGTATCACCGAGGCATCGGCGACGCGTAGACCCTCGACGCCGTGCACGCGCAGGTCCGGGCCGACGACAGACCCGTCATCGGTTCCCATCCGGCAGGTGCCGACCGCGTGATAGATGCTGCCTTCGACGGTCGACAGCCAGCGGCGCGCGTCGTCTTCGATCGGGGTCAGATTGGCGCCCGTCACCCCGCGCATGGCCGATTGGGATTCGATGAGATCGCGGGTCAACTCCGCACCTTCCAGGAGCCTGCGCACGTCCTCAGGGTGCCCCAATCGGTCGAATTCGATATACGGTGTGCCGTTGCGAACGCCGACCCGCCCGCGGCCCTCGGGATGCATCAGCACGGTGTAGGCAGTGAAGGCGTTGGCGCGTCTTATCACGGCTCGGCCGGTTACGGGATTGAGCTCGTATCGCATTGGGGTCACCGCGATCTGCAAGTCCTCGGTGAAGATTTGGGCTTCGAATGGGGTGGTGGTCATCGGACCCTCACCGCGGGTGAAGAATTCGCGAAGAGCCTTGGAGGCGCCGATCGGGCCCATGCTGTTGATCGTCGGCACCTTCGATGCCCAGCACTGGGAGACAACCAGGTGGTCATGAAAGTTCTCGCCGACTCCTGGCAGGTCGGCGACGCTTCCGCCCGCGGCGATGCCGGAGTTCATCAACAACGCCGCAGATCCGATTGCGCCGGCGCACAACACGACTTCTTGGCGTGCCCTGATGACGCGGTCACCGATGCGAACGCCGACGGCCCGCCCGTTCTCGACAACCACGCCCGTGGCGGTGGCCCGGGTCAGGACACGGGGACGCTGCTCACGGGGGAGTCGGCGGAGGAATTCCCGGCCCGATGAGCTGCGATAGCCTCGCCGCTGGTTCACCTGGCTGCGCGCCACCCCCAGTTGGTCGGCACCGTTGGGATCCGGGTTGAGGCGGTGACCGGCGTCCACAGCTGACTGGATGAAGGCACCGTCGACCTCGTGGTGATGACCGCACCAGGACACCGCGATGGGCCCGGAGTCGCCGCGGTACTCGTCGGCACCGCCGACCCAGCTCTCCAGCGCCTTGAAGTGGGGGAGTGTGTCGCGGTAGGACCAGCCAGCCGCCCCGGCTTGCGCCCAGCCGTCGTAGTCGGCCCGTCGGCCCCGGGCGTAGACCATCGCATTGATGGATCCGCTTCCGCCGACGATTCGCCCGCTGGCAAAGGCGCTTGCCTTTCCGTCCTTACCCGGTTCCGGTGCGGTGGGGTACTTCCAGTTGGCCGTCAGATAGAGCGAGGCGATCCCCAGTGGGAGGGCCACGTCGGGGCGTCGATCGGTACCGCCCGCTTCCACCACGGTCACGCTCGCGCCCGCCGCCGCCAGTCGGCTCGCGATGATCGATCCGGCCGATCCCGCACCGACCACGATGTAGTCCGCGGTGTACTCCGGTGTCATGTCGACCTCTCCTCAACGCGTGAATGGCGCCGGGCCCACGACGATGGTCAACACCGCCGGTCGGTGACGCAGAAGTCATAATTTAACATGGATTCGAAACGTGTTTTTGGCGATCTCCAGAAGTGGTCGGCAGACATCGGCCGCATTCTGAAAGCGATCTTTCACCGGTCCGCCAGGGCTCGCCGTGCCACCTCGATCACCGCTGCTGGACCGATCACCATAGAGTGCTCTATGGTGATCGGCATCACCGCGCCGAACACATTTCGGTTCAGCTGCCCGAGAGGAGCGCCCAATGGCACCCAGTCTTGACGTCACGGCGGAGAGCGACGTCGCAGGCTCCGACGAGAGTGTGCTAAAAGCAGATTTCCGAATGCTGCGCGTGGCGACGTGGTCGGTAGTTGTCTACTGCGGGCTCGGACTGCTCGGATTCGCGGTGCTGGCCGGCTTCTGGCCCCCGCCAGGCGAATACCTGGGCGCCGTCGACATCGCGGCCTACTTTCGTGAGCACGAGACGGCCATTCGCATCGGCATGGTGATGATGGCGATGGGTGCGCCGTTCTACTTCGTGTGGAGTGCGGCCCTGTCGAAGATCATTGGCCGAATCGAGGGTCCGATGGGGGTGCTGTCCACCGTCGAACTACTCGGTGGTCTCCTCACCGCCATCGTCACCCTCGTGCCGCCGACGATCTGGTTGACCGCAGCGCTGCGGGCCGGCACGCGCACCGATGGGTCAATCCAGTTGTTCTACGATTTTGGTTGGATCTTCTTCGATCTCACGTTCATGTGCTCGGTTCTGCAGAGCGTCGCTCTTGGTCTGGCGATCCTGCGTGACCGACGGCCAATCCCATTGTTCCCCCGCTGGGTCGCATGGGTTGCCTTCCTCGTCGCCGCCACCTACTTTCCGCTCGTCTTCGTTCCGTTCTTCACCGACGGTCCGTTCGCGTGGCACGGCCTCATTAGCTTCTGGGCGGTGTTCGTCATGTTCTTCGTGCTGATCGCCATTGTTACGCCCTACGCGCTCAAGGCATTACGGACTCTCGAAACCGAGATGACAACCTCGGCGTGAGCAGCGTCTGAAGGACTCAGACGTCTGACGCGCAGCCGCGCACCAGCTCGATGAACTGACCAAGCATCTCATCGAGCACATCCGCGTCGAACGGATCACTGAGCTGCTGCCAGCCGACGATGATGCTCAGGCCGTGTCGTGCCAGGAGGTCCGCTCGAGCATCGGTCACCCCGGCGGCGGCGACGGCCTCGCGAATGATCGCCAACCGCTGGGCGTCGACGTGACGCTGGGCTGTCGTCACCGCCGGGTCCGTCGCGCTCCAGGTGCGGATGGCTACCTCAGCGGCGTGTGGCACCGAGGCGGCGAGTCGTCGCAGGATCTCGAGGCGGTCGAAGGGGGCGGACTCCTGTTGCGCCTTGGCTGATATCGCGGCGGTCTGCGCGATCCAGCTGTCGAGAAACTGCGCGACGAAATCGCCCCAACCGTGGAAGAAGTGGTAGAACGACCCGCTGGATACCTTCAACCGCCGGTGCAGCGCGGTCATCGTCAGGTCTCCAGAGCCGTTCTCGGTCAATATGTCGAGGGCGGCCCCAAAATATCTGTCCGGGGTGGCGTTTCCTGGCGCCACGCTCACTCCTTGAATTCGGCTGTTCTGAGGCGGCCATCGTATGACGAATCAACCGTTCCGAGGTGGTCGGCGGTTGCCTGATCGTATAGTGAGTCGAGCTTGTACGCGCTGACACCAGCCGTAGTCGGCATCGGGGGGTGTGTGAGCGGGTTCGTTTCGTGGTGGCGCCGGCCCGATCAGTACGGTGAGCTGTCCTCCTACTTGGAAGCTCGCGGGATGGCGTTGGCGATGCGGCTTCGTGTCGCCGGAATCGCCGCATCGCTGAGCATCATCGTGGCTGCGTCGATCTGGAGCCCCTCTGGCCCCGAGGGCACCGTGGCGGTGACGTGCGCTGCGGTGGCCAGTCTGATAGGTGCCGCCGGCGCCTTGCTATGGATGGTCGGCTGGCCGTCGCGCCGGCACGCAATCGCGTTCGCCATGGGTTCGACTACAGCCATCGCTGTGGCCGCACTCGCCCAATCCGCGCCGGTGGCCGGTCTTTTGGGTTGCACTGCGCTGGCCGCGCTGGCCGTGCACATTGCTTTCTTCTACGCGGCCCCGGTCGTGGTCTACAACGTGCTCTGTGCCGCCGCGGTCGCGAGCATCGAGGCTTACCGGCTCATTCCCTCAGCCGGTCTGAGCAGTGCGCTCGCGGCGTGGTGGCTGATGGTGTCGGTGAACCTGGCCGCGCCCGTCGGACTGCACATGACCAGTCGGATCATCGGACCCGACGTCGTCCTGGCGGATCGAGACCCGCTCACCGGCTTGTGGAACCGTCGGGCATTTCTGCTCCGCGCAGAGCAGCTGTTGCGTGCCATCGGCGATGAGGGTGGCGTCTTCGTGGTGGCGGTCGTCGACCTCGACCGCTTCAAACAACTCAATGACCGGTGTGGGCACCTTGTCGGTGACCAAGCGCTGGCTGCAGTCGCCCGGGCGCTACTCGAAAGTTGCAGCGAGGATGCGGTGGTGGGCCGAATCGGCGGGGAGGAATTCGGCATCGCCGACACGTCCCTGCAGCCGAGGCATTCGCACGTCATATCTCAAGCGATGTGCGAAGCCATCGCCGCATTGCCGTTCGACGTCACCGCAAGCGTCGGTGTAGCCAGCATCGACGTGTGTGCGGAGACCGCCCTGGGCAGTCCGCAGCAGTTGCTGTCCCGGATGGCATCGGGTGCGGACGCGGCGATGTATGCGGCCAAGGCCGCAGGCGGTAACCGCGCGCGTCACTGTGACTAGGTTCGTGGTCCGCCGAGCGCACGATCAACGAACGTCAGATTGTCGGTACCGCCGACCAGTCGATTGGTTGCACGCGGAAACCGCGGACATCGCGCATCCCGTGCTCGATGAGCTCGATCTGGCGGCGGACGCGGCGGCTGAGCAGGCGGACGATATCGCGTTCCCGTTCGGCGCCATGCTCGGCGACGAACTTCTCAAGCCGCCGGTCGGCGTCTCGCCAATCGTCCGGGCGCACTCCGAGCAACTGCTTTTCGTCCTCGCGATCAGCGTCCTCCACCGACGCCGATGCCTTGGCGCTGCGGTGCAGGCCCGGCAGCAGGTCGCGCACGATCGCGAGGCGGAAGGCCACGTGGTCATCGGGATCCAGGTCGTCCAGGACGTCGGCGAGGATGCGCTCGACGGAGACGAAGCCCGGGTCGTTGCGTGGGGTCGCCGACGTCACCACCGGCGGTGGATCGAGCGAGTAGCCGCCTTCTTCGGCGATGATCTGCAGGCAGATCATGAAGGACATCAGGGACCAGGCCTGCCACTGGGCCAGATCGAATTCCGCCGGTGGATCGGCACGCGTGGCCGCTGACAACATGGGTGTCAGGAGCGCGAAGCGCACCGCATGGAAGTTGACCACACTGCGGTCGATCGGTTGACCGGCAGCTTCTGCGTAGGCCGCATAGGCCGCGGTGAGATCTCCGATGGGTTGGGCCGTGTCGCGCATGCGCATGGCGCCCAGATCTGCGAACGGATCACCCAGGCAGGAGAATTCGACGTCCATGAGTGCTGTCACCCGGTTGTCGGCATGAAGAAACTGCCCTGCGTCGAAATGAATCCACGACGTCTGCTCGCGATGCATCGGCACGTGCCTGTGCAGCCACGACACGATGAATTCGATCGTCGGATCCGGGCCCGGCTTGATCTCCCGGTACCACTTCTCCGAAAGGCCGAAGCCCATGTAGCCGATATCGCGGGGAGTTGCCGGACGCGACAGGCCGATGGCTTGGAACAGCGCCGGGTCCAGGCGATGCGCGTCGGCGAGCCGGGCGACGTAATCGTTGATGACGGTGCTGCGGGTCGCAGCGTCATCTTGCTCGTCGAAGCGGTCCCGGCCCGGGATCGACTCCATCAGGATCGATTCGGGCTCGGTGCAGAAGCCCAACGGGGTGGGCACCGCGACGCCGTTGTCGTGCAGGACGCGCATGATCTCGTATTCGCGGCGCAGCGAGAGTGTTTGCGTCCACGGCATGGACTCCTCACGCTGGCAACGGGCATACAGTTCGCGTCGCGCGCCGTCGACCTCGACGGTGAGGAACCACGCCGGACGCCATCGCGCTTGGCGGCGCCAGGATATGACCCGGCCGCCGGTCAGCTCTTCGACCCACGCGAAAAGGCGGGGCCACGGAGCCGGCAGTGCCTGCCACGTGTCGGTCACACTGTCGACTGTCATATCGAATCCTTTGGTGCAAAAGAAGTTTCGGCAGATCTCGTCAGGCCTGTGATTGTGCGTTCAGCTGGGTGATCATCTGGGCGATATCCCAGAAGTCGCGATGGCTGGTCAGCTTGCCGTCTTCCCCGAAGCGGCAGGCGGCGATCCCGGGGACGCTGAAGCGCTGCCCGTTCGACGGGATGAGCGAGCCGTCGGCCAGCCGGAGCGAGCCTTCGAAGGATCCACCCCACACCCATTCGAGGTAGAGCACGCCGTCGCGGGCGGCGGGTGCGAGGAACTCGATGACCGAGTCCGGCGCGAACTTCAGCATCCACCGGTGAAAGCGCGCAATATCGTCGTGCCCGGTGTAGGTCGTACCCATGGCCATATCGGAGTAAGTCCCCGCCGGATCGAAGAATTCGAGTAGGCCGGCAGGATCTTTCGTCCACGCGGTGGAGTATGCGGCGGCATAGTGATCGAGGTCGTCTGTCGGGTGGGGAGTGGTCATGACGGCAGGTCCTTCGATCGCAGGAATTATTTTGACTTTGCATTCAAATCGCCGGACTCATGCATGTCGGCTGGCCGTGGGGCGACCCCGTGTCTGCGACGGTTGAACGGCAGTTCCCGGTGCCAATTCGACCGACATCAGCCGGTGTCGAAAGCAAAATCTATGCTACATTTGAAAACGTGAATCAGGCCACACTAGCAGCCGACAGCGATGTAGTTCACAAGCGGACGTGGTGTTCGGTCTGTGAGGCGGCGTGCGGATTGATCGCGACGGTGAAAGACGGTCGCCTACAGTCGCTGAGTCCCGATCCCGAGCATCCCGCCAGTGCGGGCTTCGCATGCGCCAAGGGGCTGGCATTTGGTGCCGTGTTGTCCGATCCCGACCGGGTGACCACGCCCTTGGAGCGGCAAGCCGACGGTTCGTTTCGCCCTATCAGCTGGGATGCCGCGCTTGCGGGAATCGGTCAGCGACTGCGGGGGATCGTCGCTGAGCACGGTACCAAGGCGGTCGGCCTGATCGAAGGCAATCCGGTGGCGCACAACTATGGCGCCTTCCTGACGGTCGCGGGCATGGCAAAGGCGCTGAAGACGCAGCACCTCTATTCGGCCGGCTCGGTGGACATCAACAACTACTTCGTCGCCAACGAGCTGTTGTACGGCAGCACGTTGTGCACACCGCTGCCGGACTTCGAGAACACCGACTTCGCCCTGATCATTGGTGCGAATCCGCTGGTGTCGCACGGGTCGATGGGAACCTTTGGGCGCGTGCAGGATCACTTGCACGATCTCGTGGCCCGCGGCGGTCGATTGGTCGTCGTCGATCCGCGCCGCACGGAGACGGCGAAGCTCGGTGAGCACATCGCGATCCGTCCCGGCGGTGACCCTTGGTTCCTGGCCGCCTTGCTGCACGTGATGATCCTGGAGAATCTCGTCGACCGCGCCTTCATCGGCGAGCACACCACCGGTTACGCAGCGTTGTGCGCGCTGGTCACTGATCTCGACATGCCCCGTGCGGCAACCGAATCGGGTGTCGATCTGGAGACCATCCATAGCCTGGCCCGGGATCTCGCCGCAGCCCGCACCGCGGCGATCTACGGCCGCTGCGGGGCATCGCTCGGCCAGTTCTCCACGCTCACCAAGTTCCTGTTGGACTGTCTGGCTGTCGTCACCGGGAACCTGGACCGCCGAGGTGGCATGGTGTTCTCGCAACCGTACTTCGACGCCGAGAGATTGATGAAGCTGATGAAGGGCAACGGTTTCGACCGGTGGCGGACCCGGGTCGACAACCTGCCCGAAGTGCTCGACCAGGCACCGCTCATCACCCTGGCCCGCGAGATACAGACACCCGGCGAGGGCCGGCTGCGCGCCCTCGTATCGGTGATGTCCAACTTCGTCCAGACCTCGCCCGGCCCACTCGAAGAGGCAGTCCAGCAGCTGGACCTTTTCGTCGCGCTCGACCCCTACGTCAACGATTCGAGCCGCTTCGCCGACTACATCCTCCCGCCGACGCTGATGCTGGAGCGCGACGGATTTCCGCTCTTCTCCCAACTGCACGCCACCAGGCCCAACGTGCAATGGTCCGATGCCGTGGTGGCACCACGCGGGGAATCCAAGCCCGACTGGTGGATCCTCGATCAGATCTGCCGGCAGATCGACTTGGTACCGTCTCCGGCTCCCGGCGCGCAACTGCTGGGCCGGCTCGGACTGCGGATGCCGCCGCACATCACCTGTGATCTTGCGATCAGGCTCGGACCCCAGGGCGACCTGTTCGGCTTGCGGCGGAAGGGGTTCAGCCGTCGCAAGCTGATGAAAGACGGTGTGTCGCATCGGTACGCGGAGCTTCCGCGGGTCGGTCGGCTCAAGAAGCGGATCCACACCCGCGACGGCAAGGTACACCTGGCTCATGCCCTCATCGCCGAGGAGATGCGACGACTGGGTGCGGCCCCCGACGCTGAATTCGACGATGGATTTCCCCTGCGGCTGTTCACCATTCGCGAACTGCGCTCCCAGAACTCGTGGCTGCACAATGTGCCGAAGCTGATGGCGGGCGGACGAACGTGCCGGCTGAGTATCCATCCAGACGATGCGCAGGCCCGCGACCTGCCCAACGGGTCGCAGGCCGAGATCGCCTCGCCGTGGGGCAAGACGATCGCCACTGTCAACGTGACCACCGATGTCATGGCGGGATCCGTAGGAATGCCGGCCCATTGGGGTCACGCCGCCGGCAGCGGTTGGCGTCGCGCCCGGGACGCCGGAGGCGGCAGGTACAACGATCTGGTCCCCACGGATGCGGCGTCGGCGGACCGCGCCTCCGGCAACGCGTGGCTCAACGGGATCCACGTCGAGGTGCGCCGGGCAGATCTCGTCGGCACCCTGGCCACCTCGTCGCATGGAACCGAAAGTGGTGACTTGTCATGACCTTCGTGATAGCCGGATCGTGTGTCTCGGACTACTCGTGCGTAGAGGTATGCCCCGCCAACTCCATTCACCCCACAGCTGACGAGCCGGATTTCATGACAGCCGAGCAGCTCTACATCGACCCGGCGACGTGCGTCGATTGCGCCGCGTGCGTCGAGGCGTGCCCGGTCGGTGCGGTATCGGACACTGCTGATCTGGCTGCCGGACTGGCCAGGAAACTGGAGCTCGTGAATGCCGAGTACTACGAATTCGCCGGCAGCCGTGGGTAACCGGTCGCTCCGGGTGGCCGTGGTGGGAGCCGGCCCCAGCGGTATGTACGCCGCGGGGCATCTCGCGGAACACCCCGCAGGCACCTGGATGAACGGCACTCTCGTGTCGCGTGCACCGCGGCGGGTGGAAGTGGACGTCTACGACCGACTTCCCACGCCGTGGGGGCTGATACGCAGTGGGGTCGCGCCCGACCACCCGCAGAAGAAGGACGTGGCGAACGCCTTCGACGAGATCGCCACGCGTGACGGTGTGCGGTTCATCGGAAATATCGAGGTGGATCGCGACGTCACCGCCGACGAACTCGCACAGTGGTACGACGCGGTCGTGTATGCGGTAGGTGCTCACGAGGGGCGCAGACTCGACGTGCCGGGAGCTGAGCTGGCGGGCTCGTGCACCGCGCACGACTTCGTCGCCTGGTACAACGGGCACCCCGACCATGCCGGTGGCGGGCCCGTTTTGCGTGGTGAACGTGCCGTAGTGATCGGCAACGGCAATGTCGCCCTCGACGTTGCCCGCGTGTTGAGCATGTCGCCCGAGGATGCCGCACGCACCGACATCGCTGCGCACGCCGAAACCGCCTTGCGGACCTCTGCGATTCGGGAGGTGGTCATCGTCGGCCGGCGCGGGCCGGAGCAGGCGGCGTTCACCAACCCCGAACTCGAGGAGCTCCTGGCGCTCGACACCGTCGACGTCATGGTCGACGGCGCCGAGTTGCGAACCGACGACCAACCGGCGACGACGGCGGCCGGGGCCCGGCGGAAGCGCCTGATCGCCGAGCTTCTTTCGCGAGAGCCGCGCGGGTTGTCGCGGCGTATCCGATTCATGTTTGGGCACAAGCCGTCTCGAATCATCGGATCGGATTTCGTCACAGCCGTCGAGCTGACGTCGACCGGCGGTCAGTCCACCGTTCTCGATACCGGTCTGGTGATAGCTGCGATCGGCTATGCGTCGGTTGCCATCCCGGGACTGCCGTTCGACGACGCCGCGAAGATCATCCCCAACGTAGGTGGCCGGGTCCAGGATTGCGCAGGCGCCTATGTCACCGGCTGGATAAAGCGTGGCCCATCGGGGGTTATCGGCACCAACAAGTGGTGTGCACGGGAGACGGTGGGCTCCTTGTTCGAGGACGTCAACTCTGGCCTGATCGGTGGCCGTCAACCGCTTTCGCACGGGGAAGTGCTGGAAGCACTGATCTCTCGCGGCGCGCAGCCGGTGGGATGGCACCACTGGCGTGAGATCGATGCGCACGAGAAAGCCCAGGGGCGCGCCGCGCAACGCCCGCGACTGAAGGTGACAGCTCGATCGGAACTACTGGAAGTGGCGCACGGCTGAGGGTCGCCTGGCTGGCCGGGTTGGTTACCGTGCGACCCGATGTCGACCGCGGTCGGTAAACTTGCGCACGTGCAAGTAGGGGCTCGCTCGCAAATGACGGCCAACCGGCATTCGTCGTGCCGGTCGCGCGCCCAGGTCGAAGTTCCGGCCGGGACACGATGAGCGTCCCGTCGCGCCGTTCGCAGCGCGAACGCGTCGAGGAGTCTTCGCGCCGGCTCGCCGAAGCGGCCATCGAGCTGATCGCCGAGAAGGGCTACCTCAATACCACGGCCCAGGAGATCGGTATTCGGGCCGGCTACAGCCGAGCGATGGTGCGGGAGCGGTTCGGATCCAAGGAAGCGCTGCTCGAGTCGATCCTGCAGGACTACGAAGACCGCATCTATGTGCAGCAACAGCTCGGGACGCCCGGCTTGCAACGGGTGCTGGCACCGATTCTGGCGTTGCGGGATTTCGCATCCGAGGATCCGCGTTTGTTGCGCGCGGTGCTCAGCTTGAATTTCGAAGCGCTGCACAACGAGGACATGCTCAGAGAGCGTGTCGCGGGCTGGCTCGCGCAGGTGAAGGACGGTACCTGTCGCGCGGTGATCGACGGTCAAGCCGACGGCTCCATTTTGGGCACGTGCGATGCCGACGAGTTCGCCGCGGAGATGAGCGCCACCGCGATCGGGTACGCCTATGCGTGGGTTCTCGACCCGGGTGCCGTCGACTTCGAAGGTGTGCTGACGCGCTGGCACGACCGCCTCATTGCACGGCTGACCCGGTCGTGAGTCTCGTTGCGGTCAGGTAGTCGTCGGCAGCGCCCGCACAGCCTTCACCGCGTCGGTGTCGGCGATGATTGCAAAGCTGCGTTCCATCAGGACCTGAAGTAGCTCTTGGCCTCTCGCATTCTGGGTGTCCCAGGACAGCATGGCGAGCAGTGGCAGGGCGATTTGCGCGACGACGGCGATCTGGAACTGCCGCCAGGCCTGGTCGAACGGATAGTCGATACCCGAGTCGGCCAGGGCCGCGAGATACCGGGTGACCAGCTCCCGCTCGCGTCCGTCGCGCTCCTGAGGCGTCAGTCCCTGTCCGACGAGATATGCCACGTCCCACATGCCGCAACCGCGACCGGCGAACTGATAGTCGACGGTGACATGCGGCCCGGATTCACCGAAGAAGAGGTTGTCGGCGCGTAGGTCGCCGTTGACCAGCGTCGCCGGTTCCGTGAGCGCCCCGAGCAGGCCGGGGGCCAGGGCGGCGTACCGCTCAAGGATGTCGGCCAATCCCTCGGGGGCGCTGGCGCGGCCATGCTCGGTGTAGATCGGCCAGCCGGCACCGGTCCCAACACCGAACAGACCCGCCATGCGAGCGTCGTCGATCGCCAGGAAGGCCGGGCTCTTGGCGGCAGTCGGCTTCGTGTCCCAGCCCCAGGCGTGGAACTTGGCCAGCTCGTCCAGCACGGCCCGCGCGCGGTCGATGCTCAAACCTACGAGGTGGTCGGCGTTTTCGAGTCCTGCGAGGTCTTCCATCACGATGACGAAGTCGGTGCTGTCATCCTCGATCGCGGCGAAGTAGGCCCGCGGTGCACTGACTGGGGCGACAGGCGCCACATCGCTGTAGAACGCCACCTCACGGTTGTAGAGCTGGATCGACTTGGCCAGCTCGAGAAAGGCTGGGTAGTCGGTCGGCCACTTGATGATGACCGTTGCCGGGCCGTCACCGTCGAGGTCCAGGTGGGCCCGGTAAAGGAAGGAAGCGAAGCCAACCCCCTCGGCGATGCGATCCAGCCGAACGTTTCGGATGCGGGTACCCGGCGCGAAGGCGCCACTGGAGGCGAGGACGTCGGTCAGCCAGTCGGCGGTCAACTCGGAGGCGGCGCGAGGGAAGCGGGAGATTGTTGAAGTCATATTAGAAAAGTAGTTGTTAACTTGCGCACAAGCAAGTAAGAATGTGGCCATGGTTACACATCGATTGAAGGTCGCGGGCAGCCGCGCACTCGTCACAGGCGCCAGCCGGGGGATCGGAGCCGACCTGGCTCGCGGACTGCGACGCTCGGGCGCGACTCTGGCCCTGGTGGCCCGTCCATCCGAGGAGTTGTCCGCGTTGGCCGAGGAACTCGGCGCCAAGGCGTACCCCACCGATCTCACCGATCACGCGGCTGTCGCAGGACTGCTGGATCGCGTCGAGGCCGACGGGCCGATCGACATCCTGGTCAACAATGCCGGCGATGAGAAGATCGGCCGCTTCGATGAAATGACCTCCGAGACATTGGATTTCATTCTGGATCTGAACGTCCACGCAGTGGTGGAGCTGACGCGTCAGGCGGTACCGCGGATGGCGGAGCGGGGTCGCGGCCACGTTGTCAACGTATCGTCCATCGGCGGGATCATCTGCCCGCCCAATCTTTCCGTCTATGCGGCGACCAAGGCGTTCATCACCCATCTCACGGTCAACCTGGCCGCCGAGTTTCATGACAGCCCAGTCGGTTTCACGAAGGTTGAGATCGGCGAGGTGGCCGATACCGGGCTGATGGAGAAAGGGCGCACCGATGAGGTCTTCACCGCGTTGGTGCAACGGATGTACCGGCTGCACCTGAGCAGGCTGATCACACCGGCAGAGATCACCAGCGCAACGCTTGCGGCCATCGAGCACGGACGACTGTCGGTGCGGCTTCCCAGGCGTATCGGTGCCAGCTCGTACCTGGTCGACGCCCCACGCGCGCTGACCAGCCTGCTGGCCCGGGATCTGCGTCGTAAGCAGCGATCGACGGTGGCCCGATGAGTGCGGCAAGTCCGAGGACGGTCGTCGAACGCTACAACTACGAGCTGTGGAACGACCAGAACTATGCCGTCGCCGAGGAGATCATCGGTTCCGAACTCGTTCGGAACACACCGGGCGGTCGGACCGTACTGACGCACGATCAGGTGGTCCAGCGCGTTCGGGACATGTGTGCGGCGGTCAAGCACGTCCACTTCACCCTGTTGCGCATTGTCGCCGACGACGAACTCTGCACGATCGTCTACCAAGCTGACATCGTCCATCACGACGACACCGCCGATGTCATGTCATCGATCGAGGTGTTCCGAGTTCACCAGGGGCGCATCGTCGAGGTGTGGAACCCGTGCAACTACGACCATGATCGCTGGCCCGAATTGACCAAGGAGACACACGTATGACGACGACCATTCGGCCGGAACTGGGTTTCTATGCCCTTGGCGGACAACCGGAATCGCCGAGGGTGCTCATCGACGAGATTCGGCACGCCGAAGCGCTGGGGCTGGGTCACGCATTTCTTTCCGAGCGGTTCAACACCAAGGAGGCCTGCACGTTGTCCGGTGCGGCTGCCGCGGTGTCCGAGACCATCGGCATCGCCACCGGTGCGACCAACCACAACACCCGCCACCCCATGGTCACGGCGGCCTACGCCCTGACCATGCACGGCATGAGCAACGGCCGATTCACCCTGGGCATCGGCCGGGGCGTACCGCCGCTGCAGGATGCATTCGGGATGTCGCGGATCACGACTGCGCAGATGGAGGATTTCGTCGGCGTCATGCGCAGACTCTTCCGCGGCGAAACCATCATCGGCCACGACGGCCCGATGGGGCAGTATCCGCTGTTGCGGCTCGGCCAGGACTACGACGTCGACATCCCGATGGGCATGGTTGCCTTCGCGCCGAACTCCTTGGAGATGGCCGGCCGGGTGATGGACCAGGTAATTCTGCATACCTTCTTCACCGACGAGACGCTGGCCCGATGCGTCCAGACGGTGAAGTCCAGCGCCGAACGTGCCGGCCGCAATCCCGATGACGTCAAGGTGTGGTCGTGTCTGGCCACCATCGGTGACCACATCCCCGAGGAGATGCGGCTGCGCAAGCTGGTCGGCCGGCTCGCCACCTACCTACAGGCCTACGGCGACCTATTGGTGCGAACCAACAATTGGGATCCCGAAGTGCTGCAACGCTTCCGGGCAGACACCGTGGTTCAGAGCTTCAGCAAGGGCGGACTGCAGGTAATCGACAGCCCGACCACGCCCATCGAGAAGCTCGAGCACATCGCGACACTGCTGCCGCCGGAGTGGACCGCACCGGCGGCGACGGGCAGCGCGCAGTCGTGTGTGGCCACCGTCCGCGAGCAACTCGCGCTCGGCGCCGACGGTGTCATCCTGCACGGAGCGACCCCCGCCGAGTTGGAGCCGATCCTGGCTGCCTATTAGGCCCACGCCTACAGTGAGCGCAGCGCGTCGAAACTGTCGTTGGCGATGATCTGTTCGGCGGCACGTCGCGCCATTGCGCCGAACATCGCATCACCACGCTCTGTCGCCTGCACACCCATCGAGACCGGGATCGTAAGCACCAGTGCGAACAACGCGTGCGCCCGGTACTCCCGCCAGCACTGCTCGAACGAATAGTTCTCGACGCCGTAGGCCGAGAGCCGCCCGTGGTACTCGGTCACCAGATCGCGTTCGTGCTTCTCTCGGTCCGACTCCGTCATGGAGGTGCCGAGGAAGTAGGAGACGTCGATGACACCGGGTGCGGCGGCCACGCTCTGCCAGTCCACCACGGCCACCGGAACCGCGCCGCCCTGTGCGTCGAACAGCAGGTTGTCCAGCCGGAAATCGCCGTGCCACAAGGTCCGGTGGATGCGCAGCGTCTCCAACCAGGTGCCGACCTCATCGGCCAACCGGTTCACCGCGGCGACGTGTGTGGGCTCGAGGTACTGGCCGAATCGGTCCAACCACGGTGCCGCGACCGCGGGGATGGCAGCGCCGAGCATGTTCCAGACCGACTCCACCGGCAGCCACTCCTGCTGGAGGTAATCCCGCTGCCACGAACTGCCGTGCAGCGCGGCTGCTTGTCCCAGCGCCAGGGCTGCCTGGTCCGCGGTGCAACCACCGATCTGCTCGACAGTCTTCGCTGGGCCCATATCCTCCAGCAGGGCGACGAATCTGACGTTGTCATCGGAGATCTCGGCGTGGAAGCATTCCGGCGTGCGGGTCCGCACCTGGGCGGTCAGTCGCTGATAGAACAGCACCTCGCGGCGATAGGCGCCGGTGGTGGCAGCCATCTGGCGGCTTGCCTCGTCGGCACTGGCAACCTTGGCGACCACGGTGGTCGGAGCCTCGGGAACGGCGGTGGCGTAGCTGAGCTCGAGCCGGTAGCTCGCGGCCATCTGGCCGGTACCGATCGGTGACGCCGTCACGTCCGCGACGGTGGCGTCCGGGAATCGGTCCGAGTTCCGCAACATCGCGGTGATGCGTTGCGGAGTCAACGATTCCACGGTGTATTCGGTAGTGGACAGCATGGTGTTCTCCTGTATGCGAATTAACGTGTCGGTGAGTTGTCTTGGTGTGAGCGACGGCTCCTACGTGGCGAAAACCGGCAACTGGGCACCCGGTGGCACGAAGATCGGACTCGGCTCACCGGCCGGCCTTGGCCAGTGCCACGCACTCGATGGGATCGACCAACTGCAGCGCCCGCATCAGCCCCGGACCCTTCCATCGGAGGTGGCGACCCGGCGAAGGAACGCGATCTGGTCGCGCAGCACATGCCCGTGCCAGGCTGCGCCGGAGTAGACGTCGAAGTGGTCGCAGGGATAGTGATGCACGGTTGCCTTCATCCTGGTGGCGGCTTCGGTGGCACAGGCCGGTGGCGCAGAGCGGTCGCCGTCGGCAATCTGGACCAGCACCGGGCAGTGGACCTTCCCGGCGCTGCGGCCCGGGCGGTAGCCGCCGACGGTCAGGACCAGGCGCGCCGCGAACTCGTTTCGCCAGGACGGACCGGCGGTTGCGTACATGCCAGCCACGGCGCCTGGGGAGTTGAGCGCGGCCAGGTCGCCGGGCGCGCCCACCACCGGCAGCAGGATTGGCGGTCGGTGGCGCACCGCGGCCGCCACGTCCGCCAGTCCGCGTGCCGAAACCCGCAGTGCATAACGGATCCCGTGGTCGCGCACCATACCGGCGATGACCGGCAGCCCATCGGTTGCCGGAGTCAACGACAAAACGCCCGCGATCCGTTCGTCCCTGGCCGCTACCCGGATGACGTGCCCACCGGACAGGGAGACACCCCAGACGAAGATGCGTTCGGGATCCACACCGGGCAGTCGGCGGGCATGGTCGACCACGGCCTGGTAGTCCTGGAGCTGTTCGGTGATGGAGACCAGTTGGCGTGGAACGCCACCGGAACCGGCGAAGTGCCGGTAGTCGAAGGTGATGGCGTCGGCGCCGGCGGAGGCGAATGCTTCGGCGAAGGGATGCAGTCCACTGTCCTGGGTGGCGCCGATGCCGTGGGCCAGTACCACGCAGGGGCGCCCGCCCGCCGAGGCAAGCTCGTCGTGTGATGCTGGAAAGTGTTTGGCCGACAACGATACTCCGCTACTTGTGATGCTCAGCGGATTGCCTCCGGCGGCGGTCCGGGCCGCCGATGGGGCAGTGGTCATGGAGACCTCCTCAGGGCTGCTTGCCAGACATGGACCAGCGCTTGGTGCAGTTGGTCCGCCGCGGCGCGACCCGCGCCCGAACGCAGATGGCGTTCGAGGGCACGTTCGTTCATGGCGATCAATACGTGGGCGAGCGCTCGGCTGTCGGCATCGGAGCGGGCCGTGACGACGGCGATGAAGTCGGCGGCGAACTCCTCGTACCGCTCGATCCAGCCGTCCCAGATCAGCTTCGCGTCGGCATCGCCGTCGCGGGCATCGAGCATCGCCGCCAGCAACGTGGCGCGCTCGCGCCAGGAATCGACGATGAATGCCAGCGCGTCGCCGATGTTGACAGCGACATTGCCGGGCCGCCGCAGAATCGCACCCACCTGGGTGATTTCGTCGTCGAAGACGTCACCCAGGAGTTGAGTCACCGCATCGTGCTTGCTGCTGAAGTAGAAGTAGAACGCCGACCGCCCCAGGCCCGCAGCGTCGGCGACGCCGGCGATGCTGATCGCTTCGAAAGGTTGGGTCTGCAACTGTCTTTCGAGTGCAGCCAAAAGACGAGCCCGACGTTGCTCACCCCGCGGTTGGGGGCGCCGGGGGTGCCAGCGTGCGCCGGCCACCACCTCAGCTGACACCGGCACCGGCCCGTTCGGCGCGCCCGGCCAAGACCACCGGACCGAACTTCTCCACCCGGCGCCGCCCCGCGGGGAGTTCGCGCTTGCGCATGTCTCGCTCGTAGTCGTAGTAGTCCACCTGCTGGGTGTGCCGGGGTTTGTCGGCGAAGTGGCCGACGTATTTTCGTTGATCGGCCGCGATCGTGCGGTGCATCTCCTTCTCCGACGGTGGACGGTAGGTGCCGGCCAGATAGGCGGCCGTGAGCCGGGCCTGGCACTCCACGAACGGGAACAGGGTGGGCACCGCCTGCGCGAAGCCCGCGAAGATCAGGTCGTCGAGGCCAGGGGAGAGCATGCGCTTGTAGAGCGGCAGGTGGTTGTCTGGCGCGGACAGGAAGTCCTCGTCGAAGAACGGGAAGGTGATGTTGTACCCCGTCGCGTAGATCACCACGTCAGCCTCGATCGCCGAGCCGTCGACGAAGTGCACTGTGCTGCCGTCGAATCGGTCGATATTCGGCTTGGCCGTGGCGTCGCCAGCGCCGAGGCGCATAAGCAACTCTGCGGATTGGGTTGGGTGGGCTTCGAGGAAGTTGTGGTTCGGTGTCGGCAGGCCGTAGTCCTCGGGATTGCCGAAGAGCAGGCGGGGGACGGGTCGCATGGCGCGCCGCTGCCACGACAGCGGAATGACCGGCAGGGTGCGCGCGATCTTGTCGGCGGTCTTGCCAAAGATGTACTTGGGCACGATCCAGGCACCCGAACGGGTCGACAGATAGACGGTGTTCTGCCAGGACTTCTGCGATAGTTCGGAGACCAGGTCGGCGGCCGAGTTTCCGATGCCGACCACCACGATGCGCTTTCCGCGCAGGTCCAGCGGTTCGGTGGGATCGATGTAAGCGTGCGCGTGAATGCTCTCCCCGGTGAACTCACCGGGGAAGACCGCGGTGCGTGGGTCCCAGTGGTGGCCGTTGGCAACCACCAGGGCGTCATACCGTCGGATCTGTCCGTCCCCGGTGCGCAGTTCCCAGCCACCGCCGTCGAGCCGTCGCGCATGCCGGACCGGATTCTCGAACTGGATGTGCGATAGCAGGCCGAAGGCGTCGGCATAGTCGTCGAGATAGGACTTGATCTGGGTGTGATGCGGGAAGTCGGGGAGATCATCGTTCATCGGAAAGTCTTTGAAGGACAAGCAGTCCCGCGAGGTATCGATGTGCAGTGACCGGTAGGCGCTGGAGTGGCCGTTGGGATTGCGGAACGCCCAGTTGCCGCCGATGCGGTCAGAAGATTCGAAACAGTCGTATTCGATGCCGGCGTCGGCGAGGTTCTTGGCGGAGGTGAGGCCGCTGATGCCCGCCCCGATGATGGCGGTCTTGGGTGTGGCGTGCATGACTCTCCCTGGATGGTGTGACTGCGGTCACGGTAACAGGGAATTCTGACAAGCGTCAACAAATCAATCTTGAATTTTCTCATCCAAAATAATTCAAGAAGATATGGAGTTATATCGCTCTGTAGTGGTGATTCCCGCCTATGTGGTGAGCACGCGGCTTCGTTTCTAACCAAGATTCATCTACCGTGTGTGAGGTGCGTCTAGGCGATCCGGCCGACGAGGAGAACACGATGGCAGTCTTATCAGGGGGCGGAACGGGTCTGCGGTACGCCCATGTGCCGGAGGATCAGAGCGCGGAGCTGATCGACCTCACCGTTGGTCAACTGTTGGCTCGGCGGGCGCAGACTCATGCCGACCACGTCGCGGTCGTCGGGGTCCGTCACGACGGCTCTTCCGGCCGCCTCACCTACGCGCAGCTCTACGACGAAGCGGCGCGGGTCGCGACGGCCCTGAGCGCACTGGCCGACCGTGGCAGCTATGTGGCCCTGTGGGCTCCAAACGTGTTGGAATGGACGATCATTCAGTACGGTGCGGCGCTCGCGGGCATGGTGCTCGTCGCGCTCAACCCTGCACTGCGGGCCGAAGAGTTGCACTACGCCCTCGCGCACTCCCGCACCACCGTGCTCATTCATGCCGACACCAACCGCGACGACGACTTGGCTGCGGTCGTGGCAGGCGTGGCGCCCGGCCTGGACGGGCTCGTCTGCATCTCTCTCTCGGAACGGGATCGGTGGCAGACCGCCCAGGCGAGCCCCACCGTCCTGGACAGTGCGCCGACCGATGCCGACGACGCGGTGATGCTGCAGTACACCTCGGGCACGACGGGTCGACCCAAGGGCGTCCTGTTGAAGCACCGGTCCCTGGTCAACGTCGCCAAGCTGACGCTGGAAGTCGCGGAAGTGGAGCCAGGATCGGTGTGCCTGAACCCGCTGCCGATGTTCCACACCGCCGGCTGCGTCATCGCGACTCTCGGCCCGCTGTGGATCGGCGGAACGGTTGTCCTCGTCGAACGCTTCCGGCCTGCCCCCGTGCTCGAAGCGATTCTGCGCGAACGGGTTTCCGTGCTGTTCTACGTACCGGCGATCCTCGGCGCGCTCTTGGAATGTCAGCGGAGCCAGCCCGCCCCGGCGCCGCGTCTGAAGGTGATCATGGGGGGCGCGTCGAATGTGCCCGCCACGATGATCGAGGCTGCCGAGCGGGTCTTCGGCGCATCGGTGTTGAACCTGTTCGGACAAACGGAGCTTGCTCCCGTGCTTGCGGCAACCAGGCCTTCGGATTCGCGTGAGGACCAGCTCAGCACCGTGGGCAGGCCGCTGCCGAGGGTCGAGTGCAAGATCGTCGATCCAGAATCCGGCGAAACGGTGCCCATCGGTGAGCCGGGTGAGATCTGCGCGCGGGGGTACCAGCAGTTCCTGCAATACCTTCACGACCCCGATGCGACGGCCCGTGCGGTGGATGCCGATGGCTTCGTGCATACCGGAGATCTGGGCGCCCTCGACGAGCGGGGATACTTACGCGTCACCGGTCGTCTCAAGGACCTGATCATCCGCGGCGGGGAGAACATCTCGCCGACCGAGATCGAGATGACCCTCGTCGGCCATGACGCCGTCCTCGACGCCGCCGTCGTCGGGCTACCCGACGACCGGTGGGGCGAGATCGTCGCCGCCGTGATTCGGGTTGACGACCAGTTGCCGCAGTTCGTCAAGGACGACGTCGTCGACTACCTCGCCCAGCGGCTGGCACCGTTCAAGGTGCCTGCCCGGTGGTTCGTCACCGATGCCTTCCCGACGACCCCGACGGGCAAGGTGCGCAAGTTCGCCGTGCGCGACGCCATCGCCGCTGGCGATCTGCAGGAGCTCTGACGTGCCAGGCACCATCGACGAGAGACGTCGCGCGCTGCGGGAGGCATTCTCTCGCTGGAGGCCCACGACGCTGCACGGGCGCCTCGACTCCTGCGCACGGCAATACGGTAGTCAGCCATTGGTGATCGGCGACGACGTAACCCTGACCTACCGCGACGTGGCGTACGAATCTCAGCGTCTCGCAGCGGGATTGCGCCAACTCGGGATCGAGCGGGGAGATCGTGTCGGATTGGTCATGGCGAATCACCCGGAGTTCGTGACTCTCAAGTTCGCGATCTCGCGGGCGGGGGCCATCGCCGTACCGTTCAACTTCCTCTATCGACAAGACGAACTCGCCTATGTGCTGGCCGATTCGGGATGCCGGGTTCTCGTGACCATGACGGGATTCGACGGCCTCGACTACCAGGGCATGCTGGACGGGTTCGCGTCCGGGTGGGACCGACCCGGTTTCGAGGATCGCCCGCACGGGTCCGACGACGCAGTGCCCGAGTTGCGACACGTCGTGGTCCTCGACACCGATGGACGTACTCGCCCCGGGGTTCGATCCGTTGCCGACCTGGCAGCGCTTGGAGCTCGGCACCAGGGCCTTGGCGTCACCGGCCACGCGTCGCCGGACGATCCCGCCGACATGCTGTACACCAGCGGGACCACCGGCACCCCCAAGGGGGTGATCACCACGCACGACGCCGTACTGCGAACCGCGTACGCCTCCGCGCTGACGCGTGCCTTCGGCGATGGGCGGCGGGTCCTGTTCTCGCTGCCGTGCTATCACATGTTCGGTTACGTGGAGGGGCTCCTCGCGGTGCTCTACGTCGGCGGAGCCATCATCCCGCTCACCGCGTTTCGCCCCGAGTGGTACTTCGCGAGCATCGAACGGCACCGTGCCACGGACATGCTGTGCGTGCCGACGATGGCCGTCGCCATGGTGGAGAGTCCGGCGAGGTCGTCGTTCGACCTGTCAACGCTCACCGCCCTGCTATGTGGGTCCGCACCCGCCCCCGGGTGGCTGTGGCCGCGCATCGCCGAGGAGTTCGGCGTCCACGAGATCGTCACCGGGTACGGAATGACCGAATGTGGCGGGGCGATGACGCTTACCCGCCCCGAGGATCCCCTGCATCTGACCACCGAGACCGCGGGACGGCCGAAGATGGCAGGGGCGGCGTCCATTCCGGGATCCGATGCCCTCGTCGTGTACAAGACCGTTGACCCGGTGACGGGCGCGGATCTGCCGGTGGGGGAGGAAGGCGAGTTGGTCTCGCGTGGGCCGACCGTCATGCTCGGCTTCTGGAATCGACCCGAGCAGACCGCGGCTGCGTTGCGCGGCGAGTGGCTGCACTCCGGTGACCTTGGGACGGTGGGATCCGATGGGTACCTGCGCATCACGGGCCGCAGCAAGGAGCTCTACAAGAGCGGCGGCGAGCTGGTAATGCCTCGAGAGATCGAAGACCTCCTCGCTCGCCACGACGACATCAGTCAGGTGTTCGCCATCGGTCTGGTCGACGATCGATGGGGTGAGATCGGCTGTGCAGTAGTTGTTCTCGCGCCGGGAGCAACCTTGACCGAGGCCGACGTCGTGGCGCTGTGCCGGGCAAACCTTGCCAAGTTCAAGGTGCCCAAACGGGTCGTCTTCGTCGACGCCGACGATCTGCCGAAGACCCCGACGGGCAAGGTGCAGAAGTTCAAGCTCGTCGAGCTGGTGACGAGTTAGCCCGCGAGGTCTTTTAGACGGGCCACGTGATCGACGCGCTCCGCGTGCGTCTTCGCCAGCGGCTCGGCGACGAGGCAGGTCACTCCGGCGGCACGGTAGGCGGACAGCCGTGCCTGGACGTGCTCGACCGAACCGATGAGGGCAATCGAGCGGACGAAGTCGTCTGGCACCGCAGCGGCCGCCTCAGCCTTGTCGCCTCGAAGGTACGACGCTTGGATCGCCTCGGCCTCATCTGCGTAGCCATAGCGGGCGAAGAGGGTGTTGTAGAAGTTCGTGCCCTTGGCTCCCATGCCGCCTACGTAGAGCGCGACGTGGTTGCGTACTCCCTCGAGTGCGGCCGCCCGGACATCCGCGTCGTCGGTGACGAGGAGGAAGGTCTGGACGGCGATGCCGAGATCGCCGAGTTCCGGGTCGCGCTTGGCGCGGCCGGCGGCCAGCGCGTCACCGAAGGCGCGCTCGGCGAGTTCGGGATGGAAGAGAAAGGGTTGCCACTCGTCGAAGATCTCGGCGGCCAAGGCCACGTTCTTGGGCCCGATGGCCGCCAAGAGCATGGGAATCCGTTCGCGCAGAGGCTTGTTCATCATGCGCAGCGGCTTGCCCAGCCCGCTGCCGCCGTCATCCTCGGTCAGCGGAAGGTGGTAGTGCCGTCCGTGGTACTCGGTCTTGTCGCGGCGCCAGATCTTGCGGCAGATGTCGACGTGCTCGCGGGCCCGTCCCAGCGGGGCGTCGTACTTGATGCCGTGGAACCCCTCGACGACCTGGGGACCGGATGCGCCCAGTCCGAGGATGCACCTGCCGTTGCTGACGTAGTCCAAACCGGCCGCGGTCATCGCCAGATTGGTGGGGCTGCGGGAGAACATGGGGAGGATTCCGAAGGCCAGCTCGACCCGGTCGGTCGTCGCGGCGGCGAACCCCAGTTGAGTCACGGCGTCGAAACCGTAGGCCTCGGGCACCATGACTCGATCGAGTCCGACGCTCTCGAAGTCGCGGAGGTTCGCGATCGTCTCGCGAAAGTCACCGGCGTAACTGATGGGCATGCCGATCTTCATGTCTGCTCCTACGTCGCGTCTGCCGGGTGCAGAATCTAACACGAAATAAGTGGGGTTCCGGAACCGATGCCTATAGTGCGCTTGAGAACCTACGCGGCATGATTTAATCTGAATTAAATACGTGTTTCAGCGCAGCGATCGATGGAGGGTGTCCGGTGTCGACAGCAGGGGCGCAACACCCGTCGACGGTGCTCGTGTGCGACCAGCCGGACGTACTTGCCGCGTGGCTGCGGGCACAGGGCGAACCCGTGGCAGGCGAGGTCCGCATCGCGCGGGTGGGGTTCGGACAATCGAACATCACCACGGTGGTCACCGACGAGAGCGATCGCGAATGGGTGTTACGCGAACCGCCGCCGGGTCCTAGGGCGCAGTCGACGCACGACGTCGTCCGCGAGGCGCGCATCGTGGATCAGCTGGCCAACAGTGGGATTCCCGTACCCCGTGTCGTCGGCACGGGGGTGACCCCCGGGGGCGCCGGCTTCTTCGTGATGGAACGGGTTGCCGGCGCGCCGTTGGAGAGTGAGGCCGACGCCGCAGCGCTCAGCCCCGAGCAGCGTCGCGGCCTTGGGCTGCGCGTCATCGAGACGCTTGCTCGGCTGCATACGATCGATCCGGCAGCGGTTGGCCTGACGGATCTTGCGCGAGCCAGTCAGACGTCATACGTCGGGCGGCAGATCCGACGGCTATCGGCGTCGTGGGATCACACGGGCCGGCGCAGCGCCCACGACCAGGTGTGGCACAACGTTCGAACCCAACTCGATGCGACCCTTCCTCCGGCACCGCCCCTGGTTCTCATCCATGGCGACTTCCGACTGTCCAACCTGCTAGTTCAGGGGGCCGACATCACGGCGGTGCTCGACTGGGAACTCAGCACCCTCGGCGATCCGCTCGCCGATCTCGCGTGGCTGCTGGATGATTGGCGTCAGCCAGACGAGCCGGCGATCTCGATGCCGAGTCCCACCCGGGCCGGGGACTTCCCAGCTCGAGCCGAGCTGATCGACGTCTACCGGGGAATCACCGGATTCAACGTCGATCGCATCGGTTTCTATCGGGGGTTCACCCAATGGCGGGCTGCCACGCTCCTCCAGGGTGTCGCAGTTCGGCGTTCGTCGGGCTCGTTGGGGACCCATGGCGACCTCGACCTCGATGAACTCGACCACACGATCGCGGTGCTCCTCGACGCCGCGGCATCCAACCTGCAGGCGGCGACGTGAACCTCAGCGCGAGTGACGACGGCATCCACGACGTCGGTCCCGAGTCCAACTGGAACGAATCGATGTACTTCCAGTTCCACGACCCGATCGCTGGACTGGGTGGATTCCTTCGACTTGCCAAGCGGCCCAACGAAGGTCGAGGCGAGCGGACCGTCTGCCTCTACCTGCCCGACGGCTCAGTGGCATTCGGCTTCGCGAGGCCGTCGGCAGAAGCCGACGGGTCCTTTCACGGCGGTGGACTCCGAGTCGACGTCCTCGAGCCGTTCGAGCACGTGCGCGTCACCTTCGACGGGTCGGTCAACCTGCTGTCGGACCCGTCCGCGCTGAGTGATCCCAAGCCCGCGCTCGCGAACTCCCCGGTGAGGGAGTGCGCCGTGACGCTCGACCTGCGCGCCGCGGCGCCGCCCTACTCCGAGACGTTCGACGGGGACGGGGAGTCCTTCGCCCCGAACCACTACGAGCAGTTGACGACGGTCAGTGGCTCGGTGCGGGTGGGCGACATCGCCACTGACGTGTCCGGCTTCGGACTCCGCGATCACTCCTGGGGCCCGCGCTCCTGGCAGGCGCCCTTCTTCTACCGGTGGGTGCACGGATCTGCGATGGGGCTGGGATTCATGGGCGCCTACTTCGGCGACGCCGACGGCACCGATCGCACGGGCGGTTTCCTCTGGGACGGAACGCAATTACACGTCTGCAACCGCGTCGCCGTCACCACCGTGCGTGACGGCGAGGCCCATCCCAGCTCGGTCGAGGTCGCGCTGGAAGCGGCAGGGCGGACATGGACGTTTCGCGGCGAGGTGGACGCCGTGGTTCCCCTCCGCCATCGACGCCACGACGACGACGGCGGGCGCAACGCCACCAGGATCGCCGAGGCAGCGACGGTATGGACCGCCGAGGACGGCTCGGTGCTGCACGGAATGTCGGAATACCTAGACCAAGTCCACCATGGCCAGCTCGTTGGCCTACGGGTGTAAGGAGAAACAGAAGATGAGTGTCAACGACGTGCACGACCAGGCCACGGTGTTCGGCGACCTCGCCGCATTCGCCGCTGCCGAGGGCGCCGAACTGGGCCCGACCGGCTGGCTCGTCGTGGATCAGCCCAGGATCGACCAGTTCGCCGAGGCCACCGATGATCACCAGTGGATTCACGTGGATCCCGAGCGGGCGGCCGACGGCCCCTACGGCCGCACCATCGCGCACGGTCTCCTCACGCTGTCGCTGCTGCCGCACTTCATGCACGACCTATACCGGGTCGACAACGTCAAGATGGCAATCAACTACGGCTTCAACAAGGTTCGATTCATCAGCCCGGTGCCGGTGGGATCTCGGTTGCGCGCGGCGGCCACGATCACCGACATCGTCAAGCTCGACGGGGGAGTGCAGGCGACCTTCACCACGACGATCGAAGTCGAGGGGTCGGCCAAGCCTGCCGCGGTCATCGAGTCCATCATCAGGTACCTCGCCTGACATGACCGTCGACATGCGCAGCGACGCGACGTCCACCGCCGAGGCCCTCTACCGGGCGCTGGCGGCGGGTGACCGCGACCGGCTCGCCGAACTGCTCAGTGACGACTTCGTCGGACATGCCGCCGAAGGGCTGCCGCTTGGCATGGGCGGCGAGCATCGCGGCCGGGAAGCCATGCAGCGCAACCTCTGGTGGAAGATCGGCAAGCACTTCGCGGTCGAGGCGCAGCCCGACGAATATCGCGTCCTCGGCGACGGCGGTCTGCTGGTGGCGGGCCACTACCGGGGTAGCGCACGGCGATCCGGCCGGCCACTGGATGCCGAATTCACCCATGTGCTGACGTTCGACGCGGCGGGACGCATCACCTCGTTGCGGCAACTCACCGACACCGCAGCCTGGATCGAGGCGCTCGGTGACGGTGCGCCGCTGCAGCGCATCGATTATTCGGTCACCGACGGCGTCGCCACGATGTGCCTGAATCGGCCCGACGCCCGCAACGCCATCGACATGCAGATGGCGCAGGAGACCCTCGTCGTCGCCCGCAGGATCGCTACCGACCCGACAGTCCGGGCCGTCTTGATCTGTGGCAATGGTCCGTCGTTGACGGTTGGTGGTGATATTGCGTACTTCCGTGAGACTCCGCCTGCGGAATACGGAGACCTGTTGGTACGCATGACGAACCCGTTCCACGAAGCCTTCAGGATCCTCAGCCGGATCGACGCGCCGATCGTGACGGCCGCGCACGGGTCGGTCGCCGGCGGAGGTATCGGATATGCGTATGCGGCTGACATCGTGCTGGCAGCCGAGGGGACGAAGTTCGTCACGGCCTTCGCCGCCATCGGGCTCTCCGGCGACGGTGGTGGAACTTGGCACCTGCCCCGCCTGATCGGACCTGCGCGTGCCGCGCGCGCCTACCTCCAGAACCGCCCCATCACTGCCGAGGAGGCGTTGGAGTGGGGCATGATCAGCGAAATCGTGCCGCCTGCGGAACTGCGCGAGCGCGCGGCGGCGCTGGCCGGATCGCTTGCGCAGGGGCCGACCCGGGCCTTCGGCCGGATGCGGGCGCTGCTGCGGGACAGTTGGAACAACGACCTGTCCCAGCAATTGCTTGCCGAATCCGAAGGCATCAAGGCCACCGGCGACACCGTCGACGCCACTGACGCCGTTGCGAGCTTCATCGCACGGCAAACCCCACAGTTCGAAGGAAGGTAGAACGTGTCGAATCTCGTCGCAGACACCGAGGAGCACAAGGCAATTCGCGAGAGCGTGGCGGGGATCGTGTCCCGGTACGGGCAGGAGTACTTCCTCGAGCGCGGCCGCAGTGGACAAGGCATCGAAGAGCTCTGGAAGGACCTGGGGGCCTCGGGCCTGCTGGGTGTGCACCTGCCGGAGGAGTACGGCGGTGGTGGCGGCGGCATGGCCGAGGCCGTCGTCGTCGTCGAGGAGCTGGCCGCCAACGGGATGCCCATGCTCATCTGGGTGATCTCACCGGCGATATGCGGCAGCATCCTGGCTCATCACGCTTCTGAGGCGATGAAGCGGGAGTGGCTGCCAAGCATCGCCGATGGATCGCGCAAGATGGCCTTCGGACTGACCGAGCCCGACGCCGGATCCAACAGTCACCGGGTCTCGACCACTGCACGGCGCACGGACACCGGGTGGAAGATCTCCGGGTCGAAGTACTACATCTCGGCCATCGACCAGGCTGACGCGGTTCTGTTGGTCACCAAGGATGCCGATCACTCCACGCCCGAGAAGAGCGCGCTGTCGCTGTTCGTGGTCCCGACCAACAGCCCCGGTCTGACCATTCAGGAGATCGAGACCTCCATCGTCTCGCCCGACAAGCAGTTCACGGTGTTCCTCGACGAGGTGGAGGTCGGGGAGGATGCGCTCATTGGCAGTGCGGGCCAAGGGCTCAAGCAGGTGTTCTCGGGTCTGAACCCCGAGCGAATCCTGGTCGGCGCAATCTGCAGCGGTGTCGGACGGTTCGCGATCGCCAAGGCCGCCGAATACGCCAAGCAACGCCAGGTGTGGTCCACCCCGATCGGCGCCCATCAGGGCATCGCTCACCCCTTGGCCGAAGCGCACATAGCGGTGGAACTCGGCCGGATGGCCACCATGCGCAGTGCCGAACTCTTCGATGCCGGCGAATCAGCCGCCGAGGCCGCCAACATTGCCAAGTTCGCCGCGTCGGAGGCGTCGCTGCAGGCGCTCGACCAGGCCATCCAGACCCATGGCGGCAACGGGCTGGCGCACGAATACGGCCTCTCGGAGCTGTGGTTCATCACCCGCCTCATGCGGACCGCCCCGGTGAGCCGGGAGATGGTGCTCAACTTCGTCGCCCAGACCTCGCTGGGCCTGCCGCGCTCGTACTGACCAAAGACTCGAAAAGCATAGGAGAACAAGGTGACTGAACAACGAGAGTTCGACGCCATCGTCATCGGAGCCGGCGCAGGCGGATTGTTCACCGCTGCCCGCCTCGCCCACCGTGGCTACCGAACGCTGGTGGTCGAGCGCCTCGACAAGGTAGGTGGTCGCGCGTCGACCGACGACATCGACGGATTCAAGGTGAACAACGGGGCCATCGTCATCGAGGTCGGCGGCATCACCCAGCAGACCTGTGAAGAGGTCGGCGCACCCTTCGAGATCAGGGAACCCAGCCCACCGATCCTGTATCGGATCGGCGGCAAGGACGTCGACGTCACCGGTGGCGGCTGGGGACTCCTCCTCGGCAAGCTCACCCGCCAAGGCGCGAAGCTGGTCAAGGGCATCGGCGCGGCCCGCTCGGATGACGGGCTGCCCGAGGACGAGCTGACCACCGCGGAGTGGGTATCGAAGTTCACGAAGAACGAAGGCGTGCATGGGATCTTCAGAAACATGTGTGCTTCGGTCTTCGCGGTGGGCTCCGAAGACCTGCCGGCCAGGGTGTTCCTGACCTACTTCACCCGCAAGAGTGCCTTCAAGCGCTTCGGTTTCCACCCCGAGGGCACGATTGGCATCTGGCGGGGACTGGCGAATGTGGTGACGGCCAAGGGCGGTGAGGTCTGGCTGTCGACTGAGGTGACGAAGATCGTCGTCGACGGCAACAAGGTGACCGGCGTCCAAGTCGACCGTGACGGTACGACGGTCGACATCACTGCTCCGATCGTCGTCAGCGACGTCGGGCCATCGGCGACCGTGGGATTGATCGGAGCCGACGACGTCCCCGAGGATTACCGGGAGCTCGTGCGCAGGGGCGATCGTCCGACCGCGATGATCTCCGTGAACTTCGCAAGCCAGGAGCGCCTGATCGAGGCACCGGGAATGCTGAGCTTCGCCAAGTCACGCCGGGTGGCCTACATCGCGAACTTCACCGACATCTGCCCGGAGATGGCGCCCGAGGGCTGGCACCTCTACGTCGGCACCTCGGTGCCCAAGCCGTCCGTCGGCGACTTCGACGAAGCGGCCGAGACGGAACTGCTCATGCAGGATCTCCGGGACACCATTGACGGCTTCGATGCGCGCGCGAAGATCCTCAACGTCGCGATCACGCGGGACGGCTGGCCGCCCCAGCGTGCGGTGGCAGGCTTCGACCTGCCCCGCGATACGCCCTTCGAGGGGCTGTGGAACGTCGGCGACGCCGTCAAGGAGTACGCCAACGGTGGAACGACGGCCTGCGCAGAGACGGCGCAACTGGTCGTCGAGGAGATCGCCGCCACGTTCTCGTTGACCAGGAGCAGCTAGCCCGCCTCTCGCACAGCAGCCCGTGACGACGGCGCCGCCGGCAGTTTGCCGACGGCGCCGTCGCCCGTCGAGCTCGACGGTGTCGTGGGCGACTTCGAATGTTGACTGTGTCGAAGCCCATACGTACTATATTTTTTAATCCGAAGTAAGTTTCGGACTAGCGTCGCTACGGAGAGGGAACAATGGGGTTCAACAACTCTGAAGAAGTCACCAAGTACATCGGTGGCATCTTCGAAAACGCCTTCGGGGATCCGGAGATCGGCCCGAAGTTGGTCGACACCGGCCTGGTCGTGGCGTTCGACTTCACCGATCCCGAGGCTCAGGTCGTCATCGACATGTCCAACAAGGCGGTCAGTGCGGGCGGCCCGGGCTCGCCAGCGCCATCGGCCACCATGTCGATGACGGCCGATGTCGGCAACGCCTACTGGCAGGGCAAGGTCAACCTGCCGATGGCCATGGCCAAGCGCAAGATCAAGGTCGACGGCAACGTGGCGAGTTTGCTCAAGCTGGCACCGCTCGGCAAGAAGCTCTACGGCGACTATGTCCAGCGGCTCAAGGACGACGGCCGCGACGACCTGATCGTCTAGTCGAACAATGTATCCAGGAACGCACGCCGCCACCGCCCCTGAACGTCCGGCGGTCATCATGGCAACTTCGGGCTCGACGGTGACCTACGGTCAGCTGGACGAGAACTCGGCCCGCCTGGCCGCCGCTCTGCGGCAGCTGGGCTTGAAGGCAGGCGATGTCATCGCCGTTCTGTCGGACAATGTGCCGGAGTCCTTCGAAATATATTGGGCCGCAGTACGGTCCGGCCTCTACGTCACCTTCGCGAACTGGCACCTGTCGCCGGCCGAGGCCGCGTACATCGTGTCTGACAGTGGGGCGCAGGTCGTCCTGGCCTCCGCGGGGGTTGCGTCGCTTGGCGTCGAGGTCGCCGGACTGGTACCTCAGGTCGAGCACTGGTACGCCTTCGGTGGCGCGATCGACGGATACGAGTCCTACACCGAGCTGCTGGCGCAGGCAGGCCCGCGTCTCACCGATCAGCCTCGAGGATCGGAGATGCTGTACTCGTCGGGCACGACCGGCAGGCCCAAGGGCATCAAGCCGCGGCTGCTGCCGATCCAGGTAGACGAGCCCGGCGAGAGCGTGACCGCGCTGTTGAAGCACGGCTTCGGATTCACCGCCGATGACGTCTATCTGTCGCCGGCCCCGGTCTACCATGCGGCGCCGTTGAAGTGGTGCGCGGCCGTGCAGGCGCTGGGTGGCACGGTCGTGGTGATGGATCGGTTCGACGCCGAGGGTTCCCTTGCCGCGATCGAGGAATACCAGGTGACCGCGTTGCAGATGGTGCCCACCATGTTCGTGCGCCTGCTGCAGCTTCCCGAGGAGACCCGCGCGTCCTACGACACGTCGTCGCTGCGGCTCGCGGTGCACGCGGCGGCGCCCTGCCCGCCGGACGTCAAGGACGCGATGATCGATTGGTGGGGGCCGATTCTCGCCGAGTACTACGGGGCCACCGAAGGCCACGGCGTCACGCTGATCAGCACGCAAGAGTGGCTCGACAAGCGGGGATCGGTGGGCAAGGCTGCGATCGGCATCGTCCACATCTGTGACGACGACGGCGTCGAACAGCCCACCGGCCAGCCCGGCGTCATCTACTTCGAGCGGGACGAACCAGCGTTCGACTACCACAACGATCCCGAGAAGACCTCTGAGTCAAGACATCCCACGCACGACAACTGGGCCACCGTCGGAGACATCGGCTACCTCGACGAGGACGGCTACCTCTTCCTCACCGACCGCAAGGCGTTCATGATCATCTCCGGGGGTGTGAACATCTACCCGCAGGAGGTCGAGAACGTGCTGGCGATGCACCCCCAGATCTACGACGTCGCAGTGATCGGTGTCCCTCATCCCGAGATGGGCCAAGAGGTGAAGGCCGTCGTCGCGCTTCGCGACGGTCAGTCACCGTCCGAGGAGCTGGCCACCGAGATCATCGATTACGTCCGGGAGCGGCTGGCCCGCTTCAAGGCGCCGCGCTCGGTCGACTTCGTCGACGAACTGCCCCGGTCGGCCACCGGGAAGCTCGTCAAACGCACATTGCAGGAACGATACGTGGAGGTAGGACGATGACCGCTGGACTAGCTGCTGCCCGCTCGTACGATCCGGTCAGCATCTCGCCGCTGAGCTTCTGGGCCGGCACCGCCGAGGATCGCGAGAAGTCGTTCAAGATTCTGCGGGACGAGCGCCCACTGAGCTGGCACCCGCCACTGGCCGGTGCCCTGATGGCACCCGAGATCGACGGCATCTGGGTGGTGACGCGCCACGAGGACATCTCGTACGTGAGCAAGCACCCCGAGCTGTTCTGCTCGGGCAAGGGCGTTCAAAGCGAAGCGGTGCCGGAGGAGATGCTGGAGGCGGCCGAATCCTTCCTCGGCATGGACGGCTCCAACCATGCGAGCCTGCGCAAGCTGATCAGTTCGGTGTTCACCCCGCGGCAGGTCGCCAAGATTCAGGATCAGATCAAGAATCAGGCCGCCACGATCGTCGACGAACTGTTGCAGACCAAGGACGGCGACTTCGTCCAGCAGGTGTCCAAGCGGCTACCGATGTGGACCATCTACGAGATGATGGGCCTGCCCGAGGACATGCGGGAGGACGCAGCACACAACGCCGACGGCATGGTGTCGTGGGCCGACGAGGACGTCGCCGCCGGACGGGAATCAGGTGAGGTTCTCAGCGATTCGCTGGTCGGCCTCCTCACGGCCGGTCTCGAACTGGCGGAGTTGCGGCGTTCGCATCCGACGTCGGATCTGATGTCGCAGCTGGTGCAGGCCGAAGTCGACGGCCGCAAGCTCACCGACGAGGAGCTTGGGGCCTTCTTCGTGCTGCTGTCAGTGGCCGGCAACGACACCACTCGCAATACGATCAGCTTGGCAACCCATGCGCTGCAACAGTTTCCCGACCAGCGGGACTTGCTGGTGGCAGACTATGACGGACACATCAAGCCCGCCATGGAGGAATTCGTGCGTTGGGTGACCCCGGTGATGACCTTCCGCCGGACCGCGACGCAGGACACGGAGATGCGCGGTCAGGAGATCAAGGAGGGCGAGTGGGTGATGATGATGTACGCCTCGGCCAACCGCGATGATCGGGTGTTCACAGATCCGCACACCTTTGACATACGCCGAAAGCCGAACAATCACTTGGGTTTCGGTGGAGGCGGCCCACACTTCTGCATGGGCAGCTTCTTGGCCAAGATGCAGTTGGAGGCGTTCTACCGCGAACTGATCTTCCGGGCGCCGAATCTCCGGGTGGGCGAGCCCGAGTATCTCGTCGGCAACTTCGTGCGCGCCGTGAAGTCCCTGCCGTACACCCTCGATTAGGAGTAACGATGACTGACTTTCAAGGCAAACGCTTCGTGGTGACCGGCGCCGCCTCCGGCATCGGCCATGCCGTGGCCATCCGCCTCCTCGACGCCGGTGCCGACGTGGTGTCGCTGGACCGCAACACCCCCACGGCCTCCGTGACAGGTCACGTCGAGGTCGACCTGGCCAATCCCCAAAGCATCGACGCTGCGCTGGAACAACTCGATGGCCAATTCGACGGGCTCCTGAACGTCGCGGGCATCCCCGGCACGGCCCCGTCGGATCTGGTGCTCGCGGTCAACACCCTCGCCGTTCGTCACCTCGCGGAGGCCTTCTTCGAACGGCTCAACCCCGGCGGTTCGATCGTGATCGTCTCCTCCACAGCGGGTTTCGGCTGGCCGGCTCGGCTGGAGACCATCCGCGACCTGCTCGCCACCGACACCTTCGAAGAGGGCGCGGCCTGGTTCAAGGCCAACCCACAGCAGGGCAACGCCTACAACTTCTCGAAGGAGGTCACCACTGTCTACACCATGACGATGGGCCTGGCCGTCGTCGAAATGGGGCTTCGCATCAATGCGGTGCTGCCCGGTCCTGTCGAGACCCCGATCCTGGCGGACTTCGAGGAATCGATGGGCAAGGACAATCTCGACGGGGTGAAGGAACTCCTCGGTCGACATGCGACTCCGGACGACATCGCCTCGGCCGTGCTGTTCCTTGCCTCCGATGAGGCACGGTGGATCAATGGCCACGCGCTCATCGTCGACGGCGGGATCAGCGGTGCCGTTCTTTCCGGCGTCGTTCCCGCGCCAGAGATCTGAGGGTCGACGTGTCGATTCAGGCCGCCTCCGAGCATGCGACGCCGACCACTTCGGCGCCTGACGCCTTCGAGCTGTCCTCGCTGCGCCAGGTCTTCAACACCGGGCGCACCCGAGAGGTGAGTTGGCGGCTGGCTCAGCTCGAGGGCATCGAACGGCTCTGTGACGAAAGGGAATCCGAGATCGCCGCGGCGCTGCTCGCCGATCTAGGCCGGCCGGCCGTCGAGGCCTGGCTCGGTGACATCGCCTCGACCAAGGGTGAAGCCACCTTCGCCCGCAAGCACCTGAAGTCATGGATGCGGCCGCGTCGGCAGTCGCTTCCGTTGGCCCAGTTGCCGGGTCGCAGTTGGGTGCAGTACGACCCACTCGGTGTCGTCCTGGTCATCGGGCCGTGGAACTACCCGCTCTACCTGAGCCTCGGCCCCCTGGTCGCCGCGGTAGCTGCGGGAAACTGTGTCGTGATCAAGCCGTCTGAACTGGCACCGGCCACCTCCGCGCTGCTGGCCCGGCTGGTGCCGCAATATCTGGATGGCGAGGCAATCCGCGTCGTCGAGGGTGACGGCCAGACGACCCAGGACCTGCTGGCGCAGGGCTTCGATCACGCGCTCTTCACCGGTGGCACCGAGATCGGCAAGAAGATCATGGCGGCAGCGGCGCCGACGTTGACGCCGGTCACCCTGGAACTCGGTGGCAAGAGCCCGGTGATCGTGGCCGCCGATGCGGATCTGGACGTCGCCGCGCGCCGTATCGCGTGGGTCAAGCTGCTGAACTCCGGTCAGACCTGCATCGCGCCGGACTACGTGCTGGCGGAACGCTCGATCGCCAAGGAGCTGACCGACAAGATCGTCGCCAACGTCACGGTCTTCCGGGCCGAGGACACCGCCGGGATGCGAATCGTCAACGCCCGCCAGTTCGATCGGTTGACCTCGTTGATCGATACGACCACCGGTGCGATCGTCGCCGGAGGTCGCTACTCGCGCGAAGCGCTGACGATCGAGCCCACCGTGATCCTCGACCCGTCAGCCGCGGACCCGGTGATGGCGGATGAGATCTTCGGACCCATTCTGCCGGTCATCACCATCGAATCCATTGATGCCGCCGTGGATTTCGTCAATCGCCGGCCGAAACCCTTGGCGCTATACGTCTTCACGGCGTCTCGTCAGCGGGCGAAGAGACTGATCGACACGATTCCGTCCGGGGGCGCGGTGGTGAACCACGTGGCGATGCATTGCCTGGTCCCGCAATTACCCTTCGGTGGCGTGGGCGCAAGCGGCATGGGCGCCTATCACGGCCGCTGGGGTTTCGAGGCACTGAGTCACCGGCGCGCGGTGTTGTCGAAGACCACCTGGCCCGATCCCCGGTTGGTGTATCCGCCGTACACCAACGGAGCCATCAAGATCATGCGGAAGATGTTCTAGCCCCTGATCGATCGAACACATTACCCATCAACAGCTTTCACCGAATCAAGAATGAAGAGGACGAATACATGGCAGGGCTGAACGGCAGGGTCGTCATCATCACCGGCGCGGGCGGTGGTTTGGGCCGGGAATACGCGCTGCTGGCCGCCGATGAGGGCGCGCAGGTCGTCGTCAACGATCTTGGAGGAGCCCGCGACGGATCCGGGTCGGGTCAGGCCATGGCGGACACCGTCGTCGAGGAGATTCGTCAGCGCGGTGGCAAGGCGCTGGCCAACTACGACAACATCGCGACCGAGGCTGGAGCGCAGGCGTTGGTCGACGCCGCGGTTGCCGAGTTCGGAACGGTGGACGGCATCGTCAACAACGCCGGCATCCTGCGCGACGGTGCATTCCACAAGATGAGCGTGGAGAACTGGGACGCGGTTCTCAAGGTTCATCTCTACGGCGGCTACTACGTCACCCGGGCGGCCTGGCCGCATCTGCGCGAGAAGAAGTTCGGCCGGATCGTCATGGCGACCTCGACCAGCGGCCTGTTCGGCAACTTCGGCCAGGCCAACTACGGTGCGGCGAAGCTCGGACTGGTCGGGTTGATCAACACCCTGGCCATCGAGGGCGCGAAGTACGGGATCCTCGCGAATGCCGTTGCGCCGATGGCAGCCACCCGGATGACCACCGACATCGCCCCGCCGGAACTGCTCGAGAAGCTGCCTGCGGCGCAGGTGGCGCCGGTCGTGGGTTACCTCCTGAGTGAACAGTGCACCGATTCGGGCAGTGTGTACGTCGTCGGCGGCGGAAACATCCAACGCGTGGCCCAGTTCCAGAACAAGGGCGTGTCGTTCGCCGAGCCGCCGACCGTCGACGAACTGACCGAGCGGTGGTCCGAGATCTCCGATCTGTCGAACGTCGAGATGGGTAGAAACCCCGTCGGCTGATTGGACGGTTCACCGACATCCACGATCGTAGGAGTGACGTTGACTAAGCGGATCTTGTCGCTGTGCGCCTGGTCCGGCCCGGCCACCGTGGTGATCGCGTTGATCGGTTGGCTCGTAGCCGGCGTACTGCCCATTCCACTGGGCCCGGACAGTTCGACGCAGGAGGTCGTCGACTTCTATAGCCAATCCCGGGTTCTCGTTGGAATGTCGATCGCCTCGGTGGGGATTTGTCTGGTGTTCCCACTGGTCGCGCTGATCGGCGTGCACATGGTGCGCATGGAGGGGCGGACGCCCATCCTCACGTTCCTGCAGTTGATCACCGGGGCCGCGACCGGCGTGCTGTTGCTTCTTCCGATGTTGTTGATGGCCGTGATTGGGTTCCGGCCGGACCGCAGCCCGGAGTTGACGGTGACCCTCAACGACATCGCGTGGCTGATGTTCATCACGCCGATCGCGCCCTTCATCATTCAGAACGTCGCGATCGGCGTCGCGATCCTCAACGACGAACGGCGGACGCTGCCTCGCTGGGTGGGCTACGTCAACTTCTGGATCGCGTTCTCGTTCCTGCCCGACCCGTTGGCCTTCTTCTTCCACAGCGGTCCCTTCGCGTGGCGGGGCATCTTCATCTTCTGGCTGGCGCTCACCACGTACGCCGTCTTCCTCGTCGTCATGGGTGTCATGCTGCGCAAGGCGGTCATCGAGGAGTACTCGGATCTGGACGAGTCGCCGGCTCCGGTGAATGCGACATGACGCAGCCGAGTCCTCGAGCCGAGTCCGAGCTGCCCGAATTCCTTGGTGGCGCAGCCGACGACATCACCCGAGCGCCGGCCCGAGCGGCGACCACGAGCCAGGGTCACATTCCTGGCGAGGCCGGGCTGTGGATATTCCTGTTCGGCGACATGACGATCTTTGCGGCGATCCTGCTTGCCTTCCTGTGGGACCGTCGAGCCGACGTCGACGGCTTCAAAGATGCATCCCACCAGTTGATTCAACCCATTGGCGCGGTCAACACACTCGTCTTGCTGCTGAGTTCCTATCTGGTGGTTCGAGCCCTGTTCGCCCACCGCGCGGACCGGCACGTCGTTGCCCGACGATTGATCGCCGGAGCGATGGCCTGTGCAGCCGTCTTCGCCGGGTTGAAGGCAGTCGAGTACTACGCCGAGATATCCGCGGGACATACACCGGCGACGGGGCAGTTCTTCACCTTCTACTTCATCCTGACTGGATTGCACCTGCTGCACGTCGTCATCGGGACCGCGCTACTCGGGGCCTGGCAGCTGATGTGCCGACGTCGGCGAGCGTGGAGTGCTACACAGCGGGTCGTCGAGGGGACCGCGTCCTACTGGCACATGGTCGATCTGCTGTGGGTGGCGATCTTCGCCATCGCGTACCTGGTGAGTGCCGAATGACCGCCATCGTGCGCGACCGGGTCGGCAGAGTGTTCGCCGGCCTCGTCCTCGCGACGTGCATCACCTGGTGGCTGGGCAGCGGATCGGGTTGGCTCGGTGGCGGATTCGAACTTGCGGCGACACTCACCATCCTGATTGCCTTCGTGAAGATCGCCTTCATCGGCGCAGACTTCATGGAGCTGCGGGCCGCACCGATTCTCCTTCGGACGGTGTTCTTCGCCTGGGTCGTCGTGTTCGCCGTTGCGGCGACTGCGATGGTGGTGGTCTGACGTGGACGCGTTCACCGGTGCGCGCACGCTGTTGTTCGTGCCGGGGGATCGACCCGATCGATTCGCGAAGGCCGTGGCATCTGGTTCCGACGGCGTCATCCTCGATCTGGAAGACGCAGTGGCCCCGTCCGAGAAGGACGCCGCGCGTTCCCATGTCGTCGAATGGCTGGCGGGCGGGCTACCCGCCGCGGTCCGCATCAATGCGGTCGACACTCCGTGGTTCACGAAAGACATAGCGGCGCTTCGCGGCTCGTCGTGCGTCGTGATGCTCCCAAAGGCGTCGGCCGAGGGGGTCGCGGCCGTCGTCGACGCTCTCGGTGACCAGATCCGGGTACTGGCCCTCGTCGAAACTGCCGCGGGCGTCATTCAGGCGTCGTCGATTTGCGAATCACCCCAGGTCGTTCGGCTTGCCTTCGGCAGCATCGACTTCAGCACCGAAGTCGGGGTGGAGGCAGACGATCGCGAAGCCCTCCTGCACGCGCGATCGGTCCTCGTCATGGCCTCGGTTGCGGCAGGCATCGCACCGCCGCTGGACGGCGTGACGACGGATGTGACGAGCGGAGAGCCCGCCCGACTCGACGCCGAATACGCGGCGCGCCTTGGCTTCACGGGCAAGCTGTGCATCCATCCCGTTCATGTCGAACCGGTCAATTCCGCGTTCATGCCGAGTGCCGCGCAGCTACGCTGGGCGCGCACCGTGCTGGACGGATCGTCGACCGGCGCGTCACGGGTGGACGGACACATGGTCGACGCTCCCGTGCTGGAGCGGGCCCGCCGACTGATCGAACGCCACGACGCGCACCACCCCGAATTGCCAACGAAAGGGCAGAACCAATGACACGACCACGGGTCGAGCGACTGGCGCTGAGCGCGGCATTCCTGGCGACCTCGGTCGTGCTGGCCACCGCGCCACCCGCCAACGCGGACAACAAGCGGCTCAACAACGCCGTGGCCCAGAACGTCTACACGATCCAGCACCAAGCCGGCTGTACGACGGATCTCAAGGTCAACCCCCAACTGCAGCTGGCGGCCCAGTGGCACACGAACGACGTGCTCAACAACCGGAGCCTCGACGGCGACCTCGGCTCCGACGGCACGTCACCGCAGGATCGGGCCAACGCTGCAGGCTTTCACGGCAAGGTCGCCGAGACCGTTGCGATCAATCCCGCCCTGGCCATCAGCGGCATCGAACTGATCAATCAGTGGTACTACAACCCGGCCTACATGGCCATCATGCAGGACTGCGCGAACACCGCAATCGGGGTGTGGTCGGAGAACTCATTCGATCGGACCGTCGTCGTCGCGGTCTACGGACAGCCGGCCTGAGCGATCCGCTCAGGCCGGCTGCCCGCGAAAACTCAAGACTTCGACGCGATTTCGCGTCCGATGATTTCCTTCATGATCTCGGTCGTGCCGCCGTAGATCGTCTGGATCCGGGTGTCGACGTAGGCACGTGCCACCGCGTATTCGGACATGTAGCCGTAACCACCGTGCAGCTGGAGGCACCGGTCGATGACGCGCTTCTGCAGTTCACTGACGAACCACTTGCCCTTCGCCGCATCGGTAGCGGTCAATTCGCCTGCGTTGTAGGCCAGCACCGACTTGTCGACGTACGCCTCGGCGATGTCGATCTCGGTGGCCATGTCGGCGAGTTCGAACCGGATGTGCTGATTGGCCGTCAGCGGCTTGCCGAATGCGTTGCGCTGGCGACAGTACTCGGCGGTGATCTCGAAGATCGCCCGTGTGGTCGCGATTGCCTTCGCAGATACGCCGAGGCGCTCGCGGGGGAGGTGGCTCATCAGGTATTGCAACCCACGGCCTTCCTCGCCCAGCATGTTCTTCGCCGGTACGACGGCATCGTTGAAGAACAACTCCGAGGTGTCCTGCGCAGGCAGACCGATCTTCTCCAGCTGACGACCACGTTCGAACCCTGGGGTGTCCCGCTCGACCACGAAGAGGCTGAGATCCCCTGAGCCGCCCTCGTTACCAGTGCGCGCCGCCACGACGACGACGTCGGACATGATGCCGCTGGAGATGAACGTCTTCTGGCCGTTGACGATCCAGTCGTCGCCGTCCCGTCTGGCAGTCGTGCGAATACCGCGCAGGTCGCTTCCCGTGCCGGGCTCGGTCATCGCCAGCGCGCCGATGATTTCACCGGATGCAAAACTTGGCAGCCAGCGCTGCTTCTGCTCGTCGTTGGTGAGGTCGAGCAGATAGTGCAACACGAGATCGTCCTGCAGGCTGACCGTCAGCCCGAAGGACAGGGCGTTGATCCGAGAGACTTCCTCGCAGACGATCATCCGGTAGCGATAGTCCGATTCCCCGGCGCCGCCATAGGCCTCGTCGACCTGCAGGGCGTAGATGCCCGCCTTGGCTGCCCTTGCGAAGACCTCCCGGTCGATCCAATGCTGGCGGTCCCACTCGTCCTTGTGGGGCTCGACTTCGCGGGCCAGGAACTCCCGCACCGTCTCGCGATAGGCCTCGTGATCGGCTTCGTAGAGCGCGCGCTTCACACTCAGAGCCGTTCGATGATGGTGACATTGGCCTGTCCGCCGCCCTCGCACATGGTCTGCAGGCCGTACCGGCCGCCGGTGCGTTCGAGCTCGTGCAGCAGCGAGGTCATCAGGCGGGCGCCGGTGCAGCCGATCGGGTGGCCAAGGGCGATGGCGCCGCCGTTGGGGTTGACCCGCTTGGGGTCGGCGCCGAGTTCGGCGAGCCAGGCCAGCACGACGGGCGCAAAGGCCTCGTTGATCTCCACGGCGTCGATGTCGTCGATCGACATGCCAGCGCGCTTGAGTGCATGCTGGGTCGCGGGGATCGGAGCCGACAGCATCATCACCGGGTCGGCGCCGCGCACCGACATGTGGTGGATCCGGGCACGGGGAGTGAGGCCGAATCGGTCGACCGCGTCCTGCGAGGCGATCAGCAGGGCAGCGGCGCCATCGGAGATCTGGCTGGCGACGGCAGCGGTCAACACACCGTCCTCGGTGAGGGTGGCCAGGGTGGCCATCTTCTCAAGGGAGGTGTTGGCACGCGGGCCCTCGTCGACGGAAATTCCGGCGTACGGCGAGATTTCGCGTTCGAAGTGTCCGTTGGCGATGGCTGCGAGTGCCCGCTGGTGGCTCTCGAAGGCGAACCGCTCGTTGTCTTCTCGGCTCAGGTTCCACTGGCTGGCGATCATCTCGGCGCCGCGGAACTGGGAGATCTCCTGGTCGCCGTAGCGTTCCGCCCATCCGCGGCAATTCGTCCAGGGATCCGTGCTGCCGAACGGTTCGCCTGCGGCGAATGCACTCAAGATGGGGTACTGGCTCATCTTCTGAACGCCGCCGGCCACGATGAGGTCCGAGGTGCCACTCATGACGGCCTGGGCCGCGAAGTGCACGGCCTGCTGGGCAGATCCACACTGCCGGTCGATCGTGACGCCGGGCACCGATTCTGGTAGCCCCGCGGCCAAGGCGGCGGTGCGAGCGATGTCACCGGCCTGGGAGCCGATGTTGTCGAGACAACCAAGGATGACGTCGTCGATGGCGGCGGGATCTACGTCGTGGCGTCCGACGACGGTCTTGATGACGTGGGCCGCCATGTCTGCCGGGTGTTCGGCGGCGAATCCGCCGTTTCTCTTACCCACTGCGGTGCGGACGGCGTCAACGATGAAGGCTTCAGGCATGCCCGTAATTTAACACAGATTTGAAAATGGTCTAGTGCGGGGTGTGATCTTGATTGATCTTCGGCGCATTGCCGCCTTGGGCGACGGGCAAGAGGGCGCTCCTGATGAACTTCTGCGCGGTGTCGACGATGGCGTCGAGGGCAACACGGCTGCTGGAGTCCCACCACTCCGCGGTCCAGTTGAGTGCACCCATCACCAGCATCTGGGCGACCCGGGCGTCGACGTCGGTCCGTAGTTCACCAGCCCGTGCTGCGTCGTCGAAGAGTTGGCGCCACACTGCGCCGTAGTTGTCGCCCTCCTCGTCGGCTCGCACTCTCACCTGTGCCGGCACCTGGCCGTGGTTGCGAATGGAAGCCGTTGTGTAGTCGGAGAGTTGGAGCTCGTGCCGCAGATGTGCTTCGGCCGCGACCACGATCCTTTCGATGGCGGGAGTTCCCGGCGGCAGCGCAGCGAGCGCTTCGGTGAGGTGGTTGCGCATGTCGGCAAGGCCGCACGCCATCACTTCTTCGATCAGGTCGTCGCGCGAGGTGAAGTAGTAGTAGATCGCGGGCGTCTGGATTCCGGCACGTTCGGCGACGTCGGATAGTCGGGTGCCGGCATAACCCTTGCGGCTCAACAGGTGAGCCGCGGCGTCGAGGATCCGGGTTCGCGTCCGGTCGTACTTGGTCCCGGTCGGCTCTGCCGTGCTCATCTATGGGCCGTCACGAATGGGTGGCCGGCAGAGTGATTGCGTCACGGCATGGTGTACCCGCCGCTGACCGAGATCAGCTGGCCGGTCACCTGACGGGCGGCTACCGGCGAGCTGAACCACAGCACGGCGCGACCGACGTCATCGGCGGTGGTGAGGCTGCGCGTCGGGGTGTCCTTGAGCATGAACTCGATCTGCTTGGGGTTGAACACCTCGTCCTCGCCGACCGACCACAGGCTACTTGCGCCGATGGCATCGGGGCCGTCGGGCATGACGAGTCCTGGGCAGACCACGTTGGACCGGATGCCGTGGCGGCCGTGCTCGCGCGCGGTGGTTCTGGCGAGTGCCACCATTGCCGCCTTCGAGGCGCCGTAGATGCCCTGCCGGATCTGGCCGAATGCCGCATCGCTGGCGATGAACACGATGGATCCGCTACCGGCGTCCTTCATCGGGCCAAGGGCAGCCTGAGTGGCCGCCACCGCCGAGAAGAAGTTGACCTCGATGGTCCGCTGCCACTTGGTTCGGTCGGTATCGGTGGCGATGAAACCCGGGACCGACCACCCGGCATTGTTGACCAGGACGTCGACGCCACCCCAGGTGTCGACCGCCCTGCCGATGGCCTGATCCGCCCCATCGGGACCGGTGAGGTCGGCGATCGCCAACTCGACGGCGGCGGCCCCCCGCTCGAGAGCTTCACCCCTGACCTTCTCTGCCTGGGGCCCGTCGATGTCGCTGATCACGATTCGCGCACCCTCCGCGGCGAACTGGTGCACGATGCCACGCCCGATGTTGGACGCTCCTCCCGTGACGACGACACGGGCGTTGGTCAGTCCGAGGTCCATTGGTCTCCCATCTGGTGACGCGGCAGTGCCCGCTTGCCAGGGCACGTCCGCCAACTCGTACTTTAACGCAAATTAGAAACTGGGTGAGCGGTATCGCGGCATCGACGCGACCTTGACAGGCCACTGCGAATTATTTTAATGTTGATTAGATAAAGTTGGTGGGGCAATCAAGAGGAGTGAACATGAAGGTCGCCGTCGATTTCGCCAAATGCACGGGACTCGGCATCTGCGAGTCGATGGCGCCGGAGTTCTTCGAGGTCAACGACGACGGTGACCTCGTCCTCCTCAAGGAGGACATCACCGACGACGAGCTGCAGTCCGTCGAGGAAGCCGTCGCCGGATGCCCGACCGAGGCCCTGCGAATCGAGCGCTGAATGCGGCTCGTCGTGGTCGGGGCATCCTTGGCGGGCTTACGCGCCGTCGAGGCGGCGCGTAAGACAGGCTTCGACGGTGCAATCACCCTGATTGGCGCCGAGCCGCATCTTCCCTATGACCGCCCGCCGTTGTCCAAGGACTTCCTCGACGTCACCGAACCTGGTGCCGAGACGTCGATCCCCTTCTTTCGTAGTGCCGAGGTCTTCGCCGACGAGTTGCAGGTCGAGCTCGTACTTGGTTCGCCGGCAACGAAATTGGATGCCGAGCGCAAGATCGTCTTCATCGGTGACCGGGAGGTGCCCTTCGACGCCTTGGTCATCGCCACGGGCTCGAAGCTCCGCACGCTGCCCGACACCGAACACCTCGACGGCGTTCACGGTCTGCGTACGTTGGACGATTCACTCGCCATTCGCACCGCACTCGATGCGGGCGCCCGGACCGTCGTCATCGGCGCGGGCTTCATCGGCTCCGAAGTCGCCGCCAGCGCCCAGAAGCGCGGCCTCTCGGTGACCGTGGTCGAGGCGCTTCCGACACCTCTGGTGCGGGCTACCGGTACCGAGATGGGCGCAGCCATCGCCTCCTTGCACGAGCGCAACGGCACCACGTTGCTCTGTGGAACGGGAGTCAAGGGAATCGAAGGCGATGACGGTCGCGTCCAGCGCGTCGTCCTGTACGACGGCACCCACCTCGACGCCGACCTCGTGGTGGTGGGCATTGGCGTATCGCCTTGTACGGACTGGCTCGAGGGTTCCGGTCTCGAGCTGGACAACGGGGTGGTGTGCGACGAGACCCTCTGGACGGGCGTCCCCGGCGTCTATGCGGCTGGCGACGTCGCCAACTGGATGAACCCCATGTTCGGGGTTCGGCAGCGTATGGAGAACTGGACCGCCGCAGCCGAACAGGGCGCTGCGGCGGCGCGCAACGCGCTCGATCCCGACAATGCCAAACCGTATGGGACGGTGCCGTACTTCTGGTCGGATTGGTACGGCTCCAGAATCCAGTTCGTGGGCGTTCCCGACTGCGACGAAGTGCAACTGGTCGACGGTGACCTCGACTCCGACCTCGACACTCGGTGGACCGCGCTCTACCGGCGAGGGGACCGTCTGGTCGGTGCGCTCACGGTCAACGGTCAAACGGTGATCATGAAGTACCGCAGATTGATTTCGCAGGGGGCCTCCTGGGCCGAGGCGTTGGATTTTGCAGAGAAACGCAAGGCGGCCGCGGAGGCCAAAGCCGCTGCGGTGCAATGACGGACGCCCACCGCGACACCCCGTTGCGGTGGGGTGGATCCCGTGAGCTGACCCCCTTTGAGTTGGGATTTGCCGAGGTGATGCGCGACGGTGTCCGCTCGGCACCCTCGGTCCGCGTGTGACGGAGGTCGGCGGCGCCAAGCCGGTGATCGTGCTGCTGCGCGGCGCGACGTCATCGGCGCGAATCTCGAAGCCTGTGCTTCCCGGGTTGACGTCGCGCTACCGAGTGCTGGTGCCGACCCTTGCCGGTCATCTGGCGCGCGATGGCAGAGCACGCCGATCGATTGAGCATGACGCAGACGGCAGAGGTGTTCGAGGACATGGCCGGGTGCGACGTGTTGTCCTCACTGCTCGACGGCGCCCGCGCCATCGGCCGCATTCAACCACTTTCGGCTCGATGCCCCATCCGCATCGTGTGGGGAGCGTCGGATCGGACGCTGCCGTTCACCCGTTACGGGCGTCCGTTGCTCGCGGTACTGGATGGTGCCGAGCTGGAGTTCCTTGCCGGGGTGGGACACGTGCCCATGATCGACGATCCTGCAGCCGTCGCTGGCGCGATCGTACGGTTCGTCGATCAGATCGAACCGCGCACGTCGTAATCATCTCGCACCCTTCACTATTCGGGCCGCGGAGTGGTTGGTCAGATACCGCCGCGCGCGACGAGCTGGGCGGCGATCACGTTGCGCTGAATCTCATTCGTACCCTCGCCGACGATCATCAGCGGTGCGTCGCGGAAGTATCGCTCGACGTCGTATTCGGTGGAGTAGCCATAGCCGCCGTGGATGCGGACGGCGTTCAGGGCGATCTCCATGGCCGCCTCGGAAGCGAACAGCTTCGCCATCCCGGCCTCCATGTCGCAGCGCTCCCCGCTGTCATAGCGGTCTGCGGCGTGATAGGTCAGCTGACGTGCGGCCGTGAGCTTGGTGGCCATGTCGGCCAGGTAGTGCCCGATGGCCTGATGCTTCCAGATGGGCTGGCCAAAGCTCTCGCGGTCCTGGGCGTAGGCCAGGGCGTCCTCCAAGGCGGCCGTGGCGACGCCAAGTGCTCTCGCGGCTACCTGGATGCGGCCGGTCTCAAGGCCCTTCATCATCTGAGCGAAGCCTCGGCCGGGTTCCCCGCCGAGGATCGAGGATGCAGGCACGCGGCAGTCGTCGAAGGCCAGTTCGCAGCTCTCGACGCCCTTGTAGCCGAGCTTGGGCAGATCCCGCGAGATGAGCACGCCGGCAGTGTCCCGCTCGACCAGCAGCACCGAGATGCCCTTGTGCTTGGGGGTCGCGTTCGGATCGGTCTTGCACAGCAAGGCGATGAGGCCCGAGCGGCGCGCGTTGCTGATCCATGTCTTCGCGCCGTTGATCACCAGGTCGTCGCCGTCTGCTCGCGCGACCGTGGTCATGGCCTGCAGGTCCGAACCGCCACCGGGCTCGGTCAGGGCCATGGTGGCCCGGAGTTCTCCGGTGGCCATGGCAGGCAGGTACGCCTGCTTCTGTTCCTCGGTGCCGAACAGGCCAATGAGCTTGGCCACCACGGTATGTCCGCCCATGGCGCCGGCCAGGCTCATCCAACCACGGGCCAGTTCCTGGGTTACGTCGACGTAGCACGGCATCGATACCGGCGTGCCCCCGTACTCCTCGGGAACGGCCAGCCCGTATATCCCGATGCGCTTCATCTGCTCGATCCACGCCTCTGGATATTCGTTGGCGTGCTCGACCTCGCGGACTGACGGCTTGACGTCTCGGTTGACGAACTCGCGGACGGTATCCACCAGCATGGATTCTTCGACGCCCAATGCTGTTGTCATGTCGCCCTTCCTGGCGTTGCGTCAGCACGACGTGCTCGACGGCGGTGGTGCGGAATGCTCAACCTAGTTTTTAACACAGATTAAACTAGGGATCAATGTGCGGTCGAACCCTCTCCTTGGCTGGCTGATCGTCGAGGTCGTCGACGAAACGGCAAAACAGTGTGGCGAACAAGGCTTGCTCCTGCTTGGGCCACTGACTTAGTGCGGTTTCGATGACTTCGGTGCCAGCGGAGTCCATCCGCTGACAGGTCTGGAGACCCAAATCGGTTGCAGTCAGCAGGACGGCCCGGCGATCGGTGGGATCCGTTTGCCGCGTGACCAACTCGCGACGCTCGAGTCGACGAATCTGTGGGGTGATGGTCGACTTGTCGACGGCCTGCGAGTCGGACAGGTCGGTCGCCCGCACCGGCCCCCTTGCGATGATGGCCCGCAGCAGGTCGACGTCGATGGGTGTCAGGTCGCGCCCGGCCTCGCCGAGCAGCTTGGTACGTGTTTCGGGGCGGCTCATCTCGTGGATCAGCTTCACCATCGCTGGATGGATGCGTTGAGCGGGCGGTTCCTGCTTCGGCATGTCGACTGTGCTTCCAGGATTAGTAGTTGGCATAACCAAACTAATGTGTCTATAGTTTGGTCACACCCACTAATTTAGATTACGGCGGAGGCGACGATGAGCAGCGACACCATGAAGGCGATCCGGATCCATCGGTACGGTCCGCCGGAGTGCCTCGTCTACGAGGACGTTCCCATCCCAAGGGCGGGTCCCGGGCAGGTGCTCATCCGCAACGAGGCTGCGGGAATCAACTTCGCCGACATCGATCAACGACGAAACAACTATCCATTTCAGCCTCCGCTGCCTCACCTGTTGGGGGCTGAGTTCGCCGGCAGTGTGGAGGCGGTCGGCGAGGGTGTCTCCAGCGTGGCGGTCGGAGATCGCGTGTTCGGATTCCTCTCGGGAGCCGAACCCGCCGCCTACGCGCAATACGTGGTCGCGACAGCAGACGCGGTGTATCCGTTACCGCCCGAGTTGGGGTACGCCGAGAGCACTGCGTTGTTGGTCCAAGGCGTGACTGCCCACTTCCTGCTTCGCGATGGTGTCCGCCTCGCAGCCGGCGAATCCGTGCTAATTCTTGCTGCCGCAGGAGGTTTGGGCTCGATGGCGGTACAGCTTGCCAAGCTCCGTGGCGCACGAAATGTTATCGGTGCGGCAAGCACGGCGGCGAAGCGGCGATGGGTCTCGGAACTAGGTGCTGATGCGTGCATCGACTACACCCGACCCCATTGGGGTGCTGAGGTGTTGGCGGCGACCGACGGCCGCGGCGTGGATGCTGCGTTGGTCAACGTTGGCGGAGACTCGTTCACCCAATCGATTGCGTCACTGGCGCCGTTCGGTCGACTGAGCGCGTACGGCGGGGCCGACAAGACGACTCCCGTCATCGACTTCGATGCGGAGTTTGCGGCCGGACGGTTGTTCGGCAATCAGACACTGGGATTCTTCAGTCTTTACCCCTATCTCAGCGGTGACAGACGTGAAATAGCTGCTGCAGTAGCCGAACTCGCAGAACATGTGGCGAAGAAGCGACTCCGCATCGAACTCGGGGCACAGCTGCCGTTGTCGCAAGCGGCTGCGGCGCACCGGCTCATCGAAGATCGGCAGTCGACGGGCAAGTGCGTGCTGCTGCCGTGGGAAGAACAATAGCCATGAGCGTCTATCAGTGGCGCACATACACGTTGAGGGACGCGCAAGCGCTACGGACCTACAAGGACGAGATCTATCCTCGACATCTCAGCACCGCGGGGGAGTTCGGCATCACCCTGCACGGCATATGGACCAGCCCAGACGAAACCGACCACCGGCTATACGTACTCGCGTCCTATCCCGACGGTGCCGATCTCGAGTCACTCGAGAAGGCGTACATGCAGAGTCCCGGCTTCCATCGGGACATGGAGGGGATGGATCCGACGTGCATCATGGGCGTGACGGCGACCCGACTCGATCCCAGCACAGGCTCGCCATTGACCTGACCAGCCGCGGTGGTGAGCAGCTACTTCTTGCGGCGGCCGGCAGTCGCGGGGGACAGCCCGTGGCGTACCAGGGATTGGGCGTTGGCAACCACGGCGTCGACCGAACCGCGGCGGGGATCCCACCATTCGACGGTCCAGTTCAAGGCGCCGAGGACGAGCATCTGAGCGATGTAGAGGTCGAGGTCATCGCGTAGGCCGCCAGCCCTGGCGAGGTCGTTGACCAACCCCCGCCAGATCTCGCCGTAGCGTTCCTCTTCACGAATCTGACGCTTGCGGATGGTGTCCGGCACCTGGCCCGCGTTGCGGATGGACGCCGTCGTGTAGTCCGAGATCTCGAGCGCATGCCGCAGATGGGCTTCGACCGCGGCCAACAGCCGGTCGAGGGCAGGCGTGCCGACCGGCAGCGAGTCCAGAATCAGCGCAAGATGCTCGCGCATGTCGGCGATGCCCGCCCACATCACCTCTTCGATGAGGTCGTCACGGGACGGGAAGTAGTAGTAGATGGCAGGGGCCTGGATCTCGGCCTGGGCGGCGACCTCCGTCAGCCTCAATCCGCCGTAGCCCTTGATGCTGAGAACGTATGCGGCGGCATCGAGTATTCGACGTCGGGTCAGGGCCGACTTCGAATCTGATTCACCGTCGCCCTCGGACGATGCGGCAGCAGCAGTGCCCTTGTCCTTCGCCCGTGCCATGGGGTGATGTTACCCAGCGTCGGCGCAGGAGTGGTGCAAGAGTGGACGGCAGCGACGACGCGTCCGTCTAAGAGCTTGCCACGATGCCAGATTGGTGGAGTCGCCTGACGTGTTCCGGCGACATGGTCAGTCGCTCCGCGAGTACGTCGGCGGTGTCGTCGCCGAGTGTGGGAGCGGGTGCCGCGGGAACGTGCGTACCGTCGACGGACATCGGCAGGCCGGCGGCGAGGTACTCCCCGACGTGTGGTTGATTTACCTTGGCGAACAACGGACTCTCGGTCACTCGGGGGTCGACGGCTGTCTCCTCGAAGGTGCGATAGCGCTCCCAGAGCACCGACGTCGACGACAAGCCGGCGGCGATCTGTTCGGCCGAGTGATCGTGGAACCACGGGCCGAACAGTCCGGTCAGCGCGTCCCGGTGTCGGTAGCGATCGCCCTCGTCGGTGAAGTCTGCCCCCAGCGTGTCGGCGAGTTCGGCCAGGGCGGTGGTTGTCCCGGTGACATCTGCGAGGTCGCGGAGGTGGCGGCCGGTGAGGGCGACGATCATGAAGGACGCCCCGTCGCGGCTGACGAAGTCTTGGCCGTACTGGCCGTAGATCGCGTTGCCGAGCCGTTGCCGCTGCGTGCCGTTGACCATCGGCTCGGTGAGGAAGCCCAGATTGCTCGCCGTGGCGAGCGCGACGTCCTCCAGCGGCAGCCGAATCCTGCTGCCCTGGCCTGTCGCATCCCGATGACGCACCGCCGCCGTGATTGCCAGCGCAGCGTAGAGACCGCATGTGACGTCCCACGCCGGCAGCACGTGGTTGACCGGCCCGGGTTGCGATGGGTGTCCGGTGATGAGGGGAAAGCCCACCCCGGCGTTCACGGTGTAGTCGACGCCGGTACCGCCGTCTGCGCGTCCCGATACCTCCAGGTGGATCAGGTCGGGGCGCACGGCGTGCAGCGCGTCGTAGGAGAGCCAGTCCCGGCCCACCACGTTGGTGATCAAGATGCCGCCGTGCGGCCCGCTCTCTGCGACCAGTCGCCGTACGAGTTCCTGACCGTCGGGCGCCCGCAGATCGACCGCGACCGACCGCTTGCCCTTGTTGAGCCCGGCCCAATAGATGCTGGTCCCGCCGGGGGTCAAGGGCCAACGCCGGTAGTCGGCGGCTCCGCCGACCGGGTCGACGCGGACGACCTCACACCCGAGTTGGGCGAGGGTCATGCCGGCCAAGGGAACGGCTACGAAGCTCGAGACTTCCACGACCCGTACCCCGTCGAGGGGTCGGGTCGAGGTGGGCACGGTGGGAACGGTAGGCACGGTCCAACTCCTGAAGTACGGGGATATTCATAATCTAACGTAGAAAATTCGCGCGGCGGGTGCGCGGCTGGGCCGGGTAGGACGGCCCGATCGACCCTTGACGCCTGACAGGCGTGCCGCTAACCTGAGCAGGTTTCTATTCCTCGTTAAATCGCTGGCAGTGCGGGCGATCGCTTTCGAAACATGCTGGGCTGGAGCGTAACTCAGACGACCTCGGGCAGGTGGGTGGCGGGATGAGGCAGGCGATCGGTCTCGGTCAGCTTCGCAACAGCGCTTCCTACTACTTCGACCGCGTAGCCGCCGGCGAGTCATTCGACGTGGTTCGGCGCGGTCGACTCGTCGCGCGGATCACCCCCCTGGCCGACGATGAAGTCGAGGGTGTCGACGCAGCCGGCGAGGATCGTTCGCTGCACTAATCATCCAGGTTCGCGGAGTTCGGCCAACTTTGGTGGCCGTTCGGGGATTCCGCATTGGCGCCACCACTGTGCAAGAAGCGTTCTAAGGCAACGTATTTCGATACGGTTCGGATTATCACCCGCGTGGGACCCGGCTGACGGGATCGTCAGATTCGGCTTCAAATACGGACTTCGGGTACGGATTTGCCCGTACTTGCCTTCTGCGCTGTTTTTTAGTTTACTTTCGAATCGGTGAGTGAGCCGGATCACTAGATCCGAGGCCACCCGCCTACGTAACCGGAGAGGGACATGGTCGGTTGATGCCATTGACAGTGAGTTCGAGGCGGGCAGTCGGGGTCGTCGAGGGCCGCGAGACCCGGTCCGTACCGACGCGTCGGACGGTGCGTTAAGTGGTGTCGACCGGGATCCTTGCCAAGCCCTTCAAGGGGCTCGGTGGCTTCTTTGCAATGGCGCTGGACACGTTCGTGTGCATGTTCCGACGCCCATTCGCCTGGCGGGAGTACCTGCTGCAGACATGGTTCGTCGCGCGGGTCTCCCTGGTGCCAACGTTGATGTTGTCCATTCCCTTCACCGTCTTGACCGTGTTCACGTTCAACGTGCTGCTGGTGGAGTTCGGGGCCGCTGACTTCTCGGGGACGGGCGCGTCGCTGGGGACTGTGAACCAAACGGGGCCGATCGTGACCGTGTTGGTGGTGGCCGGTGCCGGGGCGACGTCGATGTGCGCCGACCTGGGCGCCCGCACGATTCGTGAGGAGCTCGACGCACTACGCGTGATGGGCATCAACCCGATTCAGACGCTGGTGGTGCCGCGAGTGCTCGCGGCGACCACCGTTGCGTTGCTTCTCTCCTCGCTGGTGATCCTCGTCGGGCTAGCTGGTGGATTCTTCTTCTCGGTGTACTTCCAGCACGTCACGCCCGGCGCGTTCGTCGCCGGGATGACACTGATCACGGGAGTGACCGACGTCCTGGTCGCACTGGTCAAGGCGACGCTGTTCGGCCTGACCGCCGGCCTGATCGCCTGCTACATGGGTACGTCGGTGGGTGGCGGTCCGGCGGGTGTGGGCAACGCGGTCAACGAGACAGTGGTGTTCTCCTTCGTCGCCTTGTTCGTGATAAACGTGATCGTCACCGCCGTGGGCTTCCAGGTGACGCCATGAGTTCCAAATCGCTTGTGGCGCAGAGGCGTCCACGCATCTTCAGGTTTGGCCGGGGAATCGTCGGCAGCCTCGAACGGCTGGGCGGCCAAGCGCAGTTCTACGCCAAGACGGTCATCTCCATCGGTGAGGCGGTCACCCGATACGCCGGCGAACTGATCCGGTTGATCGCCCAGATGAGCCTCGGTACGGGTGCCCTGGTGATGATCGGTGGCACTACCGCGATCGTGGGGTTCCTGACGCTGTCGACCGGTGCACTGGTCGCGGTGCAGGGCTACAACCAGTTCTCCCAAGTGGGCGTCGAGGCATTGATCGGCTTCGCCTCGGCATTCTTCAACGTTCGCCTCATCGCGCCTCTGACGGCTGGCATTGCCATGGCAGCCACCATCGGTGCCGGCGCGACCGCGCAGATCGGTGCGATGAGGATCAGCGAGGAGATCGACGCGCTGGAGGTGATGGGCATCCGTTCGGTGGCGTACCTGGCGTCGACGCGGGTGGCAGCGGGCGTAGTGGTCGTCATCCCGGTCTATTGCGTGGCAGTAATGACGTCGTTCTTCGCCGCTCGATTCGGCACCACGGTGTACTACGGGCAGTCCAGCGGTGTCTACGACCACTACTTCTACACCTTCCTCTCCACGACGGATCTGTTGTGGTCCTTCGTGCTCGCACTCGTAATGGCGGTGGTGATCATGCTGGTGCACACCTATTACGGCTATACGGCATCAGGTGGTCCCGCCGGGGTCGGTGAGGCCGTTGGTCGAGCCGTGCGCACCTCGATGATCACCGCCTCTGTCGTGGTGCTGTTCGTTTCGCTGGCCATCTATGGCCAGACCGGCCACTTCAATCTGGCGGGCTGAGCATGGCGGCGAGAGAGTGGGGCGAAAGCCGCAAGGGGCGGTTGTGGTCGGCGCTGGCAATGGTCGTCGTGGTCGCTGCGTTCGTGTACGCAACGATGGGCGCATTCAACAAGAGCTTCAGTTCCTTCGTTCCGGTGACCCTGGTCTCGGACCGGTCCGGACTGGTGATGGAGGTTGGTGCGAAGGTCAAGCTGCGCGGTGTGCAGGTCGGCGAGGTCGGCACCATCGCCGGTGGCAACACCCCGGTTCGGTTGAAGCTCAATCTGTTTCCCGATCAACTGCAGTTCATTCCAGCCAACGTGCAGGCCCGCATCCAGGCCACCACCATCTTTGGCGCCAAGTACGTGGAACTGATGTATCCGTCCGATCCCAGTGCCAAGCGCCTGGCCTCGGGTGCGGTTCTGCAGTCGAGCAACGTCGCCACCGAAGTGAACACGGTGTTCGAGAACCTGGTGGGTCTGCTCAATCAGGTCGATCCCGCGAAGCTCAACTCCATTCTGTCGGCGCTGGCTCAAGGCGTCCGTGGTCAGGGCGAGCGCATTGGTGAGGCCACCACCGGGCTCAACGAGGTCTTGCTTCAACTGAACCCGCGGTCCGAGACCATTCGGGCAGACTTCCGCTCCCTCAAGGGTTTTGCCGACACCTATAGCGCGGCAGCCCAGAACATCCTGAAGATCCTGGATTCGGCGAGCACCACCAGCGAGACCGTGAGCCGACAGTCCAAGCAGTTGGACGCGTTGCTGTTGAACATCACGGGGTTTGCCAACAGCGGGACCAATTTGCTTGCGCCCAACAAGGACAACTTCATTCGCGCGATCAACGATCTGCAGACGACGACGTCGCTGCTGAACAAGTACAACCCCTCCTACACGTGCTTGCTGCTCGGCGCGAAGACTCTGCTCGACACCGGCTATCCCGGCATTACCGGCGGTGACAACGGCAAGTCGCTCGTCGTCGACGCCGCATTGCTGTTTGGTAAGGATCAGTACCGGTATCCCGACAATCTGACGATCATCGGTGCGAAGGGCGGTCCCGGCGGACGGCCGGGCTGCGGGTCGCTGCCTGACGTTGCGAAGAACTTCCCCGTCCGAGACCTCATCACCAACACCGGGTGGGGTACCGGAGTGGACATCCGGCCCAACCCCGGCATCGGACGCCCCTTCTACACCGATTTCTTCCCGACCACGCGGGGCACCCCACGGCCGCCGACACTGCGCGGACAGGACCGCGGTCCTGCTCCAGGCCCGATTCCCTACCCGGGCGCTCCGGCGTACGGCGCGCCCGAGTACGCCCCGGATGGCACCCCGCTCTATCCGGGACTGCCACCGGCACCGCCGCCGGGCCTACCGAGGGAGCCGGGGCCGCCACCGCCCGGAACCGAGCCGTTCGTGGTGCCGAACCCAGCTGACGTACAACCCAATCCGCCGGCGACCCCGATTCCGGTACCGGCGGCACCATCACCGTGAACACCCCGAACATCGTCATGACGTCCCCCGTCACAGCGCACAGAGGAAGGATGAAATGAAGGACGACCTGTCTGGCGCCGTCGTACGGCTCATCGTCTTCGTCGTGGTGTGCGTGTTGGGAACCTTTGCGCTACTGGCGATCTACGCACAGTTCCGGTTCGAGGACGGCAAGTCCTACACCGCGGTGTTCACCAACGTCAGTGGGCTGGCCGACGGCAACTTCGTGCGAGTTGCCGGCGTGGAAGTCGGCAAGGTCACCCACATTTCGGTCAACCAGGACAACACCGCATCGGTCCAGTTCAGCGCCAACGATCGGGTGATACTGACCGAGGGCAGCCGCGCCGCCATCCGCTACGACAACCTGATCGGCGGGCGGTACCTCGAATTGCTCGAGGGCGCAGGCGGAATCAAGAGGTTGCCCGCGGACGCCACCATCGGGGTGGACCACACCAGCCCCGCCCTTGACCTGGATGCGCTGATCGGCGGCTTCCGGCCGTTGTTCCGTGCGCTCGATCCCGATCAGGTCAACGCGCTGTCCGGTGAGCTGATCTCGGCCTTCCAAGGCCAAGGCGCGACAGTCGGCTCCTTCCTCACTCAAACTGCCGCACTGACCAGCACACTGGCCGATCGTGACCAGCTGATCGGGCAGGTCGTCGTGAACCTCAACACCGTGCTCGGTTCACTTGCTGGTCAGGGCGACCAGTTCGCCAAGACCGTCGACTCGCTGTCCTCCTTGGTGAAGGGCCTTGCGGACCGCAAGAAGGACCTTGCCAACGGGCTGGCCTACGCCAACGCCGCGTCCGGGTCCATCGCCGACCTCCTCGCCCAAGCCCGTCCGCCATTGAAGGAGACGGTGACCCAGACCGACCGCGTCGCCACCCAGGTCCTCAACGACAAGGACTACTTCGACGATCTCCTCAACACGCTGCCCGACGCGTACAAGGTGCTCGGCCGTCAGGCACTGACCGGTGACTACTTCAGCTTCTACATCTGTGACCTCGTCCTCAAGGTCAACGGAAAGGGTGGACAACCCGTGTACGTCAAACTGGCCGGCCAAGATTCGGGCAGGTGCACACCACGATGAAGAGACCCTTTGGAAATCGGGAACCCATCAAGCCCTTTACCGAGCGCAACCCCGTCGTGCTCGGCGTCATCGGTGCAGTCGTGCTCGCGGCCATGGTCATCGGGGCGCTTCAGTTCCGAGATCTGCTCTCGTTCGCCAGGGGACACACCTACTCGGCCTACTTCGCCGACGCGGGTGGACTGAAGACCGGTGCGGCCGTCCAGGTCGCGGGATACAAGGTCGGCGAGGTCAAGAGCATCTCGTTGGCAGACTCGCACGCCCTGATCACCTTCGACGTCGACGGTGACATCCGCATCGGTGACCGTTCGGAGGCTGCGATCAAGACCAAGGCGCTCCTCGGCTCCAAGGTGCTCGAGGTGACTCCTCGCGGCGACGGCACCCAAGACGGCACGATCCCGTTGGCGCGCACCACCTCTCCGTATCAGCTTCCCGACGCCCTTGGGGATCTCTCGGCGACCATCAGCGGTCTCAACACCGAGCAGCTGTCCAACTCGCTGACCGTGCTGTCGCAGACCTTCGCCGACACGCCACCGCAACTCAAGCAGGCGCTGGATGGAATCGCCCGTTTCTCCCAGACTCTCAACGAACGCGACGATCAGCTGCGCTCGCTGCTGGGCAACGCCAACAAGGCCACTGGCATCCTGGCAGAGCGAAGTGATGAGATCGTCAGCCTGGTCAAGAACACCAATGCACTGCTGATCCAGCTGGAAAGTCAGAGCAGCGCGCTGGACCAGCTCTCGTCCAACTTCTCGGCACTGAGCACACAGCTGACCGGTCTGATCGCCGACAATCGCACCACGCTGAAGCCCGCACTGGATCGGCTCAACGGCGTGCTGACGATCGTCGACGATCGGAAGGCCAAGATTCAGGAAGCCTTGAAGGGGTTGCGCGACTACGCAACATCTCTCGGGGAGTCGGTGGGGTCGGGCCCCTTCTTCAAGGCCTACCTCGCCAACCTCCTACCTGGCCAGTTCGTACAGCCGTTCGTCGACGCCGCGTTCTCCGATCTCGGCGTCGATCCCAACACCCTCCTGCCATCGGAACGGGTCGACCCGCAGGTCGGCCAGCCGGGCACTCCGCCGCTGCCCGTCCCGTACCCGAGGACCGGCCAGGGTGGGGATCCGAGACTGAACCTGCCCGATGCGATCACCGGCAACCCAGGAGACCCCGGTTGTGGACCTCCCGGCCTGCCGCTGCCCGGTCCGACCGGCTGCTATCCCTACCGCGATCCGGGACCCGCACCAGCGCCAGGCGGTCCACCGCCCGGCCCGCCTGCTGACGTCGCGCCGACTCCCGGCCCCACTCCCGTGTTGCAACTGGCACCGGGTGAGGTGCCCGCCTCACCAGGTCCGGTTGATCCGACCAACCCGGAGGCTGGCCAATGAGCACCCGCACCACCCGCATTGGGTTAGCTGCCGTCCTCGTCGTCGCCTTGATCGCCGGAATCGGCGTGGTCCTGCGCGACGGCGCCGGTATCGGCCGCACCCATCTGGTGGCCTATTTCGACAACAGCAACGGCATCTTCGTCGGTGACGAAGTGCGGATCGTGGGTGTGCCGGTCGGCGTGATCGACAAGATCGAACCGCAACCGCTTCAAGTCAAGATCAGTTTCTGGTTGGACGACAAGTACAAGGTCCCGGCCGACGCCAAGGCGGTCATCCTGTCGCCGTCGCTGGTGACCTCGCGAGCCATCCAGCTGACTCCGCCCTACACCTCGGGCCCGGCGATGGCCGACAACGCCGTCATTGGCCGAGACCGCACGGCGGTACCCGTGGAGTTCGACGACTTTCGGCAGCAGTTGCAGAAACTCAACGAGGCTCTGCAACCGACTCAGCCGGGTGGTGTCAGCCCGCTCGGCGCATTGGTCAACACCACCGCCGACAACCTGCGCGGACAAGGCGCGTCCATCAGGGACACGATCATCAAGAGCTCTCAGGCGATCTCGGCACTCGGAGACCACAGCAATGATCTCTTCGCGACCCTGAAGAACCTGTCCCTTCTGGTGTCGGCACTGCAGGGTTCCAGCACTCTGCTCGCCCAGCTGAACCAGAATCTCGCATCCGTCAGCAACCTCGTCGCCAACGATCCCAATGAAGTGGGTAACGCCGTGCGCGACCTCGGTGATCTGGCCGGGCAGCTGACCGGCTTCGTCAACGACAACCGTGAATCCCTTGGCATCACCGCGGACAAGCTCGCGTCGGTGTCACAGGCCTTGCACGACAGCATTCCCGACATCAAGGAGGTGCTCCACGTCGCGCCGCCAACGTTGCAGAACTTCATGAACATCTACCAGCCGGCCCAGGGCACTCTGACGGGAGCGTTGTCGGTCAACAACTTCCAGAACCCAATTACGTTCCTGTGCGGCGCAATTCAGGCAGCCTCGCGGATGGGCGCCGAGCAATCCGCGAAGCTGTGTGCCCAGTACCTGGCTCCCATCATCAAGAACCGCCAGTACAACTTCCCGCCGCTTGGGCTGAACCCGCTCGTCGGCACCATCGCACGGCCGAACGAGGTCACCTACAGCGAGGACTGGATGCGTCCGGACTACGTGCCACCCCAGGCCCCGCCCCCGGCTGCACCGCCAGCGACGGACGTGCCGCCATCCGGTGCCACCCAGCCACCCCTCGCCGCAGAAGCGCCTCTCCCGGCGCAACCCGTGCAGACGGATCCCTCGGCCGGCTTGACCGGAATGATGGTTCCTCCCGGAGGTGGCCAGTGAACGTCCCCGGTCTCAAGAGGGCAATCGGCACAACGGTTCTCGCGGTCACAGTCGCTGCCTCGTCGGGCTGCGGATGGCATGGGTTGAACTCCCTGCCGCTTCCCGGCACCGCCGGTGGCGGGCCGGGCTCCTATACCGTCAAGGCCGAGCTGCCCAATGTCACCAACCTGCAGCCCAATTCGAGGGTTCGGGTGGGGGACGTGACGGTGGGCAACGTCACCGACGTGGAGATGCAGGGTTGGCATGCACTGCTGACCATGTCCATCGACGGCGACGTGAACCTCCCCGCCAATGCAACGGTCAAGTTGGGTCAAACCAGCCTCTTCGGTTCCCTGCACATCGAACTCGCCCCACCGACCGACGCCCCACCAGAAGGCAAACTGCACGACGGATCGCTGATCCCGTTGTCGTCGGCCGGAGTATTCCCCAGCACCGAGCAGACGCTGGCCGCGATCTCGATGGTGCTCAACGGTGGGGGAGTAGGCCAAATCCAAGACATCACCGAGGCATTCAGCACGGCGTTCGCCGGCCGGGCCGACGACCTGCGCAGCCTGATCGTCCAACTCGACACCTACGTCGGCTACCTGAACGATCAAAAAGACGACATCATCGCCGCCGCAGACAGTCTCAACAACCTGGTCGGTCAGATCGCCGAGCAGAAGCCGGTCGTCGACAGAGCCCTGAAGACCATTCCCGACGCACTCGCGGTGCTCAACGATCAACGCACCAACATCGCCGACGCCGTCACCAAGCTGGGACAGTTCTCGGCGCTGGCCAGCGACTCGATAGACCAGACGAAGACCGCTCTGGTACGTGAGCTCTCCGACGTCGCCCCGGTACTCAAGTCGTTGGCCGACGCGGGCCCCGCACTGACGCGCGCCCTGAGCGTGCTGCCCACCTACCCGTTCCCCAAGGAACAACTCACCAAGTGGATGCGGGGTGACTACGCCAACCTGACCGCCGTCATCGACTTGACGTTGAGCAGGCTCGACTCGTCGTTCTTCACCGGAACTCGGTTCGAAGGCAACCTCACCGAGCTCGAGTTGCAGTGGGGCCGCACCATCGGCCAACTACCAAGTCCCTACACCGCGGCCAACCCGCTGGTGGTTCCCTACCGCACCGATCAGGGGTCTTAGGCATGTACTTGCCCAGACGAGTCGTCGTCCAGATGGCGGTCTTCACCACCGGCACCCTGGTTGCCGTGTCGGTGATGGCGTTTCACTACATGGGGCTTCCGAACTTTCTGTTTGGCATCGGGCACTACCGGGTGACGCTGCAGTTGCCCGTCGCGGCGGGCCTCTACTCCAGCGGCAACGTGACCTACCGAGGTACCGAGGTGGGCCGGGTCGAGAGCGTCGACCTCACCGACACCGGGGTGAACGCCGTCCTGTCACTGAAGTCCGGCGTGCCGATTCCCGCGGACCTGGAGGCCCAGGTACACAGTCAAACCGCGGTCGGTGAGCAGTTCGTCGCCCTGCTGCCCCGTAGCGCCAACGGACCGGTGCTGAAGGAGGGTGACGTCATCGGTGAGGACCGAGCCTCCGTACCCCCCGACGTCAACTCCCTTCTCGCCGCGACGAATCGGGGCATCCAAGCCATCCCGCACGACAATCTCAAGACGGTGATCGACGAGGGTTACACCGCGGTCGGTGGACTCGGTCCTGAGTTGTCCCGGTTGGTCAAGGGCACCACGTCGCTGGCCGTCGACGCGCGCAAGAATCTCGACGCCTTGGTCACCCTGACCGACCAGTCACAGCCCGTGCTGGACTCGCAGACCAACACGTCGGACTCCATCGCAGCATGGGCGGCCAACATCGCCACCGTGACGGGGGAACTCAAGACCCAAGACGCCGCGGTGTCGAAGGTGCTGACCGACGGGCCCGCGGCGGCCGACGCTAGCCGCGCCCTTCTCGATCGACTCCAACCGTCGCTGCCCGTGTTGCTGCAGAACCTGGTGGGTCTCGATCAGATCGGCATCGCCTACAACGCGAACCTCGAACAACTCCTGGTTCTCCTGCCGCAGGGCATCTCGATTCTGCAGGGCGCAGGCCTGGCCAACAGGAACACCAAGCAGCCGTACAAGGGCGGCTTCCTGTCGTTCAACCTGAACCTCAACCTGCCGCCCGCATGTTTGACCGGATTCCTTCCGCCACAACAGCAACGGGTTCCCTCAGACGTGGACTATCCGCCGCGGCCCGAAGGAAACCTGTACTGCCGGGTACCCCAGGACTCACCGTTCAACGTCCGCGGGGCCCGCAACATCCCGTGCGAGACCAAGCCCGGCAAGCGTGCACCAACCGTCGCGATGTGCGAGAGCGACGAGAACTACGTCCCGCTCAACGATGGCTACAACTGGAAGGGCGACCCCAACAGCACCCTGTCCGGGCAGGCCATTCCGCAGCTTCCGCCGGGTGCACCAGAGGCCGCCCCTGCGCCTCCGGCCGCCGCGCCGCCCGCAGCACCGTCTCCACCCATTGCCATCGCGCAGTACGACCCCAATACCGGCACCTACGTGGGACCCGACGGGCACACCTATCGGCAGACCGACCTGGCCCGTGACGCCAACCAGAACCAATCGTGGCAAGACATGATGTTGCCACCGAAGGGACAGTGACCAGTTGCCGACTCCAACCGCTCCATCCTCGACGGAAACGCCGTCAGCAGAGGAACTCTCAGACGAATCCACCCCTGACCCCACCGACGAGCCGGCCGACGAACTCACCGAGGTCGACGAGGCCGCTTCGAGTGCGCGGTCTCGATGGCGACCGGCGCCACCGCGACTTGCGCTGGTGATCGGCCTGACGATGGTGGTCGCTCTCGCGGCACTGATCGGGTTCTTGGGATTTCAGGCCTACCGGGCACAGCAGTCGGCAGACCTTCGCGAGCTGTATCTGCAAACCGGTCGGCAGGGGGCAATCAACCTCACCACGATCGACTGGCATCACGCCGATGCCGACGTGCAGCGGATCCTCGGGATGGCCACCGGCACCTTCTACGACGACTTCGCCCAGCGATCCCAGCCCTTCGTCGACGTGGTCAAGAAGGTGCAGTCCGTGTCCACCGGCACCGTGACCGTCTCCGGTCTGGAGTCCGCAACGGACACCGATGCCCAGGTCCTCGTCGCCGTCAACGTCCTCACGACCACGAACGAGGCGCCGGACCAATCGTCGCGTTCCTGGCGAATGCGACTGTCCATTCAGAAGGTCGGCAACGACGCGAAGGTGTCCAACGTGGAGTTCGTCCCATGAGCCATCCCCAGGCCGTCACGGCCCCATCCGACGAAAGTGCCGACGCGGAAGTCGAAGTCGCAGTCGAACCCGATTCCGACAACGACGTTGACGGCACCGTGACCGAGACACCCGCACCCGAGGCCACCCGGCGACATCTCGTCGTCTACCTCCTGATTCCGCTGTTGGTGCTGTCCATGACCGTTGGCGCCGGGTATCTGAAGTTTCGGCAGAGCTCGATGTTGAATGCGCAAGCCGCAGCCGCCTCGTCGGTGCAGGCTGCCACCGACGGCACCATCGCGTTGCTGTCCTACCGCCCCGACACGGCGCAGGAGACATTGACTGCTGCGCGAGACCGCCTAACCGGTTCCTTCCGGGATTCCTACACCTCGCTGACCAATGACGTGGTGATCCCCGGGTCCACGCAGAAGCGAATCTCGGCGACGGCTACCGTGCCTGCCGCCGCGTCGGTGTCGGCCACTGCAAGTCGCGCCGTTGTCCTCGTGTTCGTGGACCAGTCCGTCATCGTGGGGGAAGGGGCCCCCTCGGCCACGGCCTCGGCGGTTCAAGTCACGCTCGACAAGGTCGGAAACCAGTGGCTCATATCGGGATTCGATCCCAAATGAGGGGCGGAGTCGTTGCGCTGCGACTGGCGTTGACCGCGGTCTTCGCCGTATGCCTGTGGACGGCTGCCGAGGCGAAGGCCGCGGCGGTGGAATACCTGATGGTGCCGTCTGCGTCGATGGGCCGCGACATCCCGGTGGCGTTCCAGGCAGGTGGCCCGCACGCGGTGTACCTACTGGACGCATTCAACGCCGCGCCCGACGTGAGCAACTGGGTGACCGCAGGCAATGCCATGAATACCCTCGCAGGCAAGGGCATCTCGGTGGTGGCTCCGGCAGGTGGGGCATGGAGTCTGTACACCGACTGGGAACTGGACGGCAGTCGCCAGTGGGAGACCTTCTTGTCCGACGAGTTGCCGAATTGGTTGGCGGCCAACAAGGGCTTGGCCCCAGGGGGACACGGCATCGTCGGAGCGGCCCAAGGAGGGACGGGTGCCGTCACCTTGGCGGAATTCCACCCCGACCGATTCCGCTACGCCGGTTCGATGTCGGGATTCCTCACCCCGTCGCAGACCACGTTCAACGGCGCGATCACCGCTGGCATGGCTCAGTATGGCGGCGTCAACACGCAGGCGATGTGGGGGGCGGCGCAATTGGGCCGGTGGAAGTGGCATGACCCGAACGTGCACGCACAGTTGTTGGTGGACAATGCCACTCGGTTGTGGGTCTTCAGTCCTTCGACACTGACGTGCAGCGATCCCGCAGCGATGATCGGCTACTGCGATCAGGCCCAGGGAAGCAATCGAACGTTCTTCGCGCAGTACCGCGCGGTGGGCGGTCACAACGGCCACTTCGACATTCCCGTTGGTGGACAGCATGATTGGTCGAGTTGGGGTCCCCAGCTGGCCGCCATGTCCGGCGACTTGGCGGCGACTTTGCGATGACCGCCCGACGTCATGTGCGGCAAGCCATCTTCGTGGCGTTGACCGTAGGAGGTTGTCTCGTCGCTCCGTCGTGGTCGGTGCCCGGCACCGCGGTCGCCGACCCCGGTGGGCTGGACTGCCCGTTGGCGATGATTCTGATGTGCAAGTTCCTCCCCATGGCACCCGACCTCGACGAGGACGTCGACCTGACGCAGCCATCTCCGCTGCCCTCGGACGACGTGGTGCCGCCGCTGTCTCCGCCCGGCCGCTGAGAGGCGGGTCGAGCTACATCGCTTGAACGCACGACGAAAACTATGGAGTGAGGGCTACGCGTGGGTATCGGTATTCAGGTTGAGGGTTTGACGAAGTCGTTTGGTTCTCAGCGTATTTGGGAGGACGTCACCTTCGATCTTCCGGCCGGTGAGGTCAGCGTGTTGCTGGGTCCGTCGGGTACGGGTAAGTCGGTGTTCTTGAAGTCGTTGATCGGGCTGTTGCGTCCGGAGCGGGGTTCGATCGTCGTCGACGGCACCAACATCATCGAGTGTTCGGCCAAGGAGCTCTACGAGATTCGGACGATGTTCGGGGTGATGTTTCAGGACGGTGCGTTGTTCGGTTCGATGTCGTTGTATGACAACACGGCGTTCCCGCTTCGTGAGCATACGAAGAAGAAGGAATCCGAGATCCGTCAGATAGTGATGGAGAAGCTGGACTTGGTCGGTCTGACCGGAGACGAGACCAAGTTCCCCGGTGAGATCTCCGGCGGTATGCGCAAGCGCGCGGGGTTGGCCCGGTCGTTGGTGTTGGATCCGAAGATCATTCTCTGCGACGAGCCGGACTCGGGTTTGGATCCGGTGCGTACGGCGTATCTGTCGCAGTTGTTGATCGACATCAACGCTCAGATCGATTGCACGATTTTGATCGTGACGCACAACATCAACATCGCTCGGACGGTGCCGGACAACATGGGGATGTTGTTTCGGAAGAAGTTGGTGATGTTCGGTCCGCGTGAGGTGTTGCTGACCTCCGATGAGCCGGTGGTCAAGCAGTTCCTCAACGGTCGTCGCATCGGTCCGATCGGTATGTCCGAGGAGAAGGACGAGTCGACGATGGCCGAGGAGCAGGCCATGATCGACGCCGGTCACCACGATGGTGGTACCGAGGAGATCGAGGGTGTGCCGCCGCAGGTGAACGCCACCCCGGGGATGCCGGAGCGCAAGGCGGTGGGGCGTCGTCAGGCTCGGGTGCGCGAGATCATGCACACCCTGCCCCCGGCCGCGCAGGAAGCCATCCGCGCCGACCTCGACGGCACCAACCAACACCTGAGGTCCACGATGGCCACCGCCCATGACGAGGGTTCCCGATGAACCGTGCCGACGAACGCGCCCTAGCCTGGGAATTGGTCGACGGCGCGAAGCTCTCCCCGTCGACCGGCGCGCGAGTGCGGCTGAACATGATGATCGGTGCGGGTGAACTCGACAGTGCCATCCTCGAGCTTCTCACGCTCTACGCGCACACCGGCACCGCGCTCTCCGGTGAGCTGTTAGTCGCCTTGGAAGCCTGGGTGTTCGGCTACACGGGAGCGCCAGCCGAAGCGGAACTTCGGCACCTTCTGGACCAAATACCTAGAGACACCGACGAGGGCAGCCGTGGATCCGGCAGCCACCGAGACAACCCGACACACGTTGAGGCTCGACAGCCGTGTCGCGTTGCGAGTGTCAGACACGCAGGGTCCCCTCGGGCCATCCCGTCCGACAACCATCATGTCGAGCCGACCGCCGGGCGCCGGTTCCTCGGCTTCCGCGAAGCGCCGCCAATGCAAGGAGAGATCCGATGACCACAGCCACCACAGACGACGCTCTTCATGACCTGGTTGAGAAGTGGTCACCGCCGAAGGTCGAGGTTAGTGACGTCGTATCCCTGCACCGGGCAAGAGAATTGGCGGCGACGCTGGACCTCGGACTCGAGGTTGCCGATGGCGCCGCGCTGCCGTTGCTGTGGCACTGGACGTGCTTCCTCGAATGGGCCGCGACGCGAGATCTCGGAGTCGACGGACATCCGCGCGAAGGAAACTTCCTGCCGCCCATGCCCAACCGGCGCCGGATGTTCGCCGGCGGACGAGTCGACGTCAAGAAGGCCCTGTCGGTGGGCGAGGTGACGGTGCGACGATCCACCGTGCTGGAGACGGTCGTCAAACGGGGCCGCATGGGAGCACTGCTCTTCGTCACCCTTCGCCACGAATACCTGCAGGGCGACGAACTGAGAGTAAGCGAAGAGCAGGACATCGTCTACCGTTCCGAGGCAACCGCGTCGCCGTCGCAACCGCCGCTCAGCGGACCACTTGGCGAAGGTACCGCGACCTGGGCGATGAAGCCTAAGTTGCATCCCGCCTTGTTGTTTCGGTTCAGCGCTTTGACGGGCAACACTCACCGAATTCACTACGACCACCCATACACCACCGGTGTCGAAGGATTCCCGGCCCTCGTGGTTCAAGGGCCTCTGCTCGCCATCTTCATGGCCGAGGTGGCGCGCGCCAACGGAGGTGAAATCCGCGCCTTTGCCTATCGATTGAGCCGCCCGGTCTACGTCGACGACGCGATCCGGGTGCAGGGTCATCCTTCAGGCGATCGCCGGACGGCAACCCTCGAGGTTGTATCCGGTGAGGGCACGGTGCATGCAACCGCATCGGTCGAGTTCGCGTAGCGCCGTCGAGATACGCCAAGCTGCTTTGCGAGAGGGGATCGAATGGGTTCGAAGTCGTCACATTCAAGGACCGCTGACACGATCGTGGCCGCCGCCGCTCGTCGGGTGGTGTCCGCGTCGATTCTGGTGGTCTCCGTCGCAGGCCTCCTAGCGCTGAACCCGGGGCCAAAGGCAGGGGCGGTGCCGGCACCAGAGATCGAATACACCTACGACGTCACGGTGCGTCGGCACTATGGCTTCCCCGGTAACGATGCTCTCGGCTACGGATTTGGCATCTGCGACAAGGTGTCTCGAGGTCAACCCTATTCCGCCGTGATGGATGACGTGAAGGCCGACGTCTTGCCCAATGACGAGTTCGCGGCGAACTATCTGATATCGAATGCCGTGGGCATACTGTGTCCGAATCAAATCTGGCAGTTGAGGAACTCTGCGGCCGGCTACCGGCCCCCGCTGGGGAGCCCGCCTCCGCCCTAGTCCCGCCTGGGTGTCAGCGGTGGATTGGTCGTGACCGCCGTCGACTATTCGTCGCCGCTCGACGCATTGTCGGTTGACGACGACGACGACGACGACGATGATGACGACGATGACGTGGCGCTCGCGACGTGCCGTTCCTTCACCAGTGTGCCGAGGTTCGTCTTCGGCTGCGTGGACTTCGTAGCGTCCGACTCGTCGGTTGCCAGGTTGGCGGGTCCGCTGTGCGGTCGACGGCGCACCTGATCGCGGTCGGGGCGGACCGTCGGTTGAGGATCCGTCGACGCGCTGCTTGCGGTCGAAGCGGTCTCGTTCGCCTTCTCCTCGGAAGAGGCTGTGGGGCTGGGTGACTCGTCGGCAAGCGCAGGCGTCACGGTGTCGGACGTGGCCACGGTAGCTTCGTTCGACGAATCAATGGTGGCTGCCGCCACCTCGCTCGAGGAGGCGACCGTGTCCGTCGTGAACTCCGTCGCAGTCTGTACGGCGTCATTCGTGGTCGACGACTTCGCGGAGCCGACTTGCTGGTCCGACGTTGCCGTCTCGGCGCCAGCACTCGTCGTCGAGGCGGTTGACTTGGCAGCCGTGGTCAACGTCGACGACGTCGTGGTGCTGGCCGTGGTTACCGCCGCAGCGCCACCGATCGACGCAAGGGCATTCGTCAAGTTGGTCACCACCTTGACCATTGCCGTGACGATGGCTTGGGCGAACGCCGAAACGCTCTGCACGGCTTGACGAATGGTCGCGCTGATCGCGTTTGCGATGGCCTGGATCGCCTCTTGCAGAGTGGGTTGAGACGTCTCGGGGTCGGTGGGGGTGGTGACGACAGGGTGCTCGGCGATCCAGGCGGCGAGCATCTCGGCGGCTTCCTTCGGATCTCCGTTTTCGTAGAACAACCCGTAGTTCGCCTCGGCGTCGGTGCTGCCGGTGGCGGTGTCGCTGCCGGTGTAGATGAAGATCGGGCCGGCCTGGGAATAGGTCTGCCAATAGTCGAGGAGGTCTTGGATGTACTCGGCCTGCTTAGCCTCGTCGTCTTCACCGTTCACGGTGGCCACCCCGTACTCGGTGATCCACACCGTCTTGTCCGTCCCGATGAGTGCCACGATCGCGTCGATCTCCTGCAGCGGGGTGAGCTGCCCGCCGCAATTGCAGCTGTACCCGTCGGAGAACGACAACGTGTCCTGGTAGGGATGAACCGAAATCGCGTCGAAGTAGTCGCCAGCGCCCGCGTCGAGCATCTGTTGGACGAAGGTGACCGCGCTCATCGTCACCGAGGAATCCTGCACCGTGCCAAGGGCTCCCGCTACGACGGTGGCCGTGGGATCGATTTCCTTGAGCACCGGATACACGGCCTTTAGCAATTCTGCGTACGCCGCCGGGTCGATCGGGTTGGAGAAGGCCACGTAGTTCGGCTCGTTCCAGATCTCGTACACCGACACGGTGTCCCCGTATCGAGTGGCCAACGTCCCCATGAAGTCGGTGAACTTCTCGACGTCGGGGCTCGCGGAGCCCGCTGGCACGTTTGCGGAGTCAGGGTCGGCCGCCGCCCAGGTTGGCGTTGCGTTGACCTCCATCATGACGCCCATGTCGCGTTCCTCGGCGGCGTCCATGATGCTGTCGATGTAGGACCAGTTGTAGGTGTCGTCGGCGTACTCGACGAGACCCCATGGCACGAACACTCGGATGTTCGTCACTCCCAGCGACTGCAAACGGTCGAGCTCCGTGGCGATCTCGTCGTCGGTCATGCCGTACAGGTTCGAGTCGGCAACACCGACGGTCGACGGAGAGTCGACGATCTCCGCGGCTTCAACGTATGAGTAACTGGCCGAGCGGGGCGGCATCGACATGGACACGTTGCCGGAGTACGCGAGGACCATCGCCGTCGGAACTGCGGCGATGATCCCCTTGGTCGCCACCCTCCGACTCCACACGCCAACCGAACCTGTCATCTTTGCTCCCCCGTGTCCGAACTGCATCGCGCCATTACGCAATGGCAGTTCGATAATTAACGCACGGTGCAGCAAACATCTGGGCACGGATTTGTTATGGATTGCTTATCGGTTTGCTGTGATGTCGACCTGGTAGTGGGAATGGGACCGGCATTCGGCGCGACCCGTGTTGACGTGCTCGTTAAGCGGACTTCTCCGATTTCTGCGACTACGGCTACCGCTAGCTGCCAAGCCAGCCCTTACTGGTTGGAAGGGGAGGCGTGCAGCTCGACGCAGATCGTGGAGCAAATTGACGCAGGAAGGGAATTGCCGCCGTACCGGGGTGCGGAATGCCAGCAAATTCCGCTGGCCAATCGGCGTTACCCCTGCGCGTTCGTTCACGATTCGGACAGCGGTGCGGTCAGGTCGTAAAGGGTGACGCCGTCGACGGTGACCGGCGTGAATTCCTTCTTGACCCAGTCCTTGATGCGTTCGGCCTCCGTCGAGCCGTTCGCTCCGGGTGGCGCAAGCGGCTTGCCGGAGTCGTTCATGCCCGTGGGAAGACCCAACCCCGTCGACTCGACGTAGTAATGCACGCGGCCGTCGGCGACGTAGTCCTGAAACTGCGTCAGCGTCGGAGCGGGATCAGAGGATCCGAACCCGCCGAGCGCCATCACCGGAAGATCGGTCGCCAGTTGGTAATAGCCTGCCTCGGTGGATCCCGGTGTGGCGGCGACCCAGGTGAACCGTTCGCTGTCACTCGAGAGCGTGGTGGCCACCTCGGTGGGGACCTTGGTGTCGGTGTGCCCCGCCGGTGCGGCTGCGGGCGCGGAGCCGGAGGCCTGACCCATCGCTGCCATGCCCGTACCTGGAATCTGGGGGCCGGCCGTCACGACACCGCCGGTGTGGGCTGTGCTGACGGTTTGGATCGAGTACGACAGTGGACCAGCGAGGGCCATGGCGATCGCCACGGCGGCGGCGACGGATTGAATTCTCGGGCGTCGCAAGTTCGGCAATGCCGTGATCGCCAGCGCCGCGCCGGCCACCAGTGCCGCCGCGAGGACGACCCAGCGCAACCAGCTGACGAAATCCGGTGTGCGACTCAGCAAGACCCAGGACCATCCGCCCGTCACTGCGGTCGTCCCGGCGAGCACGACGACCGCCCAGGTGTTTCCGCGGCGGCGCCACAGGTCGGCTGCACCGATTCCGACGAGTGCGGCTACCGCCGGTGCCAGTGCGACGGTGTAGTAGTCGTGGAACAAGCCCGACATTGCGCTGAATACACCGGCCGTGCCGACCAGCCAACCACCCCACGCCAAATACTGTGCGCGGCCCTGGTCGGAGCGCGGGAGGCGTCGGGTGACGACGAGACCGACCACCAGTGCGACGAGGGCGGCGGGCAGCAGCCAGGAAATCTGAGCTCCGGACTCGCCGGTGAACATCCGGGCGATGCCGGCGTGACCGAACGGACTGGCGCCTCCACCGGGCATGGCGGGCATGGAGCCGCCCCCGGGCGAGTTGCCGTCTCCACCCATGAGTCGCCCAAGTCCGTTGTAGCCAAAGGTCAGGTCGAGGAAGCTGTTGTTCTCCGATCCGCCGATGTAGGGACGGCTGTCGGCGGGCCACAGTTCGACAAGCAGCACCCACCAGCCCGCCGCGACGAGCATCGCACCGAGACCGGCGAAGAGTTGCGCGAGTCGCACGCGGAGCCGGGGCGGACCGGCGACCAAATAGGTCAGCGCCAGCCCCGGCACGACCAGCAGAACCTGGAGTTGCTTGGTGAGAAAGCCCATGCCGAGCAGGACGCCGCACAACACCAGCCAGCGGGTGCGTCCGTCGCGGACGGCACGCAGCAGCGCCCACACCGAGGCGACCATCAAGAACACCAGGAGGGCATCGGGGTTGTCGTAGCGGAACATCAAGGTGGCCACCGGTGTCAGGGCCAAGGTGACGCCCGCAATCAGCCCCGCCGCGGGTCCGTACTGCTTCTTGACGATCACGTAGAGCAGCGCGACCGACGCCACGCCGAGCAGGACTTGCGGCAGCTGGATGGACCAAGAGTTGACGCCGAAGATGCGGGCGGAGATCTCCATCGGCCACAGCGAGGCCGGTGGTTTGTCGACCGTGATGGCGTTGGCGGCGTCGGAGGACCCGAACAGGAATGCCTTCCAACTCTTGGTCCCTGCTTGGACCGCGGCGGCGTAGAAGGCGTTGGCCCACCCGTTTCGGCTAAGGCCGATGCACCAGAACCCCGCGGTGGCCACGAGCAGAGTCGCCAGTGCGGGCCTCGCCCAGCGCGGATCTACTTGTGGCTCAGGTTGTTCGGTGACTATGGGTCGTTGCGTGGTGTCCGCGAGTGCGGGCATCGTGTTCCTCTCGCTCAGCTTGATTGCTGGTCCATGGTGGTCTCGGATCGTGGTGGGCCCTTCAGCGCTTGGGGTGAAACACCCAGCCGCGCATGAGCGTGAAGCGCAGTGCAGTCGCAGCGAGGTTGGCTGCGATCAGCACCGAGAGTTCAAGCCAGTGCGGCGTGGGGGACACCAGGCTGTGAACGCCGAGAAGCGAGCCGCTGGTGAGCGCGAGCGCAAGTGCGAAGACGACGAACCCCTCGGCGTGGTGGCGCAGTAAGCCACTGCCGCCCCGCACGCCGAAGGTGAAGCGGCGGTTGGCTGCAGTGTTGCCGATCGCGGTGATCAGCAGCGCCATCAGATTCGCGGCCTGGGCGCCGACGGCGGCGTGCAGCAGGGAGAAGATCACCAGGTAGGCCAGCGTCGACGCGACTCCGATGGCGCCAAAGCGGACGGCCTGCCGCATCAAACTGCGCGGGGCGGCGGCCCGGCCCGAACCGAGCTGCGCGGCGATCTCTCGAACGGGGATCGACCCGTTTGCAAGGCCTTTCAGCATGCGTGCGATGCCCTTCAGGTCGGCCGTGGCAGTTGCGACGATGTCGACTCGACTGTCGGGGTCGTCGACCCAGTCCACCGGCACCTCGTGGATTCGGAGACCGGATCGCTCGGCCAACACCAACAGCTCGGTGTCGAAGAACCAGCCGGTGTCCTCGACGTGGGGAAGGAGTCGGGCTGCCACGTCGGCGCGGACCGCCTTGAATCCGCATTGCGCGTCGGAGAACTTCGCGGACAGCGTCGAGCGCAGGATCAGGTTGTAGCACCGCGAGATGACTTCACGCTTGGCGCCGCGGACGACGCGCGAGCTGCGGGCCAGACGGGTGCCGATGGCCAGATCCGAATGCCCCGAGATCAGCGGGGCCAGCAGAGGCTGCAGCGCGGCCAGGTCGGTGGACAGGTCGACGTCCATGTAGGCGAGCACCGGCGAGTCCGATGACGACCACACGGTGTTGAGGGCGCGACCACGGCCCTTCTGCTCCAACCGAACCACCCGAACACCGTCGAGCTCGTCGGCGAGTTCCGCGGCGATGCGCGGTGTTTCGTCGATGCTGGCGTTGTCGGCGATCGTGATACGCGCGGTGAACGGCAATGCCTCCGCGAGATAGCGATGCAGACGCCGGATGGAGGCGCCCAGGGCAGCTTGCTCGTTGTACACCGGAACCACCACGTCGACGACCGGCACCCCGCGATGCCGGGCCTCGGCGACGGCGTTCGGCCGGGCCACTACCGTTGAAGGGGCCACTTCGTCCATCACGCTCAGCTGAGTCATGTCCTCATCGTCGGGTACCGCCATGGGGGGACCGTGGGGCGAACCTATGCGACTGCTATGAGGATCGTCGGCTGGGTGAGGCCAACTCCGCACCCGACAGAAAGCTCGTCGATTCGGCTAATCATATTGCTTCACTTGATCTTTCGGACTTAGACGACCGGCTTCACCGCTCCGAGCTGGCTCACATCTGATTCTCACAATGCCGCTACGGAATGCCCACGTCGTGACCGTAGCGTCGAAATCGCGACTGACCGCGACACATGACAAGGAGGTTCGTGATGAATCGAAGAACACAGGTGCGCATGGCTGCCGGTTCGGTAGCCCTATGCGGCGGGATGGCATTGGCCGCAGTCGGGTTGGGCGCCGGGGCTGCCAACGCGTTTCCCTTTCCCCCGCCACCCCCGCCCGGACCGGGTCTGTGCCTGCCCTTCCTGCCCTGTGGGGGCCCGCCCCCGCCCCCGGCGCCGATGATGGGCCCCGGTCCTGGGTTCGGCATGGGTGGTCCGTTCCTGCCTGGCCGCGGGTTCTAACCGTTTCGCGGGAGGACGAAGGGGCGCGTGGGCCAGGTCTGCGCGCCCTTTCGGCTACTCCGGTCGCGGTGCCAGAATGCGGGCGGCCGCTTCGACTGCCGCGGCGCGGCCAATCGCGTGGGCATCGGCGTCGGGATCGACGTTGCCGAGGTCGGCCTGCGGCCAACCTGCGCGAGCCATTCCGATGCCGAACATCAGTATCAGCAGTTCCCAGGGGTCCCATCGCGGGTCGACGTGACCGGCGGCCTGGGCGGCGACGATGGCTGCGGTGTCACGTTCGCGGACGCTTTGCCCGTCGAGTTGGGGCTCCTCGAGAGGGATGCCTTCCAGGCGTGCCCAGGTGATCATCCGGAAAGGCTCCGGGTGGTTGGTCGCCAGGTCGTAGAGGTCGCCCGCGAACTCGGCGACGGCGTCCGGTCGGACGGCCACCGCACTGAAGAACTTCGCACTGTCAGCGGAGACAACCTGGCGGAACAGCGCCTCCTTGTCGCCGAAGTGCGCGTAGAGGCGCTCCTTGCTGGCGTGCGCAGAACGGGCGATTCGGTCGACCCTGGCACCGGCCAGGCCGTAGCGGGCGAACTCGGTGCGTGCGGCGTCAAGGATTACGTCTCGCAGTTCGGCAGTCTTTCTCACAGCGAGATCATAGCCAAACGAACCGGTTCGTTTGGTACTTTGGGTGAGACGACCGAAACGGGATACGCCGCAGCACGGTATCGCGTTGACGCGACACGGAGTTCCCTTACCTGCGAACGAAGGAACGCTCATGACGAACGCCGCTGCCAGAACCGCGCAGATCATCGAGCAGCCCGGACGCGTCCGCACACTCCGGCGACTCGTCGAAGCCACCGCCGACGGCATTTGGCCGGCGATCGATTTCACGCGGCCGTACGTAGACGGCACCGAAAACCTCGCTCGCGACGGGCGATTCATCCTGGTCGGCAACCACACCCAGACCGGAATGGCCGAGGCATGGTTGACCTGCCTGTCGGTCCGACGGATCACCGGTACCCGGGTGCGGCCTCTGACCGAAAGGGGAATGGGGTCCATGCCGGGACCGATCGGCGACGTCCTGGCCGCCTGCGGAGGCGTCGTCGGAACGCCCGAGAACGCCTCGAAACTGATGCAGCACAACGAGACGGTGCTCGTGTTTCCCGGGGGCGGACGCGAGCTGGGAAAGTTCAAGGGCGAGGAGTATCAGCTCAAGTGGGAGGGCCGGGCCGGCTTCGCCCGGGTGGCGATCGCCAACGGCTACCCGATCGTCCCAGTCGGCCATGTGGGCGGCGACGACATCTATCACAGCATCGTCGAGCGAGACAGTTTCCTGGGTCGACTTACCGAGAAAGTGGGTCAGGCGATTACCGGAAAGGCTGACATGACAATGCCTTTGACGCGCGGGATCGGTCCGACCCTGATCCCCAGCCCGCAGCGGATGTACCTGCGCTTCGGCCCACCGATCGACACCCGGCAGCCAGCCGGGGTGACCGACGACGACTGGGTGGCGACCGTCAAGGCGAGCGCGCAGACGGCGCTGGAGAAGATCTTGCGCGAGCTGCAGGACGTCCGCTCCGAAGACCCCTACCGCCAACTCAACCCGCTGGCCTGGCGCCACGCACTGCGGCCGCCGACAGCAACGTCGTAGTCGTCAATCAACAGGAGGTCCCGGTGTTGCGTCGCCTGCTCTGCATGGCAGGGGTAGCCGCCGTCGTCTGCGGTTGCTCGGATCCGACCGATGTCACGATCGCCGCCCCGCCTGAGTTGGCGCCCCCGATGGGGTGGAACTCGTGGAACTCTGGAATCGAGCTCGACGACCAGTCGATCAGGCAGACCGTCGACGCAATGGTGTCCAGCGGAATGAAGGACGCCGGGTATGAATACGTCAATCTGGACGCGGGATGGGCTGCGCCCGAACGCAATGCGTCGGGGGAACTGGTCCCCGACCCGATGCGCTTTCCGTTCGGCCTCAAGCCACTCGTCGACTACGCCCATGAACGGGGGCTACGGGTCGGCCTGTACTCGAGCCCGTTCAACCAGACCTGCGGGCAGGGTGTGGGTACCGCCAGCCTCGGACACGAAGCCGAAGACGCCGCCACGTTCGCGGCGTGGGGAATCGACTTCCTCAAGTACGACTGGTGCGGTACGACTGCCACTCACGACGAGCAGGTCGAGGTGTTTGGCGCCATGGGGTCAGCGCTGCGGCACAGCGGCAGACGCATCGTTTACAGCATCAATCCGAACAGCTCGCCGGACCCCACCGCGGGCACGCGTTTCGACTGGACCGGAGTTGCCGACATGGTCCGCACGTCCGGCGATCTCATCCCGGTGTGGCGCTTGGCGTTTCCGATGCCCGACGGTATGGATCCGCAAGCGGTGGCGATGTTCAACGGCGTGCCCGACCAGTTCACCGCGGCGGCCGCCGCCACTGCCCGAGGCGACTACCGCAGCGATCCGGACATGCTGGTGGTCGGCGTGACGTGGAAGGAGTTCTTTCTCAATTTCCGAGAGCTGTTGCGCCACGGGGATCAGACACAGACGTTGACCGCCGCTCAACGCGCCATGGTCGAGCCGATGTTGGCCATGCCGGAGCAGACCGTGCAGCAGATTGCCACCGCGCAGCCGAGCCTGACCGACGACGAGCAGCGCAGCCACTTCTCGCTGTGGGCGATACTTGGCGCCCCGCTGTTGGCGGGCAACGACCTGCGCGCGATGTCACCGACCACGCGCTCGATACTCACCAACCGAGAGGTCATCGCCGTCGACCAGGACCCAATGATGGCCAAGGCTCGTCAGGTTGGCGGCGACGGGAGGGTCTGGGCCAAGCACCTCGCCGATTCCTCGGTGGCCGTCGCCCTGTTCAATTCGTCGAGCGGTCCGGGGGATGTCATGACCACGGCCGCCGCAGTAGGTTTGCCGCCGGCGCCTTGTTACGCCGTGCGCGACCTGTGGTCGGGTGTCAGCACCAAGACCACCGGTGCCATCGGCGCCAAGACCTCGCCGTCGCACTCGGTTCAACTGGTGCGGGTGAGCACGGTCGACACGTGTTCCTGAGCGCCGGCGTGGGGTGACCTGGGACGCGGGATGCGCCCCAGGTCACCTCAACCGCGCACGACGGTAATCAGCAGGGCAGCAACGGCACGCAGGGCGGTCGGGGTGCCGGTGGAGGCGGAGCCGGCGGTCCACCCATCCCTGGGCCGGGCCCACCCATCCCTGGGCCGGGACCGGGACCACCTGGGCCGCAAGGGGTTCCGGGCATGCAGGGCGGGGGCGGGGGTGCTGCTGACGCGACGCCGGCGGCCAAGCCCGCCGACGAGCCCATCAGAGCGAGCGCGATCATTGCCGAGCCGAATGCGGCTCGGTGGGAGCGCTTGACTGTCATCGCCATGTGGAGGATGTCCTTTCGGTCGTGGAGTTTTGGTCTACCGCGGGGGAGGCGGTGGGGGAGGAGGTGGTGGGGGGCACGGCTGCCCCGGCGGGGCGGCGCATGGCGGCGGTGGCGGTGTCGCGTTGGCGATCCCCGTCGCGAAGAGTGGCCCCAGAGCGACCGATCCGGCGCACAGGACCGCAGCGGTCACCTGACGGTGCCTTTGGCGGCGCAATGACAAGTTCATGAATTCCCTTCTGTAATAGTCGATGTCGACGACGCATCGCGTCAACGCATTCGACGGTGCCACGAATCCGTCGATCATGGTGTGGCGGCACCCCATCGAGGGTTATGGGTGTCGTAGCAAGGTTCTGTGCCTACGCTGTGCCGAAGGGCCGTTCGGGCTGGTAACGGAATGTGTTCGGGCAGGTGACGGCGCCGTGATGTGCCGTCCGGCCGGGAGAATCGTCCGGCCGGACGCCCCACCTTCGAGTGCGGGGGCCGAGGATAGGCATAGCTGGTGCATAGACTCCGCACAGGGCATCGCTATAGAGCTGCTACAGAATTGCTAGGTGCACAACACCGGTGACGTAGTCCATCGATCGCCTGCGTTGGCTGGAGCCGACCGCATCACCCACCCCGACGGTTCCCCGATCCAAGTGCTCGTCGTAGACGACGAGCCGGCGCTCAGCGATCTGGTGTCAATGGTCTTGCGGTACGAAGGCTGGAACGTGACCACGGCGGCGGATGGCGCTGCGGCGATCCGCCAAGCCGCCGCCGGATGCCCAGACGTCGTGGTCTTGGATCTGATGCTTCCCGACATGAGTGGTCTCGACGTGCTGCACGAACTGCATCGCATCCGGCCGGAGCTACCCGTGCTGCTCCTCACGGCGAAGGATTCGATGGAGGATCGTATTGCCGGATTGGCCGCCGGAGGAGACGACTACGTCACCAAGCCCTTCAGCGTCGAGGAGATGATCCTTCGACTCCGAGCCTTGGTGAAGCGGTCTGGACGCGGTGTGGTCGACGGATCCAGTCAGCTCGTCGTGGGCGATCTGGTCTTGGACGAGGACAGCCACGAGGTCACCCGCGCCGGGGAGCAGCTCTATCTCACCGCCACGGAGTTCTCGGTGCTGCGGGTGCTCATGCACAACCCGCGACGCGTCCTGACCAAGGCCCAAATATTGCACCACGTCTGGGAATACGACTTCGACGGTCGCTCGAACGTCGTCGAGCTCTACATCTCGTATCTACGCAAGAAGGTCGACGCGGATCGACCGCCGATGATCCACACCGTCCGGGGCGTCGGATATGTCATCAAACCTCAGTAGCGCGACCAACCGCCCGCGGGTAATCCGCCTCTTCACGCCCCGAACCTGGCCGCTCCGCATCCGCTTGGTCGCGGTCGTGACGGGCCTAGGCGTGTGTCTGTGTGTCGCGGTGGGCGCGGGGACCCTGCTGGCCATGAGGAGCTACCTCATGGCCCAATTGGACGCGCAGGTGCTCGAGGCGCAGTCGCGGTCGACGATGTTCTATGAAATGGGCAAGCTGCCGGTCGTCCGCTTCTCGGGACCTGGCCCGTTGTTCCTCGACGGGCCCGGCCAGTCGTCTGGCACGGTCGGCGCCGTGAGATCGGGTGACACGGTGGCCGAGGCCGCGGTGATCACTCCCACCGGCAACCGGATCGCGCTGAGTCCCACGGCAGTCGACCAACTCGCGCGGGTTCCGACGAAGGGCATGGTCAGCGTCGCGCTCGCTGGAGTCGGCGACTATCGCCTCACGGCGGTTCCGGTTGAGGAGACCAATGTGGTTGTCGTCTCCGGGCTTCCCATGGCCGACGTCGAGGCGACTCTCGCTTCCGCGGCCTGGATCATCGCCGTGTCATCGCTGGTGGCGCTTCTGGCCACCATCGCCGCGGTCATGGTGATCATCCGTCGCCAGCTGGATCCCTTGTCGCGCATGTCGTTGGCCGCGCAACGGGTCGCCCGTCTTCAGTTGGATCGGGGGGAGGTACGCCTACCGACACCCTTGGAGCCGGTGGACCCTGCGACGGCGCACACCGAAATGGGTCGGCTCGGTACGGCCTTCAACACAATGGTCGACCGGGTGGCAGAGGGTCTGACGGCCCGCCACACCAGTGAGACGCGGGTCCGCCAGTTCGTTGCGGACGCGAGCCACGAATTGCGCACACCGCTGGCGTCGATCCAGGGGTACACCGAGTTCGCCGAGCGCCTCGTCTGCGACACCGACGAGCAGGGCAACCTACGCAACCGATCCGACCTCGCGCACGCGCTCCGCAGGGTTCGCGACGAGTCTCGACGGATGAACGAGCTCGTCGAAGACATGTTGTTGCTGGCCCGACTCGACACCGGCAGGCCCATCGAGTGCGAGCCGGTCGACCTGTCGGACCTGCTGATCAACGCCATCCACGACGCCCACATCGCAGCACCAAACCATCGATGGGTCTTGGACATTCCTCCTGACACGGTCAGTGTGATCGGGGATCGGTCGCGACTCTTCCAGGCGGTGGCCAACCTCCTGTCCAACGCCAGGGTGCACACCCCGACAGGGACGAAGATCGTCACGTCCGTGGCGACGAATCTCGACCGTTCCGTCACACTCACGATCGTCGACGACGGGCCGGGAATTCCACTGGAGCTGTTGCCCAACGTATTCGAGCGCTTTGCCCGCGGTGACGGATCCAGATCCCGGGCCGCCGGCAGCACGGGACTTGGACTAGCGATCACTCGTGCCGTGGTGACCGCACACCACGGCACGATTGCAGTCGACAGCAGCGCAAGGGGCACCTGCTTCACCGTGACGCTGCCCGAGTCGGGTTCGGCCACCGACGTCCTGGAAGCTGGCTCGCGCATGACGTCGGCGGCCATTGCCGCGACCGGCGGGCGATAGCGCCTCCATACGGTTTGCACAGCAACGGCCCATGTTGGCCGGGCATGCTGCGCGGGACCGAACGTGTGGCTACGACAGCCGACGCGTGAACTCGTCGAGCGTGGGGTGTTGAGCAAGTTGTTGTTTCGCAAGGGAGCTGGCGTCGCGGCGGTGATCGTTGCCATGCTCGGCGGCCCCGCCCCGGTGGCGCACGCCGAAGCCGTGAGGGTGCCCGACGTCGTCCGCCAGGTGACGACGATCGACGGTTGGCAGGTGACGCTGTCCCTGACCGATGCGCGATACGATGCGGTGCCGAACATGGCAAATGCGCTCCTCTCGAAGGAGGGCTACCTCAGCGGCAGGGTCACGCTCACCGTCGACGGCGTCGGCAATCACCCGATCAACACCGGCCAGCTGGTGGTCGGCGCACAGCTCGGGTGTCAGGTCAACCTCGACGACGGGCTCGACCTCGGGTTCAGCGTCGACACCGACCTCTTCGACACCGACGACAACGAAGTGGGCGTGGGTCCCGACATCGGTACGACGCTGAAGTCGGGGGGCATCAAGGCTGTCGGATTCGGTGCCAAGGCACTCAAGGGATCCGTCGCCACCATCTCGATTCTCGACGCTCACGTGCAAGTCGACCAGTGTGGCGGTGCGGTCACTGCGCGACTCTTCGCGTCCGCGATCACGAGCTCGGATACCTCGGATGACGCCCTGAACGTCTACGGCGAGGTGCTCCCGTTGTGAGGGCGGCATGGAGAACGGTCGCCGCGCTGCTGGCAGCCACCGCCGTCGCAGTAGGCGTCGCGTGGGTCGCACACGCCGATGATGATGACGACGACGACGATGACGACGGTCCCGGCAGCAGCTCGATCGAATCATGGCCGCCCACAAAGCTTTCGTGGCCCCCGCTGACGGCGTCCACGGATCGACCCGCCGAGGAAGCGCCGCCCGTCGTCCCGGTGCCCTGATACCGATCGGTTACGCGACTCATACGACATCCACAGCCGCACCTGCTTTGGTAGATGAACGACATGTGAACGTCGACGAAAGGTATTGCAGCATTGAAGGATTTGAAGACATGGTTCACGCGAAGGGCCGCAGCGCCGCAACACCCGCCCGACGACGTGCCTACAGAGCCAACCGGTTACCAACAGACGGCGAGTCGCCTGCACTCGTTCAACCGATACGAAATCAAGTACTTCCTAGACGAATTCAGGGTCGCCGAGCTGCGCTCCGAACTCGTGGCTCGGATGGCATCGGATCCGTTCTCGCCGCAGGGTGGATACCCTGTGACGTCGTTGTACTACGACACTTCGGATCTCCGGTTCTACTGGGAGAAGATCGAGGGCCTGCGGTTTCGTCGCAAGTTGCGCATGCGCCTCTACGGGACGCCCGCAGACTGCACCGACCAGACCCCCGTCCAAGTCGAAATCAAGCAACGCGTAAATCGCGTGACGCAAAAGCGTCGAATCGAACTGCCGTACGGAGACGCGCGACAGTGGCTGGACGCGCGGGAAGCGTTGGAGTGCCACCGGTCTCAGAAGGGCTTCGTCGATGAGGTGACGACGTTGGTCGGCAACCTCGACCTGCGACCCATCGTGACGACGGGGTATCTGCGGGAGGCGTTCGTTGGCCGCGACGCGGACGTGGGCTTGCGGGTGACGATCGACCACCAGGTGCACGGTCGTGACCGTGACTTCCACTTCGCCTCCGGGGCGCCGAACCGGTTCATCATCCCGCCCAAGCTCGCCGTCGTCGAGATCAAGGCCAACGAACGGGTGCCTTACTGGGTAACCGATCTCGCGGCCCGCATCGACATGTCGGTGATCCGGGTCTCCAAGTATTGCCAGTCGGTGCAGGCCTTCGGGATGGCCCCTCGGTCACGCGACGGATCGCCGGAACTCGTCACGTCACCGGCCGAAAACACGATGACAGCAACCTGATACATGACCATCGCATCACTCGACACACATCGAAGGGACGGTCTGGAATGACCATCGACCTGCAAGACCTCAGCGGCACGTTCACCATATTCGACGTGACGGCGTCGTTGATGCTGTCATTCGTGCTGGCGTCGATCATCGGATGGGTCTACCGATACACGCACAAGAACGTGTCCTACAGCCAGTCCTACGTTCAGACGTTGGTCATGGTGTGCATGGTGATCTCGGTGATCATGCTCGTCGTCGGATCGAACATCGCCCGCGCCTTTGCGCTCGTCGGCGCGCTGTCGGTCATCCGATTCCGCAACGCCATCAAGGAGACTCGCGACGTCGGCTTCATCTTCCTGGCCATGGCGGTCGGCATGACGACCGGTACCCGCTTCTATCTGCTTGCCGTCGCCGCCACGGTGGTGATCTGCCTGGTGCTGATGATCATGTACCGATTCAACTGGTTCAAGCTCGACGTTCAACGACAGGTGGTCAAGGTGCAAGTTCCGCCGGAACCCGAGTACACCGCGCGTGTCGAGGACGTGCTCGTCGACTTCTGCTCGGAGTTCGAGCTGGTGTCGACGGAGTCCGCACGCTCGGGGGCACTCAACGAGCTCTACTACACCACGCAGTTGAAGAAGGGGCGCAAGGGAAGTGAGCTCATCGCCGAACTCAGCGCCGTCAACACAGGCCAGCGAGTGACCGTGCTGACCGGATACGACCAGACCGACATCTGATGCAGGAGACCGACCTGCCCGCGGGCCATGAACCACCGAAGAGGCGACTGGCCCACCGAGTGCCCGTGCGACTGCGGCAGCACTGGAAGGTGTTGGCGCTGCTCGCTGCCGTCGTGATCGGATTGACGACCGTGGTGGGTCCCTACCGCATTCGGCCATACATCACCAGCGATGTGACGATCATGCAGTCGGAGATCACCGACAACATCGCCGGGACGGTCGACCTGTTCGACGACGACGCGAAACACACACTCGTCGTGAATATTTCCGATGCGCAATACAAGAGGATGATTTCAGCGTACGAAAAGGACGGGGACAAGAAGTGGGTGACGGCGGACGTCGTCATCGACGGCACGCAGATCAGTGACGCGGCGGTGAGGCTCAAGGGGAATTCGACGTTGATGGGCCTGGGTGGTGACCGGGCGCGTCCCCCCGGTGCGCCAGCATCCGGCGGCGTCGGCGGACCACCCGGGGGCATGACCGGGATCGCCGTCGCCTCGGCAGAGGACCCCACGTCGCTACCGTTGCTGATCAGCTTCGACGAGAACGCGGAAGGCCGTGGATATCAGGGGCTCACCGAGTTGTCGATACGGCCGGGATCGCCCGTGGTCAACGAGGCACTCGCACTGTCACTGACGGCGCACACCGGGCAACCCAGTCAGCGCTATGCGTACTCCACCTACACGATCAACGGTAAGACGACGACACGGCTCCTGCTCGAGCACCCCGACGAGATGTACGCAAACTCGTTGTTCGACAGCGACGGTTACCTTTACAAGGCCGATGCGAGCTCGCGCCTGCAGTATCGCGGACCGGACCAGTCGCTCTACGCCGACCAGTTCAAGCAGATCAATTCCGTTGACGACGGCAACCTGCAGCCGATCATCAACTTCCTGGCATGGCTGGACGGGGCCGACGAGAAGGAGTTCGACGACCACCTCTCCGAGTGGGTCGACACCGACTCGCTGGCCCGCTACCTTGCCACGCAGAACCTGCTCGGCAACGGCGACGACATGGGAGGACCTGGGCAGAACTACTACCTTTGGTATGACCTGTCGGACGAGAAGATCGACGTCGTGTCTTGGGATCTCAACCTGGCGATGACCGGCGGTGCCACCACCCAGCCGGATGAGGAGGTGCAGATCGGGCCCCCACCGGGCACCGAGATGCCGAACTCCCCGGGCGGGGCACCGGACTTCGGCAACCAGCTGAAGACCCGCTTCCTCGCGTCGGCCGCGTGGGCTCCGACCTACCACAAGGTTTACTGGGAGCTCTATGACTTGATGTACGCAGACGGGACCGCGAAGGCCCTGCTCGGCGACATCGCGGCCACGGTTCCAATCACCGACGGTCTTGACGAACAACAGCTCTCGACGGCGGTTGCCACCACCGATGCGTGGATCACGCAACGCATGGAAAGCCTCGACGCGGCGAGGCTTCAGTGATCTCCCATCGCGTCGGCGCGGGGGACCAGTCGGCGAGCGGTGCGGAGCAGGTCATGTCGCGGAACCACCTCGACGGCCGATCACCACGGGTGCTCGTCGTCGACGCCGAACGCGTCGTGGCGGAGATGTTGTCAATTGCACTCAACGCCAGCGGCATTCGTACGACAACCGCATGTGACGGCGCCTCGGCCCTGTCCGCGGCACGGTGCTTCAGACCCGATCTGGCGATCGTCGACCTTCGGATGCCCGACATGGATGGTCAACTGCTGCTCAATCGCCTACTCGAGTCACAGCCGACGCTCCTGACGATTCTGCTGCACGAGAAGTCCATCGATCGGTCGCGTCCCGTGGTGGACGCCGACCCTGGTGGCTGGTTGGTCAAGCCATTCAGTATCGAGGATGCGATGTCGCGGGTCCGGAAATTGATGCGCGACAACGGGGTAGATCACGAGTCCATCTGTCCCGTGGCATCGGTCGGCGATCTCGTCCTCGACGAGGAGCATCTGCGTGTATGGCGAGGCGGTGACGAGATTGTCCTGACACCAACCGAATTCGCGTTGCTGCGCTTCTTCGTCCGCAACCCCTGCCGGGCGCTCGGCATCCGGGAGATCCTCGGACGGGTGTGGCACTACGACTACACGGGGCAGTCCTCCCAGGTAAGGCTCTACGTGTCCTACCTGCGTCGACGGATCGACGACGGACGAGACCCGATGATTCACACCCTGCGCCGGACCGGATACATCCTCAAGCCGCCACGCGGATTCACCAATCCGACCGTCACCCCGTCGACGGCTCAGGCGACCCGATGATCCGCCGGTGGCTCGACGATTACGGGCAAATCGACCACCCACCGTGTCATCATCAGCCCGCGACGGCTGTCAGGTCGTAGAGCATGACGCCGTCCACCGTGATCGCGGTGTAGTGCTCCTTGACCCAGCCTCCGATCTGACTGGACTCCGACTTGGCACCCGACTCGGTACGGAAGTCGGGCATCCCCGGGTGAGGCGACTCGAGGAAGTAATGAATGCGTCCAGCTCCGACGTATTCCTGGAATTGTTGCAACGTCGGTGCCGGGTCCGCGCCGGCGAATCCACCAAGGGGCATCACCGAGTCGCCAGTCGACAGCTGATATCCCGACGCCTCCATCGACCCAATCGCCGCGGCGACCCAGGTGTAGTTCTCGGCATCGGCGGACAGCAGCCCGGTCACCTGCTCGGACGGCTTGCCCTGTCCGGGCAGGTGACCGCCGCCAGGGGGCTCGGGTAGCCCTCCTCCCGTCGACGGACCTGCCACGACGATCGGACCGGTGTGCGCAGTGCCGACGGTGTGGATGCAGAATGCCATCGGACCGGCGAGGGCGGCGGCCACGGCCACTCCTGCCGCCCATGCCGACAGGTCGCGGGCTGCAATGGTCACCCCCGGCCGCACCGCGCTGACGAGGAGGCCAACCGTTGCCACCGCACCGAGTGCCACGACGATCCAGCGCAGGGCAGGTACGAAGTCCGGTGCTCGACCCAGCAACACCCATGCCCAGGCGGCCGTCACGGCCACGGTGACCGCCAACAGCGTTGTCACCCAGCGCTTGTCACGGTGCCGCCACAGGTGTGCGGACCCCATGCCCACGACCGCGGCGACCGCGGGCGCGAGGGCGACGGTGTAGTAGTCGTGAAAGATTCCCGACATGAAGCTGAACACCAGGCCGGTAACCAGGAGCCAGCCGCCCCACGCGATGTACGACGCCCGGGTGAGATCAGTGCGCGCAGCACGGCCGCACAACACCAGTCCGGCGACGAGGACCACCGCGGCGGCGGGCAGGAGCCACGATATCTGGGTCCCGGACGCCGTGCTGAACATCCGGGTGATGCCCGAGGAGCCGAACATGGGTGGGCCCTCGGGACCGCCCGGTCCGCCACCGGCGGGGGAAATCGGTAGTCCGCCGCCGCCACCGGCTCCGCCGCCGAGGATGCGGCCCAAGCCGTTGTAGCCCAGCGTCAGCTGCAGGAAGCTGTTGTCGGAGGATCCGCCGATGTAGGGCCGATCGGCCCTTGGCCACAGTTCCACCAGCGCCACCCACCAACCGGCGGCCACCACGGACACCGCCAAGCCGGCCGACAGTTGAAGCAACCGCGTACCCAACCGCGGCGGCGCGGCGACCACGTAAGCGAAGGCGAGACCCGGCACGATCAACATGACCTGTAGCTGTTTGGTGAGAAAGCCGACACCGATCACGGCGCCGCACAGCACGACCCACCGCGTGCGACCGCTCTCGACTCCCCGTAGCAGCGCCCAAACCGCGGCCACCATCAGGAACACGAGGAGCGCATCGGGGTTGTCGTAGCGGAACATCAACGTGGCGACCGGTGTCAACGCGAGCAGCGCGCCGGCGACCAAACCCGCCGCCGGGCCGAAAGTCCTACGCACGGATGCGTGTACGAGTGCCACCGACGCGACGCCGAGTAGTACCTGGGGAAGCAGAATGGCCCAGGAGTTGACGCCGAACAGTCGCGTGCTGACCTCCATCACCCACAGTGCCGCGGGCGGCTTGTCCACCGTGATCGTGTTCGCCGCATCCGACGACCCGAACAGGAACGCCTTCCAGCTCTGCGTACCCGCTTGTACGGCGGCGGCGTAAAACGAATTGCCCCAGCCATTTTGACTAAGTCCGATCGTCCAGAACGTCGCGGTGCCGAGCAGCAGCAGCGACAGCGCAGGCCCGTACCAGCGCGGAGGCGGTGGGCCGCCGACCAAGGTTGCGACCGCATCGTCGTCGTTCTCCGTAGCGGGTGCTGCGGTGGTCATCGCATCCTTCGTGGTCGCGCACCGCTCTGGCGGCAGGTGGAGCCCAAGTGCTGGATGATCATGCAACGTGCACATGTGAATCCTGTGGGCCGAATATTTGTACGGGCTGTGAATGCCGGCGCGGCGGAACCCGAGCCATACAGCCCCGAGTCCGACGTCTGGTTCATGCAACACCCATAGGTTTCAGACGGTGACCGATTCGTGGTTCAAACGTGACCATAGTGACAGAACGTTATCCGCGTGCCATCAGTTCTTTATTCGCGGCGCACCCCATTGGACGACGGAAACGGCGCACGAATGACTACCGAGACCCACCGAATTCACGCAAGACCTACCGCCACCGCGGTACGTCTCCTCGTATCACTGGCGGCCATGATGGGGGTGGCCATCTCGATGCCTGCCTCGGCTGGTGCCGACGCGGGAGACGCTGCACTGCTCAACGACTTTGGGATCGGCAACAACGGTGCGATCAGCCAGATCATCGCGCAGTTTGCCACCTCGCTGTGCCCCATGCTGGTGCAGCCGGGCAGCCAGGTCGTCAGCACGGCGACGACCGCGAGCGGCCACGGTGGGCTGGGTTCGCAGCTTGCCGGCGGCGTCGCGGGTCTGGCGATCCAGACCCAGTGCCCAAACTTCATGACGTCCTTGGCAAACGGTGACTTCACGGTTCTGAGCAACGCGGCGAGCATGATGGGAATGGCAACGCCAACCGCCAACCCGCTGTCGTCCGTCACCGGGGGCGTGGCCGGAAGTTTGCCAGGCATCCTCGCTACACCCGGCACCTGACATCCGTTTCGAGGAGCGAAATGTCTTGTCTCAACGGCTATCACATCCCAACCGTGGGCTTCCTGATTCCACTGGCCGCCGTCGCGATGGCAGCTGTCGCGCCGACAATGGCGCACGCCGACACCGGGACGAGTCCCGTCCTCGACACCGTAGGTACTGCCAGCGCGTCGACGACCGCAGCGTCCAGTTCGCCCGCCCTGGGCAATTCAATCTGCGCGGCGGTCCAACAACCCGGCGAGACCATGGCGTCGATCGCATCCGCACTTGCTGCCCGAGACGGCACGTCTCCGCGGATGTCCAAGGTCTTGACCGGGCTCGCCATCTCCATCTATTGCCCGACGATGATGTCGACCCTGCCCGGCGACGACTGGCTGAGTCTGCTCGGGTCGGGCTGAGTCCGCTGAGCGTGGGCCCTACGTACGCAAGATCGACAGCGGACGTGCATACCCCCCACGGTGGGCGCGCTAGGACCTGTAGCGCGTCACCGTGGGGATTGCCCGGGGTATGGCAGCAGTGCCATCTCGCGGGCGTTCTTGATGGCGATGGCGATCTGCCGCTGCTGCTGGACCGTCAACCCCGTGACGGCGCGCGACCGAATCTTGCCCCGGTCGGAGATGAAGGTCCGGAGCCTCGCGGTGTCCTTGTAGTCGACGGCGTCGACGCCGAGGGCCTTGAGCGCATTGCGCTTGGCGGGTTTGTTCTCTCCGCCGCGGCCCGACCGGGCGCGTGCTGGCTTCGTGCGCGCCATCTACCAACTCGCCTTTCGTATCCCGGGCAGCTGGCCGTCGTGGGCGAGCTCCCGCACCCGCACTCGGGACAGGCCGAACTTGCGCAGGTGCCCCCGCGGCCGGCCGTCGACGGAGTCGCGGTTGCGCACTCGGACGGGGCTGGCGTCCCTTGGTTGACGGGCCAGCTCGGCCTGCGCCTGAATGCGCAGTGCGACAGTGGTTTCCGGCGATCGGATGATGCGCTTGAGCTCTGCTCGTCGCTCGGCATGACGCGCCACGATCACCCGGCGTTGGTCGTTCTTGACGATCTTGGACTTCTTGGCCATCAGCGCTCCTCGCGGAAGTCGACGTGTCTGCGGATCACGGGGTCGTACTTCCGCATGACCAGGCGATCCGGATCGTTGCGGCGGTTCTTGCGGGTGACGTAGGTGTAGCCCGTCCCGGCCGTCGAGCGAAGCTTGACGACTGGTCGGATGTCTGTGCTGGACAACGGTTTACCTCCCTAGTGCCTCGGGGGCGGCGTCTCGTCGCCGACCCTTAATGAAAATCATTGTCGTTAGTGTGGACTGTAGTGCCCCATGTCGAAATTGCAAACCGGACGCCGGCGTCGGCTCTCAAGTCGCCGTGAATGTCATCCCGACTGGCGGGGGACTATTGGAAACGATTATCATTCTCGCCATGACTCATTCGCCGTACCGTTCGGCACCACTTGCCGCCGCCCTCGCGCTGACCCTGAGCGTCGCGCTCGCCGCCTGCGGCTCGGATCAGACCGCACCTTCCACATCGTCGACCGCCGCTGCAGCCGGAGCCAGTACGACGAGCAGCGAGCCGTGCCCGACCGCGCCGGTGGACGTGGTGGTGAGCGTCGACCAGTGGGGCGACATCGTCTCCGAGCTCGGCGGCGCCTGCGCCAAGGTCAAGACGATCCTGGCCGGCTCATCGGTCGACCCGCACGACTACGAACCGTCACCCGCCGACGCCGCCTCCTTCGCAGGCGCGAAGATGGTGGTCGTGAACGGAGCGGACTACGACGCTTGGGCCTCGAAGCTGGCCGAGTCCTCGGCGGGCGCGGCCCCCGTGGTCAGCGCGTCCGAAGTCACCAAGACCGCCGATGGGGCCAACCCGCACCTTTGGTACAGCCCAACCGCGGTGACCGCCGTCGCCGACGCGGTGACCGCGGAGCTGAGCAAGCTCGACCCCCAGGCCGCGAGCTACTTCGGCGAGCGTCGGGAAGCGCTCACCACGACGTTGAAGCCATATGACGACCTGATCGCCAAGATCAAGGCGGGCGCGTCGGGCAAGTCCTACGCTGCCACCGAGGGAATCTTCGACTACCAGGCCGAAGCGATGGGGCTCGTCAACAAGACCCCCGAGGGCTACCAGCGAGCCTCGGCCAACGAATCCGATCCGTCACCGGCCGACATCGCAGCGTTCACCACTGCCCTCGCGGAGAAGAAGGTCGACGTCCTGATGTACAACACCCAGACCGAGGGCTCGATCCCCGAACAGATTCGCACCGCGGCCGAGCAGGCCGGCGTGCCCGTCGTCGACGTCACCGAGACCGTCCCGCCCGGACAGACCTCGTTCGAGGCGTGGCAGGACGGCCAGCTCACCGCCCTGGCAAAGGCGCTGGGTGTCTCGACCTAAGTCCGAGCAGGATTCCGTTGCGCTGGCGTTCACCGACGTCAGCGCGGTTCGCGGACGGCGGTTGATCTGGTCCGACGCGACATTCGAGGTGCCCGCAGGCGGCATCGTCGCCCTGATCGGCGCCAACGGAGCCGGCAAGACCACCCTCCTGCACATGATCCTGGGCCTCGTTCCGCCCGCGTCGGGTGAGGTGCGCGTCTTCGGCCGCAAGCCCGGCGAGGACAACGACGGCATCGGCTACGTCCCGCAGGATTACGCCGCCACCGCGGGCGAGGCGATCCGCGCCCGCGACGTGGTGATGCTCGGGCTGACCGGCCGGCGCTGGGCGTTCGGCCGGGCGACTGCCACACAACGCCAGACCGTCGAGGAGACCCTGGCCGCGGTCGACGCAGGAGAGTTCGCCGACCGTCGTTTGGCACTGCTGTCCGGCGGGCAGCGTCAACGCATCGCCATCGCCGAAGCGTTGGTCTCCAAGCCGCGGATGTTGATTCTGGACGAACCGCTGGCGTCCCTCGATCTGCGCAGTCAGGGCGAGATCGTCGCGCTGTTGGCGCGGCTGCACCGCGAGTTGGGCGTGACCATTCTGGTCGTCGCACACGACCTCAACCCCCTGCTGACGATGCTCGACAGTGCGATCTACCTACTCGACGGGCATCCGCACTACGCCACGATGACCGACGTCGTCGACGACGCGCTGCTCAGCCACCTGTACGGCACCCCCATTCGGGTGGTACACACCCCGCAGGGCGAGATGTACATGAGGAGCGCGCCGTGACGACACAGTTGGTGGCCATCGGCTATCAGCAGGACTGGTGGACGATCCTCGGCTCGCCGTTCATGCGCAACGCGCTGATCGGTGGAACCGTCGTCGCGCTGGCCTCTGGGTTGATGGGCTACTTCATCGTGGTGCGCCGCAACGCCTTTGCCGCGCACGCCCTCGCCCACATGGGGTTGCCCGGCGCGACGGGTGCGGTGCTGCTCGGCATTCCGCCCGTCCTCGGTCTGGCAGTGTTCTGCGCAGGCGGAGCGCTGGTCATCGGCGCATTGGGCAAACGGGCCTCCGACCGCGACGTCGTGACGGGGACGACCTTGGCCTTCGCGACGGGGCTCGGCTTGTTCTTCAACTCCCTGGCGACCAAGAGTTCCAGCACGATGACGAACGTCTTGTTCGGCAACCTGCTGGCGATTTCGCACGAGCAGCTGATCGGCTTCTCGGTCCTCTTCCTGGTGCTGATGTTGTGCGTCGGGTTGATCTACCGGCCCCTGCTGTACAGCTCGATCAACGCTCCCGTCGCCGAGGCGAAGGGCGTTCCGGTGCGGGCGCTTTCGGTCGTGTTCATGCTGCTGCTCGCGCTGGCCGTGACGATGGCGGTGCAGGCCGTCGGCACGCTGCTGCTGTTCGCGCTGTTGGTCACGCCCGCGGCCACGGGGATCATGCTGACCCCACGTCCGTCCCTTGCCATGGCGATCTCCGCCGCGATCAGCGTGTGTTCGGTCTGGCTCGGGCTCGGGGCGTCGGCGATGTTCAACGTGCCGCCCAGCTTCCTCGTCGTCACCGTTGCCTGCGGCATCTGGTTGGTGGTGTGGCTGATTGACCATCGTGGCCGTCGCGTCGCGGACGTGCTCGACCACCCGACCCATTCGGGCGGCGTCGCGCCTGCCGAACCCGCCGGCGCGCTGCTGCAACCGAAGTCGGTCGACACGGGTGGATCGCGGACGCCGGCGTGACACTTTTAATGAAAATCATTATCATTAAGGGATGCCTCCGGCCGAGTCTCGACGCCTGCCCGTAACCGTCCTGTCCGGCTTCCTCGGGGCGGGCAAGACCACTCTGCTGAACCACATTTTGGCCAACCGTGACGGGCGCAAGGTGGCCGTGATCGTCAACGACATGAGCGAGGTCAACATCGACGCCGCCCTCATCGCCGGTCAAGGCCACCTGGATCGCACCCAGGAGAAGCTCGTCGAACTGACCAACGGATGCATCTGCTGCACCCTGCGCGAGGACTTGGTCGACGCAGTCAGGGACTTGGCCGTGCAGAACAGGTTCGACCACCTGGTGATCGAGTCGACCGGAATCTCCGAACCGATGCCGGTGGCGGCGACGTTCGGCTGGGAGTTCGACGACGGATTCGCGCTGTCTCGGGTGGCTCGGCTCGACACCATGGTCACCGTGGTCGACGCCTCGACGTTCCTGCTCGAACTCGCCCGCGGGGACGCGCTCACCGAGCGGGGCCTGGCGGCCGCCGACGAGGACGGTCGCAGCATCTCCGATCTGCTGGTCGACCAAGTGGAGTTCGCCGACGTGATCCTGCTCAACAAGACCGACTTGGTGAGTGAAAGTGCCTGCGGGACGGTTGAAACGATACTGCGTCGGCTCAATCCGACGGCTCGGATCACCCGCACCGATCACGGGGTGGTGCCGCTGGAGACCGTCCTCGACACCGGGCTGTTCGATCCCGTGCTCGCGGAGTCCGCGCCCGGATGGGACGAGGAGATCGCCGAAGGGCACACGCCCGAAACGGAGGAGTACGGCATCAGCAGCATGACGTTCCGAGCCGATCGTCCGTTTCATCCCGACCGGTTGGCGCGGGTGTTGGAGAACGTCACGGGACTGTTGCGTAGCAAGGGATTCTGCTGGATCGCCAGCCGCCCCCTGATTGCCGCGATCTGGTCCCAGGCCGGGCCCAACCTGGTGATCGAGCCGGCGCAGCCGTGGGCCACTGCGGAGTTCGCGCCAGGGCAGGAGATCGTCATCATTGGGGTCCGGCTGGACCGTGCCCTGGTGCACGACCAGTTCGAGTCCGCCCTGCTGACCGACGCCGAAGTCGCGGCGGGCCAGCGGGAGTGGCTGACCTACCACGACCCGCTGCCCGCGTGGGGCGTCACCCACACCCATTGAGACGGCCGCGACTCGACGCCGGTCGGGACTACCGTTCGCGGGTTCCGTAGCGACGGCGGAACTTCTCGATCTGGCCCGCGGTGTCGTTGTGGCGTTGAGAACCCGTCCAGAACGGGTGTGAGTCTGACGAAACATCCACGACGACAAGGGGATAGGTCTTGATTCCGTCGGGGGTCGGCCAGTCGACCGTGCGGGAACTGGTGATCGTCGACCTCGTCAGAAAGCGCGTACCGGTGTTGCCGTCCTGGAACACCACCGGGTGGTAGTCGGGGTGGATGCCTGGTTTCATTCGTCGTCTCCTTCGTGACTGCCGCGTGCGGCTACCTCGTCGTGCAACTCGGGTGTCGAGTCACACGGGTCCTCGTGCCAGTCGCCGAACGGATCGTCGTACTGGTCCCACTCCCATGGCCGACGGAACTCGTCGTCGGTGAGCAGGGCGTCGTGCAGGGCGGCGCTGATCTCGGCCGGCCGGGCCCCGCAGGAAAGGACCGTCGTCGACGTCTGGCGGTCGCCGTGCGTGGGGTCCCACCGCATGGCGGCGACGGCCTTCCGTTCCGGATCGACGTCTGCCAACTCGTCGGCGTCCATCGCGGCCAGCCACGGACCGGTGTGCGCCACGCGCAGACCCCCGCCCGCCGACTCGACCCATACGACGTTGTCGGGCTGCGGAGCCAACCAGATGCGCCCCCGGCACCGGATGACGCCGTCGAGGAGCACGTCGAGCGCGGCGTGGAGTCGCCCTGGGTGAAACGGCCGCTGGGCCGAGAACTCCGTCAGCGCGACGTCGCCGTCCGGCGCCAGCGGTGGTTCGCCCGCCAGGAGAGGCTCGTGCGGGTCGGAGTCGGCGCCCCGCCGCGCCAGCGGGTGCAGATGGCGAAGTGCGATCTCCAGGTGCCGGTGGCCCACGGTGATGCGGGCACACGGCGCCAGCCGCTTGAGAATGGCGATGGTCGTGTGTTCGGGCTCGGTGAGGACGACGACGTCGGCGAATTCGGCCTGATCGACGACGACCTGGGCGACGGGACGTCCGTCGGGCAGCTCGTCGTCGCCGAGCGCCTGTCCCCGCCACGACTCGGTGTCGAGGCAGGCGACCACGGCGCTGATCTCGACGTCGCGGGCAGCGGTACCGTCGAGGTAGCCCACGCCGACTCGCACCGGCACGTGATTGATTGCGTGGCAGATGGATTCGGGCTCCGTCCACGGCGCGAGGAGTACGACGATGCGGTGCACGTCGTCGCGGCGATGGACCCGGCGCAGCAGCACCAGCAGGTCGTCGCGCGTCGTGCACGACACGCAGCCCTTGGTGAGTTCCAAGGCGACCTCGCTTCGGGACACCTTGCCTTGACGCATGATTGCGACCCATCGGCGCACCACCTGGCCGTCGAACTCGTGCTCGACGACGGCCGTGCCCGGATGCGCGAGCAAGGCGTCGGCGACGGTGTTCGCACCGGCCTGGCCGCAGACCAGGACCACCGGAGTTCGCATGAACGGCTCCTTGTTGAAAATCATTGTCAATAGAGGTCCGGCCCACGGTACCGTTCATGCGACCTGTTGTCGACAATCATTGTCATCAAGCGGTTTCCCCTGGCAAGTGTCGAAAACCGCCTACCGGACCCAGGTCCTGAGTACCGTCGGCAGCACCGGTGGGGAGGGGCCCAGAATGCGCATCGTCGTCGACCTGAACCGTTGCCTGGGATACGCGCAATGCGTCCCGCTGGCGCCGGAGGTGCTCCAGCTCAACGGCGAGGAGGCGCTCGCCTACGACCCGAATCCCGATGACTCCCAACGGCAAAGGGTGGCGCGGGCCGTGGCGTCCTGCCCGGTGCAGGCCATCGTCGCCGAGATGGATCCGCCGGCGGACAGGTCGACGACGTGACCGCCTCGTTGATCGCCGACATCGTCGCCAGCTTCAAGGCGACCGGCAGGATCGTCATCGTCGGCGCGTCACTGACGGGTCTGCGCGCCGCCGAAGCGCTACGCGACGAGGGATTCACCGGTTCGCTGACCATCATCGGCGACGAAGTTCACGAACCGTACGACCGGCCGCCACTGTCCAAGCAGGTGCTGAAGGGCTGGGTGCCGGCGGGCAACACCAAGCTGCCCCGGTTGCGCGAGGTCGACGCGGACTGGCGCCTCGGGGTCGCGGCTACCGCGCTGGACCGCGCCAACCGAGAAGTGGTGCTGGCCAACGGCGATCGGGTGCCCTACGACAGGGTGCTGATCGCCACCGGCGTGCGGTCACGGGCGTGGTTCAACGCCGAGGAGGCCACGCTCAAGGGTCTCTACACGCTGCGCACGTGTGACGACGCCGCGGAGTTGCAGGCCGCCCTCAAGGCAAGGCCGAAGAGGGTGCTCATCGTCGGCGCCGGGTTCATCGGCTCGGAGATGGCCTCGGTGTGCCGCGATCTCGGCCTTGACGTGACCGTGGCGGAACGGTCCAGCGCACCGCTGGTGGGCCCGCTCGGCGGGGTCATCGGCGACATCGCCGCCAAGATGCAGCGCGACGCCGGAGTCGACCTTCGCACCGGCGTGGCCGTCGAGGCGCTCACCGGCGACGCCGACGGTCACGTCCGGCAGGCACGGCTGTCCGACGGCACCGTGCTGGACGTCGACGTCGTGGTCGCGTCCCTTGGCTCGGTGCGCAACATCGAATGGTTGGACGGCGCCGACCTCGCCGCCGGATTCTGGGGCGTGGCCTGCGACGCGGGGTGCCGCGCGTTCGACGTCAACGGCGTGGTGACCGACAACGTCTTCGTCGCAGGCGACGTCGCCCGCGCACCGCACGTGCTCTACGAGTACCAGTTCATGGCCATCGAACACGTCGACGCCGCCGTCCTCGGCGCTCAAACCGCTGCGCACAACATGGTTCACCTGGAGATGGGCCGCCGCCCACACCTACCGCTGCCGCAGTTCTGGTCGGGCCAATTTGGCGTCAACATCAAGGGTGTCGGCGTGTGCTCCTTCGGCGACGAAATCGTCTTCACCCAGGGGTCGGTGGAGGATCTGCGCTTCGCCGCCGCGTTCGGCAAGAACGGCCGCATCGTCGGCGCGCTGACGTTCAACCACGGCAAGTGGCTGCAGTACTACGCCGACCTCATCGAACGTTCGGCCCCGTTTCCGCCACCGCCACCCGGCTATGACGTGCCGACGAACTCAACCCCCATGCCGGCCCGCTTCGGCGATCCGCGCGCACCGACCGGAATCCCGGATGTCGTTCTCACTGGCCATGATCCGACCTCGCGGGGCGCGGAGTACCGTCCCAAGGCCCGTTAGCCAGGAAGGGGACCGACGACATGACGACCGCAGAGACCGCCTGGGCGGAGGCGATGAAGTTCGAGAATCGTCACGACCCGTACGAATTCTTCGACCAACTCCGGCAGACCCCCGTCGTCCAGGTGGCCGACCGCACCTACGTCGTCACCGGCTACCGCGAACTGATGACGCTCGCACACGATCCGCGGATCAGCTCCGACATCAGCCGCAGTCCGCTCGGGGCAGCGTCGGCGACAGGACAGCCGGGCGCCCAGGACATCGAGGCCTACGGCCGCGCCAAGACCATCATCATGTCCGATCCGCCCGACCACGACCGGGCCAGGCGCCAGGTGATGCGGCACTTCGCGCCGCCCCACTCACCCGACGTCATCCCCAACATGGAGCCAAACATCCAGCGGCTGTGCAACGACCTGCTGGATGGGATCAAGACCAAGGGCTCAGGAGTCTTCGACGTCGTGGACGACTACGCCTACCCCGTGCCGGTGGCCGTCATATGCCAGCTGCTGGGCATCCCGCTCGAGGACGAGCCCATGTTCCACGCCTGGATCTTCGACTTCATGGCCGGCCTCGACCTCGGGCCGGAAGCGACCACCGAGGAAGGTCAGGCTCGCGCCGCCAAGGGCAAGCAGAGCACCGCCGAATTGTCGCAGTACCTGGCAGACCTGATTCAGGGCTACCTCACGGCACCCGGCGATGGGCTGCTCTCCAAGCTCGTCAACGACGACGGTCCGGACGGACCGATGGCACCTGCGGAGGCGGCGTCCAACGCGGTGCTGCTCCTCATCGCCGGGCACGACTCGACGGTCAACACCATCGCCCACTGCGTTCTGATGCTGCTGCGCAACCCCGAATCGATCGACCTGCTGCGCAACCGACCCGAGCTGATTCCCCGTGCCATCGAGGAGGTGCAACGGCTGCAGTCGGCCGTGCAGTTCTTCCCGAGCCGCAGCGCCACCGCCGACATCGAGGTCGGCGGGACCGTCATCCCGGCCGGGTCGGTCGTTCACCTGATGTACGGTGCCGCCAACCGCGACCCGGAGATGTTCCCCGATCCGGCCAGGTTCGATCCGCTGCGCCTCGACAACCAGCACTTCGGTTGGGGCAGTGGCATTCACACCTGCATGGGAGGTCCGCTGGCACGCCTGGAGGTCAACCTCGCGGTGGAGAACTTCCTACGCCGGGTCGAGAACCCCCGTCTGGTCGTCGACCCGCCGCCGTATCGGCAGAGCCAAGTGTTCCGCGGACCGCGTCACCTCGAAGTCGCCTTCGACCGCATCGTGGACTGAGGTGAAGGCCTTCCGGTTCGTCGAATGGCAACGGCCCGGCGAAGTTCGGGACGTACCGGTACCCGAACCCGGGCCGGGGGAGGTGCTGGTCAAGGTCGGCGGTGCGGGGGCCTGCCACTCCGACCTGCACCTGCTCGAACTCCCCGCAGGGTCCAGGTCGTTCGCGCCCCCCTTCACCCTGGGCCACGAGAACGCGGGGTGGGTCGAGAGCTTGGGTCCCGGCGCAACGGGATTCGCACCCGGCGATGCCGTCATCGTGTACGGACCGTGGGGCTGTGGCCTGTGCACCAACTGTCGCCAAGGCATGGAGAACTACTGCCAGACAACGGGTCTGCCGAGCCCGGGTGGTCTCGGCGGCACCAACGGCGGGATGGCCGAGTACCTCCTCGTCCCGTCGGCCCGCTACCTCATTCCGCTCGGCGATCTGGATCCCCGGGAAGCCGCACCGCTCAGCGACGCCGGGCTCACCAGTTACCACGCCGTCAAACGATCGGTGCATCTGCTCGGACCCGGCTCGACGGCCGTCGTCATCGGGGCCGGGGGTCTGGGGCAGATGGCCATTCAGGTCCTCAAGGCGTTGTCCGGCGCGACAACGGTTGTCGCAGTCGACACTTCGGAGGACAAGCTGAAGATTGCCAAGAGCATGGGTGCCGACGAGGCGCTCATCTCCGGCGACGGCGCCGTTACACGCATCAAGGACATGAGCAAGGGTCAGGGAGCCGAACTGGTCCTCGACCTGGTCGGCATCACCCCCACCTTGGCAATGGCTGCGCAAGTGGCTCGCGTGCTTGGACATCTCACCATCGTCGGCGTCGGCAGCGCCGCGCTACCCGTCAACTTCTCCAGCCCACCGCACGAATGCGCCGTCGCATCACCGTTCTGGGGATCCATCCCCGAATTGATCGACGTCATCGAACTCGCCAAGGCAGGCAAGATCCGGATGCTCGTCGAACACTTCGCCCTCGACGAGGCGGCCAACGCCTACCAGCTGCTCCACGACGGGAAGATCCAGGGGCGCGCCGTCATCACGCCCCACGGCTGATTACCGCGCGACCTCGGCGACTGACGGCTGCCAGGACAGCACGCTGCTCAGAGGGCGCCGGGGGGTGGGCGGCGGCACGTCGTCGAGTGCCGGGACCAACCCGACCCGAATTAGCACCTGGGGCAGGGGGTGTCCGGTAAGCGCACCGACCATGTCGCGGGTGGCCGGGACCTCGGTCAGATGAGTCAACGGGCACGTCGACAGACCCGCCATCGTGGCCTCGAGGAGCGCCACGGACAGCGCCTCCCCGCACGCGAGGACGTCACGGCGGGTGTCACCGAGCGCGGACAGAACGAGCACCTTCGAGTGGTCTTCGGCCACCTGTGCCCGCCGTTGACCGTGATGGGTGACCGGGAAGATGCGGCCCACGTCGACGCGATCGCTTTCGGCCGCCGACACCAGCGAGCTGTGCGGAATTCCGTCGTGCGTGGCGAATGGTCCAGTCCACCAGGCCAGCTCGGCGTGGTAGGGAGAGTCGTAGAGGCGCAGCGCCTCGGTCAGCGCCGACGCGTCGGCGAGCCGGCCACGGGAGTCCTCCGACAGGACGACCAGGTGCGCCAGATCGTCGTCGACGGCCGCCAGCAGCAGCGGCTCGAAGTCGTCCCAACGCTCCGGCGCAGCGAAGGGAAGGCGGTCGGTCCGCCTGGCCAGGATCGCGTCGGCGCGGCGGCGGTGACCACGGGTGACGTAGTCGAGCGGAACGAAGTCGACCGACGCGAGATGGGTGCTGTCGTTCGGGTTCGGGTAGTAGTCGACGTTGGCGACCCATCCGGCCGCCGCCATCGCCACCTTGAGATGGTCGAGCACCGCCCCGCAGCTGATCAGTGCTTGCCGACCCGAGGAATCGGTTTCCACCAGGCGGTCGCGGTCCAGGTAGAGGTGCAGGACACCCGCTCCCTTCCCGACGAACCGCCAGGGCTGGCTGTTGTGGAATGACGGAGCGCGGCACGCAAGGTGCACGGCGTCGGCGATGACACCGCTGGGCGCCATGGGTTTCGGCACGATGATCCCTTCAGTCGTCTTGGGAAACCATGGCCCTCGACCGCGCATGGACGCCAGGGTCTTTGGGCCCCATCGAACGGGACCTGTGGCGCCGAAGCGGGGTCCCATGACGCTGTCCTCGGATCGGGCCGAGCGCGATGATCGACCCCATGAGCTCAGCATTGGCCCGGAACGGAATCGGATGCGGGTCTCGGACCCCGGAGATTCGCGAGACCCACACGGGTCTGGTCGTGCTCGTCGGCGACAGGGCCTACAAGGCCAAGAAGTCGGTCGTCACCGAGTTTCTCGACTTCAGCACGGTTGAGCGTCGTGAAGAGGCGTGCCAGCGTGAGGTCCGGCTCAACAGTCGGCTGTCCGCTGACAGCTACCTTGGCGTTGCCCACCTCGCCGACCCCGAGAACGCCGAGCCAGAGCCAGTGGTGGTGATGCGACGCTACCCCGATTCGATTCGCCTGGCGTCGATGGTCCGGCGCGGTGAGCCGGTCGAGCACCACCTGTCGGCCATCGCCGAGAAGCTGGCTTCGTTCCATGCCATGGCTGCGCGTGGCCCGAACGTCGACGCCTGCGGAACGGCCGCGGCGATCCAGGCCCGCTGGCGGCAGAACGTCGCAGAGTTGGACCACGTCTCCACGGGATTGGCCGACCCAGCGGTGGTGGCTGAGATCGACCGCCTCGCAGGGCAGTACGTCGACGGCAGGGCCGGGTTGTTCGCCCGACGCCTCGTCGACCTGCGCGTGGTCGACGGTCATGGCGATCTCATCGCCGACGACGTCTTCTGCCCCGGGACGGGTCCGGTCCTGCTGGACTGCCTGGAGTTCGACGATCGGCTTCGGTTCGTCGACGGGCTCGACGACGCCGCCTTCCTGGCAATGGATCTGGAGTTTCTGGGAAACCCGTCCCTCGCCGAGTTCTTCCTCGGCGAATACCGCCGCTTTTCCGGCGATTCGGCGCCGATGTCGCTGGCGCACTTCTACATTGCGTACCGAGCGGTGGTCCGCGCCAAGGTTGACTGCATCAGGGTGAGTCAAGGCGACGCGGGTGCACGTGCCGGCGTGCGCCGTCATCTCGACCTCGCGTTGCAGCACCTCCGGACGGGCACGGTGCGATTGGTGTTGGTCGGCGGCGGCCCCGGCACGGGCAAGACCACGCTCGCCAACGCGTTGGCTGACCGCACGGCGGCGCAGGTGGTCTCCAGCGACGACGTCCGCCGCGAGATGCACGCAGACGGTGATCTCGACGGTGTCGCCGGTGTCTACGGTGCGGGTCTGTACACCGCGGACAACGTCGACGCCGTGTACGACGCCCTGTTGCATCGCGCCGGCGCGCTGCTGACGGGGGGACAGTCGGTGATCCTGGATGCGACGTGGCGTGAATTGCGGCACCGAGTGGAGGCGCGCGAGGTGTCGAATGCAACGAAGTCCCCAATCGTCGAGCTTGCCTGTACGGTCCCGGTCGACGTCGCGACGGCGAGAATCCTCGATCGCCGGAATTCGTCGTCGGACGCCACACCCGAGATCGCGTCGGCCATGTGTCGCGAGGAGACCTCGTGGGAGGGTGCACACTTCGTCGACACCAGCCGACCGCTGGGCGACACCACTGCCGAAGCGCACCAAATATGCTGCCTGGCAACCTGACCGACGGTCCTGATCAAGAGATCAGCAGTAGCAGCTGGCTTCCCGCTCGACGGGAACGCCTGCAGGCCTTCGTCACCGAGACCAACCGCTCGACACCCTCGCGGATGCCGTTGGCGAGTTCCTCCGGGCTCACCGTGGCGTCGAAGTCGCCGATCACGCCGAAGGTGAGTTCGTCGGCGTAGCTGGTGATCGCGATCCCGATCCGAAGGTTTAGCGCAATGGGCGGAATGGGCAGCAGGGACTGCACCACGCGGCCCATCACCGTGACGCGCGTGCGGGGTCCGGGTACGTTCGTCGCCACCGTTGCCACTCCACGTTGCGGCAGTCGGGTGAGAAGCCGAACGGTCCACGCCGTCAACGCAAAGGGAAGTAGGTTGGAGGCGGCAACCGCAAGGCTGCCTGCCTGCGACTGCCCACTCGCCTTGGACTGCGTCATCCGGTTGTGGACGGCACGCAGCCGTTCGAGGGGATCTGCGATGTCAACGGGCAGAAGCGGGAGCATCACCGAGACCCGGTTGTCGGGAAGGTGGAGTTCGTCGGGCCGCCGGACCGACACCGGAACCAGCGTACGCAGCGAATCGGACCGGGTTGGCGTGTCCCGGCGCACCATTGCCTCCCGGAAGCCGTCGGTGATCGCTGCCAATGCCACGTCGTTGACCGTGACGTCGAAGCGGTGGCAGATCGACTTCACGTCTGCCAGCGACACGCTTGCCGCGCTGTAGCGACGCATCGCCGTCAGCGGACCGGTCATCGCCTGGGATTGCGGCGTCAGGATTCTCGTCGCGATCTGCGCGGCGCCGGACGACACCCGCCACGCGGAGCGGGCGGTTGCAAGCGACACACTCCATGCGCCGGTCAACCACGACAACGGATTCATGGTCGGCAGCCCGTCATGACGGGC